>JAFAVK010000007.1 GCA_019242475.1 Acidobacteriota bacterium | reverse complement strand
TTCGAGCCGCGCCGTCACGTCCGAGCGCCGCACGTCGGAGCCCGACACGCGGAAGCCCATGTTCAAAAGCACCTCCGCGATGCCGGACATGCCTATGCCGCCGACGCCGACGAAGTGGACGTGTTGGATGCGCCTGAACAAATCTCTACTTTCCTTTTCCTGACAACTTCTCCATCAAATCGACTGCCGCCTGCGCGGCGTCGCCGCGCGCGAGCGAGCGGGCGGCCTCTTCCATCCGGGTGACGCGGCCGGGGTCTTCGACCAGCGTGCTGATCTCCTGCGCGAGCCGCTCGCCGGTGGCGTCCTGCTGCAAGACCATGCGGGAGGCGCCGGCCCGCTCGAGCGCCTCGGCGTTCTTGCGCTGGTGGTCGTCCGCCGCGAAGGGGAACGGCACCATGAGCGAAGCCTTGCCGGCGGCGATCAGTTCCGCGGTCGTCGTCGCGCCCGCGCGGCAGACGACGAGGTCGCTCTCGGCGAAGCGCGCGACCATGTCGTCGATGTACTTGCGCACGTCGGCGCGGCCGGCCCAGCCCGCCGCCTCGTAACCGCCGCGCACCTTTTCAAAGTCGGCCTCGCCCGTCTGGTGGACGATGCCCAGAACGTCCTTGTGACGTTCGAGCAGGGGCAGGGCCGCGACCAGCGCCTCGTTGATGGCGCGGGCGCCCTGCGAGCCGCCGAAGACGAGGAGCGAGAAGCGCGCGGGGTCGCGCTCCTTCCTCTCGATCTCAAAGAACTCGCGCCGCACGGGGTTCCCCGTCACGACGCCCTTGCCGCGGAAGTAGGCGAGCGACTCTTCGAACGAGACGGCCGCGGCGTCCACGAAGCGCGCGAGCCGCCGGTTCGTGAAGCCCGGCAGCGCGTTCGACTCCATCACGAGCGTCGGCACGCGCAGCAGCGCCGCCGTCATCAAGACCGGCCCCGAGACGTAGCCGCCCGCGCCGGCAACGACGTCGGGACGGAACTCGCGTATCAGCCGCCGCGCCGCGAAGAAGCTTCTGGGGAGCAGCATCAACCCCTTCAACTTCCCCGCCGCCCCGACGTTCTTCAACCCCGCCGATTCAATGAGCGAAAGCTCGAACCCCGCCCGCGGCACGAGCCGGTTCTCCAGCCCCTTCGCCGTCCCGACGAAGCGCACGGCCGAAGAGGGGTCGCGCCGCATCACCTCGTTCGCGACGGCGATGCCCGGGTAGATGTGCCCGCCCGTCCCGCCCGCGGCGATGAGCACGCGCATCATGCGAATGTTTCATCTTTGATTTTTGATTTTTGATTTGGGAAAGCGGGGCTCGCGCCGCCGGCATTCTTAAATCGCAAATCGAAAATCGAAAACCCGACCTCCCGCGAAGCGTTCGACTGCTGCGAGATGTTCAAGAGCACGCCGACCGCGAAGAGCGTCGGCACCAGGGACGAGCCGCCGTACGAGATGAACGGCAGCGGGATGCCCTTCGTCGGCAGCATCGAGAGCACGACGCTCATGTTGAAGAGCGCCTGCGCGACGATGCCGGTCACGATGCCGACGCCGAGCAGCATCCCGAACCTGTCCGGCGCCCGCAGCGCCGCGCGCATCCCGCGCCACAGGAAGAGCCCGAAGAGCGCGATCACCGCCAAGCCCCCGAACAGCCCCAACTCCTCGCTCACGACGGCGAAGATGAAGTCCGAGTGCGCGAACGGCAGGAAGAACATCTTCTGCCTTCCTTCGGTGAACCCGAGCCCGTGCACGCCGCCCGAGCCGACGGCCAGGAGCGACTGCACGACCTGATAGCCCGAGCCCTGCGGGTCGGCCCAGGGGTCTAGGAAGACGAGCACGCGCTTGAGCCGCCACGGCACGAAGAGCAGCAGGCCCGCCACGCCCACGAGCGCCGGCGCCGCCGCCAGCAGCATGTGCTTGAGCCGCGCGCCCGCCGTAAACAGCACCGACGTGCAGACGACCGCGAGCATCAACGAAGTCCCGAGGTCGGGCTCGGCCACGATGAGCAGCGCGAGCACGCCGGTCACCAGGACGGCCGGCACGAACGTCGCCCAGAACTCGCCCTCGCGCCCGGCGCGTCGTTCGAGGAACCGCGCGAGGAAGATCGCCAGCGCGATTTTCGAAATCTCCGACGGCTGCAACGAGAAGACGCCCGACATCCTGATCCAGCGCCGCGCGCCGTTGATCGGCGGGAAGGCGAAGACGGCGACGAGCAGCAGGACGACGAGCGCGAGCAGCCCGTAGGCGATCTTCCCGTTGCGCAGCCGCCCGTAGTCGAAACGCATCCCGGCCCACATCGCGCAGAGCCCGATGATCGTCCACCCGCCCTGCCGCGCGACGTAGTAGTACTGGCTGTGCCCCTTCTCCGCCGCGGCGATGACCGCCGACGCGCTGTAGACCATGACGACGCCGAACAGCGCCAGCGCCACCGTCGCGGCGAACAACCACTCGTCTGCCTGTAGCTTCCGGGCCATAAAAAGCAGTAGTCAGTAGACGGTAGTCAGTAGTCAGCACGAAGAGGGAAGCGCGTGCTTCTCTTCCGACTCCTGACTCGCGGCCCCCGACTTCTTCAACTTCTCAACCTCTTCTTTGAACACGCGCCCGCGGTGCTCGTAGCTCTGGAACATGTCGAAGCTGGCGCAGGCGGGCGCGAGCAGGACGGTGTCGCCGGGCTCGGCCGCCCCGTAGGCTTTGTGGACGGCGTCGGCCATGTCGTTGGCGCGCGCGGTCGGCGCCGAGCCCTTCAGCTCCGCCTCGATGCGTTCGGCGTCTTCGCCGAGCGTGACGAGGGCGCGCGCCTTCTTTGCAAGCAGCGGCGCGAGCGGCGCGTAGGGCGCGTTCTTGCCGCGCCCGCCGAGGATGAGGACGATGCGGCCGGGCTCGTCCGACAAAGCCTCGACGGCCTTGACCGCGGCGTCCACGTTCGTCGCCTTCGAGTCGTTGTAGAAGGTGACGCCGCCGACCTCCGCCACACGTTCGAGCCTGTGCTCGACGGGCGCGAAGCGGCGCACCGTCTCGCGCATCGAGTCGGGACTCGCGCCGCAGGCGAGCCCCGCGGCGAACGCGGCCAGGACGTTCTGGACGTTGTGCACGCCCTTCAAACGCATCTCGTCGCGCGACATCAGAACGCGCTCGCCCGACCAGGTGCGCGCGACCAAATCTCTCCCGCGCAGGAAGAGCCCCTCGTCCAGCTCGCGTGCGGTGCTGAAACGCGTAACGTGCGCTTCGAGCCCCTGCGCCCAGGTTGAAACGACGGGGTCGTCGGCGTTGAGCACGGCCACGTCCGCCGAGGTCTGGTTGCGGAAGATGCGGTGCTTGGCCGCGCCGTAGTCCTCGAAGGACTCGTACCTGTCCATGTGGTCGGGCATCAGGTTCAGCACGACGGCCACCGTCGGCCGGAACTCCTTGATCGTTTCGAGCTGGTAGCTCGAAAGCTCGACGACCGTCCAGCCGTCCTCGCGCGAAGTCTCGACCAGGGAGACGAGCGGCGTCCCGATGTTCCCGCCGACCTGAACGGGCAGCCCCGCGTCCTTCAACAGCTCTCCGACGAGCGTCGTCGTCGTCGTCTTCCCGTTCGTCCCCGTGATGCCGACGACGCGGCCGCGCAGGAAGCGCCACGCGAGTTCAATTTCCCCGACGACCTCCGCCCCCGCGCGCTCGGCGTAGCGGATCGGAATGCTCTTCGACGGCACGCCCGGACTCACCACCACCAATTCAATCTGGTCGAGCAGCCAGGACGGCACGTCGCCCGCGAGCAGCTTGACGACGCCCTCGCCCTTCAAAGCGAGCGCGTCGTTCGGCCAGTCAATGAACTCCTTCCGGTCGTTGAGGACGACGAGCGCGCCGCGCGCGGCCAGGAACCGCGCCGACGCCACGCCGCTGCGCCCCGCGCCGATGACCAGAACCTTTTTGCCGTCGAGTTCCATCCGACTCAAAGCCTTCAGTCGAACGAGTAGCCCGCGAAGAAAATCTCGGACGGGCGGCCGCCCTCGTGGACGACGACGTAGACGCCCTGCCCGCGCTCCAGGGCGTCGTACAACTCCTCGCTCCCCTCGACCAGCTCGCGCGTCGGCTCCTCCGTCCCGAAGAGGTCGAGCAGAACCTTCCGCGGCATCGGCGCGACCGCCCCGTAGTCGGCCGCGTCCGAGACGCGCTCCATGTCGAGGATCGAGCGCGTGCCGTCGGCGTCGGCATCCTCCTGCGCCTCCTCGATGGAGTCGTGTTGCGCGCCGGGCGCGGGCGAGTCGGCCGTGACGGGGAAGTCTGGGAAGTCAACCGCGGGGTTGTAGCGCCCCGCCTCGAACTCGCGCCGGCGCAGCTTCTGCAAGGCCGCGTCGATGTCCGGCTCGTACTCGACGAAGTAGAACCAGGGGTGTCCGCCCAAAGCCCCCTCCCTTCACCGCAGCTTCAAAGTCGAAAGGCTCAGCAGCGCGAACAGGATCGCGATGATGAGGAAGCGGAAGACGATCTTCGGCTCCTTCCAGCCCGTCATCTCGAAGTGGTGGTGCAGCGGCGTCATCTTGAAGAGCCGCTTGCCCGTCCCCAACCTCCGCTTCGTCATTTTGAAGAAGCCGACCTGGAGCGTCACCGACAGCGCCTCGATGACGTAGACGCCGCCGATGAGGACGAGGATCAGCTCCTGCTTCGTCAGCACGCCGATGGTGCCGATGGCGCCGCCGATGGCGAGGCTCCCCACGTCGCCCATGAAGACCTCGGCCGGCGGCGCGTTGTACCAGAGGAACCCCAGACTCGCCCCCACCATCGCCCCGCAGAAGATGGTCAGCTCGCCGATCTCCTTCTGGTGCTCGAGGCCCACGTAGTCGGCCCAGCGCTTGTCGCCGCTGATGTAGGTGAAGGCCGTCAGCGTCGCCATCGCGATGACCGTCACGCTGATCGCCAGCCCGTCGAGCCCGTCCGTCAGGTTCACCGCGTTCGAGAAGCCCATCAACACGATGGCGATGAACGGCAGGTAGATGAGCGGCCCGATGTCCGTGATGCGCGACAGTGCCGTCTGCTTGAAGAACGGCAGCGAGAGCTTCCACGAGTAGTCGGCCCAGCCCTGGTACGTGAAGAAGAGCAGAGCCCCCCACACGAACAGCGCGATGGTCAGTTGCCCGACCAGCTTCCAGCGCCCTTGCAGCCCGAGGTTCTGCCGCTTCGCGACCTTCAGGTAGTCGTCCAGAAATCCGATGGTGGCGAAGCCCGCGGTCGCGACCAGGATGATCCAGACGTAGAGGCTGGAGAGCCGCGCCCACAAGAGCGTCGAGATGAGCACCGAGCCGATGATGAGCACGCCGCCCATCGTCGGCGTGCCGCGCTTGGCCTGGTGCGCCTGCGGCCCCTCCTCGCGGATCTCCTGGCCGACCTTCAGGCGCCTGAGCGCCTCGATGACGCGCTTGCCGAAGAGGAGCGAGATGAGCAGCGCCGTCACCGCCGCGTAGGCCGTCCGGAACGTCACGTACTGGAAGACGTTCAGCGCCTTGACGAAATACGACTCGCCGCCCCCGCCGGCCGAGAGCGACTTGAAGAGCCATTCGTAGAAGATGTGGTAGATCATCTGTTTCGGAATGATGAATGATGAATGCGGAATGATGAATTAAGAACTCTCTTCAACTCATCATTCATCGTTCATCATTCATCATTTCAGCTCGTACCGCTCCTTCAAGGCTTCGACCACTTTCTCCGTGTGGACGCCGCGCGAGCCTTTAACCAGGACGAGGTCGCCGGGCCGGACGAAGCCGGCGAGGGCTTCACCCGCCGCGTCCGAGTCTTCGAAGAAGCGCGTCGCCTCTTCGCTCATCCCTCCTTCGCGCGCGCCTTCGATCAGCTCGCGCGCCAGTCCCCGCACACCCCAGAGCACGTCCACCCCGAACCCGGCGATGTCGCGCCCCGCCTCGCGGTGGAGCGCCGCGCCCTCCTCGCCGAGCTCAAGCATCTCGCCCGCGACGACCACGCGCCGCGCGACTCCCTCGCCCCCCCCGGCCACCGCCTCGGCCATGCTGAGCAGCGAGCGCGGGTTCGAGTTGTACGAGTCGTCCACCACGACGAACCCTTCCTTGAAGCGCAAGACCTCGCCGCGCTTCTCCGAAGGCGCGGCCGTCGAGAGGGCCGCGGCTATCTCCTCCACGCCGACGCCGAAACTGACGGCCGCCGCGGCCGCGGCCAGCGCGTTCGAGACGTTGTGCCTGCCGTGCATCGGGAGCACCACCTCCGCCTCGCCGTCCGGCGTCTTCAAGACGAAACGGCTCGCGCCGACTCCGACCGTCTGAACGCCGAGCGCCCGAACGTCCGCCGCCTCGTTCACGCCGTAGGTGATGACGCGCCCGGCGTGGCCGGCCTTCGCGCGCATCGCGAGGACGCGCTCGTCGTCTGCGTTCAGCACCGCCGTCCCGCCGGCCTTCATCCCCTCGACGAGCTGCGCCTTGCCTTCGGCGATGGCCTCGACCGAGCCCATGAACTCCAGGTGCACGGGCGCGACCAGCGTCAACACCGCCACGTCCGGCGGCGCCACCTTGCAGTGGCGCGCGATCTCGCCCGGCATCGACATCCCCATCTCCAGCACCGCCACGTCGAACTCCTCGGGCCGCGCGCCGTCCGTCTCCATCTGCAAGACGGAGAGGGCGACGCCCAGCTCGTTGTTGAAGTTCTTGCGGCTGCGCAAGACCCTCCTTCCGGTCGCGCCGAGGACGTGCGCCGTCAAGTCCTTCGTCGTCGTCTTGCCGGCGCTCCCCGTGATGCCGACGACCGGGCGACCCCAAGCCTCTATCGTCCCCCGCGCGACCGACTGCAAAGCGTCGATCACGTCATCGACCAACAACAGCCGGTCTAGGAACGGGCGAAGCTCTTCGTCGCCCTCGACGCTCGCCGCGCGCGCGACCGCCGCGACGGCGCCGCCTTCCGTGAGCGCCTGCGGGATAAAACGGTGCGCGTCGGCGAACGACGTGGCCGTGAAGCAGTGGCGTCGGTAGTCTTCGGGCGAGAGCGCGAAGAAGAGTTCGCCCGCGCGGACGGCGCGCGAGTCGATAGAAAAACCACTTATTTCCTTGTCAAAGAGCCCGCGCGCGGCCCCCGCAGAGGCGCGCATCAACCTTGCCGCATCGACGACTTTCACTCTCTTCCTCCGGACGCTGGCGTTCGTGCTGCGGAGCCCGCCGCGCCTTTCGGAAGAGCCGGGCCGCCTTTTAAGTCTCCTCCCCCCGCACCTCCGTCGAGGCCGCGAGGAGTGCCAGCTCGGGCAACTCCTCGGCCGTCTCGAACGTGTGTGGGGTGGCGCGTTCGGCTATTCTGCGCGCGGCGCGGTTGCGGCGCAAACGCTCGCGGCAGCCGTCAATTCCGCGCCTGATTTCCGCCACCTGATAGCCCTCGCACGTCGCGGAACCCGCCGACATCCTCTGATTTCTCATCTCACCTTCCGAGGTAACTTCCGGGACTTCGGGTCAAGAAAGCGCCCAACTTTGCTAGGGGGAGCCGGCCGCTTTTAAATCGCAAATCAAAAATCAGAAGTCGAAAAATCCCTTCAGTCGCTCCGGCCGAACTCGATGCGGACGGTCTGGCCGGGCGCGAGCGCGGCGCCGCCCTCCGGGCTCTGCCGGAGGGCACGCCCCTCGCCGCGCGCTTCGAGTTCGAGCCCGAGCCGCGAGCAGATGCGCGCCACGTCGCGCACGCTGCGGCCGCGCAGGTCGGGCATCAAAAGCTCCCGCTCGCGCGCTGCCGCGTAGACGACCTCGCCGACCTCTCCGCCCCCGCGCTCCGCGACGACCGGCAGGTTCGACGCCCCGCCCCCGACACCCTCATGCTCCGTCGCGCCGCCCGCGGGCGTCGCCGTGGGCAGCACGGTCGCGGGCGCGTTGTTCGCCGCAAGCTGGCCCGCGGGCCTCTTCGCGTCGGGCTGCTCGTCGGGCATCACGTCGAGGTACGGGAGCACCTGGTTGGCGATCTCCGCGAAGACGGGCGCGGCCACCTGCCCACCCTGGTGGAGGCCGACCGCCTCGTCGATGACGACGATGATGACGACCGCCGGGTTCTCAAGCGGCGCGAACCCGACGAAAGAGGCCACGTACTTCGTCTGCGAGTAGGCGTGCGTCCGCGGGTCAACCTTCTGCGCCGTGCCGGTCTTGCCCGCCGCCGTGTAGCCTTCGAGCTGCGCCTTCTTCGCCGTCCCGTTGAGCGTCACCGACTCCAACATGTGGCGCACCATCCCGGCGGTCTCCGCGCTCACGACGCGGTGCGACTCCGGCTCGGCGCGCTCGACCGTCCGGCCTTCCGCGTCGCGCACCTCGCGGACGAGGTGCGGCGCGACGCGCACGCCGTCGTTGGCGATGGCGCCGTAGGCCGCGGCCATCTGCACGGGAGTCACGCCGACCTCCTGCCCGATGGGCACGGAGCCGATGGAGCCCGGCTGCCACTTCGAGACCGGCCTGATGAGACCGGCCGTCTCCCCCGGCAGTTCCACCTCCGTCTTCGAGCCGAAGCCGAGCCGGCGGATGTACTCGTAGAGCCGTTCGTTGCCGAGCTTCATCCCGAGCTTGATGGCGGCGACGTTCGAAGACTTCGCCAGCGCCTCGGTCGCCGTGAGCGAGCCGCGCGCGTGGTCATGCACGACGCGGCCCGGCAAGGAGATCGAGCCGGGGCATTCGATGCGCGTCTCCGGCGTGACGAGCTTCTCTTCGAGCGCGCCGGTGAAGGCCACGACCTTGAAGGTCGAGCCGGGCTCGTAGATGTTCTGGAGCGCGTCGTTGCGCCGCTGCTCGGGGCTGGCGCCGGCCGCGTCGTTCGGGTCGAACGAGGGCGCGTTGGCGAGCGCGAGCACTTCGCCCGTGTGCGGGTCGAGCACGATGGCCGCCGCCGACTTCGCCTGCGTCCGCTCCAGAGCCGCCGCCAGCTCGCGCTCGACGATGTACTGCACCGTCTGGTCGAGGGTGAGCACGAGCGTCCGCCCGTCCTGCGGGTCGAGCCCCTCGCTCTCGAAGGGCCTGCGCTTCGCATCGGCGTCCAGGATGCGCTTGCCCGGCTCGCCCGTCAGCGCCGCGTCGTAGACCTGCTCGACGCCCGCCAGGCCCTTCGCGTCCAGGCCCACGAAGCCGAGCACGTGCGCCGCCAGAGCCCCGTTCGGGTAACGCCGCCGCTGCTCTTCGGTCGAGTAGACCCCTTTGAGCTTCAACTCCTTGACCGCCTGCGCCTGCCCGTCCTCGACCCTGCGCGCCAGCCAGACGAAGCCGCGCCGCGCCGACTTCGCCTCCTTCAGTTTCGTTGACAGCCCGACGGCATCCATATTAAGGACGCGGCCGAGCGCGGCCGACGCCGCGTCAACGTCCTCCATCTCGCGCGGGTCGGCGTAGAACGAGTCCACGTCGATGCTGCGCGCAAGCTCCCTGCCCTGCCGGTCGAGGATGAGGCCGCGCGGCGCCGACAGCAGCTCCTCGTCGAGCTGCTGCTGGCGCGCGCGCCTGCTCAGCCACTCGTGCTGTGAGGTCTGTAGGTAGGCGAGCCGCGCCCCGACCAGCACCATCCACAGACAAAGAAAAACGGCGACCACTAAAGCACGTCGCCGTGAAACGTCGGGACGCAGAACTTGCTCCGAGCCGTATCGGTCTAACATGTCAGGCAGCGGCCTTCTCATCTGACTTCCGAAGCGACGGCCGCGGCCCGCGCCGAAGCCCTTTGGTCGCCCCCCCAACTTCCCCCGCGCGGCTTGCCGGGAAGAGGCCGCGCGGCGCCGGACTCCAAACTCCTTTCAAACCTCCTTCGTCTAACGGCGCAGCGCCGCGCCCGCGCTCGCCGCCCCCACGAACACTTCCGGCCCGCCGCGCCGCACCCGCGACGCCGTCTCGATCTGCGCGGCGCGCGCCGGCTGCATCCCCAGCTCGCGCCCTGCCTCTTCGAGCTTGGCGGGCGACGAACTCTCTTCAAGCGCCAGCTTCAACTTCCGCTGCTCGTCCAACAGCCCCTCGCGCTCGCGCCGGAGTGCCTCGGTCTTATATCCGTAATCGACGGCCAGAATCTGCTGGCGCACGGCGTAGATGAAGCCGCACGCCAGAAACAAACAGCCCACGAGCAGGGCGGCCTGGCGCCTCGCGGCGCGCGGGTCTCGCTGGCGACGCACGTGGGGGTTGGGGTACTGCTGGGGCAATCTTCTCATCGGTTATCGGGCCTCTGGCTCGGGTCAGTTGCTTCGTGAATCGTCGGGCAGGGCGTGAGGTCTCGCGGCCTTCGGCGGCTCTTCCCCGGCGCCCTCTACAGCTTTGAGCAGGCACGCAGCTTGGCACTCCGCGCGCGGGGGTTCTCTTCCAACTCTTGCTCGGACGGGACGACCGGACGCCGCGTCAGGACTTCGACCGCGCGCCGCGCGCCGCACGCGCAGACCGGCACGCGCCGTCCGCACTCGCAGTGCCCCGAGAGCCTCCGGAGCGCGCGCTTCACGACGCGGTCTTCCAAAGAGTGGAAGCTGATGACGGCCAGCCGCCCCCGCGCCTGTAAAAGATCGACCGCCGTCTCGACGAACTCGTCCAAGCCATCCAGCTCGCCGTTGACTGCGATGCGCAGCGCCTGGAACGTCCGCGTCGCCGGGTGAACACGGTCGCCGCGCTTGTACCCGACCGCCCGCGCGACCAGCGCCGCCAGCTCGCCCGTCGTCCGAACGGACTCGCCGCGCTCGCGCCGCTCGACGATCCAGCGGGCGATGCGCCTGGATTTTCGCTCCTCGCCGTACTCGTAGATGACGCGCGCGATCTCCTCTTCCGGCAGGCGTTCGAGGAGTTCGGCGGCCGTCTCCTCGCCGCCCGAGGCGTCCATACGCATGTCGAGCGGCGCGTCGTGGCGAAAGCTGAAACCCCGCTCCGGCGTGTCGAACTGGAGCGAGGAGACGCCGAGGTCTGCGAGGACGCCGCTCGCCTCCGTCTCGCCCGCCTCAGCCAGCACCCGCTTGATGTCGCGGAAATTGGAGTGTGCGGCGCGGAAGCGCGTACCGAAACGCGCCAGACGCTCGGAGGCGAGTCGAATTGCCTCGCGGTCGCGGTCAATCCCGAGCACGCGCGTGTCGGGCGAGGCTTCGAGGATCGCTTCGCTGTGCCCGCCAAGACCGAGCGTAGCGTCCACGAACAGCCCCCCGCGCGCGGGGTCGAGCAGTTCCACCGCTTCAAAGAGCAACACGGGGCGATGGGGCGCTTCAGGCCCCCCTCCTGACGCAGCCATTACCACCGCCCCGTGGTCTTGAAAAGTCGCTTGGAGTTTTC
>JAFAVK010000080.1 GCA_019242475.1 Acidobacteriota bacterium | reverse complement strand
TTTTCACCGAATCGTTAGGAGGATTCGTCAGCTATGCCTAGAATTACCGGTAAGGTCAAGTGGTTCAACAACGCGAAGGGCTACGGCTTCATCGAGCAGCCCGGCTCTTCCGACATCTTCGTTCACTACAGCGCCATCCAGGGCGACGGCTTCAAGACCCTCGAAGAGGGGCAGGAGGTCGAGTTCGAGGTCACGCAAGGCCCCAAGGGGCCGCAGGCCGAGAAAGTGATCAAGATGTGACTCTCCCCAACTGAACACTTCAGCTTTCGTTGAAGGCCACTGACCGCTTCCGGACTTAGCAACGAGCCGGCAAGCGCAACGCAGAAGCAAGGCACTCAAGAAAGCAGTAGGCTGCACGCAGTAGGCAGAAGGCAGTCAAAACCGTCAAGGTCTTGACTGCCTTCTGCTTTTACGTCTTTTGCTTCTCTGTCTTTCGCTTAACCGACTACTCTTTCTCAGCCTTCGCCTTGAACTGGACGCGGCCGTCTTTGACGGCGACGGAGAAGTGGACGCGCTCGCAGCCGGCGCGCTCCTTCAAAGCCTCGGACTTCTCCGTGACCATGCGGTGGAAGCGCGCAAAGGAGAGGTCTTCGGTCGATTCGCCGCAGCGGCGGCGGGCCTCGACGAGCGCGTCGAAGAGTCCCCGCACGGTGCGCACGTCGCCGCGCGGGTCGGCGCAGACGAAGGTGGCGGGGGTGGACTCGGGCTCCGGCCGGGGCGCCGGCGCGGGGCGGCGCGCGGGGCCGCGCCCCTCCTCGCGCTCCTGCATCGTGCGGCGCCAGAGCTGCATGAATGACGAATAGCGCGCGGCCAGAGAGTTGTAGTGGTAGCGCTGCGCGAAGGTGAGCGTGCGCTCGTCGGCGAGGCGCTTGATGAGCGTCTCGACGCGCCCCTTCGTGTCGTAGGGCGGGCGCTTGGCGGCGCCGTTGAAGTAGGTGTCGAACTCGACCTTGAGGCCGCGGATATCCTCTTCGAGCCGCGCCAACTGCTCATCGACGGTCGGCTGCTGGTCGCGGAAGACGACTCTCTTCGAGTTACCCTCCTCGCGCTCCCGCTCCCGCTCCCTCGCGCGGCGAGCGAACGTGTTCTCTCGGATCGGCACTCTCTTTACTCCTCACGAAGCCGCCCGCGCGGCCCCACTTTCGAGAATATGTTTTAGGCCGCGAGGGTGTCAACAACTTTACTGCGGCGGCCACTGGATGACTTTGGCGCGGGGGCTGGGCTGCGGGGCGGGTGGGGGCGGCGCTTGGTTGACGGGTGCAGCGGGGGGCACGGGGCGCGTCTGTTCGGGTTCGGGCGTGCGCGCGGGACGCGCGGAGTTGGCGTTGGCGTCGGAGGCGTTGTCGTTGCGTGCCGGCGACGAAGAGTCGTTCGTTCCGGCTCTGCGCCCGGACTGTCCCGTGTCCTGGGCGGAAGTGGCGCCGCTCTCGGAGACGACGGTCAACTCCCTCGGCACGTCGGACGCGACGGGGGCGGCCGGGCCGGGCGGGACGTAGTAGGGCTGGCCGACCCCGTTCGGCACGGCGTAGGTCTGGCCGGGCACCGGCACCATCCCCTGCGGGTCTGGCGTGGGGAAGGCGGGCGACGGCTCCGGCGTCGGGAGCGTTGGCGCGGGCATCTGCTGCGCGGCCGCCTGCGGTGCGGTGGGCGCGGGCGTCGGCGCGGGCCGGGCCGGGACGCGCGGCGCGTTGCCCCTCTGCACGAGCGCGAAGACGGCGACGCCGAAGGCGACCAACAGAAGCAGCGCGCCCAGAGACCCCTGCCAGGAGCGCAGAAAATCTCCGAGGCTGAAGGTCGAGGCCGAAGGATGTGTCGGGAGTTGTCCGTCGCGCTTGACGGAGACGCCCGCCGCCGTCACGTGCGACGAAGAGACCTCCTCCTCCGCGTCTCGCACGGGAGACGGAGACCCCGCTTCCGCCTCTTCCCTGCCCGCCTCCCCGCGCCCGATGCGTCTGGAAAAGATTTCGACCTCGTCGGACGACCTCGCCGCAACGGCCTTCGCACGAACGTTCCCGGCCTTCTCAACCGCTTTCTGAATAACGGCGGGCGGCCTCGACGCTTCCGCCTCGCGCAGCACCTCGGCCATCGAGGCGAAGCCGCGGGCCTCTGCCCAGCGCACGGCCGTCGTCCCGAGGCCGGTGCGCGCCGAGGCGTCCGCGCCCCGCTCGACGAGCAGGCGCACGACCGGTTCGTGCCCGAAGAAGACGGCGAGGATGAGGGGCGTGAAGCCGTCGGCGCGGCGTGCGCACGCGTCCGCGCCCGCGTCGAGCAGGAGGCGCACGACCGTCTCGTGGCCGCGGGCCGCGGCGCGCATGAGCGGCGTCTCGCCGCCGTGCCCGCGGCGCTCGTCGGCGGCCAGGCCCGAGGCCAGGAGCCGCGCCACCGCGGCGGCGTCTCCCTCCTCGGCCGCGCCGAACAGCGTCGGCGCGTGCGTCGTCCTCGACATGCTTTGTGAGTTCACGGTTTTCGGTTTCTCAACGGGGCGGCGCGCGGCGTAGAATACGGCGGCGCTGATTAAACTTACCACTAACGTCTCGTCCCTGACTACCGGCTCGGCCGACATGCCCGACTCGACCCTGACAGAGAGACTGCGCGCGCTCCCCTCAATCGACGCGCTCCTGCACACGACGGAGGCCGCGGCGTTGCGCGACGCGCTCGGCGCCGAGCGCCTGACCGTGCTCGCGCGCGCCGTGACGGACGAGCTGCGCGAAGAACTTCGCACGGGTTCCGAAGCAGGTTCGACGGACGGCGACGGCGCGCGCGCGGCGCTGCTCAGGGAGGCCGCGCGCAGGCTCAAGCTCTCGGCAGAGCGAGAGAGCGCGCGCGGACTGCGCCGCGTCGTCAACGCGACCGGCGTCGTGCTGCACACGAACCTCGGCCGCGCGCCGCTCTCCGACGCCGCGCGCCGCGCCGTCGCGCGGGAGGCGGCCGGCTATTGCACGCTCGAATACGACGCGGAGACGGGCGCGCGCGGACGCCGCGGCGCGCGCGCCGAGGCGCTGCTCGCGGAGTTGACGGGCGCCGAAGAGGCACTCGTCGTCAACAACTGCGCCGCCGCCGCGCTGCTCGTGCTGACGGCGCACGCGCGCGAGGGCGAGACAATCGTCTCGCGCGGCGAGCTGGTCGAGATCGGCGGCGACTTCCGCGTGCCGGACGTGATGGCGCAGTCGGGCACGGCGTTGGTCGAGGTCGGCACGACGAACCGCACGCGCCTCTCCGACTACGAGCGCGCGGTCAACGAACGCACGCGACTGCTGATGCGCGTGCACCCTTCGAACTACCGCATCGTCGGCTTCACCTCTTCACCCGCTTTGGAAGAGCTGGCGCGGCTCGCGCACGAGCACGGGCTGCTGCTCTACGAGGACGCGGGCTCCGGCGCGCTCATCGACCTCGCGCCGCACGGACTCTCGGGCGAGCCGGTCATCAAAGAGTCCATCGCGCGGGGCGCGGACGTGGTCACCTTCAGCGGCGACAAGCTGCTCGGCTCGGCGCAGGCCGGACTCGTCGCCGGGCGCCGCGAAGTCGTCGAACGTCTCCGCCGCCATCCGCTCTACCGTGCGCTGCGCGCGGACAAGCTGGCGCTGGCCGCGCTCGAGGCGACGCTCGAAGCCTACCGCCGCGGCGACGCCGCGCGCGAGGTGCCGGCCCTGGCGATGCTCGCCGCGACGCGCGCCGACATCGAAGCGCGCGCCCGCGTCTTCGCCGAACGCCTGCGCTCGCGCTTAGACCAGAGCACTCTCGACTTCGAGGTCATCGACGGCGAGTCGGCCGTCGGCGGCGGCTCGGCCCCGACCACGCACCCGCCGACCGCGCTCATCGCCCTCACGCACGGCGCGCTCTCGGCCGACACGCTGGACGAGCGCCTTCGTCAACAGGCGCCGCCCGTCGTCGCACGCATACTCGACGACCGGCTCGTCCTCGACCTCCGCACCGTCGCCGCGTCCGAAGAGGACGAACTGCTCGAAGCACTCGCGCGCCTCTCGCAAGCCTGAAATCGCAAGCCGCCGCCGTCGAAAAATCATCTCTTGTGAACCCTGCGGCCGGCGTGGTAAGTTGAATTCGGGCGTTTTGCTCCCGACGCCCCGTCGGAATTCCTGCCTCGGACGTGCCCTCCTGATAAAGCCTTGAAAAGTCCGGTCTCTTTCTCCTTCAAATCATCAATGCTCTCGGCGGCGCTGTCGCTCGGCGTGTCGGCGCTGGTGGCGGGGGCGTGGGGCGTGGGCCTGCTGGCGTCGCCGGCGGCGCTCTTCATGTTCGACGACCGTACGACGCCGAGCGTACCGCCGCAGGCGTGGGTGGTGCTGCTGCTCGTGGGTGCGGCGGGGCTGGGCGGCGGGTTCGCGGCCGAGCGTCTGGGCGCACGGCGCGCGCTGGTGTTGGTGGCGGGCGCGCTCGTGGTCTTGTGCGCGGCGAGCCTCGTCGTCTCGCGCTTCCTGCACCTCGACATCGTGTTCGCGCCGATGATGTTCGCGGCCTTCGGGTCTCTGTTGACGGCGCAGGCGCGCAGGCTCTGGAAGATCGACTCGCTGCTGACGGAGAACGTCGAACGCCTGGCCGTGCGCCGCTCGGCGCTCGAGGGGAGGGGCGCGGACGGGCGTCTGTTGAGCGGGCTGAAGCTTTTGAACACGGTGCTGCCGCTCGAAGAGGCGGTCATCTTCCGGCTCGACGAGTGGGGCGCGCCGGTGCAGGCAGCGCGTCTGCGCGCGCAGACGCGGGCGGGCACGCGCGACGACGGCAGCAACTCCGCCTGGCGCGAGGGCGTGCGGACGTGCGAGCGCGTGATGCGCTCGCGCGAGCTTGAGGTCAAGGCGGAAGCTCCCGGGGGCGAAGGGGCTTCGACCGTCGCGGTGCCGCTCTGTCACGACGGGCAGGCGGTCGGCGCGCTTTTGCTGCGTCTGCGCGGGCGGTTCGACGAAGAGGACAGGCCGCTGCTCGAGAATGTGAGCGCGCAGTTCGCGCGCAACCTGCAACGCGACGACGCGCGCGCGTTGGACGTGCCGCGTCCGCGCGCGACGTTCTTCTCCTCGCGCGCCGCGCGCCAAAGGCTCGAAGCCTTCGGCGTGGTGAGCGGGCTTTTGACCGAGCAGGGGTTCGCGGGGCTCGTGCTCTCCGAGGGGTCGGACGCGCACGCGGTCGCGTACCTCGACGGCACGCTCGCCTTCGTCAACCCGGCGATGCGCGCGGCCGCGCGGCTCGGCGACGCCGCGTGGCGCAAGCTCGACCTCTTCGCGCTGCTCGAACGTTTCCGCACGGGCGTCTTCGACGAGCCGCAGATCGCCGTCCGCCGCGTGCTGCAAACGGGACAGCAGTACGAGCGCGAGCTGACCTTCCTCGACCGTGACGAGACGCTACTCCTGCGCATCGCGCTGGTGACGAGCGACGCGGCCGACGAGCGCGAGGGCGAGGGCGAGGCGCGCGCGGCGCTCCCGCTCTGCCTCGCCGTCACCGTGCGCGACGTGACGCGCATGAAGGAGCTGGACAAGCTCAAGAGCGACATGCTCTCGCTGATGTCGCACGAGCTGCGGACGCCCGTCACTTCCATCAACGGCTTCGCGGAGCTTTTGATGGCCGACGACAAACTGCCCGAGGACGCGCGCGAGTTCCTCTCGATCATTCACACCGAGTCGCAGCGCGTCGCGCGGATGCTCTCGACCTTCCTCTCGGTGGCGAAGCTCGAACAGAAGGACAGGCAGGAGGTCTTGATCGCGCCGCTCACTTTGGACGACGTGGTGCGCGAGGCCATCACGAGCTTCCAGCCGGTCGCCAAGCGCAAGCGCATCCGTCTGGTCGAGCGTGAGGGGCAGCGTCTGCCGCCGGTCGCCGCCGACCGCGGGCTCATCACGCAGGCCGTCGCCAACCTCGTCGATAACGCCATCAAGTACAGCCCCGAGCGCACCTCGGTCACGCTCTCGACCGCGCTCGAAGCCGACGCCGTGCGCCTCACCGTGGAAGACCGCGGCTACGGCATCCCGCCCGAAGACCAGGACAAGGTCTGGGAGAAGTTCTACCGCGTCGCACGCGACGGGAGAATCAAGGAGGAGGAATCGACGGGCCTCGGCCTCTCCTTCGTTCGCCAGGTCGTCGAGCAGCACGGCGGCCAGGTCTTCCTCAAATCCGAACCGGGGCTCGGCTCCCGTGTCGGCTTCACGCTCCCGCGTCTGTAAAGCGTTCCCGCCCGCGCAGTCCCGTGTGAAACCGTCGCAAACGCAATCGAGACGGCCGTAATCCCGTCTGACATTGTGACGATGTCGGTTGACATAGGAGCTATGTCAACCGACATCGTCGCAATGTCAATGAGCATTGCCGTGATGTCTATTAGCATTGCCCCGATGTCAATCGACATAGGAGTTATGTCAATCGACATCGTCGTAATGTCGATTGACATAGAGGCGATGTCGATTGACACGGCCCTGATGTCAATCGACATCGCTCCTGTGTCAACTGACATCGCTCCTGTGTCAACTGACATCGCTCCTATGTCAGTTGACACAGGAGCGATGTCAGTCGTATTTGTGGCAAATTTTACCGAAATCGCGCGACCCCGGCCCGTTTCGCGTCGGAGTTAAACGATTTGTAATCCGGGTCAGACGCGGTTGATTGTCCCGCGGCAGCCTTCGGCCTTGCAGCGGCAGCGGTAGTCGTCGGGGTGGTGGGTGGAGATGTAGTCGCAGGTGATCTCTTCGCCGGGCTGGATGTCGCGCAGCGCCATGAACAAGAGGTGGCCGTGCGTGATGCGCATGTAGGAGTTGGGACGGCAGGAGTGGTTGATGTAGTGCGTGCCGTTGCCGCCGCGCGCGCCGTCGAGGTGGCGCCCACGTTCGATGGCGCAGATGCGGTGCTTGCGGCGGGTCTTGACGCGGAGCGCGACCTCGCGCTCCGAGATGAGTTCGCCCGCGTACTCGGCGATCTTCTTCCCCTTCGGGAAGAGCTGTGTGGCGAAGCAGCCCCTCCCGTCGATGGGCGACTTCTGGATGGCGAGGCCGGGGGCAAGTTTCATGGGAAGGCAGTAGACAGTAGTCAGTAGCTGCCTACTGCTTCACCCGGAAGCTGCGGGCGATGGCGTCGGTCTGGTTCTGGATGCGCTGGAGCTTGTCGCGCAGGCCCGTGAAGTGGAGGACGTAGAGCGTGCGGCCGTCGGCCTGGAGGTAGTAGACGCGGCCGGCCATCGGCCTGCCGGCCTGCGTGTACTCGTAGTTGAGGACGACGCCGCTCAGGCGCCCCGTGAAGCGCTCGTCCTTGCCGGCGACGAAGCCCGGCTGGAAGCGCAGCTTCGTGTCGGCCTCGGCGCGCGCGTACTCCTTGAGGTCTGAGTTCCCCTCGACCACCTCGCGCCGCACGCGCAGGTAGCCGTCCGCGCGCACGCCGTTGACGAACTCCGTGTGCTCGTGCTCGCTGTCGGGGCGCGGGACGGCCTTCCAGACTTCGGAGGGGAGTTCGACGGAGTACTCGTCGGTCTCGCTCGTGTAGGGCTGCTCCTGCGCCGACGCCGTCAGCGCGCCGAGGGCCAGGAGCGCGAGCGCGCAAGTGTAGAGCTTCGTGGTGCGTCGCATACTTTCGTCCTACTCCTTCTCGCGGGCGTGCTGTCGAGGGTTTCCAACTCGCTCAGATGTCGCGGGCGCGCGCCGGTGTTGCCCGGCGCTCAGGACATGCCCCTCAGCTTCTTGATTGTCTCGCGCGTCTGGTCGGCGTCGGGCGCCTTGGGCGAGAGCTTGAGGTATGTCTCCAGCTCGTCGGCCGCGCGCTTGTACTCCTTCTTGCCCCAGTAGAGGCCGCCGAGGTAGCGGTGCGCCTGCCCCATCTGGTCGCCGCCGAGCTTGGCCGCCTGTTGCAGCTCGCGCTCCGCCTCTTCGAAGTTCCTCAGCCCGATGAGCGTGATGCCGAGGTAGAGGTGCGCGGCGGCCATCTTGTCGAGCCGCTTGAGCGAGGCGCGCAGGTGCTTCTCGGCTTCGGGGAAATCCTTCTTCTGCGTGAGCGCCGTGCCGTAGTCGAGCTGCACGAACGGGTCGTCGGGCAGCGTCTGCGCGGCGGCCTTGTACTCTTCGAGCGCCTTGTCGAGCTTGCCCTCGCGCATGTAGACGAGCCCCAGCTCGTTGTGCGCCAGCCCGAACTGCGGGTGCTGCGCGATGGCCTCGGCGAGCAGCGACGCGGCCTTGTCGTTGTCGTTCTTGCGCGCGGCCTCCTCCGCCTTGACGTAGAGTTCGACGGCCGGCTTCGGCACGCCCGCGAGCGCGGGGTTCGACTCGGGCCGGAGCCGCAGGTAGATGGGGACGTTGACCGTCTGCTGCGCGCCGCCGATGTAGACCGACTCGTGCGCCGGCTCGAACTCCTTGCCGGCGTCGATGGTCAGGTCGTAGGGGCCGGTCTCCAGGTTGTTGATGAGGAAGACGCCGTCCTCGCCCGCGGCGACCGTCTGCGTCCCGCCGTTCGAGCTGCTGACGGTGACGCGGATGCGCGACTCGGGCAGGCGCCCCGTGGGGCTGATGACGTGCCCCTGGATCGAGCGCGTGCCGCCGGCCACGCCGCCCGTGTTGTCGCCGCGGTGCGCGCCGATGCCCTGCGCCCGCGCCCCGAGTTGAACCGTACAGAGCAGCGCGGCGACGAAGATTAAGCGCGGGAGTCTGAAGAGGGGTTGCGAAGTTCTGACAGACACTTTCTTAAACTCCTTGAGAAGGGTCGGGTCGGGAGAAATTAAAGCCCGGACTGCTCGACGGCGGCGCGCTGGGCGGCAAAGAGCGTCTGGAGTCCGCCGCGCGCGAGCGCGAGCAGCGCCTCCATCTGCTCCTGGCTGAAGGGCTCGCCCTCGGCCGTGCCCTGCAACTCGACGAAGCGGCCGTCGCCCGTGCAGACGACGTTCATGTCAACTTCGGCGCGCGAGTCCTCGTCGTACTTGAGGTCGAGAAGCGGCGTGCCCGCGACGACCCCGACGCTGACGGCCGCCACCTCGCCCGTGATGGGGAGAACCGAGAGCCTATTCTCCCTGACGAGGCGGCGGCAGGCAAGCACCAGCGCGACGTACGCGCCCGTGATGGCCGCCGTCCGCGTCCCGCCGTCGGCCTGCAAAACGTCGCAGTCAATCGTGATCGTGCGCTCGCCGAGCTTCGAGAGGTTCGCCACGGCGCGCAAGGAGCGGCCGATGAGCCGCTGTATCTCGTGCGTGCGCCCCGAGGGGCCGCCGCGGCCCGTCTCGCGCTGCGTGCGCTGCGGCGTGGCGCGCGGGAGCATCGAGTACTCGGCCGTCAGCCAGCCCTGCCCGGAGTTGCGCCGGAAGGGCGGGACGCGCTCGTCGAGCGTGGCCGTGCAGATGACGCGCGTCTGCCCCATCTCGATGAGCGCGGAGCCCTCGGCGTAGGGCATGAAGCCGGGCGTGATGCGCAGCTCGCGCAACTGGTCGGCCGCGCGGCCGTCGGTGCGCGCGTAAGTTTTGCTAGCGGGGTTGAAGCTCATCTTGCCCCCAGACCTCGACGGCTTCGAGCCGGCGCGGCGCCGCGCCGAGGAAGCGCTCGGCGACGTGCGCGAAGCGCTCGGCCGCGTCCGTCACGTAGAAGTGGTCGAGGTCGTCGCACAGGTGGCGCGCGTGCGCGCCGGCCTCGCGCAAGTCCCTCAGCTCCTGCGTCGCCGTGCGCCGCAGTCCTTCCCTGTCGATCAAAGCCTCGACGGCCGCGGCCGCCGCCTCGCCCGAATCGATGAGGCGTACGCCCGCGCCGACCGCCTCCTGAATCACGCGCCGCAGGATCGGGTAGTGCGTGCAGCCCATGACGAGTGCCGCGACATTTAGGCCGCGCAGCTCGCCCAGGTACTCTTCGGCGACCACGCGCGCCACCTCCGTCTCGGCCCAACCCTCCTCGGCCAGCGCGACGAAGAGCGGGCAGGCGCGCTCGTAGACTTCCGTCCCGGGCGCGAGCGCCTTGATGGCCTTGCTGTAGGCGCCGCTCTTGACGGTAGACTCGGTGGCGACGACGCCGACCCGCGCCGAGCCCGCGGCCGCCTGCACGGCGGCGCGCGCGCCCGCCCCGATCATGCCGACGACGGGGACGGGGACGGCGGCGCGGATCGCCGGCACCGCCAGCGCCGAGGCCGTGTTGCACGCGACGACGAGGAGCTTGATGCCGCGCGAGACCAGGAAGCGCGCGTTCTCGATGGCGTAGCGCTCCACGGTCGAGAGCGACTTCGTCCCGTAGGGCACGCGCGCCGTGTCGCCCAGGTAGACGTAGCGCTCCGTCGGCAGGCGCTCGTGCAGCGCCCGGTAGACCGTCAGGCCCCCGACGCCGCTGTCGAAAATTCCGATGGGAAGGTTGCGATCCAAACTATTGGGAAGCGTTACAACGACTCAGACGAAAATCTCCGACACCTTACAACGGAAACCCGGCACCACGTCGCCGCCGTCAAGCTCGTCCTCTTCGGACAGGATAGTTACATCCTTCACCGAGCGGTAGACCGACACGAGGCGCTTTCTCGGGTTGACGATCCAGACGGCGCGGGTGTCGGCATCGAGCCAGTCGATAACCTTCTCATGAACTTCATTATAGGTATCTCCGGGACTGACCACCTCGACGGCGAGGTCTGGCGCGAGTGCCCAGAAGTTCTTGGGGATTCCCGCCTCTGGAATCCTTTCGCGGCGGACGAAGGAGATGTCGGCGGCGCGCACCGTGTCAGGCTCGGAGGCGATCTTAAACCCCGTCTCCGCGCCGAAGCCCTGTCCCAGGCCGTTGGCCTTTATGTGCAGCCCGAGAAGCAAAGACAGGTTCCAGATTACAGCGCCGTGTTCTCCTCCGGCGGGTGACATCTTTCGCAGCTCTCCTTTCACCAGCTCGTAACGGAAGCCGTCGTCCGGCATCTCGAAAAGCTCGCTGGCGGTCGAGCGTTGAAGTGTCGTGGTCATGTCAGTCCTCCGGAGGCCGCGCCGGAAAAACAGAGCGGCCGGTGTGGGCGCGATGTTATCACAACGCGCGGCGAACCGGCCGCCGGCCGTTCGGTTGCAGAAGGTCTCAGTTCGAGGCCGCGGCCTTCTTGCGGAGGTTGGTGATGACGCCCGAGTCCACGGTCTCGCCGGCGCGGGAGACGACCTGGAAGTGCGCCTCGTCGCCCGTCACCTCCCAGAGCATGAAGGAGAGGTCGGTGTCGAAAGCCTTCTCCATCAGCGGCGAGTTCTCCTTCACGTCGCCCTCGCGCAGTTTCCCGCCCGCGCCCGAGATGAAGTAGTAGACGCCCTTCTGCGGCTTGATGCGCTCGTAGAAGTGCTCGTGCCCGGCCAGCACGACGTTGACGCCGTATTTGACGAAGAGCGGCTCGACCACCTCGCGCAGCCCCGTAGACGACCCGTGCTTGCCGCCCGAAGAGTACGGCGGGTGGTGGAAGAAGACCACCTTCCAGCCGGACGTGTCGGCCTTCAGCTTCTCCTCCAGCCACGCGAGCTGCTTCTTGTCCATGTAGTTGCTGTTGAGCGAGTAGAAGGAGACCGGCCCCTTCCTGAAGTTGTAGTACTCCTCGCCGTTCATGTTGAAGTTCGCGTAGAAGCGCTCGCTCGACTCGTCGTGGTTGCCGCCGAGCGTGGCGTAGAACTTGACCTTGTTGTCGAGCAGCGGCCGGTAGGCGTCCTCGAACTTCCGCTTGTAGTCCTCGGCCTTCTCCGTCCCGTACAGGTTGTCGCCCATCATCAGTGCGAACTCGAAGGGGAACGACTGCCAGTAGCGCAGCATCACGCCGGCCAGCTCGTACTGCTCCTTGCCGCCCGTGCCCCGACCAGCGTGCCCGGCCGCGAACGCTTGCAGGACACCGGAGTCCTCTGAGCTTACACAGGCTTTGAGGTTTGCCGGAAGGCAGAAAGCGGAGCGGCGGGGCTTCCCTTAACGAGAAGCCCCGCCGCTCTTTCTTCCGATGGAGGCGCCGAGAATCGAACTCGGGTCCAGAAGCCGACGCCGGTGGAATCTACATGCTTAGCCGCTTCTCCTCGGCCGGTCTTGCTCCGGCGCGTTCGCCGCCCGCGGGTAAGTGAAGCGTCGAAGACCCCGCGTGTGACTAGCCCAGATTTTTCTCGCCCGGCGCGCCTGAGCACGCGCGCCCGGCCAGCTCAACTGTGTTACGCCCCGGCCCGCTTCGCTTGAGCAACTGGCGGCGGGACGCTCGCTATCTTCCTAGGATAACCTAGGCCGCGAGAGCCAACTCGTTAGAGTTCGCATTTGTTTTTTCTACGCTTATTAACGGGCCGCATAGAACGCCCGGCATGCATCCGTCCGACGATCCAGGCCCCTGTCGAGACCTATCGCCCCCTCAACTCGCACACCCTTTTAGATGCGCGGGTGCGATTATAGATGCCACCGCGCCGGGGCGGCAAGGGCGCCACCGCGGCGCGCGTCAATTCTCCTGTTTGTGTCTTCGAACTCTTTCGACAGGCGCGGCAGGCGCCATTAGACTTTGTGCGCCTTTGAAGCAACCTCGGCTCGGGCACTCCCTCCCGCCGCTGAAGTATCCGCCGACCATCCGCCGCCGTCAGAACGGAGAAAGACGCCGTGGGCGACCGACGCCGCGCACGTGTGCGCCAGAGGCCGAAAACAAACTTCATACAAGGATAGCCCCAATGCGAACCCTCGTTCGGCTCCGCGGAGTCGTCATCCCTGCGGCGGCCCTGCGCCTCGCGCTCTCATCGACTGCCCTCTTCTCGTCAACGGCCGCGCCGGCACCGACGCGGATCACCGTGAACAGCACCTCGGACGTCGTCGGCAACGACGGCCTGTGTACGCTGCGCGAGGCGATCACGTCGGCCAACACCGACGCCGCCTCGGGCGCGGCCGCGGGCGAGTGCGCGGCCGGCTCCGGCGACGACGTGATCTACCTCTCCGTCTCGGGCGCGATCAACCTGACGGCGGCGCTGCCCGCCCTCTCTTCGAACGTCGAGATCGTCGGCGGCCCGGACGCGCAATCCCTCGCCGTCAGGCACGACACGGGGGGCGACTACCGCGTCTTCAACGTCACGGCGGGCGCGACGGTGACCATCTGGCGACTGACCATCTCCCGCGGAATAGCGACCAGCGGCGGCGGCATCCTCAACGCCGGCACGCTGACGCTCAACGGCTGCGTCGTCAGCGGCAACCAGACGACGCAGGGCAGCAGCGGTAACCCGGGCGGCGACGGCGGCGGCGTCTCCGTCGGCGGCGCGAAGGCGACCTTCACGAATTGCACCATCGTCAACAACCGCACCGGCAGCGGCATGGCCGGCGGTTACGGGGGCGGCATCGCCGCCGGCGGCCCCCCCGGCTCCACCACCCTGGGCAACACGCTCGTCGCTAACAACACCGTCCCGCCCGGCGGCTCGGGCACGGACATCCACTCCGAGGTCAACTCCCTGGACTACAACCTCATCCGGAACACCTCCGGCGCGACCATCCACGGCTCGACCGCACATAACATCTACGGACAAGACCCGCTGCTCGGCCCGCTGACCGACAACGGCGGCCCGACGCAGACGCACGCGCTGCTCGCGGGGAGCCCCGCGCTCGACGCCGGCGGCAACGCGCTCGCCAGGGACGCTAACAACAACACCCTCACGGCCGACCAGCGCGGCGCCGGCCGATTCGCGGGCGCCGGCCAGACCATCGACATCGGCGCTTTCGAGTTCCACCCCTCGCTCGAAGACATCACCCCTAAGACGACGCCCGAAGAGACCACCCTCTTATTCCCCTTCAGCATCGGCGACAGCACGGCCAACGTCACTTCCGTCACGGCCGTCTCGGACAACCAGACGGTCGCGCCCAACGCGGGGCTCTTCGTTGCCGGCGACGGCCCCGTGAGGTTGCTACAGCTTACCCCCGCGGTGAATCAGTCAGGCACCGCCAACATTACGGTGACGGTGAAAGTGTCGGGCGGCCCGCCGATGAGCGACACCTTCCAGCTCACCGTCACGCCGGTCAACGACGCGCCCGTGAACACGGTGCCGGGGCCGCAGGCGACCGTCCAGCACGCGCCGGTCGTCTTCTCCGCGGCGAACTCCAACGCCATCTCGGTCGCGGACATCGACGCCGGGACTGATCCGATCAAAGTCACGCTCAACGCGACGGGCGGCGCCGTCACCCTCGGCTCGACCTCCGGCCTGAGCTTCGTCACCGGCGACGGCGCCGACGACGCCTCCGTCTCCTTCAACGGCACCGTCGCCGCCGTCAACGCGGCGCTGGCCGGACTCTCGTTCAAGCCGGCGCAGGGCTTCAGCGGCGCGGCCTCGCTCCAGATTGTCACGGACGACCAGGGGCACAACGGCTCGGGCGGCGCGCTGAGCGATACCGACACGGTCACGATCAACGTCGCGGCCGGCGGCACGCTCCAGTTCAGCGCCTCGAACTACGAGGTGAACGAGAACGGCACGTCGGCGACCATCACGGTGACGCGCGCGTCGGGCAGCGCCGGCGCGGCCTCGGTCAACTTCTCGACCGGCGGCGGCACGGCCAACGGCGGCGCGACCTGCGCGGCGGGCGTCGATTACGTCAGCGCGTCGGGCACGCTCTCGTGGGCCGACGGCGAGACGGCCGGCAAGACGTTCGCCGTCACCCTCTGCAACGACTTCGGCGACGCGGGGGACGAGACCATCGGCCTCTCGCTCTCCAACGTGACGGGCAGCGCCACGCTCGGCGCGCCCGCGACGGCGACCCTGACCATCAGCGACTTCAACCCGAGCGGGGGCGTCATCCAGTTCAGCCAGGCCGCTTACGGCGTGGCCGAGGGCGGCACGCTGACGGTCACGGTCGGGCGCACCGGCAACACGGGCGCGGCGGCGGCCGTTGACTACGCGACCGACGACGGCCGCACGCCCTCCGTCGCGGTGCCCTGCTCTTCGACGACGGGGCTGGCGCTCGACCGCTGCGACTTCACGAAGGCGCTCGGCACGCTGAGCTTCGCCGCGGGCGAGGCCGAGAAGACGTTCAAGCTGCTCGTCGGCGACGACTCGTACTTCGAGGGGCCGGAGACGCTCACCTTGCGCCTCTCGAACCCGGCGGGCGGCGCCGGCCTCGGGCCGAACGCCGCGGCGACCGTCACCATCGCCGACTTGCACGAGTCCGCGGGCAACCCCATCGACGACGCCACGAAGTTCGTCACGCAGCACTACCACGACTTCCTCAACCGCGAGCCCGACCCCGACGGCCTCGCCTTCTGGGTGGGCGGCATCACCTCGTGCGGGGCGGACGCGGGCTGCCGCGAGGTCAAGCGCATCGACACGAGCGCGGCCTTCTTCCTCTCCATCGAGTTCCAGGAGACCGGCTACCTCGTCGAGCGCACCTACAAGACGGCGTACGGCGACGCGACCTCGCCGAACGTGGAGGGGACGGTGCCCGTCGTGCGCTTCGACGAGTTCCTCAAGGACACGCAGCGCATCGGGCGGGACGTCGTCGTCCGCGTGGGCGACTGGGAGGCGCGGCTCGAAGCGAACAAGCAGGCTTACATGCTTGAGTTCGTCCAGCGCCAGCGGTTCCTGTCGGCCTTCCCCGCGACGTTGACGGCCGCCGAGTTCGTGGACAGGCTCGACCAGAACGCGGGCGGCGTGCTCTCGGCTGAAGAGCGGGCGCAGCTCGTCGCCGCGCTCGGGGCCGCGCCGTCCGACGCCGCGCCGCGCGCCGCGGCGCTCAGGCAGGTGGCGGAGCACCAGACGCTCAGGCAGCGCGAGTTCAACCGCGCCTTCGTCCTGATGCAATACTTCGGCTACCTGCGAAGGAATCCGGACGACGCGCCGGAGGCGGGGCTCAACTTCGCCGGCTGGCGGTTCTGGCTCTCGAAGCTCGAAGAGTTCAACGGCGACTACCGGCGCGCCGAGATGGTTAAGGCGTTCATCAGCGCGGACGAGTACCGCCGCCGTTTCGGGCAGCAGTAGCCGCGTCTCACCGGAGAGGCGGAGAGGCGCAGCTTGAAGAGATATTGTCTTCAAGCTGCGCCTCTCCGCCTCTGTGGCTAACCACATTCCCTCCGTCCGTAAGAAGGGGTAAAAAACTCACCTGGGGCAGCCTCGCGCGGCGCGCGGGGCCTAAGTTATAATCAGCGGTGCGACGTTGGCCTCCCCGTCAACGAGTGAAAGGCTTCGAGAGGATTCCCATGTCAACTCAACCGACGCGAAACGACGGCCCGAGGGGGCGCGCTCTGCCGGCGCCCCCGCCCCGCAGGCGGCTCTGGCGCCGCTTCTGGTTCCCCGCGGTGCTTCTGCTCGCGCTCTCGGCCGGGGGCCTGACCGGCATCGTGCTCGCCTACAGCCTCAACTACTCGCGCGCGGCCGAGGAGGTCAAGGCGCTCGCCACCTACCGCCCGAGCGTGGTGACGCGCGTCTACGCCGACGACGAGGAGACCGTCATCGGCACCTTCGCGCTGGAGCGGCGCATCCCGCTCAAGTTCAACGAGATTCCGCCCAACGTCCAGAACGCCATCCTCGCCGTCGAGGACGCGCGCTTCTTCCAGCACCAGGGCATCGACCCCGTCCGCATCCTCGGCGCCGTCTGGAAGAACGTCACTACGGGGAGCCGCGAGGGCGGCTCGACCCTCACGCAGCAGCTCGCCAAGCGCCTCTTCCTCACGCCCGAGCAGACCTACACGCGCAAGGTCAACGAGTGGGTCGTCGCGCTCCAGATCGAACGCTACTACACGAAGCAGCAGATCATGGAGATGTACGTCAACAACATCTTCCTCGGCGCGGGCTCCTACGGCTTCGAGGCCGCGGCCGAGACCTACTTCGGCAAGCAGGCCAAAGACCTCTCGGTCGAAGAGGCGGCGCTCCTCGCGGGCATCCCCAAGGCGCCGAGCCAGCTCTCGCCCACCGTCAACATGAAGGCCGCCACCGAGCGCCGCGACCTCGTCGTCCAGTTGATGGCGAACAACGGCTTCATCTCGCAGTCGGAGGCCGACGCCGCCCGGGCGCGCCCCATCAAGCTCCACGAGTCGGCCTACGCGCCCTCGCTCCAGTCGGCCTCGCCCGTCTTCGCCTACCCGGTCGAGGAGATTCGGCAGGAGCTTGAGGACAAGTACACGACGCGCGTCGCGCAGGGCGGCCTGACCGTCTACTCGACCATCAACGCCGCCGCGCAGAAGAAGGCGTACTACGCGCTGCGCGAGGGGCTGCGCGTCTACGACCGCAGCCACGGCAGTTGGCGCGGGCAGTTCCAGACCATCGGCCAACTCAACCCGGACGGCTCCGTGCAGGTCACGCCGCAGCAGCTCGCCAGCTATCACCACCCTGACTGGTACGAGGAGCGCTACAAAGAGGGCGAGTACCTGATGGGGCTCATCACGAAGGTGGACAAGGCGCGCAACGAGGCGACCGCGCACTTCGGCGCCTTCGACGCGGTCGTGACGGCGAAGGACATGGGGCGCGCGACGGGGCACCAGCCGAAGGACGAGTTCAAGGTCGGCTACCTCGCCGAGTTCAAGATCAAGTCGGTGGACGAGGGCTCGCACCGCCTCGCCGTCGAGCTGTCGCAGCCGCCCGCGGTCGAGGGCTCCATCATGACCATCAACGCCCACGACGGCGAGATCATCACGATGGTCGGCGGGTATGATTTCAACCGCAACAAGTTCAACAACGCGACGCAGGCCGACCGGCAGACCGGCTCCTGCTTCAAGCCCTTCATCTACACGGCGGCCATCGAGTGGGGCATGACGCCCGACACCGTGATCTCGGGCGCGTCCATCACCCGCAACGGCTGGACGCCGCACAACTACGACGGCTCAACCTCCTGCGGCGACGTGCCTTTGAAGACCGCGCTCGCCCACTCGCTCAACATCCCGGCCGTCCACACCCTCGACACCGTGGGCATCCAGACGGCCTCGCAGATGGTCAGGCGCTTCGGCATCACGCGCCCGATGGCGCCCTACCTGCCTTCGGCCCTGGGCGCGACCGAGGTGCCTCTAATCGAGATGGTCTCGGCCTACACGACCTTCCCCGGCAAGGGCGTGCGCCACGAGAAGCACCTCATCCGCCGGGTGCTCGACCGCGACGGGAACACCTTGGAAGAGTGGGAGCCGACGACCTTCAAGGTGGTGAGCGAGTACGTCGCGCTCACGATGGTTGACGTGATGCGCGGCGTCACCGCGCCGGGCGGCACCGCGCCCGCGGCCTCCTCGGTCGGCGTCCAGGTCGCGGGCAAGACCGGCACGGTCAACGACCACACGGACGTCTGGTTCATCGGCTACACGCCGACCTACGTGACGGGCGTCTGGATGGGCTACCCGGGCATGAAGAAGAACCTCGGGACGGACATGACGGGCGGCCACGGCGCCCTGCCCATCTGGATCGACTTCATGAAGGACTTCCTGAAGGACAAGCCGAAGGAGAAGTTCGACGCGCCGCCGAAGATGCCCGAGGACATCCGCGAGCTGCACCTCCAGCGCCAGCGCGAGCAGCTGGAGGAGCGCAACGCCTTCATCACCGCCGCGGCGAAGGGCGACAAGTCGGCGCCCACGACGAGCACTGACACCAAGCTCGAACAGGTCACGCTCCCGCCCGCCCCCGGCGAGGGCCTGACCGCGACGACGCCCGCCGGCCCCGCCGAGCCCAAGAAGGCGGAGCCCGCGGCCCCGCGCGTCAACACGCACGACGACGCGCCCCCGCCGCCCGCCCCGCCGCCCGCCACGCGCCCCCGCGAGGTCGAGCCCCCGAAGAAGAAGGGCAAGAAGGGCGGGGACGATCAGTAGGCAGTAGGCAGATGGCAGTAGGCAGTTAGAACAAGACAGAGGTTAAAAGAGACGGAGGCGGCGAGATTAATCACTCGCCGCCTCCGTCCTTTAAGGACGACTCGTTAAAGTCTTCCCGTCTTCAACTGCCTACTGCCATCTGCCTACTGCCTACTTGCTGAACTCACAGCAGCTTATCCAGCCAGTACGGCAGCATCTTCCGCCACCAGGGCCAGTCGTGGTTCACGTCGTAGCCCCAGACGTCGAGCGTGTGCGGGATGCCTTTGGCGTGGAGGATGCCGGAGAGTTGGCGGCTGCGCTCGGGCGCCTCGTAGGCGCCCTGCCCCGACAGGATGACGATGGCGTCGGCCGCTTGCAGGCGCGGGAGGAAGTAGCCGTCGTCGAGGCCCGGCAGGTACTCGACGGGGTTGTTGAAGTAGACGTTGTCGTCGTGGTAGCCGTCGAACCAGGAGCGCACGTCGTAGCTGCCGCTCATCGCCACGGTGCCGCGCAAAACGTCCGGGTGTTTGAAGTAGGCGTTGGCGGCGAGGTAGGCGCCCAAGCTCGCGCCCGTCGTCAGCGGCGCCTGCCCGCCCGCCTCGTGGCGGATGAGCGGCAGCACCTCGTCGGTGATGTAGCGGTCGTAGCGCGCCAGCAGCTCGCCCTTCCACGGCGGCGGCGCCTGCTCGTTCATCAGGCTGTAGCGGTTGACGCTGTTGATGGAGTAGGCGCGCAGGCGCCCCGCGTCGATGTGGTGCCGGATGGAGTCGATGAGGTGGAAGCGCTCGTACTCCAGGAAGTCTGCGGCGGCCGTCGGGAACATCAGGAGCGGGTAGCCCGCGTGCCCGTAGGCCACGAGCGGCATCTCCATCCCCAGGGACGGGCTGTGCCACGAAGTGGTGCGACGCTCCATGCAGATTATCTCCTCCTTGGGAAAGGCTTGCGCGACGAAAGGCGGGCGCGGGTTGGTACTACCGATTTGCGAACCCAGATAATCCCCCAAACCGCCTACCCTTTGCAACCGGCCGCGCCCGTTTGACACCCCCGCGAACCCTCTGCTATAAAATTTCACGCCCGCGCGGGATACACCAACCCGCGCGGGCGTTACAATCCGCAGTAGCTCAATGGCAGAGCATTCGGCTGTTAACCGAAGGGTTGTAGGTTCGAGTCCTACCTGCGGAGTTAATAGTCACAACGATTTGCGGGCACGCTTGAAAGTGCCCGCATTTCGTTTTCCCGTTATTTTTCCCGTTTCCCTTCACCTTCCCGTTATTTCCCGTTCTGGCCCCTCTTAATTTGCTTCGGCGTGTGAGGCGAATCCTGGTCGCCGGCCCCGGTTATGATTCCGGCAAGCCCCCTCGCCGTGCCGGCATCAACGCAGATTGCTACAACTTACTATAGCCGGGATCGTCCACGGGAACACTTCCGCCTCCTTCGTGAACCCAACGCCGACCCGACCGCTTCGCTGTGGTTGCGGAGACGACTCGTTTTACTCGAATCGTTCCGAGTTCCGCATCGACACGCACTTCCACGAAGTGCGCGGCGAAAGCGCCCGCCGGCGCCATCGTCTTCGTGACCTCGGGCGGGATCGTCGCGCCGTCCGTCGTCAACTCGTCGAGATGATGTCGCGCCAGGATGTCGGCGTACGCCTCGAATCGTGCGGCATCGCCGTTGATGTCCGAACCTCACGCGGTCGAAAGCGACGCCGAGCACCTCGGACGCAATGACAGTCATCACCGTATACGTGCCGGTGGAGGCGCCCATGATGACCGCCGGCTACCCCGACCACGCGCTGTCGTCGTGGGGCGCGATGTCCAGTCGATTGCGTTCTCCAGCATGCCGGGGGCGAGTAGTTGTACTCGGGCGACATCTGCTACTCCGCCTTCCCGCGCGGCTGGTACGTCCCGACCTCCGGCCGGAAGGCTATGGAGAGGCGGTTCCAGCCGTTGATGGCGATGACGGCCATCGTCAGCTTGACCAGCTCCGCCTCGCCGAACTGCGCACGGGCGGCCTCGTACTCCTCGTCCGACGCGTGGGTCTGCGATATGTTCGTGACGACCTCGGCCCACGCCAGCGCGGCGCGCTCGCGCTCGGTGTAGAAGGGCGCCTCGCGCCACGCGCTCAGGCCGTAGAGCCGCTGCTCGGTCTCGCCCGCGGCGCGCGCGTCCTTCGTGTGCATGTCTATGCAGAAGGCGCAGCCGTTGATCTGCGAGACGCGGGTCTTGACCAGTTCGAGCAGCGGGCGCTCCAGCCCCGACTCCTCCACATACTTCTCCAGTCTGTACATCGCCTGCACCGAGCCCGGCGCGGCCTTGCCGTAGTCCAAACGTGTCTGCATCTTCTCACCTCACATCCTGCTGTTAAATTAATCGCCCCGGTCAATGTTTAGCACGTTTCATGCCGGCACGTCGAAAGGCCGAAGGTATCGGCGTACGCGGTTGTCCGCGAAACGTTTAAAGGCGGGCGGTCGGTCGGACGCGGGCGCACGTCGCTGACGGAACCGCCTCGGCCGAGCGTCTAAGGCTCGACACTTGTCACGACCGATACCTTCTACCAACTGATTCAACTTTCAGCGGGCTGGGTCTTTGCACCACAGACTTGCTACGTCTTTTGTTGACGCAGTTGGCATCAGTTCATAGAATCGCATGCATCCGACAAGGCAACCGGCTGCCGACCACCTCGCACGACCAACGGTTCGGGCTGCCCAGACCTGCAAGACTGCCTTGCTAACAGAAGCCAAATGACCAATCGCGAGACAACCCGCGCCGCCCGGCATATGATCCGTGCCGGGCGTGCGCTCTTACGCGCATGTGATTCAGAAACGGGAGCTCAGGGGGTTCATAATGGGTAGCGGGCGGCTGGAAGCGTTCAGTGATGCGGTGCTCGCCATCATCATCACCATCATGGTGCTGGAATTGAAGGCGCCGCACGGGGCCGGCCTGGCCGACCTGCGCCCACTGCTCCCAGTGTTCCTGAGCTACGTGCTCAGTTTTGTTTATATCGGCATCTACTGGAGTAACCACCACCACCTGCTGCACGCCGTCAGTCAAGTCAACGGCCGCATCCTGTGGGCGAACCTGCATCTGCTCTTCTGGCTGTCACTGATTCCCTTCGTCACCGGCTGGATGGGCGAGAACAACTTCGCCGCCCGGCCCGTCGCCTTTTACGGCGTGGTGCTGCTGTCGGCCGGGATCGCATACGTCATCCTGACCCGCGTCCTCATTTCGTATCACGGCAGGGATTCCGCCCTGGCGAAGGCGCTCGGCAAAGACTTCAAAGGCAAGGCGTCCCTTGTGATTTACGCGGCGGCGATCCCGCTCTCCTTCGTGAGTTCGTGGCTCGCCTGCGCGCTCTACGTCACGGTCGCCGTCACGTGGCTCGTCCCCGACCGCCGCATCGAGCACGCCCTCGCGGGCTCGACGCCAATGGGTGGCGGGCCTCCTGACAGCGGGGGGACAGTTTCTGAAACCGAATCGGCGTCGGGTTACGTGCCCTGAGCTTCCAGGGCGCAGGAGGAGGTTATGTATAAACCGATTCGCATCTTATTGCAGACCGGGGTACCCGAACGCCTACCGCCGCATCGCGCGCTTCTTCAAGTGGCTCACGCTCGTGCTCTTCGCGTACGTCGCGGCGGCTCTCCTCTCAAGGCCGGACTGGGGCGCGGCGCTGCGCGCGACGTTAGAGAGGACAGGATTACAGCCGAGAACTATTTTTGAAACACTACCGTCAAACCCGTTTGTGTGCCAAACTTCGAACGTTGAAAACACTTTACGTCGTTCGACACTGCAAAGCTGAAGGCCAGGAGGCCGACGCACCGCTCACGCCTGAAGGTGTTGCTCAGTCGAACAGTTTGGCCGACTCGTTGGCAACTGCAAACATTGAGCGAATCATCTCCAGTCCTTACAGACGGGCGACGCAATCTATCGCGCCCTTGGCCCGGCGGCTCAATCTCGTAGTCGAACTCGACGCAAGGTTAGTGGAGCGGGTGCTGTGTTCCGGCTCTCGCCCTGATTGGCAGGAACGTCTCCGTGCTTCTTTTTCGGATTTAGATTTATCTTTTGAAGGCGGCGAATCCAGCCGCAAGGCTATGCAAAGGGCGGTCGCTGTGGTCGCGGATATACGAAGGCATTCTGCCCAAAGTACTCTGCTGGTCACGCACGGCAATTTGATGGCTTTACTTCTGAAGCATTTTGATGATTCTATCGGCTTTGCCGAGTGGCGTGCCTTGTCCAATCCTGATGTTTACCGCGTTGACTTAACCCGGCCATTCTCGATCCAGAGATTATGACGCGCCAGCACCGGCCTCACGTGGCGCTGCGCAAGGCCGCCCCATCGGCGTGCCTCTCGTGTAACGTTCTTTGGGGCGCGGGTGAGGCGGGCGTTCGGCACTGAAGTCTTGAACGTTCACGTGAGAGACATAACATCACAAGTGCGCTACTGGGATCGCGTGGGGCAGCAAAAGCGCTTCTCTCATCCACTGCGCCCGGAGTAGTTAAAAGCAAGCAGCCCCAAGTCTCGCGCCACGACTTGAGTCGGCCACACGACCGCCCGCACGCGGTAGTGTCGGCGGCGAGAAGCCGAGCCGGAGCCACGTCACCACCGCCGTTACAGTCCGCGGGTCACCACAGAAAGAGTCGAAGGATGATGGGCGAGTTGGAGAGCAGCATCATCCACCACACGCGAGGGCGCTCGCGGTTCTCGACGAGATAAAAAAGTCTCGGCGGGAGGTAGATGAACACGGCCGTGAAGGCGAACGTGAAGAGGCGGTCGAATAACCCTTTGTGATCCTTCACCAACTCAGACATCAGGTGCAGCCAGAGCACCTGATAGCCGATGAGGTTGACGAAAAGAAGAGTGTCGCCGAGCGATTCGGCCTGCGGCCGTTGTAAGAATTTGAAGACGGGCTCGTGCTTCGGCTTCAGGAAGTAGAAGAAGAAGACCAGCGTGTTGAAGGCCGCCGCGAGCGGAACCCCGATAAAGAGCGGCAGGAAAAGTCTCGTCGAGGCGGATGAGTCGCCGGAAATCTGTTCCAGCACCTCCGCGTACATCACGCCCGCGAATATCCAGAACATGAGCTGCGACAGGAAGTAGGGGAGCCAGAGACAGCCGACGGCGTCGGCGCTGAGTTCGGGATTCCGCTCGTGCGCGCCCCTGCGCTTCAGGATCGCGCCGAGGGGCGACAGCAGGCATATCCCGAGAAAGAAGACGATCATCTCCGACTTCGACTCGACGTTGGTCTTCGCGTCCTCGGTCACGCTCGCGAAGAGACGCGCGAGGACGGTCATCAGAATCAGGTTGACGAAAAAGATTATGACATCGAGCAGGAGCGCTCGATTCTTCGCCTCGAAGATTTTCTTGAATTCGATCACCTTCAGCGGGCATTGCCCAGCGCCTTCGCGAACTCTCGCAGGAAAGACGCTAGAATCATATAAATGCTGATCGCCAGGAGCAGGACATTTAACGACAGTCCCGCCAACCCGATCAATCCGATCTGCTTTCTTCTTTTGTAGAGGGCGACCAACCCGATGAGGATGCCGACTGGGGTCAGCAAAAGGGCGAGGAATGCCGCGACGACCGGCTCGATGTCGTCGCGGTTAAAATCTCCGAGTATCTTTAAGGCGACGAGACAGAGGCCGGCGAATAAAGCGATGACCAGAGACGTGACCGCCAGAGCCGATCTTCTCTTCGCCTTGTCGTTTACCGTCTCCCGCACGTCGCACCTCTCACACCATTTCGGAACGAACGGGCGGCCGCTCGAACGCTAAGGAACGCTACCGTCAGGGTCTATGATTGGCAAGTCATCTTCACCCATTGAATGTTACACAACCTATAGCACAACCCCCTGCCCTGATGTTTCACGGGCCGCGCGCGGCGCCCCTGCCCGTGAAATTACATAACGACCCTTGTCAGGCGCGGATTACCGTTACAGATGGTCTGTCATCGGACTCAGGCAAGTTTCGGCTCTTGAACTAAGTTTCGCGGTCGGTGGCTTCCACTTCACGCCGCCCGCGCGTATAATTCCCCGCGCTGTCTAGCTTGTGAGTACTCACGTCAGGTTAGCCGACATCCACCCTCTTCAGTGCGACCGGTGACACCTATCACAGACGTACTCCCTTTACACGTTTAACCTATACAGACCAGCTACAGACGAGGGCCCGAGTCTCTACACGACCGCCCCCGGCCAAGCATCGGTAACTTCGCAGACTCGCCCGACCTTCTGCTCCGAAAGGAACTGACCACATGCCCTACCCCTCTTCACGCGGCGCGGTGGTCTCCGCCGTCGCAGCGACGCTCGTTTTGTCCGTCGTGGTCGTAGCCGCCGCGGCCGTCGCGGCCGGAACCGTCTCCTTCGGCGACGCCTACTACGAAGTTGAAGAGGGCGCCAAGACTGCGCAGGTCACACTCAGCCGCAGCGGCGGCGCCGACGGCGCGCTCACGGCCAAGGTCTCGCTGGCGGACGTCACCACCAGCCCGGCAGACTACCGCATCAGCCCGGGGTCGGCTGACTCGTCGTTCGGCTCCGTGTCGCCGGTAGCCTATTTTTATTACAACCAGGAGGTGGCGCTACAGCCGGACGGGAAGATTCTGACCGGCGGCTTCCTGTCCTCGCTGAGGCGCCTTAACCCTGACGGCACGACGGACGGCAGTTTTGTGCCGCCGGCTTTCAACGCCCCGGTCGAGGTCGTGGCCTTGCAGCCGGACGGCAAGGTCATCGTCAGCGGCAGCTTCACGGGAATCCCCGGCGCGATTCGCATCGCGCGACTGAACGCCGACGGCTCGCTCGACTCCTCCTTTAACACCGGCGCGGGCTTGAACGACTTCGCCGTGGCGATAGCCGTGCAGCCGGACGGTAAGATCGTCATCGGCGGGTACTTCACCTCCGTCAACCAGACCGCCCACCAGCACATCGCGCGCCTGAACGCCGACGGCAGCGTGGACTCCAGCTTCAACGGCTTCGGGTCGTTCAACGTCTACGCGCTCGCGCTACAGACGGACGGGAAGATTCTGGCCTGCGGCCCGTACCCTGGACTCGTCCGCTTTAACGCCGACGGCACGCCTGACAGCGGCTTCCAATCGTCATTCGGCGGCGACGCCGTCGCGCCGCAGTCGGACGGGACGATCATTCTCGGCGGCTATAAAAGGGACTCGGGCGGCACCATCGTTGCCAACGGGGTCTACCGCCTGAACTCCGACGGCAGCCAGGACAACAGTTTTCACACCGGCCTCGGGAGCGACAACGGATTCACGGGCGTGGCCGTCCAGCCCGACGGCAAGATCATCGCCGGGGGCTACCTCAAGACCTACGACGGCCAGGCCACCGGCAACCTGATTCGCCTGAACGCGGACGGCACCCTCGACCCGACTTTCACAGTCACTCAGCCCACGAACACGAACGCCACGATTCAGCAGATTATCATGCAGCCCGACGGGAAGGTTCTGGCCGCCGGCGATTTCACCGTGCCGGCCGGGAACGGGTACCGAACCAACCTCGCGCGCTTCAACGGCGACCTCTTCGTCAACTGGGCCGCCGGCGACGCGGCGGACAAGACCGTCTCCATCCCCATCGTTGACGACCTGCTCGACGAGCCGGACGAGACCGCGACGCTCACGGTCACGCCGCTCACGCCGGGCTCGTCCGCGGGCGCGATCCCCACCGCCACCCTGACGATCTTGGATAACGACGTGCCGCCCCAGTTCACCAGCGGGGCGCCCGCGCGGGCCATCGCCGGCCAGTTCTACACCCACACCTTCCAGGCGAGCGGCTCCCCCGCCCCGACCTTTACGCTGACCGCCGGCAGCCTGCCGCCGGGCTTCTTCCTGACCTCGGCGGGCGTCCTCCAGGGTACGACTTCGACGCCGGGGACTTTTAGTAACGTCACCGTCACGGCGAGCAACGGCGTCTCGCCCGCGGCCACCCAGACCTTCGACCTCGTCGTCGCCAGCGGCGGCGCCCTCCAGTTCGACGCGAGCGCCTACAGCGTTAGTGAGAACGCGGGCACCGCGACGATCACCGTCAACCGCGTCGGCGGCAGCGCCGGCGCCACCTCCGTCAACTTCGTCATCACGGGCAACACGGCCACGTCGGGCAGCGACTTCGTCCCGGCCAACACCACGCTCAACTTCGCCGACGGCGAGACCAGCAAGACCGTGACCGTGACGATCATCGACGACGCCGTCAACGAGCGCGACGAGTTCGCCAACCTCTTCCTCAACACCGTCACGGGCACGGGCCGGCTCGGCACCCCGACGGTGGGGTCGCTCAACATCCTGAACGACGACCCGCTGCCCACCATCGCCGTGGACGACATCAACGTCACCGAGGGCGACTCCGGCACCAAGCTCGCCACCTTCACGGTCACGCGCACGGGGTTGACCGACCGCTTCATCAACTTCACGGCGCGCACCTCGGACGGCTCGGCCGCGGCCGGCGAAGACTACCTGGCGCTCACCCCGACCACGTTCCAGCTCTCCCCGAGCGCGGCCTCGACGACCGTGTCGGTCAGCGTCCTCGGCGACACCATCATCGAGCCGGATAAGAGCTTCGCGCTGCTGCTGACGAGCCCCGTCAACGCGTCGGTCGCGGACGGCTCCGGGGTGTGCGTCATCAAGGACAACGACACCACGACGGGGCCGCCGACCGTGCAGTTCGCGATGAACGAGTTCAGGGCGCAGGAGAGCGCGGGCATCGCGACGGTGACCGTGACGCGGTCGGGTGACTCGTCGTCCCCGACGAGCGTCACCTACTCCACCGCCCTTCTGGTCGGCACGCCCCCGCCCGGGGTGGCGTGGGATCGTAACGACTACACCTACACTTCGGGGACGCTCCGCTTCGCGGCGGGCGAGACGAGCAAGACCTTCCAGGTCTTCATCGCAGACGACGCTCTGGTGGAGGGCGACGAGACGCTGACGGTGACTTTGAGCGGGCCGACCGGCGGGACGGGCCTCGGCGCCCCGGCCACCTCGTCAGTCCGCATCATCGACAACGACACGGCGCCTTCGACGGCGAACCCCGTCGATGACACGGCGTTCTTCGTCCGCCAGCACTACCGCGACTTCCTCGGCCGCGACCCCGACGCCTCGGGGCTCGCCTTCTGGACAGGTGAGATCGAGCAGTGCGGCGCCGACGCGCAGTGCCGCGAGGTCAAGCGCATCAACGTCAGCGCGGCCTTCTTCCTCTCCATCGAGTTCCAGCAGACCGGCTACTTCGACTACCTGCTCTACAAGGCCGCCTTCAACACGGGCGAGCGCCTCTCGTTCCCGAACTTCACGTTCGACACGCTGCAACTCGGCCGGGACGTGGTGGTGGGCACCGAGGGGTGGGAGCAGAAGGTGGCGTCGAACAAGCAGGCGTTCGTAGACTCCTTCGTCGCGCGCTCGACCTTCACCTCCACCTACCCGCAGAGCGTGACGCCCGACCAGTTCGTGGACGCGCTCAACGCCAACACCGGCGACCCGCTGAACCCTTCGGCGGGCGGCGCGTTGACCAAGGCGGAGCGCGACGGGCTGGTGGCCGACCTCGCGTCCGGGGCGAAGACGCGTGCGCAGGTGCTGCGCGCGGTGGCGGAGAACGCGGAGTTCCGCCGCCGCCAGCTCAGCAAGGCGTTCGTGCTGATGCAGTACTTCGGCTACCTGCGCCGCGCGCCGAACGCCACGCCCGACACGGCCTTCGACGGCTACAACTTCTGGCTCGGCAAGCTCAACGAGTTCCAGGGCAATTACATCAACGCCGAGATGGTCAGGGCCTTCATCACCTCGGACGAGTACCGCAAGCGGTTCGGTCAATAGCAGGGACTGAGTAACCAACGGGCGCCGCCGGAGGCTTCCTCTCTCGCGCCTTCATACTGTCTGCATTTGTTTTGGAGCTTTTGGGGAGGCTCTCATAGAGGCGACGCTCGGATGGCGGTGGGGATCGTCAAGCGGCCGTCGAACTCCCGCCGGCGCCTGTCGGGAGAACCCCGGCACCTGCGGCAATCCCCCCGGCACCTGTAGGGGAGAGATTTCCACCTGTCGAGACGACTTCGACAGGTGTAGAGCTGACCCCGGCGCCTGTAGAGTTCATCCCGACAAGTGTAGAGATGGCTCCGACAACTGTAGGATTTATACAAACGCGTGCAGGATTAATAAAATTTATGCAGAATGTACGCCGGCGGACGTAGAGACGGCCCCGGCAGGTGTGGAGATTGTTCCGGCGGCTGTAGAGATGACTTCGGCGGGTGTGGAGTCTCCCCCGGCGGCTGCCGACGTGCGGCTCCTCCCGGCCTTGGAAGTTTAGTCTCAATCAGTGTTGCACTTCAACGTTGATGTCAGGGCTCATAGAGATTCCCGAGGCCCTTCCCCGGCCGCCGCGGACTTGAGCACCTTCTAAGACTGACTTGCACATCTGAATAAGGCACGGCGCCGGGAGCGCGGGCATCCCTGCCCGCCATGAGCGCGAAGGCGCGAATGCGAAGAACCGCCACCACTCAAGGTTGAGTGGTGGCGGTTCTCTGCTAAGCGTGCTTCCGCACGCTTTGGCGGGCAGGGATGCCCGCGCTCCCGGCGACAGCCGGCCTTATTCAGATGTGCAAGTCAGTATAACAGCCTCAGAAAATTCCCTGCCCCGGCGTCAGAATCCCGTCCGGGTCGTAGGTGTGTTTGGCGGAGACGAGCCGGCCCCACGCGGGCTGGTAGTGCTTCTGCCAGTCGTGCCTCGTCATCGGCACCGAGTCGAAGGGGTATCTCTTGCCGCCGAGTTCGGTCGCGCGTTCGAACAGCGCGCGGTTGTCGGCGACGAGCCCGGCGGCGCGCTCCGGCGTCGGCGGCACGGCGTTACGCAACAGCGCGAAGACGAAGAAGTGGCGCTCGTCGGGCACGCGGAAGAGCGGCGCGGTGAACTTGTCGCGGTTGAAAGGGTAGATGAGGATGGGGCCTTGCCCCACGTCTTCCGCGGGCAGGTCGGCGAGAGTTTCGCCGATGAACGTCGGCGCGTTCGCGGCCGGCACGAACAGGTTGACCCACGGGTGCGGGAAGGCCCAGGCGCCGATCTGCCGGAGGAACGCGACGAGCGGCGCGAGGCGGTTCAGGTAGTCGAAGTACGGCATGTCCTGCGCCGCCTGCGTGCCGGGCGTGAAGGAGAGTCCCGCCAGCAGCGCGGCGTCGTTCGGCTCGGCGCCGGGCGCGAAGTACTTCGTCGTCTCCAACTGGTAGAGCCAGCCGCCCGCGCCGTCCGAGACGGCGAAGCCCTGCACGGTGTCGAAGCGCCCGTCGTCAATCAGCGTTTCGAGGTCGGAGAGGAAGGCCGGGAGGTCGTTGTAGAAAGCCTCGTAGAGCCGCGCGTTCGGCGGCGCGGGGATGAGCCGCACCCGCGCCCCGACGACGAGGCCGACCTGTCCGAGTCCGGAGCGCGCCACGTCGAAGAGTTGCCGGTTCTGCGACGGCGAGCAGGTCACAAGCTCCCCCGCGCCCGTGACGACCTGCAACTCCAGCACGTTGTCCACCTGCGGCCCGAAGCGGAACGACTGGCTGCCGATGCCGCCGAGCGAGAGCGTCCCGCCGATGCTCAGCTCGATGAAGTCCACCAGCGTCGGAGGAGTGAGCCCCTGCGGGACAGTCTGTTGGAGCAGGTCGATCCAGCGCGCGCCGCCTTCGACGAGTGCGTCCGCCGCGTTGACCTCGCGGACGGCGCCGAGGGTTGACATGTCCACGACCACGCCCGCCTCGACCTGCGCCTGCCCCTGCGTGCTGTGGCCCTGGCCGCGCGCGGCGACCTTAATGCCGTTACGCCGCGCGAACCTGACCATCTCCACCACGTCGTTCACCGACCCCGGCTTGAGCACGGCCGAGGGCCGGCGGTGCACCAAGTGGCCGAAGTCGTCCGCGGCGGCGGCGAGCGAAGCGCCGTCCGTCAGCAGGCTGCCGTCGAAGGACGGGAAGCCTGCGGCCAAAGCGAAATGACCCCGCCTCAGTTCGGCCGCGCTCACCCAGCCGCGGAGCACCGTGTCGAACCCGACGACCGCCGCCGCGGCCCCCGCCAGCGACCGCCGCAGGAATGTGCGACGCGAAACCTCTCGACTCATCTGCTCATCTCCTTCGTTCAGGTTGTGGAGTTGACCGTTCGCACGCGTTCGTGCGGCGGCTGAATTCATCGGCGTCCGGACTGACAGTGCCGCGGACGCACGCGCATAGGGGTGACCGAAGAAAGTCAAACGGACACTGTAAAGTTATCTCGTGAGGCCCGTCAGAAAACCGCCAAAGGGACGGCAACCGGTTCGAACGCCGGGAAAGATAATTCACCGCCCGCGCGATGTCAACGATGACTTGATGGCATGTAGGTAGCACATTAGATGTCCGGTCTCAGTAGCACATGAGATGTCCGCTTTCGGGCGGTAACGAGTAAAGGCTTATGGGCAGGAGGACGCGCCCATGCCGTACTACTCGGAGGCCGCCGTGGAGCGGGCCATGAAAGTTCAAGAA
>JAFAVK010000035.1 GCA_019242475.1 Acidobacteriota bacterium | reverse complement strand
CCCGACGGCGAGCACACCCAGCACGGCGTAGGCGGCCAGCTTCACGCGGCGCCGGTTCTTCCGCCGGGGCCGCTTGACGTCCATGGTCGAGCTCGGCTTGTCGAAAGATGGGCGCTTCACTTCCGCGGCGGCGCGCGGCGCGTCCGTAGGGGTGCGTTTTATATCCATAGCGGGTTGCCGTACGTCGATCATAGGGGATTGCTTGACGTCCACAGAAACACTTCCACTCGCGACGCCCCTCAACAACCTCCGTACCACTGCCGCGCGCCGTCGCGGCCGCCAGCTTTTCAGGGCTTTTCGCCCGGAAACGCCCCGGCACATGCCCGTCCGGTGTCCGTTTCCGCAAACCGGAATCCCAAAATCGCAAAAGACACGGGGCGCCGCGGAGGGATGAAGCGAGCAGCGCCGCGCGGAAATCCTTCCTCACGAAATCCAACTTCGCGTATGATGTGCCGAGTCATTTGAACGGGCAGGAGTCAGGCTTCGGGAAACTGAACCGAAGGAGTTGAGCCGTGCACACTTTCGAGCAGAAGCCGAGGGCCGGTCGTCAGGCCGCGTTCGCCGACTCTCCGACATTCAGTCCGCAACACCTCGCGCAAAGCCGCGCGGCGGACACGCCCCTGCGGCCCTTGACGAAGGGGGACGCCGAAGGGGAATCGGCCGCCGCCGACCGGGGCCGACCGGGTCACGACTTCGGCCGCATCACCTTACACGCCGCGGCTCCCCGGCCGCCGCGGCGGCCGAAGATAGACCTCCTCAGCTTCTCGCCGTTCAAGGGGCTGCGCGCCGGGGCGCAGCGTGACAAGAGCGAGACGGCGTCCGCGGACGATCAGGATCAGAGCATCGGCTCGACCTCCATGTCGGCCACGACGACCGGGGTCGATATCACGGCGACGGGGAGCGGGCTCACCTCTTCGACCGACTACCCCGACGGATTCCGGTGGACGCAGACCATCGTCACCAACGCCAACAAGGGCGGCCCGCTCCTCGCCACGCCCGACAGCTACACCGACCCGAAACCCAACGACGACACCAAGCCCTTCTACTGGACGGACGCGGAGGAGGCGACACACGTGGGCACTTTCCACGACGCCCCCTCACGCAAGGCGCGCGCGGGCGGGACGGTCAACTGGGACGCCGTCCTCTCCCTCAACGGGGTCAGCGGGCAGAGCGTGACGCGGTTCGACAGCGTCACCTACGGATTCAGCGTCGATAGCTCGGGGACTGTCACCACGCGCGGGCCGGCGTCGCCCGCGAGCGTCTCGGGCCACATGGCGACGTTGCGGGGCGAGTTTCCCGGTTGGACTTTCACTTAGAGCGTCCGGGCGCGGTCTGCTGACGGCCTCCGACAGACACATCGAAACTCATGCGTCACCTGAAAGCTCGGCTGCTGGCGTTGGCGATCATCGCGATCTTCGCGGGGCTCATCTACGTCAACTGGCACCAACTGCGCACGGAGGGGAGCTACTCGCTGAAGCTGGCCGCGTTCGGGCCGGTCGGGGTGGTGGGCGGGCTGTTCATACTGCTCTTCCCGGCGAAGGGCGGGCGCCCGGAGACGACGCGGGACAAGCTCATCGCACTGCTCGTCTTCGGCGTGGGGCTGGCGGCGGGGCTCTACAACTGGTACCTGATGGATCCGGGCTTCTTCGGGAGGTGAGGTGGGAGACGCTTGGCGCGAGGCCGTCCGGCGGCAGTTGGCGAAAGACAAGAAATGATGAATGATGAGTGATGAATGATGAATGAGAAGCAGCTTGCCTTTCATTCATCATTCATCACTCATCATTCATCACTTATCACAAGGGGGTTCGGGCATATGGGCAGGAAGGGCGAAGGGGCGGAGGCGTGCCGGCGGAAGTTTTTGCGTTACTTCCCCGGCGGGTTCGGGGACGAGACCTACCTCGACTGGGAGCGCGACTACAAGTGGGAGGCGCACGCGCGCTGGGAGGAGGCGCTGGGGCGCACGGAGTTCCGGCGGCTGCTGCGCGCGGGCGAGTTCGCGGAGGCGGCGGCGCGCGCCGTGCGCGTCGAGCAGCGCACGCGCCACAGCATGATCTTCTCGTTCGAGAAGATGGCGCTGCGCGACGCCGTCAAGTCCGAGGCGGGCGCGCGCGCCTTCGCCGAGGGGCTCTATGAGCTTTTGCACGGCGGGGGCCAACTTGAGCGGCGCTTCAACGCCTGGGTCGAGACGGTCGCCGGGCTCCCGCGCCGCCAGACGCGCGTGCTGACGTGGCCGATGGTGACGGTCTGGGGCTTCCTCGCGCAGCCCGACACGCACATCTTCCTCAAGCCGACGGTCACGCGCGCCGCGGCCGCCCGCTACGGCTTCGACTTCGAATACCGCTCGCGCCCCAACTGGGAGACCTACGCGAGCCTCCTGGAGCTGGCCGCGCTGGTGCGGAGCGACCAGCGCCCTTTAGGCCCGCGCGACATGATCGACGTGCAGTCCTTCCTCTGGGTGCAGGGCTCGGACGAGTATCCGGACTAAAAAGATTTGAAATTTCAATTTGAAATTTCAAATTAAAGTCTTGTGCGGCGGGGCGGAAAGTGATTCAATGCGCGCCGCTCCAACAGCCTCGACGCCCCCGGAGGAGATTTACGACGATGAGGCTCCGCAGCTCTTGGGTGGCCAGGGCGTTCCTGGCCTGTCTGGCTCTGTCGTGTCTCGCGGTTTCGACGGCCTCGGCGCCGCGCGCCCTGCCTAACCCCGTCCTCTACCTGAGCGAAGTGGAGAGCTTTCAGGACGGCGGCAAGAACTACCTGCGCTATAAATTCAGCGTCATGAACTCGGCCGAGTACCCGGCCGTGATGTTCGCCGCCGCGCCCAACCTGCCCCCCTGCGGCCAGAACAAGCAGTCCTCGCGCACCTGGGTGGACATCTACGACCAGCAGGGCAAACGCCTCTACGGCTTCTGCGCCCTCTCCAAGCCCGACGACCTCAACTCGATCTGGTTCGCGCTCGAAGAGACGGTCGTCCCGCCGAGCTGGGTCTACGTCGAACTGAACGACCGCGCCACCAACACCAGGTACAAGTCGAACCTCGCCGAGACGACGCCTTGAGGGGAGTAGGCAGCAGGCAGATGGCAGTAGGCGGTTAAGACAAACCCTCTTCAACTACCTACCGCCATCTGCCTATCGCCTACTACTCCTTCACCGCCTCCCTGATAACCGCCGCCAACTCCGCCACGTCCTCTTCGGTCGTGTCGAAGGAGCACATGAGGCGCACCTCGGAGGTCTGCTCGTTCCAGACGTAGAAGAAGAAGCGCTCCCGCACGCGCGGGATGGACTCGCGCGGGAGGAGGGCGAAGACCGCGTTCGACTCGACGGGCTGCGTGAGGTGCACCCGCGGGATCGTGCGCAGCTCGGCGGCGAGCGCCTCGGCCATCCGGTTCGCGTGCGCGGCCGTCTCGCGCCAGAGGTCTGCGCCGAGCAGCGCCGTGAACTGCGCGGCGACGAAGCGCATCTTCGAAGGCAGCTGCGCGCACTGCTTCCGCACGAACTTAAAACCTTCGGCTAAGCCCTGGTCGAAGAAGACGACGGCCTCGCCGTACATCATCCCGTTCTTCGCCCCGCCGAAGCTCAGCACGTCCACGCCCGCGTCGGCCGTCAACTCTTTGAGAGAGACACCCAGGTGCGCCGCCGCGTTCGCCAGCCGCGCCCCGTCCACGTGCAAAAGCAGCCCCCGCCCGTGCGCGAACTCCGCGAGCCGCGCCAGCTCCCCGGCCGTGTAGACCGTCCCCAGCTCGGTCGCCTGCGAGACGGAGATGACGCGCGGCTGCACGTGGTGCTGGTCGCCCAGTGCGGCGAGCAAAGGCTCGATCTGCTCGGGCCTGAGCTTGCCGTCCGGCGTCGGAAGGTCTACGAGCTTGCATCCCGTAAAACGCTCCGGCGCGCCGCACTCGTCCACGTTGATGTGCGCCGTCTCGGCGCAGACGACCGCTTGAAAGGGGCGCGTGACGGAGGCCAGCGCCGAGACGTTCGCGCCCGTGCCGCCGAAGACGAAGAAGACCTCGGCGCGCCCGCCGAAGCGCTCGCGGAAGAGTCGGACGGCCGTCTCCGTGTACACGTCGTCGCCGTAGGCGACCGCGTGCCCGCGGTCGGCCGAGCGCAGCGCGTCCCACACGCGCGGGTGCACGCCCGCGTTGTTGTCGCTCGCGAATCCACGTCTGATCTGCATCATCTTTTTTAAGGGACGCCGACGCCGCCCAGCTCAAGCACCTTCGCCCTCGCCTCGGGGGAGAGCTGCGCGTACAGCTCCGTGAAGGCGGCGTTCGTCCAGCCGAAGCCGATCTCGTTCGTCGAGTAGCCGAAGCGCAGCCCCGCGCCGAGGGTGGAGGTGCGCGTCTCCACGTCGTACTTCTCGACGATGGTGTTGTGCTCGATGAACTCCTTGAGCACGAGCGAGAGGAAGTTGACGGAGACGCGCTCGGCCTCCTGCTCATAGCCGTAGCGGCGCAGCCCCCCGACGGCGATGAGCTGCATCGGCGCCCACCCGAAGGGCGCGTCCCACTGGCTGCCCGAGTGGTTCGTGCTCGTCTGCAACCCGCCGGGGCGCTCGAAGAGTTTCAGGTTTGCCACGACGCGCGCCGCCTGCTCCTTCGTCGCAATCCCCGCCCACAGAGGGTAGAAGGTCGTCACGAACGGGTAGCGCCTCACCTCGCGCTTCTCGAAGTTGTAGTCGTAGTAGAGCCCGTCGCGCTCGTCCCACGTCAGGCGGTTGACGGCCTCCCGTCGCGCGTCGGCGCGCTTGTCCCACTCGCCGGCCTCGCCCTTGCGCCCAAGCTCGCGCATGATCTCGGCGGCGTCGCGCTCGTAGATGTAGAGGAGCGAGTTGAGGCAGACGGGGTCGTACTCGGTCACATCCACGCCGAACGGGCCGAAGCGGTTCGAGGGGTCGAAGCCCGACTCGCGCATCGAGCGGTCGCCCTTATAAAACGCGGGCGTCAGCTCGTCCGTCTTGCTGTCGTAGAACATCGACTCGTCGTAGTCCGTGACCTCGTGCGTGCGGTAGAACTCTTTCACGCGCGTGTAGTGCGTGTGCCCCTCGGCGTCGCGCTCGCCGGCGACGACCTCGTGCGCGGGGCCTTCGCCCGCGTCGTAGTAGCGCGAGAGCCCCGTCTGCTTCGTGAAGTGCCCGCGCGCGGGGTCTGTCCAGTATTCGTAGGACGGCCCGACGGCGCGGGCGGCGCGGCGGAGCCAGGCGCGGTCGTGCGTGCGCTCGTAGACGCCGAGGATCATCCGCGTCAGGAAGGGCGGCTGCGAGCGCGTGAGGTAGTAGGTGCGGTTGGCGTTGAGGACGTGGCCGTAGTGCTCGACCTCGTAGATGAAGTTCTCGACCATGTCGCGCGCGAGCGTCGTCTCGCCGTCGCGCAGCAGGCCGACCTGTATGAAGTAGCTGTCCCACCCGTACATCTCGTTGAAGCGGCCGCCGGGGACGACGTACGGGCGCGGTAGGTAGAGCAGTCCCGCCGGCACGTCCGAGCCGGCGGGCGGGAGTTGGCGCAGCTCTATCCTTTGAAAGTCTGCGGCCTTCAGCTGCGCGCGCAGCGAGCGCTCGACGCCGGCGAGGTTCTCGTCGCGCGCGACGTAGACGGGGTGGCGGGCCTTGGGCGGGGCGCCCTGCTCGAACTTCGGGTCGGCGGCGGCCGTGGCGAGGCCGCGGTTCGAGCGCGTGAGCGTGTGCCAGCCGCGGCGCACGTACGCGCGCGCGGCTTCGAGTTGAGCGGGCGTGGCGCGCCCGCCCTGCGCGAGGGTCTGTGTGTGTGTCATCGACAGTAGCAACAGGACGAGCGCAAACCGCGCGGCGACGTACGCCCGCGGCGCCCTTCTGCTCGTCACCGCACAGTGCATGCCCGCCCCTCCGTCAGTGTGGCTGTCGTGCTCGACAGAGAATTTTGCCCAAGCCCGCCCGCATGTCAACACCGCTTGAAAGAAGTAGGCAGCAGGCACCTTCGGGGCTTAGCTAATAACTCCCTAACGCTCAGTCGTCCAACAGCGCGGCCGCGTCTTCGGGGTCGTGGTCGGAGATGAGGTCGATGGCGGAGTGTGCAAAGCGGCGGGCGGCCGCGGCGGCGCGCGTGGCGCGCTCAACGTCGAGCGACCACTGCGCGTGGCGCGTGAGGAGCGCGAGGGCGAGCGCGCGGCCGAGGGTCATGCCGAAACGGCGGGCGCCTGCTTCTAAAGACGCCTGCCCTCCTTTGGCTGACGCGGAGAGCCAGGCATCGGCATGCCCCGCGGCCTCTCTTGCCGTGCGCGCGGCGTGCGCGAGCCTTTCGTCGCGCGCCGCGGCGGCACAGCTTTCGATCTCCGCTTTGAGGGAAGAGAAAGCAACCTCGTCCTTCAACGCCGTGCGCAGCGCGTCGAGCGAGAGGACGTTGGTCGTGCCCTCCCAGATGGAGAGCACCTGTGCGTCTCGCAGCAGCACGGGCAGCCCCGTGTCCTCGACGTAGCCGGCGCCGCCGAACGCCTCGACCGTCTCGCTCGCGGCGTGGACGGCCGCGCGCCCCGTGGTCAGCTTCACGAGCGGCGTCAGGAGTCGAAGCAGACGCGCGCCCCTTTCGTCCAGCTCGCACGCCTCCTCGCGCCCCGTCAGTTCGGCGGCGTAGAAGGCCAGGTGCAGCGCCGCGTCGGCCTCGGCCTGCAACCCCGCGAGCGTGTCCGCGTGCAAAGGCTTCTCCAAGAGCGTGGAGCCGAAGGCCGTGCGCCGCCGCGCGTAGTCGCGCGCCAGGGTCGCGCCGCGCCGCATCAGGGCCGCCGCGCTCACCGCGTTCCACAAACGCGTCACGTTGAGCATCGGCGCGATGTCGCGCACGCCGTCGGTCGTTCCCTTCACCAACACGGCCGGCGTGCCTTCGAGCGTCAACTCCGCGGTCGGCACCTTGCGCGTGCCGAGCTTCTCCTTCAAACGGTCGATGCGAATGCCACGCAGGCGCCCCTCCCGGTCGCGCGTCTCGACGAAGAAGAGCGCGAGGCCGCGCCCGCCCGAAGGGTTCCCCTCGGGCCGCGCGAGCGTCAGGGCCGCCTGCGAGGCCGCGGCCGACGTGAACCACTTGCGCCCGTAGAGTCGCCACACGCCCTCCCCATCGCGGCGCGCGATTGTCTCGGACGCGCCCACGTCCGAGCCGCCCGAAAGCTCCGTCATCCACTGCCCGCTCGTCCAGAACTTTTCGGGGTCGCGCGAGACGAGATGAGGCAAGACGTTTTTGACGAGAGTGCCGTTGCCGGAAGTCTCAAGCACGCGCGCCGCGCCGTCGGTCATCGCGAGCGGGCAGCTGTAGATGTCGGTCGCGGGCGTGAACAGGTACGCGAGCGCGAGCTGGTGCAGGCGCGAGTGCGCGCCGTGCCTGCGTTCGTAAGCCGTCGCGACGAGCCCGCGCTCGGCGGCCATGCGCTCGGCGACGCGCCACAAAGGCGAGACCTCGATGCGGTCAACCCGCTCGCCCCACGCGTCCCACTGCGTCAGCCGCGGCTCGTTCAGACGATCCGCGAGCTGCATCCGGTACAGCTCGCCGCCCGCCAGCCCGCCAAGTTCAAAAAGCTCGGGCTCGACCTCCGCGAGCACTTCGGGCGGGAGCGCGCGCTTGAGGTAAGAGCGCAACGCGCGGTCTGTCTCGTACTGGTTGCCGAGTTGCGGAGGCTCCTGTCGGAAGGCCATGCCGGTCTCCTTCACCTGGCTTCACTTGACCCGGGCGGGGGAATTGTCGATGCTGGCGCCGAAGGAATCATAACACCCGCGAGGTCTTCAATGGCTGAGACAGTGAGGGCGGCCGAACGCGCCGCCTCGGTGCAAGAGATACGTTCGCACTTCCCCGCGTTAGGCCGAAAGCAAGAGGGGCACGCGGTCGCCTACTTCGACGGCCCCGGCGGGACGCAGGTGCCGCGCGCGGTCGTCGAGGCGATGTCGGAGTACCTGTACGGGCACAACGCCAACACGCACTGGGCCTACCCGACGAGCGCGGAGACGGACGAGCTGCTTGAGCGCTCGCGCGCATCGCTCGCGGACTTCCTCAACGCCTCGCCCGGCGAGGTCGCCTTCGGCGCGAACGCGACGACGCTGGCCTTCCACGTCTCGCGCACGCTCGGCCGCACGTTCGCGGCGGGCGACGAGGTAGTCGTCACGGAGTTAGACCACCACGCCAACGTCGCGCCGTGGCGGGCGCTTGAGCGCGAGCGCGGCGTCTCGGTGCGCGTCGTGCGGATGAAGACCGAGACGGGCGAGCTGGACTGGGAAGACTTCGAGTCGAAGGTGAACGGGCGCACGAAGCTCCTCGCCGTGGGAGCCGCGTCGAACGCGCTCGGCACCCTGTCCGACCTCGCGCGCGCGCGCAGGCTCGCCGAGTCGGCCGGCGCCTACCTGTTCGTGGACGCGGTGCACTACGCGCCGCACAGGCTCGTGGACGTGAAGGCGCTCGGCTGCGACTTCCTCGTCTGCTCGGCCTACAAGTTCTACGGGCCGCACGTCGGCGCGCTCTTCTGCCGCCGCGAGCTGTACGAGTCGCTCCCCTTTCCGAAACTCATCCCCGCGCCCGACTACGCGCCCGAGGTCGCCGAGACGGGCACGCAGAACCACGAAGGCATCGTCGGCGCGGCGGCGGCCGTGGACTTCCTCGCCTCGCTCGCGCACGGGAGCCCGACCGCGCCGCTCGAAGTCTCGGCGCGGCGCGAACGTCTACGACGCGCCTTCGACGCGCTCCACGCGCGCGGCGCCGAGTTGACGAAGCTCTTGTGGGAAGGTCTCTCGGGGGTCGAAGGCGTGAAGCTCTACGGGCCGCGTCCCGAGGCGCCGCGCACGCCGACCGTGGCCTTCACGGTCGAGGGCGTGACCTCGACGGAGGTGGCGCGCCGCCTCGCCGCGCGCGGCCTCTTCCTCTCGCACGGCGACTTCTACGCGGCGACGGTCGTCGAGCGACTCAGGCTTGGCGAAGAGGGACTTGTCCGCGCCGGCGCCGCCTGCTACACCACGCGCGGAGAGGTCGAGCGATTAGTCGCGGGCGTCGGCGAGATCGCGCGCGGCGCTTAAACGTCTCCGCGGACAGCGTCGATGAAGTCTGCGAGGAGGCCGTAGGCGGTGCTCGTCAGGTCTGGGTCGTGCGCGACGACGGTGAGGCCCGGCAGCACGTCCAGCTCGTAGTGGATGGCGAGCGTCGTGCCTTCGGCCGAAGCGAAGGGGCCGCGCGGCGAGACGTGCTCGGGCCGGACGGAGGCTTCGACGCGGCCCGCCGCGTCGCGGCGGCCTCGGGCGACGAGTCTGAAAGGGCGACCCTCGGCGTGCGCCGCGCGCACGTCTTCGTCCTTCAACCCGCGGATGCCTTCCCTTTCTACCTCTTCAATTTTAAGTTCAGCTCCCATCAGTACGTTCGCCAGCGCGCAGGCTTTGACGGCCGAGTCCCAGCCGTCAACGTCGTGCGTGGGGTCTGTCTCGGCTACGCCCAACTCCTGCGCGCGGCGGACGCCTTCGTCGAAGGTGCGGCCGGCGGCGATCTCGTCGAGGATGACGTTGGTCGTGGAGTTGAGCACGCCCTCGAAAGAGAGCAGGCGCGCGGCGGGCAGCGAGCCGCGGAAGAGCGAGAAGACCGGGAACTCGGCGACGGTCGCCTCGAACAGGAAGCGGCGGCCCCTTGAGCGCGCGAGCGTTTCAAGCTCCCGGTAGGCGTGGACGATGGTGCCCTTGTTGGCCGTGACGACGTGCGCGCCGTGTTCGAGCCCGGCGCGCACGTGTGAGACGGCGGGCTCACCCGTCAGGGGTTCGAGCGAAGTCGCCTCGAAGAGCACGTCGCAGCGCGCGGCCGCGAGCCACTCCTTCACGTCCACGGGCGCGGGCGAGACCTTCTGCGCGAGGCCCGCCAGCGGCGCGTAGGTCAGCTCTTCGTCCGGGAAGCCCTCCGGGGCGACGAGCCAGCCCAGGCCGCGCGACGCGACGCCGGTGACGCGCCACGCGACGCCGAACTCCTCCCACAGCTCGTCCCTCTTCTCGAAGAGGAGGTCGAGGAGCGCGCAGCCGACGTTGCCGAAGCCGAGCAGGCAGAGGTTATAAACTTTCATGTTGCTTTTCCGACGGCGTTGCGAGATGCTTCCGCGACAACAACGCTCATCGAAACTTTTAACACGCGAAGAGAGGCTGGAACCAACATGGCGCGTAAAGGTCGGCGCGGCGGACGCCGGGTAGGGCGGCGTGAGTTCGTGTGTGCAAGTCTGGTCGGGGGACTCGGGGCGGCGCTCGGCGGATTCAAACACGAGGCGGCGGCGCGCACGCTCGCGCGGCTGGCCGGCGAGCCGCAGGGCGGCGGCCGCTTCGACTGGGAGGAGCTGACCGTCCGCGACGCGCAGGCGGCGATGGCCTCGGGCCGCCTCTCGGCGCGGCGCCTGACGGAGATGTACCTCGAACGCATCGAGCGCATCGACCGGCGCGGCCCGGCGCTCAACTCCGTCATCGAGACGAACCCGGACGCGCTCGCCGTCGCCGACTCGCTCGACCGCGAGCGCAAGGCGGGGCGCGTGCGCGGGCCGCTTCACGGCGCGCCCGTCCTCATCAAGGACAACATCGACACGGCCGACAAGATGCTGACGACCGCGGGGTCTCTGGCGTTAGTCAACGCGAAGCCGCGGCGCGACGCCTTCATCGTCGAGCGCCTGCGCGCGGCCGGCTGCGTCATCATCGGCAAGACCAATCTGAGCGAGTGGGCCAACTTCCGCTCGACGCATTCGACGAGCGGATGGAGCGGCCGCGGCGGGCAGACGCGCAACCCTTACGCGCTCGACCGCAACCCCTGCGGCTCAAGCTCCGGCTCGGGCGCGGGCGTCTCGGCCAACCTCGCCTTAGTCGGCGTGGGCACGGAGACGGACGGCTCCGTCGTCTGCCCCTCGGGCACGTGCGGCATCGTCGGCATCAAGCCGACGCTCGGGCTCGTCAGCCGCACCGGCATCATCCCCATCGCGCACAGCCAGGACACCGCCGGCCCGATGGCGCGCACCGTGGCCGACGCCGTCGCGCTCCTGCAAGTGCTCGCCGCCGAAGACCCGACCGACCCGGCGAAAGGCGTGGGCACGAACGTCAACGCGTGGGCACAGAGCCTCGCGGGCTCGCTCGACCCGGGCGCACTGCGCGGCGCGCGCATCGGCGTCGCGCGCAAGTTCTTCGGCTTCAACGAGCAGGTGGACAAGCTGATGGCCGACGCCCTCGACCTTTTGAAGCGCGAGGGCGCGACCGTCGTTGACCCGGCCGACCTCCCGACGCACGGCAAGTTCGACGCCGCCGAGTTCGAGGTGCTGCTCTACGAGTTCAAGGCCGACCTCAATAAGTACCTCGCGGGGCTCGCGCCCGGCGACAACCCGCGCACGCTCAAAGAACTGATCGACTTCAACGAAAAGAACCGCGACCGCGAGATGCCCTACTTCGGCCAGGAGATTTTCGTCCGCGCCGAGGCCAAGGGGCCGCTCACCGACCCCGCCTACCTGAAAGCCCTGCGGACGAGCAAGTCTATGTCGCAGGCGCAGGGCATCGACGCGGTCATGATTAAGAACAGGCTCGACGCGCTCGTCGCGCCCACGGGCGGCCCCGCGTGGACGACCGACCTCGTCAACGGCGACCACTTCACGGGCGGCAGCTCCACGCCCGCGGCCGTCGCCGGCTACCCTAACGTGCAGGTGCCCGCGGGCTACGTCTACGGCCTGCCCGTCGGCATCTCCTTCTTCGGCCGCGCCTACACCGAGCCCAAACTCGTCCGCCTCGCCTACGCCTACGAGCAGGCGACCAAACACCGCCAGCCCCCGCGCCTGCTGCCCACCGCGGAGCTGAAAGCCTGAAAGCCCGGCGCTCCCAAAACATTTGAGGCGAAAAGAGGCCGCCCGCCGCCGGGTGGCCTCTTTTTTGCTGGTACCCTGTGACAGCCATTTTTCGGAGGCGAAAATCGTACTGTCCGGGTGCCGGGACTGCTGTGCCGCGCGTGGATGGCGGTGGGTCGAAAACAGGGTTTCGGCGCGGCTTTCACTTAATCACCTTAAAGGGGAGAACAAATACATGGCGGAAACGACAGGTTCAGCGACGGGACGTTCGAGGATGGTGACCGGACTGTTTAGAGACAGGGACAGCGCGGAGCGCGCCTACAACTCGGTCACCACCCGCGGCTACAGCGACAAGGACGTCAACCTTTTGATGTCGGACGAGACGCGTGAGAAGCACTTTGTTGACGGCCGCGAGACGGAGCTGGGCAACAAGGCGCTGGAAGGCGCGGGCACGGGCGCGGCCATCGGCGGCACCGTCGGCGCGACGCTCGCCGCCATCGCGGCCATCGGGACGACGGTGGCGCTGCCCGGCCTCGGGCTGCTCGTCGCCGGCCCCATCGCCGCCGCCCTCGCGGGCGCGGGCGCGGGCGGCGCGACGGGCGGCATCATCGGCGCGCTGGTCGGCGCCGGCATCCCCGAGGAGCGCGTCAAGCACTACGAGAAGGGCTTGAAGGAGGGCGGCATCGTCATGGGCGTCACGCCCCGCTCGGACGAGGACGCGGAGTACTTCGAGCGCGAGTGGAAGAACCACCACGGCGAAGAGGTCTACCGCTAAGCTGCGCCGCCGGGCACGGCCTTAACAGTCTTGGAGGAAAGATGCGACGGACACTCTCTCTAATCTGCTTACTCGGGATCGCGGCGTGGGGCGCGGCGTGCGATAGCAACTCGAACTCGAACGCGAACACGAACGCCAACGCCACGCGCAACAGCGCGGTGGAGACGAACGCCAACGTCCCGAAGAACTTGAACGCCAACACCGCCCCGTCCAACGTGGGCGTGGTGACCAACGACAACGGCAACAAGAACACCAGCGGCGTCAGCACGATTAACAGCAATAACGTTAATCACAACGCCAACGGCAACCACAACGCCAACGCCAACGGGAACCACAACGCCAACGGCAACACGAAGCACTGAGCGGCGCGTCTGCCGGCTCGGCCGAGGAAGGGCGCGGGACGTTACGAGAACGTCCCGCGCCCTTCCCTTTGAGCCCCGCGCCTCCCGCCCGCGGCCGACTTGCAGGACTAATTTGTTGGGCCGCCCGCCAAATGCATTCCGGCGTGTGAGCAGGTATAATTCGGGTTTCGTGCCCGCGTAGAATTTATGCCTGTGGGAGTGCAGTCGAGCCGAATGATTAACTTCGAGACCTCGCCGGAGCGTTACCGGCACTGGAAGCTTGAGATCGAGGGGCCGGTCGCCACGCTCTCGATGGACGTGCAGGAGGACGAGACTTTAGCCGAGGGCTACAAGCTCAAGCTCAACTCCTACGACCTCGGCGTGGACATCGAGCTGGCCGACGCCGTCCAGCGCCTGCGCTTCGAGCACCCGGAGGTGCGCGCCGTCGTCGTCAAAAGTCTCAAGCCCCGCATCTTCTGCGCCGGCGCCAACATCTACATGCTCGGCACCTCGGCGCACGGCTTCAAGGTCAACTTCTGCAAGTACACGAACGAGACGCGCTGCTCCATCGAGGACGCGTCCGCGCACTCGGGCCAGCGTTACGTCGCCGCCCTCAACGGCACGGCCTCGGGCGGCGGCTACGAGCTGGCGATAGCCTGCGACGAAATCTACCTGGTTGACGACGGCAACTCGGCGGTCTCGCTCCCCGAGGTGCCTCTGCTCGGCGTGCTGCCGGGGACGGGCGGACTCACACGTTTAGTTGATAAGCGCAAGGTTCGCCGCGACCGTGCCGACGTCTTCTCGACGCTGGCCGAGGGGTTGAAGGCGAAGCGTGCGCGGGAGTGGGGCTTGATCGACGGCCACTTCCCGACGAGCAAGTTCCAGGAGGGCGTCGAGGCGCGCGTCGCGGAGATTCTTCAAGAGGCGGAAGGGCAGGCGGCCGGCCCCGGCATTAAGTTGAATCCGCTTGAGGTCGAAGCGAGCGAGGCCGGGCGCGAGTACAAGTACGTCTCTTTGAAACTGAACCGCGCGGCGCGCCACGCGGAGCTGACCGTGCGCGGGCCGGAGGGGGAACAGCCGACCACGGCGGATGAGATTCAGAAGCTCGGCGACGCGTACTGGCCTCTGCGCGCGTACCGCGAGCTGGACGACGCGCTGCTTCACTTGCGTTTGAACGAGCCGGAGGTCGGGCTCGTGCTGCTGCGCGCCGCGGGCGAGATCGAAGACGTGCTGGCGGTTGACAAGGTTCTGGTCGAGAACCGCGAACACTGGCTCGTCCGCGAGACCATCCTGCACATGGCGCGGGTGCTGCGCCGGCTCGACCTGACGGCCAAGAGCTTCTTCGCGCTGGCCGAGCCGGGGGGCTGCTTCGCCGGCAACCTGCTCGAACTGCTGCTCGCCTCCGACCGCAGCTACATGCTCAACGACCCCGACCGGAAGGTCGAGCTGGCGGTGAGCGAGTTGAACGCGGGCGCGCTCCCGATGTCTAACGGCCTGACGCGCCTCCAGTCGCGCTTCCTCGCGGAGCCCCAACGCGCCGCCGCCGTCCTCGAACACGAAGGGCGCTTCGACACCGAAGAGGCGGAGGAGGCGGGCCTCGTCACCTTCGCGCCCGACGACCTCGACTGGGAGGACGAAATCCGCGTCGCCGTCGAGGAGCGCACCTCGCTCTCCCCCGACGCGCTGACCGGCATGGAAGCGTCCCTGCGCTTCGCCGGCCCCGAAAATCTCGACACCAAAATCTTCGGCCGGCTCACCGCCTGGCAGAACTGGATTTTCCAGCGCCCCAACGCCGTCGGCCCGCAGGGGGCGCTCACGAACTACGGCAAGCCGACGCAGCCGCAGTTCGATTACAAAAGAACGTAAACCGTGAACCGTAAACCGTGACGGGATGAAAAACATCTTACCTCTCGTCACGGTTCACAGTTCGCGGCTTTAATCTTGTCACGGTTTACGAGGGTCAAATGGAGTTACACGAGCGGATTCCCAACAACGTCAATCTGTCCGGCGACAAGCGGCTCCAGCGCGCGCTGGAGAAGTGGCTGCCGAACTACCTCGACTGGTGGCGCGAGATGGGGCCGGAGGGGTTCCAGGACAAGGACGTGTGGCTGCGCACGGCCGTCTCGGTCGAGCCAGACGGGTGGGCGAATTTCGACTACGTGCGGATGCCCGAATACCGCTGGGGCATCTTTTTGAAGCCGGCCGAGCCGGACGCGCGCGTCGGCTTCGGGGACAACCTGGGGCAGCCCGCTTATCAGGAAGTCCCCGGCGAGTTCCGCAACGCGCTGCGCCGCATCGTCGTCACGCAGGCCGACACCGAGCCCGCCTCGGTCGAGCAGCAGCGGCGGCTCGGCCAGACCTGCCCTTCGCTTTATGACTTGAGGAATCTGTTTCAGGTGAACGTCGAGGAGGGCCGGCACCTCTGGGCGATGGTCTACCTGCTGCACGGCTACTTCGGCCGCGACGGGCGCGACGAGGCCGACGCCCTGCTCGAAAGACGTTCCGGCAACCCCGATAAGCCCAGAATACTCGAAGCCTTCAACCAGCCGTGCGACGACTGGCTCAACTTCTTCTGCTTCACGATGTTCACCGACCGCGACGGCAAGTACCAACTCTCGGCGCTCGCCGAGTCTGGCTTCGAGCCGCTCGCGCGCACCTGCCAGTTCATGCTCACGGAGGAGGCGCACCACCTCTTCGTCGGCGAGACCGGCGTCGGCCGCGTCGTCCGCCGCACGGCGCAGTTGATGAAGCAGAACGAAGACGTGCGCGAGGTCGGCGGCATCCCGTTCGACATCATCCAGCGCTACATCAACTACTGGTTCTCCTACTCGCTCGACCTCTTCGGCGGCGAGATCAGCTCGAACGCGGCCGACTTCTTCGCCGCCGGCCTCAAGGGCAGGTATCAGGAGCAGAAGAAGTACGACGAGCACGTTTTGGCCGAGGGCTCGTTCACGCTGCCCGTCATCGAGGACGGGCGCATCAGCGAGCGCGAGGTGCCGTTGCGGAATGCTTTGAACGAGGTGCTGCGCGGCGAGTACGTCCGCGACTGCGAGCGCGCGCTCGAACGCTGGAACAAGTACGTCGCGGAGGAGGGCGTGGACTTCCGCTTGCGCCTGCCCTCGACGCGCTTCCACCGCCACGTCGGCGAGTACGCCGGCCAACACTTCGACCTCGACGGCGAGATCATCACCGCCGAAGAGTTTGAGGCGCGCCAGGACGAGTGGCTCCCCACGCGCGCCGACCGCGAGTACGTCCAGAGCCTCATGCACCCCGTCACCGAGCCCGGCAAGATCGCCAACTGGATCGCCCCGCCCGCCACCGGCATCAAGGGCAAGCCGTTCGAGTTCGAATACGTCCGGCTCTAACGAAATTTTTAACCACAGAGACATAGAGGCACAGCCTGGCGCGGATAACTCAACAGGCTGTGTCTCTGTGTCTCTGTGGTTAAAATCTCTTCGGCCACACTCAACTGCATATCGGTATAAATCTACTCTTTGTCTCAACTGCCTACTGCCTACTGCCTACTGCCTTCAAGCTTCCGGCCCCCCAACCAGAGCAGCAGCGCGGCGAGCAGGGCGGCGGCGGGGCAGAGCAGCAGGCCGTAGCGTAGCATCTGCGGGTTCGCGCCCGCGCCGAGGGCGTCGTTGATGCGCCCGACGAGCGGCGCGCCGATGACGTAGGCCGCGAGGTTGACGGCGAAGAAGTAGATGGCGACGCCCAGTCCCCTTAACTGCGGCCCCGCGATGTCGTGCACGTCGGCGGCCGCCGCGCCGAGCCACATCAGGGAGAGCGCGAGCAGAAAGAAGTTCGCCGCCAGCAGCACCGCCGCCCCGTTCGAGAAGAGCAAAGCCACCCACAGAGGCGCCGACAGCAGCGCGCACGCCGCCGAGAAGAACATCCTCCCGCCCCTCCCCTTCCGACGCAGGCGGTCGGCCAGCAACCCCCCCGCAATCGTCCCCGGCACGCCCGCCAGCAGCGACAGCAGCCCGCCCAAAGACCCGATCAACTTCAAGTCCAACCCGTGCACCCGCGCGAAGAAGCTTACGCCCCAGATCGACAACTGGTTCGACGCCAGCCCGAACAGCGCGTACCCGAGGTAGTGATACCGCAGCGGCACGCTCCGGAAGAGAACCTTCCAATCCCTCGCCGTGTAGCGCACCGGCTCGCGCTCGGTCACGCCCCGCTTCGCCTCGCGCAGAGAGAGCACGAGCAGGCAGACCAGAAGCCCCGGGAAGCCGAGCAGGAAGAAGGCCCAGCGCCACCCGAGCAGCGCCTCGACCTGACCGCCGAGCGCGAGCGCCAGCCCGCTCCCCACGGCGATGGCCGAGGAGTAGACGGCCGTCACGCTGGCCCTCATCCGCACGGGGAAATAGTCCGACAAGAGCGACAGGGCCGCCGGCCCCAGCGTCGCCTCGCCGACGCCGACCATCAGGCGGCACAGGAACATCGTCTCGAAGCTGTGCGTGTACCCTGTGAGCCCCGAGAAGACGCTCCACACCGCGAGCCCCCCCGCGATGAGCCGCTTGCGCGAGCCGCGGTCGGCCAGACGCCCGAAGGGGATGCCGAGCACCGTGTAGAAGATGGCGAACGAGGTCGCGCCCAGCAGCCCGAGCTGCAAGTCCGAGAACTTCATCTCCGCCTTGATCGGCGTGAACATGAAGTAGATGAGCACGCGGTCTAAGAAGTTCAGGACGTAGATCAGCGTCAGCACGCCGAGCGCGTACCAGGAGTGCGCGGGTATCTTTTCGACTCCGGCCGGCTGCACGGTCGCTTCGGACATGCGCTTAAACTTTCGGCACGAGGACGACGGCCTCGCCCTCGACGACGCGCTCGCCGCGCTGGTTCGTGCAGACGGTTTCGAGCGTGACGACGGGCTTGTCCTCGCGCACGCCCTTGACGACGACGCGCGCGGTGACGGTGTCGCCGAGGAAGACGGGCGCGGTGAAGCGGAGCGTCTGACTCAAATAGACCGTGCCGCGGCCGGGCAGCTCGTTCGCCAGCACGGCCGAGATGAGCGAGGCGCCGAGCATCCCGTGCGCGATGCGGCGGCCGAAGCGCGTCCGCGCGGCGTACCCTTCATCGAGGTGGACGGGGTTGCGGTCGCCCGTCAGCTCGGCGAAGGCGCGCACGTCCTCGTCCGTGATGGTCTTCGAGACTTCGGCCGCGTCGCCGACTTTTAAACTCATCCGCGTCTCCCCGTTCACTGCGAAAGGAACTTCAGGACGGCGGCGTTGAACTCCGCGGCCTTCTCGAACTGCGGGACGTGGCCGCAGCCGTCGAAGACGACCCACTGCGCCGAGGGCAGCTCGCGCTTGAACTTCTCGCCCTCGCGCGCGAGCGGGGTCAGCCCGTCCTCGCGCCCCCAGACGAGCAGCACCGGCTGTTTGACGGCGCCGAGCTTCCCGTCGAGCATGTCTTCGCCGCGGTAGATGGATTCGACCAGGCGCTGGATGGTGTAGCCGTCGCCCGCCGACATGCGCTCAGCCAGCAGCACGTCCACGGCCGCGTCCGACCTGAGCAGCGGGTTGTAGAAGACCATCCCGGCGAGCCGCTTCATCTCTTCGCGCGTCGAGGGGTTCAGGCCCGACAGCGTGCTCAGGTCGAACTCCTTCGGCGGCGCGAAGCCGGCGGAGTCAACGAGCACCAGCCGCTCGACCTTCGACGGGTACCTCACGGCGTAGAGCGCGGCGACCCAGCCCCCCATCGAGTTGCCGACGAGCGTCGCGCGCTCGACCTTCAGCTCCGAGAGGAACTTGTCGAGGAAGTCCACGTAAGTGCCGACGCGGTAGTTGATGAACGGCTTGTCGGACTGGCCGAAGCCGACCTGGTCGGGCACGATGACGCGAAACTTCTCGGCGAGCGCGGCCATGTTGAAGGCCCAGTTGGTCGAGTTCCCGCCCAGCCCGTGCAGAAGGACGACCGCCGGGCCGCTGCCCGCCTCCACATACTTAATCTTCTGCCCGAAGACGACCACCGCCTTCGGCGGCGGCACGTCCGGCGACTGCGCCGCGGCCGACGCCGACGAGAAGAGAACGAACAGGAGTGCGAGGAGCGCTTTTCTGTGTTGCTTCATGTCCGACTCCCGGAATTTCAAATTTCAAATCAAAGTTTTACGCGTAGAGGCCCTGCAACACGTCCGCGAAGTTGCGCGCCACCACGTCGCGCTTGAGCTTGAGCGTGGGCGTGACCTCTTCGAGGTCGGCGCGGAAGTCGCGCGGGAGGATGACGAACCTCTTCACCGACTCGCTCGAAGAGACGCGGCGGTTGGCCGACTCGACGATGGAAGAGACGAGGCCGCGCATCTCCGCGGACGCGGCCAGCCCCTCGAAGCTTTCGTACGCAATCCCGCGGGCGCGCGCGTGCTCCTCGGCCTCCTGCGGGTTGAGCGTGACGAGCGCGACGAGGTAGCTGCGGCCGTCGCCGTGGACGTAGGCGTGGCTGACGAGGTGGTGCTCCTTGAGCATGTTCTCGACGAGCGCGGGCGCGACGTTCTTCCCCGTCGAGAGCACGATCAGCTCCTTCTTCCGACCCGTTATCTTCAGGAAGCCGTCGGCGTCCTGCTCGCCGAGGTCGCCCGTCAAAAGCCAGCCGCCGCGCAACACCTCGGCCGTCTTCGAAGGCTCCTTGTAGTAGCCCGAGAACATCATCTCGCTGCGGACGAGGATTTCGCCGTCCGGCTCCATCCGCACCTCGCAGCCGGGCATCGGCGGGCCGACCGTGCCGAACTTGTATCTGTCGGGCCGGTTGAAGGCGACGCAGACGTTCTCGGTCAGCCCGTAAGCTTGCAGTATCGGCAGCCCCGCCGCGGCGAAGAACTCCGCCACCTCCAAAGGCAGAGGCGCGCCGCCCGAAGTCGCCACACGCACGCGCCCGCCGAAGTAGTCCTTGACGCGCTGAAGGACGGGCAGCGCGTTCGACTCGTATTCGTTAAGTAGCTCGGCCGGCACCTCCTCCTTCGACTGGCGCAGGCGCACGACGCGGCGCCCCGTTTCGAGCGCCTGATGGAAGCGTCGGCGGTCTTCGTCCGGCTCGCGTTCGAGGTCGGCCATGACGCGCGCGTGAATCTTCTCGAAGAAGCGCGGGAGCGAGGCGAAGACCGTCGGGCGCACTTCGAGCATGTACTGCCCGAGCTTCGTCAAATCATCGACGAAGTACGCGGGCGTGCCCGCGTAGAGGCGGTTGTAGAGCCCCGAGATGCGCTCGGCGACGTGGCAGAAGGGCAGGTAGGAGAAGGCCGCGTCGGTGTCGTAGACGGGCACGGCGCCGCGCAGAGACTCGACGCTGTTGATGACGTAGCGGTGGCTCAGGCAGGCGCCTTTAGGAAGCCCCGTCGTCCCCGACGTGTAGACCATGATGGCCGTGTCGTCGGCGCGCGCGCCCTCCGCGCGTTCGCGCAGCTCGGCCGCCGTCTCTTCCCTTCTCCCTTCTCCCAAACGCAAAAACTCCGCGAAGCTCACGACGCCCTCGCGCCCACGGGCGGCCCCTTCGTCGAGCACGACGAACCGCTTAACTTTCGTCAAGCCTTCCCTCACGCTCAGAACCTTCTCCAACTGCGCCGCCGTGTCCGCGAAGACGAACTCCGCGTCCGAGTGCTCGACGATGTAGCGGCACTGCTCGGCGCTGCTCGTCGGGTAGAGCCCGCACGAGACGCCGCCCGCCGCGATGATGCCGAGGTCGCACACCGGCCACTCCGGCACGTTCCCCATCAGCACGCACACGGCCGCCCCGCGCCCCAAGCCTGACATCAACAGCGCCGACGCTAATGCGTGCGCGTCCGCGCCGAACTGCTCCCAGGAACTCCCGCGCCAAGCCCCTTCGCGGCGCACGTAGAACACATCGCGCCCGGCGTACTGCGCGACACGTTCGCGGAAGAGGGCGTAGATGTTGGCGTAGTTCATAAAAGCTCGTCGCGCGAACCCGAAACCTTCCGAAGCCTTCCTTAAACTTTGTGACGGGTTCCGTTAGTTTCGCAACGCGCGGCCGTTCCTCTGAAACGCTTCGGCGCGACGGCGTAACGGGTAGACATTCCTTTGTGAAGGACGTTCGTCACTTAGTTACGCACACCCGTTCGCTTGTACGTTGTTCGCGTTTCTTTGTGCCGGGTTCCCGTTTCTTTGTGCCGGGTTTGCGTTCCTTTGTGTCGGGTTCGCGTTCCTTTGTGCCGGGTTCGCGTTTATTCGTCGCGCGTGCGTGTTACAGGGTTGCGACTACCACTTAAAAGCCGCGCAGGCCATGTTGAGGCCGCCGCCGGAGGCGCACATAACAAACACGTCGCCGTCCTTGAGCTTTCCCTCCCGCACGGCGTCGTCCAAGACCATTGGGATGCAGGCCGAGCCGGTGTAACCCCACTTACCCATGACGGTGTGCGTGCGCTCCCAGGGCAGATTCATCTTCTCCAACACGATCTTGATGGTGCTCAGGTTGACCTGCGTGAAGAGGAAGAGCGCCACGTCGTCTTTCGTCAAGCTTGCTTTCTTCAAGACATCGTTGACGATGGCCGGCCAGCCCTCCGTGTTGACCTCGGCCGGGTACTTCTTGGCGAAGCGGAGCTTCTGCCAGACGCCCTCGCGCAGCACGTCCTCGGTGACGGGCATGCGCGTGCCGCCCGCGTAGATGCCCATGTGGTCGTGGTAGCTCCCCTCGGCGACGAGCTTCGAGGCGAGGAAGCCGGGGCGTGCTTCGTCGGCGCGAAGCACGACCGCGCCCGCGCCGTCGGCGAAGATGGTCGCCGTCTTCTTGTCCGTCCAGTCGAGGTACTTCGACATCGCGTAGGCGCCGACGACGAGGACGTGCTTGTAAGAAGAATCGGCGATGACGTACTTCGAGGCGGTGTCGAGCGCGGTGACGAAGCCGGCGCAGGCGCAGTTCAGGTCGAACGTGCCGGCGCGCTTCGCGCCGAGGCGGTGCTGCACGACGACCGACGTGGCGGGCGAGATGTACTCGGGCGTGTCGGTGGCGAGGACGACGAGGTCTAACTCTTCGGGGCGGACGCCCGCCGACGCGAGCGCGCGGCGCGCGGCCTCTGTGGCGAGGTCGGCCGTGCTCTCGTCCTCGCCGCAGACGTGGCGCTCGCGGATGCCGAGCACGCCCGAGACGAACTCGTCCACGTCCTCGCCGAGCATCCGGCCGAGGTCGGCGTTCGTCAGGACTTTCTCGGGCACGTACGAGCCGGTTCCGATGATGCGTGCGTAGGTCATGGGAAGATTTGAAATTTGAAACTGTTATTGCCCGATGAATTCGACGACCGCGCGGTTGAACTCGTCGGCCTGTTCGATGAAGAAGGCGTGGCTGCCGCCGCCGATGATTTTAAGCGTCGCGCCGGGGATGGCGGCGGCGAGGTTCAAAGAGTTCTGGTGCGGGACAATCGCGTCGGCGTCGCCGGTGATGACGAGCGTCGGGGCGGAAATCCCGCCGACGCGCGCCGCGGCGTCGAAGGCGACGGCCGCCTGGAGCTGCCGCAGGTAGGCGTGCTCGGGCACGTCCGATTCCGCGCGGAGGCTGACGACGCGCTCGACCTCCGCGGGCTGCTCCGCGACGAACCGCGGCGAGAAGGCGAGCAGAAGGTTCTCGCGCACGCGCTCCGCGGTGTTGAGCCCTTTCGTCGAGGCGATGGCCGCGAGCGTCTCGGGCGCGGGCGGGACGTGCCCCGGCCCGCCGTAGCTCGTGCAGCAAAGAATCAAGCTTCGCGTGCGCTCGGGGTGCGCGAGCGCGAACTCCTGCGCGACGAAGCCGCCGAAGCTCGCGCCGAGCACGTGCGCACGCTCGACCTTCAGCTCTTCGAGCAACGCGGCGAGGTCTTCCGCCAGGTCGCGCATCGTGAACGGCTCGTCCGAAGCTTTTGAGCGCGCCACGCCGCGCGGGTCGAAGACGATGGTGCGGAACCTCTCGGCGAACGCGGGGACTTGCCTGTACCAAATCCAGAGCCCCGTCCCGAAGCCCGGCACGAGCACGAGCGGCTCGCCCCGCCCGTGCTCCTCGTAGTAAAGCTCAAAGCCCTTGACACTAAGTTTCGACATCCGTCCGCCTTAGAAGTTTAACTTAAAGGCGAACTGGATGACGCGCGGGCCGGCGCTGGTCTGTGTGATGCGGCCGAAGGTCGCGGGCACCGAGATGTTGCTGTTCGGGTTGGCGAAGTTGGCCCAGTTGAAGAGGTTGAAGAACTCCGTGCGGAATTCGCCGCGCAGGCGCTCGGTGAACGGCAGGTACTTGACGACGGAGAAGTCAACGTTCTTCTGCCCCGGCCCCGTCAGGATGTTGCGCCCCGTGTTGCCGAACGGCGCGGCGGGGTCGAAGAAGCCGCCCGTCAAAGTCGAAGAGACGAAGGCGTTCGTGTTGAAGTACTGCGCCAGCCTGTCCTGCGTGCGGCCCGAGCCCTCGACGGCGCCCGTGAAGCCCGGCCGGTAGTTCGCGCGCTGGACGGTGTTGTTGTCCGGCACCTGTATGACCGAGAAGGGCAGGCCCGACTGGAAGGTCGCGATGCCGTTCAAGCCCCAGTCGTTCAGGAGCCAGCGCGCCGCCGAGTCGCCGCCGACCAGACCGGGCAGGTCGTAGACGAAGCTCGTGACGAAGCGGTGACGGCGGTCGAAGTCCGAAAGGCCGCGGTTCGTCTTCCAGTTGCGCTGGTCGCCGGGCGTCGAGACCAGCTCGTTGACCGTGCCGCCCGAGTAGTAGTCAATCGACTTACCGAACGTGTAGGCCGAGAGGAACTGCAAGCCGCGGCTGAAACGCTTCGTCACGCTCACTTGGAGCGAGTCGTAGTGCGAGTTCGAGGAGGTCTGCACCTGCTGCAAGCCGCCGGTCGCGTTCTTCTGCGCCGAGACGAACGGCGCGTAGGGCGCGGCGAACGTGTTCGTCGAAGGGTTGTAGATCGGCTGGTTGATGGTCAGCAGTTGCAAAAGCTTCGTCCCCTTCGAGCCGACGTAGCCGACTTCCAAGAGGTAGTCGCGCGCGAACTCCCACTGCACGTTCGCGTTGTACTGCTGGATGTAGGGCGTGCGCAGGTTCGGGTCGGGGTAGACGCCGCTGATGAGGATGCCGAGCGGCGCGAGCGGGCTCGGCACGGTCGCGTTGACGGGGAAGGCGCCGGGCTGCGGCACGGCCGCGAACGGCGTGGCGAGCGGGCGGAAGACGCCGACGCCGAGGCCGAGGTACGGGAAGTTGAAGAGCTGCGTGTTGGCGAAGCGCGTCGAGATGCGGTCGTAGTAGATGCCGTAGCCGCCGCGCAGGGCGAGCGTCCCCGACTGGTTCACGCGGTACGCGAAGCCGACGCGCGGCGCGAAGTTGTTCTTGTCCTGCGGGACGAGCGTGTCGTCCACGAGCGGCACGCCGGGCAGGGGGTTCACGGCGTTGCCCGCCTGTACGAAGCCGTTCGGCGGCTGCGCAGGAGCGGCGAGCGTGCCGTTGCGGAACTGCTCGGGGACGAAGTTGACGAGGCGGCCGTACTTCTCCTTCGGCAGCCCGTAGAAGTCATAACGCAGCCCGAGGTTCAAGGTCAGGCGGTTCGAAACCTTCACGTCGTCCTGCACGAACCCGTTGAGGTCGTTGACGCGGAAGGCGCGGTCGTAGACGCCCGAGCCGATGATCGAGACCGACTGGCCGAGCAGGAAGTTGGCGAACGTCGGGAAGATGAGCTGCCCGCGCGAGAAGGCGTTGAAGTAGAAGTTGACCTGCGAGCGCCGGTACTCGCCGCCGACCTTGATGCGGTGACGACCTTTGACAATCGAGAGCGTGTCCTGGAAGCCGAACGAGTTGATGCGCGAAGACTGGTCGGCCAGAGGCGACGAGCCGAGCACGAAGAGGCCCGTCACCGTCAGCGTCGGCATGCCCGGGAAGAGGTTGCCGAGCGGGTTCGTGATGCCGAACTGCTGCGCCGTGAACGGCTCCTCGGGCACGGAGGTCACGCGCAGGCGGCTGAAGCCGAAGCGCGCCTGGTTGATGACGTTCGGGCTGAAGACGTACGTGTCCGTCAGCGAAGAGAGCGCCTGGATGATGTCGAGGTCGCCGCCCGTGCCCGGCAACTGCTGCGGGCCGTTCCCCAAACCGGCGAAGTTGTAGTTCGACTGGAACGTCGGGTTGCTGGCGAAGAAGTTCTTGGCCGAGAAGGTGTGCTTCTGGTTGATCGTCCAGTCGAGGTTGCCGTTGAACTGGCCCTCGTGGAACGTCGAGAGGCCCGACTGCGGCGAGAGGCCCGAGGCGGTCGTCGCCGAAGGAATCGCGAACGCGCCCGAAGTCAGCTTCGCGTTCAGAATCGAGACCGCGATGGGGCTGATGGAAGCCTGCGGCAGCCCGAAGGCCGCCGCCAGCCCCGCGGCCGTGCGGTTGCTGTCCGTCAAAGCGACGGGGATGACCGGGAACGTCAGGCTGTTGTTGAGCGACGCGCCGTTGCGCTCGCGCGTGCCCTGGTAGGAGGTGAAGAAGAAGAGCTTGTCCTGCACGACGGGGCCGCCGAGGGTGCCGCCGAACTGCTTGCGTTCGAGCACGGGGCGCGGGCGCCCGGCCGAGTTGAGGAAGAAGTCGTTGGCGTTCAAAGCGTCGTCGCGCAGGAAGGCGTAGATGTTGCCGTGGAACTCGCGCCCGCCGGACTTGGTGACGGCCTCGACGTTGCCGCCCGCGTTGCGGCCCTGCGAGGCGTCGTAGAGCGAGGTCTGCACGACGAACTCCTGAATGCTGTCGGTCGCGGGCACGGCGATGTTCGGCGTCGAGTTGGTGCCGACCGAGTTGGCGTCGATGCCGTTGATGCGGACGCTGTTCGAGGTCGTGCGCTGCCCGTTGACCGAGATGATCGCGTCGCCGCGCCCCAGCTCCGTGTTGTTCGACACGCTCGCGGACGTGCCCGGCGAGAGCGTCAGGAGTTGCTGGAAGTTGCGCGTCGGCAGGGGGAGCGTGCTGATGGCGCGGCTCTCGACGACGCGGCCGACCTGCGAGCTCTCCTGCTGGACGAGCGTGCCCTCGGCCGTCACGAGCACGGTCTCTTCCACGCTCGAAGGGTCGAGCGTGAGGTTGAGCGTCGAGGTCTGCGTGACGTTGACCGTCAACTCCGTGACGACGGCGCGCTTGAAGCCCTTGGCCGCGACCTCGACCTTGTACTGGCCGGGCGGGAGGAGGGGGACGGCGAACTCGCCCTCGCCGCCCGTGGTGACTTCGCGCGTGAGCGAGGTGGCGAGGTTTGTGACCGTGACGGAAGCGCCGGGGACGACCGCGCCCGCGGCGTCCGCGACCGTGCCCGTGATCTGCCCCGTCGCGCCCTGCCCGAGCGCGTGGGCGGCCAGCGAGACGAGGACGAGGGAGAGGACTAACAGCCGTTTAGGGGAAAACATTTTCAAGTACCTCCTGCGAAGGCTTGCGTGCATTTCGGGCCTGCCGGATGCCCCGGCTCAAATTAAAAACGAACGTACGTTTTTGTTCTCGAGCTCGGCGCGGGCGGCGGTGACTGCCCCCGCCGCGGCCGCCCTCAGTTGACTTTGGATTTGGCGCGGGGCGCCGCCCCGCTCAGCTCGCGCAGCTTCTCGGGGCGCAGGACGCCCCGGCAGAAGATTTCGCTCAGGTGCTCGACCACGCGGTCGTCCGAGAGCCCGAGGTGGCGCTTGCCGCCGAAGAGCTTCTCGACCAGGAAGTAGTTGAAGAACTGCATGTAGGCCGCCGTGAACCCGACCGCCGGGTCAACCCCCTCGTAGAGCGCGCCCTCCTCCTTCAGCCGCCGGAAGTAGGGCGCGAAGCGGCGCCGCAGGTTCGCGGCCAGCCCCTCGAACATCTTGCGGAAGTGCTGGTTCTCGAACTCCAGCACGTCGATGTACATCAGCAGCCAGAAGTCCGAGTGGGCGCTCACCAGCTCCTTGACCATGCGGCCGAACCGCTTGAGGCTCTCGGGGTGGAAGGGCTCCTCGACCTCCTCGAAGATCGTGCGCAGCCGCGCGTCGATCACCTTCTGGTAGCGGCCGATGATTGATTCGAGGATGTCTTCCTTCGTCCGGTAGTAGTTGTACAGGTTGCCGAGCGAGGTCTGCGCGCCCTCGGCGATGTCGCGCATCGAGGTGGCGTGGAAGCCGCGCCTGATGAACAGCTCGCGGGCCGCCTCCTCGATGCGGCCGCGCCGCTTCTCCAACGCCTCCTGGCTCAATTTCGGCATACGGTCAAAAAACGAACGTCCGTTATTTTATTCAGGAAGCGCGTTCTGTCAACCCTTTTGTTCCGGCGGGTCACAAACCGGGCGCGGCGCGGGCCGACCTGTTTGCCTTTTGGCATGCGCCTTTGTATTCTTCGGCTGCAACCCCCAACTTCGAGAGCCAGAGGCCGCGGGCGCGCCCGGGCGCCGCCGCACACTGTTTTAGAGTGACGACGATTCAGACCATTGTGATGAAGTTCGGCGGCACGTCCGTCGAGGACGCGGGCGCCTTCGAGCGCGTGATCGCGCTCGTCCGCGCCGAGCGCGACGCGCGCCCGGTGGTCGTCGTCTCGGCGATGAGCAAGTTCACGGACGCGCTGCTCTCGGCCTTCGAGCGCGCCGCCGGGGGCGCGGGCGCGGGCGCGCTCGGGCACCTGGAAGAGCACTTCGCGCGCCACACCGCGGCGCTGCGCACCCTGCTCGCGGACGGCCCGCAGAGGCAGGAGGCCGACGCCACCCTCTCGGAGCTTGAAAGCGTCCTGTCAAACGCGCGTGAAGAGATCGGCCGCGCGTTCGCCGAGGCCGCCGCGGGGTCGAGGCCGCTGCCCCTTTTGCAAGACCTCGTCGTCTCTTTCGGCGAACAGCTCTCTTCGTGGGTGCTCGCGCGCGCGCTCGACGCGCGCGGCCTCAAGGCGCGGCAGGCCGACTCGCGCCGCTGCGTCATCACCGACGACGAGCACGGCTGCGCCACGCCCCTCAAAGAGGAGACCGACCGCCACACGCGCGAACAGTTGATGCCCTTAATCGAGGAGGGCGTCGTCCCCGTGCTCGGCGGCTTCATCGCCTCTTCGGCCGCGTCGGGTGAGACGACGACCTTAGGCCGCGGCGGCTCCGACTACACCGCCGGCCTCGTCGGCGCGGCCCTGCGCTCCCGCGAGATTCAAATCTGGACGGACGTGTCGGGCGTGCTCACCGCCGACCCGCGCGTCGTCAAGGAGGCGCGCACCATCCCGCGCCTCTCCTACGCCGAGGCGGCCGAGCTGGCCTACTTCGGCGCGAAGGTCTTGCACCCGAAGACGATCCTGCCGGCCGTCGTCCGCAACGTCCCCGTCCGCATCTGCAACTCGCGCGCGCCGCGCTCGCCCGACACGGTCGTCTACTTCGACGCCGAGATGACGCCGCGCACGGTCAAGGCCATCGCGCACAAGACGGGCGTCCTGATCGTCCACGTCACCTCGGCGCGGATGCTCGGCGCCTACGGCTTCCTGCGCGCCATCTTCGAGGTCTTCGAGCGCCACCGCACGGCCGTGGACATCGTCACCACCTCCGAGGTCTCGGTCTCGCTCTCGCTCGAAGACCCGGCCAGGTTAGACGCCATCATCGAAGACCTGAAGCACATCGCGGCCGTCCACGTCGAGCCCGAGCGCGCCATCGTCTGCATCGTCGGCGAGGGGCTGCGCTCGACGCCGGGCATCGCCGGCCGCGTCTTCTCGACCATCAAGGACATCAACGTCCTGCTCATCTCGCAGGGTGCGTCCAGCATCAACCTGACCTTCGTCGTCGAGGAGCAGCACGTCGCCGAAACGGTGCGCCGCCTCCACGAAGCCTTCTTCGAGTGCGCCACCGCGGAACTGGTCGCGGAACTCGGCGGCCATTAGCAGATGAACCTGTTCGAGCTGACAAGGACGCTGATGGACATCCCTTCCGTCTCGGGCGAGGAGGGGGAGGTCGGGCGCTTCCTCGCGTCTTATTTGGAGGGGCTCGGGTATAGAGTCGAATTGCAGGAGGTCGAGCCGGGGCGTTCGAACGTGCTGGCGCGGACGGGGGCGCGGCCGCGGGTCGTGCTCTCGACGCACATGGACACGGTGCCCCCGTTCATCCCCTCGCACGAGGACGCGACGCACATCCGGGGGCGCGGCGCGTGCGACGCGAAGGGCATCATCGCCGCGCAGTTGACGGCCGCGGCGCGTCTTCGTGAAGAAGGGCTTGAAGAGTTCGGGCTGCTCTTCACGGTGGACGAGGAGATGAGCAGCGTCGGGGCGCGCGCCGCCGCCGCGCACGAGATGGCCGGCGAGTGCGAGTACCTGATTAACGGCGAGCCGACCGAGAACAAACTCGCCGTCGGGTCGAAGGGCTCGCTGCGTCTGCGGCTCCTGACCGAGGGGCGCGCGGCGCACTCGGCCTACCCCGAGCGCGGCGAGTCGGCGATTGAGAAGCTGCTCGACGTGCTCGCCGACCTGCGCGCCTGCGAGTGGCCGCGCGACGAGTTCTTCGGCGAGACGACGTGCAACATCGGCACCGTCAAGGGCGGCACGCGCCCCAACGTCATCCCGGCCGAGGCCGCGGCCGAGTTGCAGATCAGGCTCGTGAAGCCTTCGGGCACGATCAAGGAGATTCTGGAAAAGCTGGTCGGCGGGCGCGCGCGCGTCGAGTACATGTCGGCGGCCGAGCCCGTGCGGATGCTCGCGCTCGAAGGCTTCGAGCGCGAGGTCGTCCGCTTCACGACCGACATCCCGTACCTTTCGAGCTGGGGCACGCCGCTGCTGCTCGGCCCCGGCTCCATCCTCGACGCGCACACCGACGGCGAGCGCGTCTCGAAGCAAGAACTGGAAGAGGCCGTCGAACTTTACATGCGGCTCGTGAAGTCGCTTTTAAAGCGGGAGGGGAAGGATTTTTGATTTTAGATTTGCGATTTATAGAACGCGGCTCTCGAATCGCAAATCAAAAATCAAAAATCGAAAATTCTATGAGGCTGGCTTTAATCGGTCACGGCGCGATGGGGCGGCTCGTCGAGCGCCTGGCGCGCGAGGCGGGCGACGAGGTGGCGACCGTGCTCGGCTCGCGCGAGGCGTCGATGCACGCCGAAGAGCTGGCCGAGATTCTCGGCGGCCACGACGCCGCCATCGACTTCACCGTCGCCGAGGCCGTCCCGCGCCACGCCGAAGCCTGCGCCCTCGCCCGCGTCCCGCTCGTCGAAGGCACGACCGGCTGGCACGCTCAACTCGAAAACGTTCGGCAAGTAATCGGGCGTGGGAACGGCGCGCTCATCTACGGCGCGAACTTCTCGGTCGGCGTCAACCTCTTCTACCGCGTCGTCGCGCGCGCGGCCGAGCTGTTCCAAAGGTTCGACTACGCCGCCTTCATCGAGGAGGCGCACCACTCGCGCAAGCGCGACGCGCCCTCGGGCACGGCGCTCAGGCTGCGCGACCTCGTCGCCGCAGTGTACGGCTCGGAGATTCCCGTCGCCTCGACGCGCGCCGGTTACATCCCGGGCACGCACCGCGTCGGCTTCGACTCGGCGGCCGATCAAGTAACGCTCACGCACACGGCGCGCTCGCGCGAGGGCTTCGCCGCCGGGGCGCTCGTCGCCGCCCGCTGGATACAGGGCAAGACCGGCGTCTACGAATTCTCCGAGACGCTCGAAGAGATACTTAAAGGAAGTGACAAGCCATGAACGTCGAATGGATGCGCGGGTGCGCGACCGCTCTGGTCACGCCGTTCGGGTCTGACGGGGGCGTTGACGTCGAGAGGATGCGGGCGCTGGTCAAGCGGCAGTGCGAGGGCGGCGTGCGCGTGCTCGTGCCGTGCGGGACGACGGGCGAGAGCGTGACGATGTCGGAGGACGAGAACCGCCGGGTCATCACCGCGACCGTCGAAGTCGCGCGTGAGCACGGCGCGCGGGTCGTCGCGGGCGCGGGCAGCAACTCGACGGCGCACGCTATCGAGAACTCGCTGGCGGCGCAGGCGGCCGGGGCGGACGCCGTCCTCATCGTCGCGCCCTATTACAACAAGCCGACGCAGGAAGGTTTATACCAGCACTTCCGCGCGGTGGCGGAGGCGGTCGCGCCGCTGCCCGTCGTGCTCTACAACGTGCCGGGCCGCACCTCTTCGAACATCTCGGCCGAGACGACGCTGCGGCTCGCGCGTGAGGTCGAGAACGTCGCCGCCGTCAAAGAGGCTTCGGGGAACCTCGCGCAGATCATGGAGATTATCCGCGGCCGGCCCGAGGGCTTCCTGGTGCTTTCGGGCGACGACGCGATGACGTTCGCCATGTTGGCGCTCGGCGGCGACGGGCTCGTCTCGGTCGCGTCGAACGAGGCGCCCGGCCCTCTGTCGAAGATGGTTGACGCGGCGCTCGCGGGGCGCTGGGACGAGGCGCGCGCGCTGCACTACCGCTGGCTCCCCCTGATGGACGTGAACTTCGTCGAGTCGAGCCCCGGCCCCGTGAAGGCCGCGATGGCTCTGATGGGGCTCGTCGAAGAGAACCTGCGCCTGCCGCTCGTGCCCGTGACGGAGAAGACGCGGGAGCGCGTGCGCGAGGTGCTGAACGAGCTGGGACTTCTGGGGGAGTCAACGCATGTCGCTGCGTGAGCAGGTCGAGCAGTTGTACGCGAAGGGCGGCGGGTTCGACTCGTCCGACCGCGAGGTCTTCGAGGCGTTCAAGCAGGCGCTCAACCGCGGCGAGGCGCGCGCCGCCGAGCGCGGCGAGGACGGACGCTGGCGCGTCAACTCGTGGGTCAAGAGCGGCATCCTCGCCGGCTTCCGCATGGGCGCGCTCGCGGACATGAGCGCGCACGCGAGCTTAAGATTCTTCGACAAGGACACCTACCCCGTCCGCCCGACGACCATCATGGACAACGTGCGCATCGTGCCCGGCGGCTCAAGCGTGCGCGACGGCGCGTACCTCGCCGCGGGGGTCGTCTGCATGCCGCCGATGTACGTCAACGCGGGCGCGTACGTGGACGAGGGGACGATGATCGACAGCCACGCGCTCGTCGGCTCGTGCGCGCAGGTCGGCAAGCGCGTGCACCTTTCGGCCGCGGCGCAGATCGGCGGCGTCCTTGAGCCGGTGGGCGCGGTGCCGGTCGTGATCGAAGACGACGTGCTGGTCGGCGGCAACTGCGGCGTCTACGAGGGGACAATCGTCCGCGCGGGCGCGGTGCTCGCGCCGGGGACGATCCTGACGGGCGCGACGCCGGTTTACGACCTCGTGCGCGGCGAGGTCTACCGGCGGACGGAAGAGGGGCCGCTTGAGATTCCCGCGGGCGCGGTCGTCGTGCCCGGCTCGCGGGCGGTGACGACCGAGCGCGGCCGCGAGTGGAATCTTTCGCTCTACGCGTCTGTCATCGTCAAGTACCGCGACGAGAAGACCGACCGCGCGGTGCAGTTGGAGGACTACCTGCGTTGAGCGAGTTCGAGCCGGCGCGGCGTTTGCGCGGCATACAGAAGAGCATGATCCGGCAGGTCTTCGACCGCGCGCGGCCGGGGAGTATCAACCTCGGCCTGGGCGAGCCCGACCTGCCGACGCCGGACGTGATACGGCGCGAGGCGGCGCGCGTCGTCGTCGAGGAGCAGAACGGGTACACCACGCACGCGGGGCTGCCCGCCCTGCGCCAGCGCGTTGTTTCCGACTATCCGCACCTCAACCTCACGCCCGACCAGGTCATCATCACCGCCGGCTCGCAGGAGGCGCTCTATCTTTTGCTGCTCACGCTCGTGGACGAGGGCGACGAGGTGCTCATCCCCGACCCCGGCTTCGTCGCCTACCCGACGATTGTGAAGATGGCCGGCGGGGTGCCGAAGTTCTACCGGATGCCCGCGTCGCGTGACTTCGCGTTCGACCCAGAGGCTTTCAAGCGCGCGCTCACGCCGAAGACGAAGGTCGTCGTCTGCATCAGCCCCTCGAACCCGACGGGGCGCGTGCTCGCGCGCGCGGAACTCGCCGCGATGGGCGCGGCGCTCGAAGGCTCGGGCGCGTACGTCGTGAGCGACGAGATTTACAGGGAGCTGTACTTCGGCCCCGAGCGGCCTTCTTCAATCTCCGAGTTTCGGCGTGAGCGCGCGCTCGTCATCGGCGGCCTGTCGAAGTCGATGAGCATGACGGGCTGGCGGCTGGGCTGGCTCTGCGGCGACGCCGAGGTCGTGAGGAGCGCGCTCGTCCTGCACGGCTACACGACGACCTGCGCCTCGACCGTCTCGCAGAAGGCGGGGCTCGCCGCGTGGACGGCCGAGGCCGCGGAGGCGCGCCGCGGGATGCGCCGGACGTTCCGCGAAAGGCGCGACCACCTGCTCGGCCTCCTCTCAAGCGAGCTACACTTGCGCGCCGTCGAGCCCGAAGGCGCCTTCTACGCGATGGTGGATGTCTCGGCGCACGGCGACTCGATGTCTGTGGCCGAGCGCCTCCTCGAACACGGCGTCATCACCGTCCCCGGCGCCGCCTTCGGCGCGGAGGGCGAAGGCCACCTCCGCGTCTCCTTCTGCGCCGGCCTCGACGTGCTCACGGAGGGCGTGAAGAGGATGAAGGCCGCGCTCAAGCAGTAAAGTTTTACGAGTGACGAGTGACAAGCGGCGGCGAGTGTTTTAACTTGTCACCCGTCACTCGTCATTTTTTTGGAGGCGATATGAGTAGAAAGTATCGGGTCGGCATCCTGGGCGCGACGGGCACGGTGGGTCAGCGCTTCATACAGTTGTTGGAAGGGCATCCGCAGTTCGAGGTGGCCGCGCTGGCGGCCTCCGACCGCTCGAAGGGCAAGGCGTACAGCGAGGCGTGCGCGTGGCGCCTGCCGGGCGAGATGCCCGAGGCCGTGCGCGGCCTGAAGGTCGAGGCGCCCGAGCCGCCGCTCGACTGCGAGATCGTCTTCTCCAGCCTGCCCGGCGACATCGCGCGCGAGACCGAGGAGTCTTTCGCGCGCGCGGGCTACGCCGTCATCAGCAACTCCTCGGCGCTCAGGATGGACGAGGACGTGCCGCTGCTCATCCCCGAGGTCAACCACGAACACCTCGCGCAGCTCGACACGCAGAAGTCCGCGCGCGGCCTCGACCGCGGGATGATCGTCACAAACCCGAACTGCTCGACCATCATGCTCGTGCTCGCGCTCGCGCCCCTGCACGCGCGCTTCGGCATCGAATCCTGTGTCGCGACGACCTTGCAGGCGCTCTCGGGCGCGGGCTACCCCGGCGTGGCCTCGCTCGACGCGGTGGACAACGTCATCCCCTACATCGGCAGCGAGGAGGAGAAGATTGAGAGCGAGACGCTCAAGATTCTCGGGCGCTTCGAGGACGGCCGTGTGCAGGACGCGCCGTTCAAGGTCAGCGCGCAGGTGCACCGCGTCAACGTCAGCGACGGCCACATGGCCGCCGTGCGCGTCAAGCTCGCGCGGGAGGCTTCCGTCGAAGAGGTGCGCGAAGCCTTCGCCTCCTTCACCTCTCTGCCGCAGGAGCTGCGCCTGCACACCGCGCCCGCGCGCCCCATCGTCGTGCGCGACGAGCCCGACCGCCCGCAGCCACGCCTCGACCGCGACGCCGGCCGCGGGATGAGCGTCACCGTCGGCCGCATCCTCCCCGACAAGGTGCTCGACTACCGCTTCGTCGCCCTCAGCCACAACACCGTCCGCGGCGCCGCCGGCGCGGCCATCCTTAACGCCGAACTGCTCGTCGCGACCGGGAGACTCTGAAGGACGCCGGACAGTAAGCGGCCCACACTTCGACGAATCCCGCCCCGCCACCCGCGTAAACGTTCCTGTCGCGGGTGACATCGCCAATGTCACCCGCGACATTAGCGATGCGGCGCGCAACATCGCCAGTGTGACGCATCACATCGTTAATGCGACGCATGACAACGTTAATGTGAGACGTGACATCGTTAATGCGACGCATGACAACGCTAATGCGACGCATGACATCGTTAATGTGGCGCGTCACATTAGCGTTGTCATGCGTCACAACGCCAATGCGACGCGTCACATCAGCGTTGTGGCGCGTCACATTACTCCTTTCGCGTGTGCAATTAGCATAAAAACCCGCGTATTTACCGGCCTTTGCCCAGACGGAGCCTCACGCCGACGCGCGCGAAGGCGGGCGGGCCGACGGTGAGGACGGGCGTGCGGCCCACTTCGGCGCGCTGGCCGGTGAGGTTCTCCCCCGCGGCGAAGACCTCCACGCCGCGGCCGAGGCGGCGCGAGGCGAAGGCGTCGAGCGTGAAGTAGCCGCCGAGCCGCAGAAGGTTCTGGTCGTCGTCGAACTGCGCGGACGAGGCGCGGCCCTGCACGGCGAAGGTCGTGCGCCCGCGCCCCGCGTAGCGCAGTTGGAAGCTGAGCTGCTGGCGCGCGACCTGCGGCAGAAGATTGCCTTCGAGAGTAACGTCGGCCGGGAAGCTCTCGACGCGCGGGTCAACGAAGAGGTAGCCGGCGGAGGCCGTCCAGCCGCGCGCGAGGCGCTGCTCGAACTCCGCCTCGAAGCCGCGCGAGCGCGTGCGGCCGAGGTTCGCGCGGCGGCGTGTGATGAGGGCCGGCGTGACCGAGAGCGTCACGTTGGCGACGGGGCGCGTCACGTCCATCCAGAAGAAGTTGGCGCGCGCCGCCGTCCCGCGTCGCGTCGAGTTGAAGAGGAGCCCGCCCTCGCCGCTCGTCAGGCGCTCGGCCCGGAGGTTCTCGTCGGCGAGCGTGACGACGTTGCCGACGCGGAATGAGCGGTACAGCTCGTTCAAGGTCGGCGCGCGGAAGGCGCGCGCGAAGGTCGCGTTGACGGAGAGCGTGTCGGACACTTTGAAGACGGCCGAGAGCTGCGGGCTGAAGGCCGTCTCGTCGCGCTCGGCAAAGGCGACGGTCGAGACGGCGCGCGCGCCCGTGAGCGCGCGCGTCGTCTGCTGCGCGCGGTAGTTGCGCCAGCGGTCGAAGCGCACGCCGGGCGTGACGACGAGCCTGCCCGTCAACCTCAAAGCGTCGCGCGCGTAGAAGCCCTCCGTGCGCGCGCGCCCGCCCGCGCCGACCAGAGAAGAGGGGCGGCCAGCGACGTAGACCAGCTCGTCGCTCGCGCCCCGCGCCTCCTGCGTCTCGAAGCCCGTGACGAGCGCCTGGCGTGTGCCCACAGACTTCGCCCACTGAAGGGAGAGCCCCGACCCTTGCGCCGGCACGCGCTGGAGCCGCGTCAGCGACTCGCTCGCGCGGTCGGCCGAGACGGAGGTGAAGCTCTGGTCGAAGACCTGCGTCGAGGCGTTTGCGCGCAGCTCGAAGAGGCCGGCGCGCGCCGCCTCCCACGTCGCGCCCGCGGCGAGCTGCCTGACGTGCGTGCGGTTGAACTGTAACGGCGTGCCGTTGCGCCGCGACTCGCCGTAGTAAGAGGGGCGCGCGAAGACGCGGAGACCTTTGGTCAACTCGCGCCCGACGTACAGCTCGCCGTACGCGTTGCGCGACGCGGCGGGCGTGTCCACGCGGCCCCGCTCGCGCTCGTCAACGAGGACGTAGCCGCCGGTGCTGAACGTCTGCGCCGAGAGCGAGAGTTCCCATCCCCTTTGCAGCGTGCTCGCGTAGAGGGAGGCGTCGGGCGTGCGCTGCGTGCCGTAGGAGGTCTCGAAGCGGAGCTGCGTCGCTTCGGTTTTACGCGGGACGAACTGCACGACGCCGCCCAGCGCGCCGCTGCCGTAGAGCGAGGAGGAGGCGCCGCGCAGCACCTCGACGCGTTCCAGCCCCTCGTTCGGCACGCGCCCCCAGTAGACCCACCCGCCGAACGGGTCGTTCAGAGGCACGCCGTCGTAGAGCACCACGGCGCGGCTCGCCCCGCTCGCGCCGACGCCGCGCAGCGAGACGCCCTGCGCCGTCGGGTTTGCCACGCGGCCCGAGGTGCGCCGGAAGAGCTGGAAGCCCGGCACCTGCCGCAGCACGTCGTCCGAAGTCAAAGCGGCGGCGCTCTCAAGCTCCTCGCGCCCGAGCACGACGACGCTCGCGGCCGTCTCGGCCAGACGCGTCTCGGTGCGCGCGGCCGTCACCGTCACGCGCTCCGCGAGCGACGCGGGCGCGAGCACCACGCGCACCTCGCCCCCGTCCCACTCGCCCTCCTTCCACACGCGCTCAAAGCGCCCGAAGCCCCCGGCCGTGACAATCAGCGTAAAGGGGTAGGCGCCCGGTGCCGCGAGTTCGAAGCGCCCGTCGGGGCCGACCACCACCCCGTTCATGTTAACCGCCCTGCGCACGCGCAGCATGACCATCGCGCCCGCCACCGGCGCGCCGTTCTCATCGACGACGACCCCGCGCAGCGCTCCCGGCGCCTCCTGCGCGCGCGCGGCGCCGGGCAGGGCAAAGAAGATGAAGCAGACGAAGAATAACTTTGTCGTCACGCCTCGATGATAAAGCTGCCCTTCGGGAAGGCAAAAGGCAAAAGGCAAAAATCCAAAGGCAAAAATTTAAGAAGGAAGCTCTTCGCGCCGAGCGTGTCCCCAATTCTTCCTTTTGCCCTTTGCCCTTTGCCTTTTGCCTTTCTGGCTGTGTTAGTCTCGGGCGCGTGAACCTCTGGCAGGAAGTGGTGGTCGCGGCGGCGGCGTTCGCGGCGGGGATGATCAACTCGATTGCGGGCGGGGGGACGCTCGTCTCTTTCCCGGCGCTGCTGTGGGTGGGGCGCGACGCGGTGCTCGCGAACGCGACGAGCACGGTCGCGCTCTGGCCGGCGTCGCTGGCGGGACTCTTCGGCTTCCGGCGCGAGCTGAAGGGGGGGGGGCGCGCCTTCATGCTCTTCGCCGTGCCGTCGCTCGTGGGCGGCGTGCTCGGGGCGGTGCTGCTTCTGCGCACGCCTTCGGAGACGTTCGGGCGGCTCGTCCCCTTCCTCATCCTGTTCGCGACGCTGCTGCTCGCGGCGCAGGAGCCGATCTCGCGCCGGCTGCGCGGCGGCCGCGAAGAAGGGCACACGCCGACGCGCGCGTGGTGGGCCGGGGCGCTCGTCTTCCAGTTCTGCGTCGGCGTCTACGGCGGCTACTTCGGGGCAGGCATCGGCATCCTGATGCTGGCGGCGCTGGGGCTTCTGGGCTTCACGGACATCCACCGGATGAACGCGTTGAAGAACCTGCTCGCTATCTGCATCAACGGCGTGGCCGCCGTCTACTTCATCGCGGCGGGGAGGGTCTACTGGACGGACGTGCTGGTGATGACGTTCGCCGCCGTCGCGGGCGGCTACTCCGGCGCGCGCCTCGCCTACCGCCTCGGCCGCCGCTTCGTCCGCCTCGCCGTCATCATCATCGGTCTGGTGATGAGCATCTCACTCTTCATTAAATGATGAATGATGAGTGATGAATGAAGACAGCGTGCCTTTCATTCATCATTCATCACTCATCATTCATCATTTCCCTAAAGCGCTCTCGTGCTGAAGGTGTCGCAGCGGCGCATGTCGCCGCCGTCGAAGCCGGCGCGGAACCAGCGCACGCGCTGCTCGGAGGTGCCGTGGGTGAAGGAGTCGGGGACGGCGTAGCCTTGCGCCTCTTTCTGGAGGCGGTCGTCGCCGATGGCCGAGGCGGCGTTGAGCGCCTCCTCCAGGTCGCCGGGGTCGAGGATGTCGCGCTGCTTGGCGTAGAAGCCCCAGACGCCCGCGTAGCAGTCGGCCTGCAATTCGAGCCGGACGGAGAGGTCGTTGGACTGCGCCTCGCTGCGCGCCCGCTGCTGGAGCTGTGTCACCTTGTCGGACGTGCCGAGCAGCTTCTGGACGTGGTGGCCGACCTCGTGCGCGATGACGTAAGCCTGCGCGAAGTCGCCCGGCGCGCGGAAGCGCGTTTGCAGCTCGTCGTAGAAGGAGAGGTCGATGTAGACCTTCTCGTCGCCCGGGCAGTAGAAGGGGCCGACCGCGGCGCCCGCGCGCCCGCAAGCCGTGTCCGTCCGCCCGTTGAAGAGCACGAGCGTCGGCTTGCGGTACTGGCTCCCGTTGCGCCGGAAGTAGTCGCTCCACACGTCCTCGGTCGTGCCGAGGATTTTCCTGACGAACTGCGTCTGCTCGTCAGTCTTCTGCGGCCCGGTGCGCTGGGCCGGCGCGGGGCCTTGGGCCGGGCCGGCGCCGCCCCCGCCGTTCAACAACTGGCTCGGGTCAACGCCGAAGACCAGCGCGAGGATGACGATGATCAGCGTCCCGCACCCGCCCCCGACGGCCATCGTCCCGCCGCCTATCCCCCGCCGGTCTTCCACGTTCCCGCTCTCGCGCAGGCCACCTAGTTTCATGTGTGTCAGCTCCCCTCAGTTTTGGAGTGACGAGTGATGAATTAAGAACTGTCGTCAATTCATCACTCATCACTCATCACTTCTTCATCGTTCTTCGCGCGCGGGCGCGGGCGGCGGGGGCGGGTCGCCGCGCTCCTTCTCCTTGGCGACGCTCACGCCCTGGTGGAGCTTGTAGGCGCGTATGAAGAGCGCGAGCGCGACCCACGTGCCGACGAAGGCCAGCGGGTACGTGATCGCCCGCGGCCACTTGACGGCGATGATCGAGAGCCCGAGCAGGATTCCGCCGGCCATCGCCATCAGGCGCCCCTCGGCCGGGCCGAGCACGCGGCGGTTCGTGATGGCCGCGCCCACGGCGCTGCCCACGCCGATGAAGCCCGCGGCGGCGCGGCTGGTGCTCCCCTTCCGGCTCGTGCGCTGCCTGCGCCGCGGCCGCGGCGGGCCGAGCGGCTTCACGCGCCGGCGCTCGCTGATGACGATCTCGGTCGCGTTCTCGAGGTCGCGGCAGTACATCTCCTGCATCTGCTTCGCGAAGCCCGCGTCCTCAATCGTCACGTCCAGCTCCCAGTTGCCCATCCAACTGGCGACGTTCAGGTTCGTCGAGCCGACGCGCGCCCACTTGCCGTCAACCACCGAGGTCTTCGCGTGGATCATCGGCCCGTTCCACTCGAAGACGCGCACGCCCGCTTCCAAGAGCGCACGGTAGTTGGCGCGCGAGAGCGCGGAGACGACCGGGATGTCGCTCGCGCTCGGCACGAGCAGGCGCACGTCCACGCCGTCCTGCGCCGCCGCGCGCAAAGCCTGCACGTACATCGTCGTCCCTACGAAGTAGGCGTCCGTCAGCCAGAGGTACTCGCGCGCGCCCGCCGCGACGAGCTGCTCCAGCCGGTAGAGCCCGACCGTGTTCGGCTCGGTGGCGATGACGCGGACGGCCACTTCGCCGCCCTGCTCGATGGAGTCGGGCGCGGGCAGGTGCTCCGCGGGAATCTGCTCGCCGCACGCCGTCTCCCACACGCGCGCGAAGGCCGCGTCCATCTCGGCGACGGCCGGCCCCTTGATTTCGACGCCGGTGTCGCGCCACGGGTCTTGGTTCTTCTCGGGCCTGCCCAGCCAGTCCTGCCCCACGCAGAGCCCCATGACGAAGCCGACCCGGCCGTCAACCGAGATCATCTTGCGGTGGTCGCGGTTGAACCAGCCGAAGGGCTCGTCGAAGCGCGGCGGGTTGAAGCCCCTGACCTCGACGCCCGCATCTCGGAGGTTGCGCCAGAACTTCCGCGAGGTCTTGCCGACGGCGCCCATCCAGTCGTAAACGACGCGCACCTTCACGCCCTCGTGCGCCTTCGCCGAAAGGGCCTCGGCGAACTCGCGCCCCACGTCGTCCTCGTGGATGATGAAGCTCTCGAAGTGGATCGTGCGGCGCGCGCTCTTGATGGCTTCGAGCCAGGCGGGGTAGTTCTCTTTGGCGTCGATGAGGAGCCGCACGCCGTTGCCGGGGATGAGTTGCGACCCCGTCGCGCGCGCGTACGCCTTATCGACGACGCGGCGCACGGGCTGTAACTCCGCCGTGTCCACGCCGGCGTCGCGGCGCTCGCGCTCCAACTGCCCGGGCTGGTAGACCTCGGTCGTCATCAAACGCACATCTTAGCCGCCATGCCTTTGGACAACTGTGTCCGCGAGCAAACAAATCTGTTGCGAGGCTCGGGAGAGGGCAACATAATAGCGCGAATCGGCGCGGGAGGGCGAAAGAGGGTGGACGCAAAGCAGAGGGCGGGTTTGAGGGCGGCCGAATTCGTCGAGGAAGGGATGCGCGTGGGGCTCGGCACCGGCAGCACGGCGTGGTGGCTGGTCGAGCGCCTGGGCGAGCGCGTGCGCGTGGAGGGTCTGCGCGTGCGCTGCGTGCCGACCTCGCGGCGGACGGAGGAGCAGGCGCGGTCTTTAGGGATTCCGCTCGTCACGCTCGCCGAGGCGGGGGAGCTGGACATCGCCATCGACGGCGCGGACGAGATCGGGCCGGGCCTCGCACTCATCAAGGGCGGCGGCGGCGCGCTGCTCCGCGAGAAGCTCGTGGCCGCGGCGGCGCGCCGCTTCGTCGTCATCGCCGACAGTTCGAAGAAGGTCGAGGTGCTCGGCCGCTTCCCCCTGCCGGTCGAGGTGGTGCAATTCGGCTGGGAGCTGACGGCGCGCAGAGTTTCAGACGTGACGCAGGTCGAATCGGTGCTTAGACGTAACGCGAACGGCGAGCCCTTCGTCACAGACAACGGCAACTACATCCTCGACTGCCGCTGCGGCGCGATCCGAGACCCGGCGCGGATGGGGCGCGAGTTGAAACTGCTCGCGGGCGTCGTCGAGAGCGGCCTCTTCGTCAACATGGCCCACCTCGCAGTCGTCGCCACCGATGACGACGTGGAAATCATCGAACAGCCGCCGAGTCCCTAACAATTTCAAATTTCAAATCCTCAGACCCGTAACGCAAAGCGCACAAAGAATCCGCAAAGAGCGGAAAGAGTTCGTCTAGCATCGCGCGCGTGCAGAGACCGCTGACACTTCTCCTCGCGGCTTCGTCGTGGGCGCGCTCGCTCATTGAGTTCTTCATGGGGCTCGGGCTGTTCGGCCCCTTCCTGCTCGAAGCGTGCGACTCGTCCTTCTTCTACGTGCCGCTGGCGAACGAGCTGCTGCTCTTCGCGCTCATCCACGGCGGGGGCGGCGCCCCGCGCTGGATGTGGGTCGTCTACGCGCTGATGGGGGCGGCCGGGACGGTGGCGGGCGTCTTCCTGCTCGACCTCGTCATGCGGCGCGTGGGCGCGGGCGGGGTCGAGCGGCTGGTGGGCCAGAAGCGTTTCGGGAAGTTGAAGGGCAAGGTCGAGCGGAACACGGGCTGGGTCGTCTTCGTCGCCGCGGCCCTGCCGCCGCCGTTCCCGTTCCGCTTCACGATGATGACGGCCTCGGCGCTCCAGTGCGACCGCGCGCGGATGCTGGCCGCGGTCTTCGCCGGCCGCTCCCTCCGCTTCGCCGCCGAGGCGCTGCTCATCCTCTACTTCGGCCGCCGCTTCCTCGACTTCATGAACTCCGACGCCTTCAACTACGTCGTCTACGCGCTCACGCTCGCCGCCGTCCTGGGGAGCGCCGTCACGATTTACAGGATGTTCTGGTCTGGAAGGGGCAAAGCAGTAGGCAGTAGGCAGTAGGCAGCCGCCCCGCGTTGAGAACATTGAAGGGTCAACTCAAGGCTTCGTCTTTAAGGCTCTGAACTGCCTACTGCCATCTGCCTACTGCCTACTGACCTAATGCAGCCCGTCGCCCGAGGTGTCGCCGCGCGCGGGGTCGCGCTTGCCGACTTTGGGGAGGGCGCGGGAGGCGTTCGAGCCGCCTTTGCCGGCGGGGCGCCGCTTCCTCTCGCTGCGCGCCTGGGTCGAGGGGCCTTTGCGGCCGCGCGCCTGCCGCTCGTCGTCGCGGCCGGCCAACTCTTTTCGCTCCGGCATCTTCTCCTCCGATTCGTCTCAGCCGCGCCTCTGTTTGCCCGGCCCCTTCTTCGAGGGCGCGGGCGGGGTTGGCAACGCGCGGCGGTCGCGGCTGGCGACGCCGGCCTGCCCCGCGGCCGTGCGGCTCTTCTTCGCGCCGCGCACGCGCCGCCCCGAGGTGCTGAAGGTCTCGATGAGGCCGTGCTCTTCGAGGCGGCGGTAGGCGTTGCGCACGATGTTGCGGCTGACGCCGAGCTGCTCGGCCAGCGCGCGCTCGGACGTGAGCGCGTCGCCGCGCGTGAACTTCCCCGCGAGGATGGCGCTGGCGATCTGGTTGAAAATCTGCTGCGTCTTCGTCTCGTCGCTCCCCGCGCGGATGCGTATGTTCAAGTCGGGCATGAAAGTGTTTCCCCTTGTTTTTTTCAGTAGGCAGATGGCAGTAGGCAGTTGAAAGCCCCGCCGTCGTGAACTCTGATTTAATCTCTCAACTTCCTTAACGCGGAGCGCACTGCATACAGCCTACTGCCATCTGCCTACTGTTCTACATTCCTGTCGGATACGTCTCGGGCGGCTCTTCGCCCGCGCGCCATTGTGCGCCCGGCTCCAGCGGCTCGACGGCCGTCGTCTCGTCGAAGTGAAGGACGGCGTCGAACTGCTCGGCGAGCTGCGCGTGGAAGTAGTGGCTGAGGCGCTCGGTCTCGGGCCGGTAGATGACGCCGATGGCGCGCTCCAACCTGGGCAGGCGCAGCAGCTCGCGCGCCGAGCCCTCCTCGCGCAAATCAATCATGAACCTCTCGACGCCCGCCTCGTGAAAGAGCGCCTCGTAGCTGCCTTCGAGCGCGGGGCGCACGCGCTTGCGCCGGCCGGGCTCGTCCCAGTCGCTCGAGGCGGTGACGGCGCCGCGGTGCGTCGTGAACCCGACGAGGAAGGCGTCGCGCTGGTAACGTTCGCGCACGAGCTGCCCGACGTTCCACTCGCCGCCCTGCCCCATCTCGGTGGCGCGCGCGTCGCCGAGGTGCGAGTTGTGCTCCCACACGGCGACCTTCGCCTCCTCCCCTTCGGCGCTCAGGTGCGCGAACAGGGCGTGCAGCGTCTCGGCCATGTGCCGGTCGCGCATGTTCCAGGTGTTGACGCGGCCGCCGAACATCGAGCGGTAGTACTCCTCCGCGTTCTTGACGAGCCGCGCGTTCTGCTCGGCGTAGAAGAACTCGTCGCGCGCGACGCGCCCGTCGCGGTTGGCTAGCTCCGAGGCGCGGCGCCTGAGTTCCACCAACTGCTCGACGACGGCCGGCTCGCACGACTCGGCCGCGCCGTAGGCGGCGGCGTACCCGTACGAGGTCGTGTCCTCGCCGAAATGCTCGAAGCAGGAATAACGATGACGCGCGCGGCGCGCGGCCTCCGGGTCAACCCTGTCGAGGTAGACGAGCACGGCCTCGATGGACGCGTAGAGGCTGTAGAGGTCGAGCCCGTAGAAGCCGACCTTCGAAGCGCCCCGGGGCAGGGCTTCGTTGTAGGCGCGCAGCCACTCGACGAACTCGACGACGACCGTGTTGCGCCACATCCACACGGGGAAGCGCTTGAAGCCGTCGAGCGCCGCGCGCGCGTCCTCGTCTTCGGACTCGCCGCGCACGTAGCGGTTGACGCGGTACGCGTCCGGCCAGTCGGCCTCGACCGCGACGGCCGTAAAACCCTTCTCCGCGATGAGCCGCTTCGTGACCTCGGCGCGCTCCCTGTAGAACTCGTGCGTCCCGTGCGAAGCCTCGCCCAGCAGCACGAACCTCGACCCGCCGACCCGCCGCAAGAGCAGGTCGTAATCGCCGCCCGCGCCCTCCAACACGCGCGCCGCCCCGCGCACCACCTCCGCCGCCACCCGCGCAGCTTTTGCCTCCGCCATAACGAACCTCTGAAGGAAAAGCCGTGAACCGTAAACCGTGACGAGATAAAATGCCGCTCTTACTTGTCACGGTTTACGGTTCACGGTTCACGCTCAGTTCAGCTCTGCCCCGCGGCCCGCGACGACGGGCGGCCGAGGTCGTTCACGTCGGTCTCGTCGGTCGTGCTGGTGGCCGTGATGTCGGCCGCGGGGAGGGTCGCCGTGGTCGCCGTGGGCAGCGGGGTGTCCATGCCGGCGAGCGGCGCCTCTGCGTTGGTCTGGTAGCTCAGCACGCGCAGGTTGTTCTGCACGTTCGAGACGCCCGAGACCGACTCGGCGATGTTCTCGGCGAGCCGCTTGGCGTAGCGGCTATCCACCGCCCCCGTCAGGATGACCTCGCCCACGACGACGTTGACCTCCACGTCCGAGGCGTCGAGCCACTCGTTGTCGGTCAGGCGGTCGCAGACCTCTTCGCGCAGGCGGTCGTCGGAGCGCCGGTAGTTCTTCGGCCCGCGCCCGCGGAACTTGCCCTCGCCGCGGACGTAGGCGCGGCGCTGCTCTTCGTGACGGCCGCGCTCGCGGTCGTCTTCTTCGCCGCCGAACCAGGAGCGCACCTGATCCGCGGCGCGGTCGAGCCAATTGCCGCCGTCATGCCCGCGGTCTTCGTCGCGGCCCCGGGCCTCGCGCCGTCTGTCGTCTTCATAGTCTTCGCGCCCGTACTCGTAGCCGCTACGGCCGTAGAAGCGGCTCGTCGTGCGGCCGTAGTCGGTGTCGTAGTCGCGCACCTCGTCCGCGGCGGCGTCGTGCCTGTAGGCGCGCTCGGCGCGGCGCTCGTAGTCGCGCCCGCGCGCGCGCCCGTACTCTTCGCCTTCGTGCCTGCGCGGAGAGCCCGCGTAGCCGCCGCGCTCGAAGACCTCGCGCCCGTAGCGCGAGCCGTAGTCGCCCCCGCCCTGCTCGCGCGTGCCGTAGCGCGGGCCGAGGTCGCGCGCGTCGCGCTCGCGCCCCTGCCCGTACTCGCGCTCGAAGCCCCCGCGCCCGCCCGCGTAGCCGCCGCGGCGCAGGCCGCCGTACTCGGAGCCGCGCTCGGGGCGCGCGCCCTGCGCGCCGTAACCCCTCTCCGCGTCGCGCTCGTAGAACCTCTCGTCAGTGCGGTCTTCCTCCGGGTCGCCGTAGCGCCCGTAGCCGCGTCCGCCGTATCTTGAAGACATCGTCAACCTCCTTCTCAACTTCGTCCGTCAAACAGAATCCTTCAGGCGTGAGGTGCGTGGGCACGGGGAGCAGATTTCGATGAATGCGTCAAAGGATGAGCCCCGCCCCTTGCCTTTCAAGTCTATTTGACGTTCAAGGTTCCTGCTCCGTAATTGCCGTTCGCGGCGGAGACGCGGAGTCCTGGCGATTTGAAATTTGAAATTTCAAAGTGTTCGGGACTCCGCGTCTCCCCCGCCCGGGCCGCTACTTCTTCTTCTGGTCGCCGCGGTCGCCCTGCCCCGACTTGACCTCCGTCTTGGCGTGCTTCTTCACATCCTGCGAGAGCGAGCGCCCCACGTCGTCCGACTCCTTGAACTGCCCCTTCTCGTCGCGCCGCACGTAACGCTTGTCCGTGCCCGTGTCGATCAGCTCGCGGTCACCCTTTCCTGCCATCCTTAAGTCACCCCCTTTTTCTTTCTGCTTCTCAGGCGCGCTGCGCCCTCTTCTTCGAACCCTCTTTGAACATCTCCCGCGCCCGCTCGAAGACGCCTTCGAGCCGCTGGCGCTTCTTCAGCACGGGCTCGAAGAGGTCGCCCTTGCGCTCGACGCGCTTGAGCATGTTCCTGATGTGGAAGTCCGCGGTCTTGACCTTCCCGCGCTCGACCTCCTTCCATTCGAGCGGCGCCGAGACGGTCGCGCCCGGCTTCGGCCGCACCGAGTAGGGCGCCGCCACCGACTTGCCCCGCGCATTCTGCATGTGGTCAACGTAGATCATCCGCGCCCCGCGCTTGCGCTTCGAACGCTCGACCGTCGCCGCCGCCGACTGTTCGCGCGCCACGACCGTCGCCAACTGCTCGGCCAGCTCCGCGATCTGCCCGTACTCGTAGACGGGCTCGACGGGCACGTAGACGTGTATGCCGCGCGAGCCGGAGGTCTTCGGGTAAGAGTCGAGCCCGATGCGTGCGAGCACTTCGCGCGTCGTGACGGCCACGTCGCAGATGGTCTCGAACGCGACGCCCTCGCCGGGGTCGAGGTCGAAGACGAACCAGTCGGGGTGTTCGAGGTCGCTCACGCGCGAGTGCCACGGGTGGCGCTCGATGGCGCCGAGGTTCGCCATGTAAACAAGCGTCGCCAGGTTGTCGCCGACGATGTAATCAACCTCGTGCCCGCCGCCGTCCTCGACTTCCAGAGGCACGGTGCGGACGAACGACGGCGCCTCGTTCACGTCGTGCTGGTGGAAGAACGGCCCTTCGATCCCGCTCGGGTATCTCTTCATGATGAGCGGCCGGTCTTTCAGGTAGGGCAGGATGTAGTCCGCGACCTCGTAGTAGTAGCGCACCAGGTCGCCCTTCGTGTAACCCTCGCCCGACCAGTAGACGCGCTCAAGGTGCGTGAGCGGCACGACCTCGCGCCCCACCTTCACGTTCAAGTCCCCTTCGAGCGTCTTCCCCTGCAACGCGCGCGACACCGGCACGACCTTCCCGCCCTTCGCCGCCGGGTCGAACTTCCTGACGTGCCCACCGCCCTCTGCAATTTTGCCTTTTGCCTTTTGCCCTCTGCCTTTTGCCTTCCCCCTGATCGTCTCCTGCCCGTCTACAGGCTTGCGCAGGCGCAACTCCCAGCCTTCTTCGGCGAACTCGTCCGTCCGTTTGAAGAGCAGCCACTCGCCCTCGCGCCGCTTCATCTTCAAGAGCGTGAAGGCGCCTTTCAGCTTCTCGCCGTCGAGAGCGAAGTCGAGGCGGCCCACTTCCAGTTGCTCAGCCGCCGTGCCTTCGCCCAAAACCTCGTACGTGCCGCCGTCCCAACGCATGTGCTCGCCCGCGCCGTACTCGCCCTCGGGGATGAGCCCTTCGAACTTCAGGTACTCGACCGGGTGGTCTTCCGTCTCGACGGCCAGACGCTTCTCCGAAGGGTCGAGCGAAGGCCCGCGCGGCACCGACCACGACTTCAGGACGCCGCCGACTTCCAGGCGGAAGTCGAAGTGGAGCTTCGACGCGTGGTGCTCCTGCACGACGAAGCGGCGGCGGTTCGACTTCGACACGGTGCCCTTCGGCTCCGGCGTCCGCCGGAAGTCGCGCATCTTGCGGTAGGTCTCAAGCCCCATCAGCACCCAACCCCTTCGCCGCCTGTTCGGTACACCTGTGTACGCGTCCCGTTCAGCCCCGCGCCGCGTGCGTCCCCGAACGCGCGCGGGCCGCACGCCCGAACCCCGCGCAGTTTTGCAGACTCCCGCCCGCACACGCCGCGATGGAACCAGTGTCGCTTTAAGAGGCTTGCAACTTGCATGCTCAAACGCCGAAGTTCTTCTCAGACAAACGTATGTCCGGCGGCAGACAGACTTGAAGTTCTCGGAACTCGCCAACACCTACGAGCGCATCAGCCGCGCGGGCGCAGACCCCGCGCGCGTGCGTGCGCTCGCGGAACTCTTCCGCGGCGCAGACCCGCGCACGCTCTCGGCGGCCGCGCACTTCACCCTGAGCGAGGTCGTAGACCCTCAGCTCTCCGACCGTCTCGGCGTCGGCCCCGGCACCGTGCGCAACGTCCTCGCGCGCCTCTTCGACCTCGAACCCGCCGACGTGGACGAAGAGGTCAAACGCACCGGCGACATGAGCGAGGTCGTCGCCGCGCACGTCCGCGGCGCAGACACTTTGGAGGTGGACAAGCTCTGGCGGAGGGTCAACCGCGCGGTCGAGAAGGACGAGAGTCGTGAGTCTTTAGTCGAGCACGTCTTCCGCAACACCACGGCGCTCGGCGCGAAATACTTCACGCGCATGGTGCTCAACCAGATGCGCATCGGCGCTGGCCTTGGCGCCATCGCGCGCGCGCTGGCCGCGGCCTTCGACGTGGACGCCGCCGCGGTCGAACACCTCTACGCGATGACGAACGACATCGGCCACACGGCCGCGCAGGCGCGTAAAGGCTCGAAGGCACTCGCGCGCGCAGGGCTCACGCTCTTCCGCCCCTACCAGTTCATGAACGCGCAGAAGGTGGACAACCCGGAGGAGATATTCGAGAAGCTCAAAGGCAAGAAGATACTCTTCGAGGTGAAGTACGACGGCGCGCGCTTGCAGATACATTTGAAGAAGGGCAGGCCGCCCGAGATACGCACCTACTCGCGCCGCCTCAACGACGACACGGCGGCGATGCCCGACGTGGTGTCCGCACTGGCTAAAGCCTGGAAGGGCGGCGACGCCGTGCTCGAAGGCGAGGCCGTCGCCTTCGACCCGGCGCTCAAGGAGAAGCAGCCGTTCCAGGCCGTGCTCATGCGCCTCGGCCGCGTCCACGGGATTGAAGAGAAGGCGCGCGAGATTCCGCTCGTCCTGCACCTCTTCGAGATGGTCTACCACGAGGGCGAAGATTTGATGAACGTTCCGCAGTCGGAGCGCCGCGCGCGCCTGTCGAAGCTCTTCCGCCCGACCGAACGCGTGAAGATGACCGAAGCGGTCGTGACGGACTCAATCGAAGAGCAGGCCGCCTTCTTCCGCCGCGCCATCGAAGAGGGGCACGAGGGCTTGATGGCGAAAGACCCCGACGCGGTCTACGTGCCGGGGCGCCGCGCCGAGAACTGGATGAAGCTCAAGCCCGCCTTCGAGACTTTGGACGTGGTCATCACGGGCGGCATCTGGGGCTCGGGCCGTCGGAAGGGATTACTGTCGAGCCTCATCGTCGCCGTGCGCGACCGCGCGGAGTTCAAGACCGTCGGCAAGGTCGGCACCGGCTTCTCCGAAGAGGCGCTGCGTGAGCTGACCGCGCGGCTCGAACCGAAGATCATCTCGGCCCGCGGCCGCGACGTGGAGATCGAGCCCGAGGTCGTCATCGAGGTTGACTTTCAGGACATCCAGCAGACCGCCCGCTACCGCGCCGGCTACGCCCTGCGCATCCCGCGCTTCAAGCGCGTCCGCACCGACAAGAGCACCCGCGAGGCGGATGATTTGACGAGACTGAAAAGACTTTATAAACAGATGCACCCGTAAGCCCGACCGGACTCTTACTTTGAAAGGTCAATCACCCACGCCCCCTCCACATACTTCTCGACAATCATCCGCCCGAGGTTGAGCCACCGCTTGACGCCGTCGAGGACGTTGGAGTCGGAGGTGACGGCGACGCGGTCTGACTTGACGATCTCGCGGTCGGGGTTGAACTCGACGCGCACCTCCCACGGCCAGCCGCGCGCGGACGCCACCTCGCGCACGCGCGCGGCGAGGCGGCCGCTGTTCGAGACGGGGCTGTCGAGCAGCCACAGCACCGTGGAAGGCTGAAGCAGCTCAAGCGCCTCGCCCGCGAGCAGGATGGCGCGCTCCGTCTCTTCGACCGCGCGGTAAGAGCCGTGGACGGACGAGAGGTCGCGCACGCACCCGTCCCGCCCCAGGACGAGCACGCCGCCCGACAGCGCCGCCTCGAGCAGGATGACGAGGTTGAAGCCGTCAACGACCAGCCCCTCGCCTTCGACCCCGCCCGCGTCTACGCGGCGCGCGCGCCGGCCCTCACGACTCCCGTCGGGGCACGCCGCGCGCGCGACGGCGAGGCGCTGCCGCTCCCGAAGGTTGTGCCGGTCGCCCACCAGCTTCAGCGCGGACTTCGCCTGATAGCCGCGGCTCAACAACCAGGACAGCTCGGACACCGCGACGCGCAGTGCCCCGAGCCGCGCCGCCTCGAACAGCCGCGCGTCCTCCGGGTGCGCGCCCCTGTGCCGCCGCCTGTCGGGACTCAACTTCCCTGCCCTCTCGTCAAAACCGACGCCGCGCGTGTGCGCGTATTAGAATGGTGAGCTGAGACACTCCCCGGGACGGTGGACGCATCATGGCAGACTATAGCTTCGTGACCTTGTGGCGTTTCCGCTCGCCGCTCGAGCCCGTGTGGGACTCGATCTACCAGTCGGAGAAGTGGCCCGCGTGGTGGCGCGGCGTCGAGCGCGTCGAGCGCGTCGAAGAGGGCGACGGCGGGGGCATCGGCACGCTCCACCTCTACACCTGGCGGAGCAAGCTCCCTTACCGCCTCGCCTTCCACATGCGCCTGACGCGCGTCGAGCCGCTCTCGCTCATCGAGGGCGAGGCCGTCGGCGAGCTGACCGGCAGAGGGCTCTGGCGCTTCACGCAGGAGGGCGACGTGACGCGCGTCCAATACGACTGGAACGTCGTGACGACGAAGCCCTGGATGAACCTGCTCGCGCCCCTCGCCCGGCCCGTCTTCAAGTGGAACCACGACGTGGTCATGGGCTGGGGCGGCGACGGCCTCGCCCGCAAGCTCGGCGTCGAAAGGATTCAGTGATGGATGATGAATGATGCATTAAGAACGGCTTGCTTCCTATTCATCATTCATCATCCATCACTCATCACTTCTTCTTCTTCGCTCTCTGCTTCGCGGCCTTCTTCGGCCTGTCGCGCTCGCCGACGGTCTCGGCCTCGTGGCCGGGGGCGGCGAACTCGTCGGGCAGTTTCTGGAGGAGCCAGAGCGGGCGGCCGCCCTCCTCGCGCCCCTTCATCCTGAAGAGGTGCCACGCGCCGCCGAGCCGCGCGCCTTCGAGGCGGAAGCGCAGCGCGCCCGCGCGCCAGCCCGCGGCCGGGTCGCCGTCGGGGAGGAAGGCGCCGATGTCCCAGCGGTAGACGCGCCCCGCGCCGTAGGTGCCCTCGGGCAGCACGCCCTCGAACGTCATGTACGAGAGCGCGTGGTCGGGCACCTCGACGGCCAAACGCCTCGCCGCGGGGTCGAGCGAAGGCCCCTTCGGCACCGCCCAGGACTTCAGCGTCCCCTCGATCTCCAAACGAAAATCCCAGTGCAGGCGGCTCGCGTGGTGCTCCTGCACGACGAATTTTGCACTCCCCCCCACGGCGACTCTCCTCCATTGACAGTCAAATGTCGCGGGCGTATAAACGCGGGCGACGGCCGAGCGCCCTCACGCATTAACAGCATAACCAGTGCCACCCCGGACTGAGTAGCGTCCGCCGTGGTGTTTCCCCGAGAGGGGGCCGCGCCTCCGGCGCGACAGGCGCTCATCCCGGCCGCATAGAGCTGTCCCCTTGTATCGCCACACCGACGAGGAGAGAGATATTCCAGTGAGCGAACAGAACCCCAGCCCGGAGCAGGAGGGGGCGCCGCCCGACGCCCCGCTCGACTTCGCCCAGTTGCTCGACGCCATCCAGGCCAGGATCGTCAAGGGGCGGTTCCCGCCGAAAAAGCTGGCGAACCGCCTCATCAACCTCGGGGTCAGGGAGTTCATCGACAAAGAGCCCCCCATCCACACCTACGGCTTCCCCTTCAAGTTCGTCACCCACCTCGACGAGGCGATCCTCGCCATGGCCCACTACCTCCACCGCTTCCGGCGCGCGGGCGGCGAGTTGAAGGTCTACGCCATCAACCGGCTGCCGAAGGGCGAGGACAAGACGCTCGCCTACTGGCAGAGCGAGAAGGCGCGCCTCTACCTGGAGCTGCAAAACATCATCCTCCTGCTCGGCGGGTTCGCCGGGATGAAGTCGGAGGTCTCCCGCATCTTCGCCTTCCGGAGGATGGACGACTTCGCCTTCCTCACGCAGTCGGCCATCAGCGCCATCAACGAGCAGGCGGCCATCGGCATCAGGGTCGGACTCCTCTTCCACGAGTCGTTCCGCAAATCGACGCCGTGGCCGGGCGACATCTCCGACACGCTCCTCATCGACTTCCAGCCGGCCCCGGCCCGGAGGCCGGACGGCGTCCACAACTTCTACCAGCTCCGCGACATGCTCGAAGACGCGAACCCCTTCGACCTCCCCTACCACGGCCGTTGCACGGCGAGGTGGTTCGAGACCCGCGCCGCGGCCGAGGCGGCGACCGAAGACGTGGCCCCCCTCGTGGGCCTCTTCGAGGCGGCGTGGGAGAAGGTCGGCAAGGACCCGCGGGGCGTCGCCGTGTACAGCGACCCGTGGAGCAACGCGCGGGACGGCCGCGACGAAGGCGGCGCGGGAAGCGAGGGACACTTCAAGCGCGCGGCCGTCGCCATGTACCGGGCCTTCGCCAACAGCGAGCGATTCACCAAGCTCGGCGCGGATCGCGGCCTGCCGGCCCGGGGCATCGTTGACCGGATCAACCGGAGCGTCGTCACGGCCGACATGATCCGGCTGGAGCGGGCCATCAGCACCTTCGAGAAGTCTTCGGCCATCCACGCCGTAGACACGACCTCGGTCAAGGCCACCATCAAAATCCACGAGGCCGAGCCGCTCTACCGCCGCTGGCTGAGGACGAGCCTGAACGGCGTCCTCAAGGAGGGCTCGCGCAAGAGCCTCAACCGCGTCTACGTCCTCAACGACAAGAGCGAACTCGCCGCCGACGAGTTCCGCGCGTTCAAGAGGATCATGCACTACTACTGCGACTACTGCCACTACAACCTCTCGGCGATGGCCCCGGTCGTCAACGCCCACGACGAGCCCGACCCGGCCAAGGCGCCGTCGTGGCTGCCGGCGGCGCGGCGCACGCTCAAGGGGCGCGTGAACATCTTCGTCACGACCGTCTCGGCCCTGGAGGACTTCACCCAGCGCCGGCTGGTGCCCAAGAGCAAAGACAAGGGGACGCCCGAGCACAAGGAGGGCAGCGACGTTTTCACGATCTTCAGCCGCCGGCTCCCGCAGATGCTTCAGGACGCGCTCGGCATCAAGGACGACAGTAAGATACTCCTCGCCGACGCGCACGACGCCCTCAAGAAGCTCGACTTCCTCTACACCGACGGCATGATCTATAACTTCCTCACAGACCGCGCCGACCTCTCCGAGCAGACGTTCGAGGCGTACCTCTACCGCGACTCCTTCGACGTGACGAAGGAGAGGGACATCCTCTTCGAGGTGCCCGGCGCGTGGAAAGACCCCCAGCTCGCCGACTTCAAGCGCTACCAGATGCCGTACCTGCTGACGGAGTACGCTTCGTCCGTCCTCGACTACCTTGAGCAGTACGGCGAGAGCCTGCTCTCGGCCGAGAAGGAGGACTACGGGGAGCTGATCGCCAACCTGCGCGCGTGGCTCGGCCGGCCCGAGGCGCGGCCCTCCCCGGCGGCCGACGACGCGCCGGACGCCGGGGAGGGGGCGGCCAACGACGACGCGCCGCCGGCGACCGCCGGGGTCAGAGCCGACGACCTCCTCGAAGTGCGGCGCGCCATCGAGGATGCGCTCTACGCATACTTCCGCCCCATCTTCTCCTACTTCTACAAGCTGCTTGAGTTCCTCAGCGTCAAGGTCGATCTGTTCGGCGGGGACTCGCTCGACAAGGTCTTCCCGTTCGTCAAGTATCAACCCGAGGGCGAAGGGGCGGAGAAGCCGAACGACGACGATGCGCTGGAGAGCCTCAACGATACCATCAGGGAGGCCGTGGCCGCGCGCCTCGCCGGCGGCTCCGCGGCGCTGCCGATGCCGCCGCGCGTGACGCGCCCGTCCGGGGCGAAGGGCGGGACGGACGAGCCTACACCCGTCATCTTCCTCAGCCACGCGTCGGAGGACAGGGCCAAGGTCGTCAAGATCGCACGGCGGCTCAAGGCGGCCGGGTACGACGCCTGGCTGGACAGGGACAAGCTGCCGGTGGGCGGCAACTGGCGGGACAGGATCGAGGAGGCCATCCGGACTTCGCACATCTTCATGAGCTGTCTCTCCAAGAAGTCGGTCGTCAAGAACGGGCCCGTCCAGAGGGAGCTGCGGCTGGCGCTCGACGCCGAGAAGAACGTCCCGCTCGGCGGCATCTTCATCCTCCCGGTGCGCCTCGACGACTGCAAGCCCCCGCGGGCGCTCTCCATGCTCACCTCGGTGAAACTCTTCGTCGGCGACGGATGGAACGAGCAGGGATGGAGCAGCCTGCTCTGGTCTATCGAGACGGCGCTGGAGGAGCGGGGGCTGAAAAAAGTGCAACGCCCCGCGCGCGCGCGGGCGTCAAAGGGGTCACCCTGATCTCCCCGCCAGTGCTGGACGGGCGGCGCAAAAAGCGGTAAAAGCTACCACTACCGTCAGCACCCTAAGCAGCATCCGTGCCCGCGGCGCGCCGCGGACACTCCGCGGAGGTTCCGCGCCATGGGCATAAAGCAGACCGAGGCCGGGATGTACGAGAAGGGCTTCGACGACGACCTCTCGCCGGAGAAGCTCGAGGAGATGCTCGCCCTCTTCCCCACCCCCGAGGCCGTCACCGACCGCCTCCTCGGCCTGCGCGACGAGGACGGCTTCACCGACATGAAGCGCGGCGAGCTGTACCCAGAGGTCATCGGCGGCGGCACGCGCCTGCGCCGGACGATAGCCAGGGTCTACGGCGTCGAGCCCGTCCAGGCGCAGCCGAACTTCAGCTGCAACGGGTGCATCGACACCTTCCTCGCGCACGTCCAACGGCTGGAGCTGACCGACCGCCGCCGGGGATTTCTGGTGGCGACGCCGACTTACTTCAGGTACTATCACAAGGTGGAGGCTCTCCGCATGAGCCTCCTCGGCGTGCCGCTCGGGCCGGGCTACGAATACCCGCTCGAAGGTCTGCTCGCGGCGCTGCGCAGCGGGTCGCCGAGCTGCCTTTTCCTCGTCACGCCGAACAACCCGACGGGACTGCCCATCCCCGACGGCCAACTGCTCCAAATCCTCGACAGCGTCCCCGAAGAGCTCGACGTGGCGATAGACCGCACCTGCGCCAACATCGACCCCGAGATCAGCACCCGGGAGATCATCGCGCGCTACCCGCACAAGCGGGTCGCCGTCTTCCACTCCTTCTCGAAGTACTTCGGCATGTCGCACCTGCGCATCGGCTTCAGCCTCTTCTCCAACCGCGCGCACGCGGCCGAGGTTGACCGCTACGTGCCCTTCGGCCTCGGGCTGGAGGCGCTGCTCCGGGCGACCTACGTCCTCGCGACCGGCGGCGAGCTGAGGCCCGGCGAGACCATCCTCGCCCACATCCGGCAGAACCGCGACATGATGAGGGCGTTTCTCAACCGGCGCGACGACTACTCCTGCTCGGACTTCAAGAGCAACTACGCCGTCCTGACGCTCCCCCCGCGCGTCTCCTCGCGCGAGTTCCACGCGCGCATGCTGGAGCGGGGCGTCTTCGTCATGCCGGGCCACGAGCTGCCCGTCCCCGACGAGAGGACGGTCAGGATTCACACGGGCGGCCCGCCCCCGTTCATGGAGAGGATGATCGAAGCCATCGAGGGGTGGCACTAGGGGCAAGATGCGCGACGCGATAGAAGAGTTCCGCGACGACTACGCCGGCCGCTACGCGGCGGGCGTGCGCGCGTTCCTCGGCCGCCACGGGCGCGAGCTGTGCCGCGAGCTGCAGGGCGCCCCGGCGCGCGCGCGCAGCACCGTCTACATCTTCGGCAACGGCGGCAGCCACGCCATCGGCAAGTGCATCGAGTTCGCGCTTCAGCGCCACGCGGCGGCGCGCGGCGCCGTGCTGCGGGTCAGGACGGGCGTGGACGTGCACCTCGTCAACTGCCTCGGGGCGGGGGGCGACCCCGGCATCTCCTTCGCGGGCGTGCTCGAAGCGGAGGGCGCCGACGCGCGCGACCTGCTCGTGCTCATCAGCGGGAGCGGCGACTCCGACAACCTCTGCGAGGCGGCCTCCTACGCCACGCGCCACTCGCTCCCGACCGTCGCGCTCGTCGGCTCCGGCCGCGGGAGGCTGTCCGGCGTCGTCCCGCCCGGCCGCTGCTTCAGCGCCCCCTTCGAGGATCAGCAGATCTCCGAAGACATCATCCAGTCGCTCGCGCACCTGCTCGAACGGCCCGCCCCCGAGGGCCGCCGGGGCGACTGGGCCGCGTCGGTCGCCGCGCACGCCGAGGGGCTCGCGCGCGCCCTGCGGGCCATCCCCGCGGACTTCATCTCGGCCGCCGCCGCCGCCGCCGTCAAAGCCTTCCGCCGGGGCCGCTTCGTCCTCGTGTCCGGCTTCGACGACCCGGCGCTCAGCGCGTGCGCCGAGCACACGGCGCACAACCTCTACTGGGACAGCGTCTACCAGGTCGAGTCCCCGCCGCGCAGGCTCATCAGGTCTTCGCCGACGGCCTGCGACTTCTCGGGCATCTCCAACGACCGGCACGGGCGCTACCTGTCACACCTCACCGGCGCCGGCGACGTGGGCGGCGACGGCGTGGCGCTCTTCTACTCGATGAGCCTCGACTCGCCGGCGCTCCTGGAGGTCGTCGGCCGGCTGCACGCCGAGGGCGTGCCGGCGCTCGTCGTGGCGGCGGGCGAGGGGCGCGCGCGCGAGTACGCGAACGTCAAAGCCTGCACGACGGGGCTGCGCGAGCCGCAGGCGCAGGCCGGCGTCGCGCAGGTGTTCGGCCACATCCTCGGGCGCCTGATCCGCTTGATGCTGCTCGGCCGCGGGGAGGGTTCGGACTCCGCCGCGGCGCGCTTCCTAATCGAGCACGACCTCGCCCAGCGGAGGCTACTCAATGAATAAGGTCGGGGTGGAGGCGGGCGAGTTCGGGGAGATTCTTCAGGTCATCGGCGTCGCGCACGCCTTCCGCACGAGCCTCGCCGTCCGCCGCCACCTCACGCGCGACACCGCCGGCCACCACAGCTCGCAGCACGGCGACTTCAGCTACTTCTTCAAGGGCGACGCGCGCTCGCTCGTCGGCCACGGCCGCGCGGTGCGGCTGCGCACAGACCCCGCGGCCGGCGGCCTGGCGCGCCACTGGCCCGAGCCCGAACTCGCCGTCCTGCTCGGCGAGCGCCACGAGGTGCTCGCCGTGACCCTCGCCAACGACCTGACGGCCGTGAGCCTCGAAGTGCGCGGCCGCACCGAGCAGAGCGACGGCACCTACCTCGGGAAAGCATGGCGCGGCAGTGGGAGCCTCGGCCCGCGGTTCCTGACGCCGGAGGAGGTCGGCGACCTGTCAGACCTCACCGTCGGGCTCCGCGTGTCGCGCGGGGGGCGGGTCGTCTACGACCGCGCCTACAGCACTTCGCGGAGCGTCTACCCGCCCGCTGCCATCCCCGGGATGATCGTCGCCTGCCGCCGCGGCTACGGCGACCGCCCCCCGCCGTCCAAACGCATCGCCGTCGGAGACGACGACTTCCTCCGCCCCGGCACCGTGCTGATGCTCGGCACCGGCCTGGTGACGGAGGGCAGATACTACTGCGAGCCGGGCGACGTGCTCTCCGTCTACAGCCCGCGCATCGGCACGCTGACGAACGTCGTCGCCGCCGAGACCGCGTCCGCCGTCGCGCCCGGGTAGGCCGCCGCGGCCCGCGCCCGTTCGTCACGGCCGGAGTCCGGTTTGTCACACAACGCTTCACAGGCGCGGCGACGGCCCTTATTCTCGCCCTCTGCGCCCGACCGCGCGACCCCGCGCCGAAAGCGTCAACCCGACATCCCGCACCGCGAGAGCGCCCCCGGGAGGGACGACGCGGGCTCGGGTCTGCTCAAAAAGGAAGGCTGAAGTTTTGACCGAAGCGGAGACACTCGAAGGCGTCACGCTCCCCGCGGGCTTCGAGGCCGGCGGCGGCGCGCGCGTGTGGCGCGGGCGCCTGACGCGCCTGGCGATCATCTTCGCCGGCTGGACGGTGCTCGCCCTCTTCTTCAGCGGGCAGCTCTACTACACGCGCCTGCTGAGCGAGAAGCCCCTGACGTGGCGCGAGGCCGCCTCACAGCAGTTCATCTACCCGTACCTGTGGGCTCTGGGCACGGTGCTCGTCCTGTGGCTCGCCGACCGCTTCCCCGTCGAGGGGCGCCTCTGGCGGCGCAGCGTCCCGCTCCACCTCCTCTTCGCCACGGCCTTCGTCGTCGTCATCTCGGGCCTCTTCCAGATCATCTACTTCTTCCTCCTCGTCAGCGGCCCCGACAAGCACTACGGGCCGGCGACGACGCTCCAATGGATTATTTACAATTCGTCGGAGAACTACGGCATCTACGGCCTGCTGCTGCTTTTGAACCAGGTCTTCCGCTACTACCGGCGCTACCGCGAGGGCGAGCTGCGCGCCTCGCGCCTCCAGACGCAGCTCACGCAGGCGCAGCTCGAAGCCCTGAAGATGCAGCTCCAGCCGCACTTCCTCTTCAACACGCTCCACTCCATCTCCGCCCTCCTGCACCGCGACCCTGACGCGGCCGACCGCATGATCGCCCGCCTGGGCGACTTCCTCCGGCTCACGCTCGAGAACTCCGGCGCGCTTGAGGTCTCGCTCCAGAAGGAGCTTGAGTTCCTGACCTGCTACCTGGAGATCGAGCGCGTGCGCTTCCAGGATCGACTGACGACGAGCGTCGAGGTCGAGCCCGCCGCGCTCGACGCGCCCGTCCCCAACCTCATCCTCCAACCCATCGTCGAGAACGCCCTGCGCCACGGCATCGCCCAGACGCGCGGCCCCGGCCGCGTGGAGATTTCCGCGAAACGCGAGAACGGGTCGCTGCGTATACGGGTCAGGGACAACGGGCCGGGGCTTGCGGCCATCACAAGGCCGGACGACGGGTTGAGGGAGGGTCTCGGGCTCTCGAATACGCGCGCGCGACTCGAACAGCTCTACGGCGCCGCGCACCGCTTCGAGCTTGAGAACGCGCCCGAAGGCGGACTCCTCGTGACGATGGAGATACCCGCCGCGAAGGGCGCGCCCGCCTGACAATTTCTGGAACCCGCCACACGTCCCCGCGTACACTTTTCTGAAACCCGAAGGCGCTTTTTGCCACAAACAGGTTCAGCGCGGTGTTTTCTTTTCGTAAATCGTGAATCGTAGGTCGCAGGCCGCCCCGCTTTTCCACGGCCCGCGCCTTACTGCCGACTCCCCGGCGGCCGTTCACGGTGCACGATTCACTATTCACGAAAACCTATGACGGAAGCCGCACAGGCGCCCATCCGCGTGCTCGTCGTGGACGACGAGCCGCTCGCGCGGGAGAAGATTCGCGGCATGGCGGCCGACGACCCAGACCTGCGCGTCGTCGGCGAATGCACGAACGGCGCCGAGGCCATCGAGGCCGTCCAGACGCTCAGGCCCGACCTCCTGCTGCTCGACGTGCAGATGCCCGAGGTCGGCGGCTTCGCCGTCCTCGAAGCCCTGAAGGACGAGTGGCTGCCCCCCGTCATCTTCATCACGGCCTACGACCACTACGCCGTCCGCGCCTTCGAGTTCCACGCGCTCGACTACCTCCTGAAGCCCTTCGACCGCGACCGCTTCCGCGCCGCGATGGAGCGGGCCAAGCGGCAGATCAGGCGCGACAACGGCGGCGCCCTGGACGAGCGGATCATCGCGCTCCTGGAGCAGATGCGCGGGCAGACGCGCTACAGCGAGCGGCTGGTGGTGAAGACCGGCGGGCGCGTCTTCTTCCTCAACACCGAAGAGATCGATTGGATCGAGGCCGAGGGCAACTACGTCTCGATCCACACGGGCAAGAAGGCGTACCTCTTGCGCGAGACCATCTCCTCCTTAGAGGCACAGCTCGACCCGAAGGACTTCGTGCGCATCCACCGCTCGGCGATTGCGAACATCAACCGCATTAAAGAGCTTCAGCCGTGGTCGCACGGCGAGTACCACGTCATCCTCAACGACGGGACGCAGTTGACTCTCTCGCGCAGCTACCGCGAGAAGCTCCAGGCGGCGCTCGGCAACAGTTTGTGACGTGGTCGGAAACGGACGCGCGCGCCTGGGCCGGCCGCTTCATCACACGGCGCGTCCAGTTCATCACAAAAGCCTTCGCCCGCGACTCGGCGCTCTTTAGAATCCCCCTTGACACGGCGGCCCCGAGCGGCGGCCTGCTCCGTTGGCGCCGCGGGCGCCGAGCACGGGCTCAAGTCCCGACACTTGCCCGACCTTACCCGAAGGGAGTTGTACCGAGTTATGTTGGAACAGAGACACTACGCGTTCAACCGGTCGGCCGACCAGCCGGAGCCCGCCGCCGCGACGCCGCCCGAACAGGGCGCGGCCCTCCGACTCAAGACGCTCAGGGAGTTGGCGCTCGCGCTCCTCCAGGAGGTCGATTCGATCAAGGGCAGCGGCTCGCTCGAAGCGAAGCCGAGCGTTGACTTCTCCGAAGAGGTGCGCCGCTTCGAGACCGACCTCATCCGCTGGGCGCTGATGCGCACGGGCGGCCACCAGCGCCGCGCCGCGCGCATGCTCAACCTCAAGGTCACCACCCTCAACGCCAAGATCAAGCGCTACCGCATCCAGCCGCACGCCGCCCCGACCACCACCGGCAACGTCGTCGGCCTCTACCGCGAAGACGGAGCACAGTAGGGCGGAGGCAGTAGGCAGTAGCCAGTAGGCAGTAGAAAGATAATGCGGCGCGTTCGGTCTGAAGGCTGAGACGCGCCGCATCTGTTTTTCTACTGGCTGCTGCTCCCCTTTGCCTTTCACCGCCGATTCACGTATAGAAATTCAGATGAAGGTGCGCGTCGTCTTCCTGCTGCTGTGCTGCATCTGGGGCTCGACCTGGATGTTCATCAAGCTCGGCCTGCGCGACCTCCCTCCGCTGAGTTTCGCCGCCGCGCGTTTCCTGTTAGCCACCGCCATCCTTTCGTGCGTCGTCGCCGCGCGGCGCGCGCGCCTGCCGCGCGGGCGCGAGTGGCTGCTGCTCGCGCAGACGGGCGTGCTGGCCTTCGGGCTCAACTACGGCCTGCTCTTCTGGGGCGAGCAGCACATCTCCTCGGGGCTGGCGGCGCTCTTGCAGGCGACCATCCCCGTCTTCGGGATGCTTCTGGCCCACCCGTACCTGCCGGGCGAGCGCCTGAACGCGCGCAAGCTTTCGGGCGCGCTGCTCGGCGTCGTCGGCGTCGGCGTCATCTTCTCGCACCAGTTGGGCTCCGAGGGCTCGATGGCCTTGTGGGGGAGCGCGGCCGTGGTGGCGGGCGCGGTCTTCGTGTCGTGGGCGAACGTGCTGGTGAAGGCGAAGGCGGCGAAGCTGGACGCGTCGGTGCTGTCGGCGGGGCAGATGGCGTGCGGCTTTCTGGCGCTCGCGTCGGCGGCGCTCGTGCTGGAAGGGAGCCCGCTCAACCTGCGCTGGACGCCGCTCGCGGTCGTGTGCCTGCTCTACCTGACGCTGGTCGGGTCGGTGGCGGCGTTCCTGCTCTTCTACTGGCTGGTGCGACACGTGGACGTGACGAAGACGATGCTGATCGCGCTCGTCACCCCGCTGGCGGCCGTGCTGCTCGGGGTCGTCGCGCTCCACGAGGAGCTTTCGTGGAGGACGTTGGCGGGCGGCGCCGTCATCATGTCCGGCGTCGCGCTCGTCGTGTTGCGCCGCGCGCCGAAAGCCTCCCCGGTCGCCGCCGAATCCCTCGCGCCCGAGGCTACGGCAGCGCCTCCACGTTGAAGAAGAACTTGAACGTGCCCGTCTGCTGGATGCCGAGCAGGAACTGGACGTTGATCTGGCCGCCGGCGGGGACGGGGTTCGCCAGCGTCACCGAGCCGGCCGAGAGCGTCGCGTTGAGGCCGCCGCCGTTCGGCTGCGCGGGCGGCGTTTCCAGCGTCGTCTGCTGCACCGTGCACGCCCGGCCCGTGCAGGCCGGGTTCGTCCCCGTGATCGTCACGACGATAGGCGTCGCGCCCGACGTGCGCGCGCGCAGGTCGGCGGAGCCGGGGGGCGCCGGGTAGGTCGTCTGGTCAACCACGCGGAAGCGCAGCCGCGTGACGGGCGCCCCCGTGTTGTTCGTGATCGTCCTGCGAATCAGGAGCGTGCCGAAGGTCGAGTTGTTCGCCCCGTCCTCCGCGAAGGTGCGGACGCGGTTGGGCGGGCTGGAGGTGCCGACCGCGGGGTCGAGGTTGCCGACCGCGACTTGGCCGTTGCGCTGGACGGGGCTCGAAAGGTTCTCCGGCCCCGGCGCGCCGAGCCTCTGCCCGGCGCCGGCCGGCGTGGCGTTCGTGTCAACGAAAAGGAAGTCGGTCGCGTTGTCGTCCGTGTCCCGCGGGAGGCCGCCGGTCGGGCAGGCGCCGAGCGCCGTGACCGAGCCGCCCTTGCCGCACGTGTCGCGGTAGAGGCTGTAGTCGATGAGGTACTGCGTCAGCGGCGCGTAGCCCGAGCCTTCTTTGTAGAGCGCGTTCGCCTCGCTCGTCGGGCCGGCCGCGTCGAGCCGCGTCGTCGCCGAGTAGTTGGCCGTGTTCGCCGTGTTGAAGAGGGCGATGCCGGAGTTGTTCCGGATGTTGTCGGTGTAGGTGGCGTCGGGCGTCGCGGTCGTGCCCGCCCCGGCCGGAGAGCCGCCGAGGCTGTAGCCGTCGGAGTTGGCGCAGAGGAAGTGCCCGCGCGCGGGGATGACGGTGCCGTTCGGAATCGTGCAGCGGATGACGCCGTCCGAGGCCGCCACAGAGTAGCCGGCCGAGCCGTCCGCCGCGGCGACGGTGAGCGGCGTGTCGTTGTTGTTGTAAAGCTCGACGAACTCGTCCTCGTTCGGCTCGGGGGCCGGGCCGCCCGGCACGGCCGGCGCCGGGCCGTTGGGGCCGAACAGGCGGAACTCTGAGATGAGCAGGTCGCCCGCCACGGCCGGCGCCGTCACCTTCGCCCACCAGGTTCCCCAGCGCGATTCGTTCGAGCCCGTCCCCGTCACGCCCACGCGCGTCCCCGCGTACTCCTGAACCGTCCACAGGTCGCGGTCGTTGAAGGGGTCGATGACGGTGTGGCTGTAGTCGCCCCAGCGGTTGCGCGCCGCGCCGAAAGTCTTCTCGTAGTAGTCCTCGCCCTCCTTGTAGATGACCGGGTCGCGCATCGTGCCGGGCGCGTCCGTCCCCAGCCGGAAGCTGTAGCCCGCGTCGGCGTAGTCGTCCGACTCGAACTCGGAGAAGCCCATCAACACGTCGCCGTTCTTGTTGACGGAGAGCGAGGGGTAGGCGTAGTGCCTGCCGCCGTTCGTGACCGTGGCGGCGGCGTCCTCGACGCGGCCGCCGTCGAGGAAGTTGCCGGTCGCGGCGTCCAAGACTGTCCACTGCGCGGCCGTGTGAGTCATCCCGCCGGCCGGCAGCCCGACGGTCTGCGCGTAATAAATCTTGCCGTTGCGGAAGGCGGGGCTTGAGCGCACCTGCGAGTCACTCACGTCGATGGCGCGGGGGGAGGCCGGGCAGACCTGCGTCGGGGCGCCGACCCCGGGGACGCACTGCTGCGGGAGGAAGTCGCCGCCCGGCTGCGCCCAGCCGCCGCCGGGGCGCGTCTGAAACGTGTCGGGGACGGTTAACGACGGGGCGGCGGGCGTGCCCGTGATGGTCGAGACCCTGTAGGTCGCGTCGCCGCTCGACCCGTGCTTGATGAGGTAGAGCGTCTCCTCCGTCGCGGAGTAGGTCGTGACCGGGTAGTCGCAGAAGCCGATGCCGGTGCCGCTGACGATGGTGGCGACGGCCGCGCCCGCGCGCGCCGAAGGGTAGTCGAGCACGAGCACCTTGTCGTTATTGTTCACGTTCGCCGCGAAGTTGAACATGTTCACCCCGACGGCGATCCAGTTCTTGTTGAAGCCGAGCATCGGGTAGTCGGCCCATTCGCCGCCCGAGGCGCAGCCCGTCTCGCCGCTCGCGCAGCCGACGACGAAGCGGAAGACGTTGTAGCCGCCGGCCGGGTCGGAGGTCTGCGAGACGGCGACGCTGATCGACGAGTTGGCCGTCTGCGCGTTGGAGACGATGGCGAGAATCCAGCGCTGGCTGTAAGGGTCGAACTGAATCTGCGGGTCGAAGAAGCCGCCCCCGCCCGACGAGGCCCAGAACGTGTCGGACGAGACGGTCGAGAGCGGCGCGCCCGTCGCCTTGTCGTGGACGCGGAAGTTCGAGTTGGTGTTCGTAAAGACGCGGTCGAGCCCCACCGCGCCGTTCGTGTCGGGCGGGATGAACGAGAACCCGGCCGAAGGGCCGTCGAGCTTCGGCCCGTCCTCCTGCGCGAGGAAACTTTGCGACGGTGAAGGCGACGCGACGAGCGGCCCGCCCGCGTCGTCCTGCGAGGAAGTCGGCGCGGGGCCGCCCGCCGCGTCGGGGTGCAGGCCCGGGGGCGTGTCGATGATGCTTCCGGGGATCGGGGCCGTGCGCCCCGCCGCCGCCTGCGGAGAGAGGCGCGCGCGCTTCGCCAGGTCGGCGAGCTGCTTGAAGTTGACCTTCGTCACGGAGACGGGCTGGATGCGCGTGGTGGTGACCGCGGGCGGCGCGTCCGTCAAGACGGGCGCTTGCGGCTTCGTCTGCACGGGCGCCCGCGGCCTCAACTTCTTTATCGTGACGGGCCGTGTGTTCACGGGCTCAGTCGTAACTTCGTCGGACTCGATTGGCCGCACGGGCGCCTGCGGCTTCAGCTTGACGGCCTGAGGTCGCACCTGAGCGCGGGCGCGTGAGGCGTGGAAGAGTGCCGTCGAAGCCAGCGCCGGCAGAAGCGCGAGGAGGCCGAGCAAAGTCAACGACCTCCGACTGGTGTCGCGCCGTCCGCGCGCGGGCGCGGCCTTGAAATTTTTACTTCCCATGGGCGGCGGGGTTTTTAATCGAAGGTCGAACTGTTTCCTGCGGGGGACAGTCGCGGGAAAATGATAGACGAAGGTGAAGTGCCCGGCAACCTCTTTATCTTTGACGCCTGAAGGGGCGCGCCGGCGGGAGCGGCCCGGCCTGCCCGTAGCCGACCGTGCACTCGCCCGTCACGAGGTCTACGGCGCCGAGCACGACGAACGGGCCTTCGCCCCCCTCGTCCTCCGCCCCGACCTCGTCGGACGACTGCGCGCCGTCCGACCGCGCACGCCCGCGCTCTTCGCGCCCCCCGCGCACGCGCGCCTGACGCCGTCTCGGGGCGGGCGCGTGTGCCGTGAGCAGGAGCGCCGCGCGCCCGCCCGCGACGTGCGCGCGGTACTCAACCTGCGGGTCGCTGAAGCGCCCGATGCAGCGGCGCATGAGGGCTTCGGCGCGGCGGCGCGTGATGGTGCGCGTGATGTCCGAGGTCGAGGAGAGCGTGGCCGCGACCGAGTGCGTGTCCACGCGGCGCGCGCCTTCGGTGTAGAAGCCGACCGAGTCGTTGACGCTTGCCTCGTAGCCGCCCACCGAGAGGAGCCACACGACGCGGCGGTCGCCCGGCCGGTCTACGACGCGCGCGACGCGGAAGTGCCCGTCGAAGAAGGCAGGGCTGATGCCCGTCTCGATGATCGCCTCGCGCGAGCCGGCGACGAGCGCGCGCTCCGCGTCGGTCATCTCCTTCGTCGGCGTTGTCTGCGCGCCCGCGCCGCGGGGCACGGCGAGGGCGGCGGCGGCGAGGATGAAGAGCAGCGTCGTTCTCATCTCTGCGACCTCTTCGGCCAGAACGGCGAGCGGGTCAGCCTCACGCGTCGAAGACCTTCCGCGTAAGACTGACCCGCTCGCTGCGGCTCGCGTTACTGTTCCCCTACCCGGCGCGGAGGGTGCGGACGATGGCGTCGCGGAGGCGCTGGGGCGCGACCTCGGCCTGGCCTTCTCCCTGCTGCGGGTCGCGCCAGTTGTCGAGGATAGCCACCTTGTGCGCGCAGGCCACGGTGCAGAGCGGCGCGCACCACTTCTCCGTGTTGTACTCGCGCACGACGTCGGCCTTCGTGTACTGCTCGACGGGGACGCCGGGCGTGCCGCGCTGCTGCGAGCAGTAGTGGACGAGGCCGTCCTCGCAGACGTAGAGGTAGCGCGCGCCCGAACGGCACCGCCACTTGTTCTCCTTGCCCGCCGCGAGGTTGTCCTGGAACCAGCCGAGGCGCGCGTACTCCGACTTCGAGACGCGCTTCAACTCGTCGTAGACCTTGCGCTCGCGCTCGGCCAGAGGCTTGAGGAGGCCGTGCCCGTCGTGGATGACGCCGACCGTCGTCGAGAAGCCAAGCTCCTGCGCGCGGCGCGCGATCTGGAGCGCGTCCTCCGGGTTCTTGATGCCGCCGCCGATGACCGAGTTGATGTTGACGTGGAAGTCGGCGTGCCCGGCGAGGTTCTGGAGTTTCTTGTCGAGGTTCTTGAGACTCTTCTTCGAGACCTCGTCGGGCTCGACGTTGTCGATGGAGATTTGGAGGTATTCGAGCCCGGCCTCGTTCAGGCGCCGGATGCGCTCGGGCGTCATGTAGTAGCCGTTGGAGATGAGCCCGGCGATCATGCCGCGGCGGCGGATGTGGCGGATAATCTCGTCCAGCTCGGGGTGCATTAAGGGCTCGCCGCCCGAGATGGTGATGACCGACGTGCCGAGGCGCGCGAGCGCGTCCAGCCGGCTCTTCATCGCGTCGAGGGGCACCGGGTCGGAGGTCTTGTCGAACTCGTTGCAATAGGTGCAGGCGAGGTTGCAGCGGCGCATGGGAATGATGTGCGCCAGGACGGGGTGGTCGGTGCGCATCAGCGCGCGGGTGATAAACCTCGCCTCGCGCAGCTTCAACTTTAGAAACGTGCTTCGCTTCATCAAGGCTGTTTCGTCTTGCTCGCCCGCGCCGTAGGTGTCACGGCTGGCGCGGGCACTCCTTCAGGGAAATGACCGCTAGACAATACCGAAAGGCGGGTGCCCAAGGCAAGCGCCACGGCGCGCGGCCGACGCGACGCGGGCGCGGCCGTCTACAAAAAGGCGAAGGGCTCTGACCACTCACGGCGGGCAGAACCCTTCGCCTTTCAGACTTTCAAAACCCGCGGGCCTTAGCCCTTGACGATCTTCGTGCCGGCGGGCAGCTCGATGTTGATGTCGCTCGGGGAGACGCGGGCGTTGCGCTGGATGTTGGTCAGGCGCACGGTCGTCGCGTCGCCGTTCTTCTCGGTGACGCGGGACTGGATGGGCATGCCGTCGTCGGCCACCCAGACCTCGGCGAACTGGAAGCCCTGGTTGCCGCCGCGCGGGGTGAACTTCAACCACCAGACGTGCGGGCTGCCCTTGTAGAGTTCGCCCTCGCCGACCAGCTCGACGTTGAACTGGTTCCGGGCCTGCGCGCCCGACATGTTGAACGCCATGCTGAGCACGTTGCCCGCCGCGCCCTTCCCCTTAGCGTTCTTCGCCGAGCCTTGGTAGGCCTGGTTCAGGCGCGGGCGGTAGAGCGTGTACTGGCCGCCCGAGACGGCTAGGAACTCCTGCGCCGGCTTCGCCCAGTCAACGCGGACGTTGGCGTCGCGACCCTTGGCGGCGATGTAGGCCATGTCGCCCGAGTACTTGTCGGTGTCGCGGAGCTGCGCGTTGTACTTCTCCATGTAAATGTTGGCGCGCAGCGAGGCGAGCGAGCGGCGGTTGCGATCCATCTTGTTAAGGATGGAGCTGACGAGGCCCGGCCCCTGCGCCTGCGCGCGGGGCGGGGCCACAGAGAGCGAGGCCAAAAGCATCAACGCGGCGAGGGCCGGCGCGAACATCTTCTTCATGCGAACTCCTTCAAACATTCGGGGAGACTCCTCTGCCGGTCAAAGAAACCGGGTAAGTATAGGGAATTAGCGCTCTATGTCAACCTCAAAAGCGACCGTCCGACCGTCGGTCGTCCTCTGTTCCCGCCAGCCCTTGACGCGCAAATCGGGCTCGCCCGTGATTTTGCGCGCGCAGCGCTCGATCTCGTGAGCGTCGGGCTGGGAGGTCGAGGCCGCCCCCGCCGTCCGAATAAGCAGCTTTTGTGCCGCTCCGAGGGCACTTTGATGCGCCGGCGCGCAGGCGAGTTCGCCCCACTCGAACCACCCTTTAGGCGTAAGAAATACGAAGGCGAGGATGGCGACGCAGAGCACGTCGTACTGCCACGCCGTCCGCGGGTAAGACCAGAAGATGACTTTTTTAAAGACGTTCAGCAGCATAAAAAATAAGACAGGTGACAACCGCCGAGGACACAAGTGATAAGAAAAGATTGCGATCCTCTTATCACTCTACGACGGCCACCCGCCTTCTGGATTATATCTGTACACGCGGCCCGGGGGCAACGATCTGGCCGTCGCGCATCTGTATGATGCGGCGGCACATGGCGGCCGCCTCCGGGTTGTGGGTGATCATGATGATGGTCTGGTTGAAGCGGTAGTTCATCTCCTGGAACATGTTCAGGACGATGGCGGAGTTCTCCGTGTCGAGGTTCCCCGTCGGCTCGTCGGCGAGGATGATGGCGGGGCGGTTGACGACGGCGCGCGCGAGGGCGACGCGCTGCTGCTCGCCGCCCGAGAGTTCGAGCGGCTTGTGGTGCATCTTGTCTTCGAGCTGGAGCAGGCGGAGGACTTCGCGGCGGCGCTCGGGGTCGCCCCCCTTCTTGCCGTCGCTCCCGCCGTGGATGCCCTCGGCCAGCTTCAAATTCCCCTCGGCCGTGAGCGTCGGGAAGAGGTTGAAGCGCTGGAAGACGAAGCCGATCTTGCGGCGGCGGATGTCGGTGCGCTTGGCGTCCGTCGCGGCCGTGAGGTCTTCGCCGTCGATAAGGATGCGGCCGGTCGTCGGCGTCAGGAGCCCGCCGAGCAGGTGCAGCATCGTGGACTTGCCGCACCCGGAAGGCCCCATGATGGCGAGGTACTCGCCCTCCTCCACGTCGAGCGACACGCCCCGCAGCGCGGGCACGTCCACACTCCCGACCCGGTAGACCTTCGTCAGATTTTCCGCCTGTAGAATCGTTCTCATCTCAGTTAAGTGATGAATGATGAGTGATGAATGATGAATAAAAACCAACTTGCCTTTTATTCATCATTCATCATTCGTATGCCAACGCGCTCACGGCGTCCAGATTCGCGGCGCGGACGGCCGGGTAGAGAGCGCCGAGCGCCCCGCCGAACAGGCCGATGAGCGCGGCCGTCAGCCCCCACAGCCAACTGTACTCGAACGGCAGGGCGTAGGCGTGCTGGATCAGGTAGCCGGCCAGGAACGAGACCGCGAAGCCGGCGACGACGCCGATGACGCTGATGAACACGGCCTCCTTCACGATCTCGCCGACGATGAAGCCGCGCGACGCGCCGAGCGCCTTCAGGATGCCGATCTCGCGCGTCCGCTCCGTGATGGTCGTGTACATCGCCAGCATCACCACCAGCCCGCTCACCAGCGCCGAGAGCCCGACGAGCGTGCGCAGGAAGACGCCGAGGTACGGGATGCTCTTCTCGATGTTGGTGATGATGTCGCGCGTGAGCTGAATCTTGTTGCCCGGCAGGGCCTCGTCAATCCGGCGCGCCACCTCGACGGCGCGCGCGGGGTCTCTGAGCTTGACGTAGACCCAGGTGCACTTGTTCGGCGCCTGGAGCGCGTCCTGCATCGCGGCCAGGGACATCTTGACGCGCGGCCCGGCCTCGGGCGTGTAGATGCCCACGACCTTGTAGGTCTGGTTGCCGAAGAGCTTCAGCTCGCTCCCGACCGAGAGGTTGTTGTTGCGCGACTTGGCCTCGTCGATGACGACCTCGTCGAGACCCTGCGGCCCGCGGCCCGCGACGAGGCTCATCCCGTTCATCGCGGCGAACTGGTTCCAGTCCACGCCCTCGACCTGCTCGAACCCGAAGCCCTTCCCGCCCTGCGAGACGTAGCGGATGTCGGGCACGGCCATCGCCACCCCGTCCACCTTCAGAAGCTCCTCGGCGTACTTCACCGACAGGTTGGCGGCGTTCGACATCAACTGCGTCGAGCCCGCGTCGCGCGTAAAGACGATCTCGGCCTTCAGGTTCTGCGAGCGCCGCTCCAGGTCGTTCGACAGCCCGCGCGCCAGCCCAGTGAAGAGCATCACCAGGCACACGCCCAGCGCCACGCCCGCCGCGCTCACTAAGGCGCGCACCGGCCGCTGCCGCACGTTGGCTGTGACGAGACTCTCCATCCGCGTAAACCGTGAACCGTAAACCGTGACAGGAGCGTGAACCGTGAGCCGTAAACCGTGACAAGAGAAGAACGGTTTTTATCTCGTCACGGTTTACGGCTCACGGTTCACGGCTTTTTCACCGCCGCGTCCAGGTCTACCTCCTGAAGGCTAGAGCTGTTCTTCAGGACGAAGATTTCGGGGTCGTAGGGCTGGTCTACTTTGACCGCGCCGGGGTCTTGAAAGGCGATGCGAATCGAGTAGTGATCCTGCGGCCGCGTCAGCTCGATCTGCGCGGGCAGGCGCAGGCGCCCCTCCTCGCCGAACGGCTGCGGGTTGCTGTAGACCACGTCGGTGATGAGCTGCCCGCGCTCGCCGTAAATCTGCACGCGCGCGAGCCTGAGCGTCCCGACGCGGTCGAACCAGAAGCGGCGCGTGACGCGCGCGCGGTTCTGCGTCAACAGCTCCATCTCCGACAGAACGTAGTAGCCGCGCATGACGCGCGCGCCCTTCGGCGCGCCGGGGCGCGGGTCGGCCTCCTCCTCGAAGGTCTCGGCCTGCGAGTAGACGTGTCTGGTGTCTTCGAAGGAGACGGGGGGGACGAGCACGGCGTCGGTCAAATGCTGCGGGCGCAGGCTGGAGAGCGCGCTCACGGTCGCGCGCTGCATCGCCTCCTCGCGCCGCTTGCCGCTCATGTTGCAGTCGGGCGACTGGCCGGTGCCGTCGGCGTCGAGCTTCTCGTAGCGGGCGGCGTTCGAGCCGGTGACGAAGCGCCGGTACTTGAGGTCGCCCTGGTAGACGGCGGCCCAGAAGCGCTCGCCCGTCGAACTCATCTCGGCGATCTTCGTGCCGATGACGGGCACCTGCACGGTCAGGTAGACCTGACCGGGGCGCTGCACGACGAGCTTGCCGTCGGCCGTGCGGTACTTGTCGGCGAGCCCGCAAGGGGCGTAGCTCGTATCGAGGAACTGGATGTCAACCCGGCCGTTGAGGGACTTCACCGCGCCGAGGCGGTTGATCTCCTCGAACATCTGGGGCATGTCGGCCTCGACGAGCGGCGTCAGAGGCTGCGGCACGCTGATCCGCGTCTTCGTCTTGAAGAGTCCGCACCCGGAGAGCAGCGCTGCCGCCGCCAGCACGGCCACGGCCGCCGCGGCCCGGACAGCCCCCCAGTTTTTCAGCCTGTGCATCGGAAGCAAAAGTCGAACGCGCGCGCCCCGCCCACCCCGCCCAGATTCACGAAATCAGTCAAGGGAAGCTAACAAACGCCCTTCGGCCTTGTCAACGAAGGGGAGTAGGCAGTAGGCAGACGGCAGTAGGCAGTTCAGCGCCCTGCCGTCGAGAACTTGGATTTAAACTTTCAACTCCCGTCACGCGGGGCGACTGCCTACTGCCGTCTGCCTGCTGCCTACTGCGGTTCATCCAGCATCAGCGGCGGCTTGCCGAAGCGCGCGCGCAACGCGTTGACGGCGCCGTTGACCCGGGGCCGGCTGACGATGCGCGTTTCGAGCCCGCGCTTGCCGGGGAAGTCGAGCAGCATGATGCCGAGCAGGATCGAGAGCACGCCCGGCCCCGGCACGCCCGGCACCGCCATGATGACGCCGAGGATGACCAGCACGAAGCCGAGCACGTTCTTGGCTACGATGCCGACGGCGCGCAGGACGGGGTGGCGGTGGACGAGGAATTCGCGCTCGTGCGACGAGTGGAAGTAGTTCGCGGGGAGCTTGACCAGCACGAACGAGACGGCGGCGCTGCTGACGGCGAAGGTGACGACGAACAGCACCGCCCCGAAGAGCACCTGCCACCACGAAAACTCCCACCCGTGAATCGTCTTCGTCAGCCAGTCGATCATAAGCGAGTAGGCGCTACGTTTCCTTCCGGGCGCGCAGGAGCGCCGCGATTGTCTCCCCGACGACTTCGCGGGCCGCGCCTTCGAGCTGGAAGTCGCGTTCGGCGGCGCCCTCCCAGAACTCTTCGAGGCCGCGCGAGCCGGCGCGCTCGAAGGCGAGCGCCTGCGCGAGCAAGTCCAGGACATCGGCCGCCTTGACGAGCCGCGCCTCCAGGCTCGCGCGCGACTCGTAGTCCTCGTGCAATTCGGCGTATCTCTCGGCGTGGCCTGCGCCCGCGCCGCGCATGATGTCGTCGAAGGCGGCGCGCTCGGCCGCGCGGCGCGCCTCCCTGCCGTAGTAGTCGGCGACGGTGCGCGGCATGTCGCCCGTCCGCGTCTCCTGCAAGTCGTGCAGCAGCGCGAGGCGCAGCACGCGCCCCACGTCCACCTCGACGCCGCGCGCCGCGCACTCGTCCGCCAAAAGCATCGCCGTCAAAGCCACCCCGTAGCTGTGCGCCGCCACCGACTCCGCCCCCGGCGGCAAGCCCCGCAAGACCCACCCCGTCCGGTCGAGCCGCTTCAAACGCTGTAGTTCGAGAAGGACGGAGAGCATTCGTTCACACGAAGACTTTGCCGGGGTTGAGAATGCCCTGGGGGTCGAGGGCGCGCTTGATGCGGCGCATGGCCTCGATGGTCTCGCCGCCGAGCGCCATCTTCAGGTAGGGGGCTTTGACGTAGCCGATGCCGTGCTCGCCGCTGATGGTGCCGCCGAGTTCGACCGAGGCGGCGAAGGTCTCGCCGACGGCGGCGCGCGCGCGCGCGACCGCCTCGGGGTCGGAGCGCTCACACATGAAGTTGACGTGGATGTTGCCGTCGCCGAGGTGGCCGAAGTTGACGACGAACGTGTCGTGCTTCTTCCCTATCGCCTCGACGCGCTCGATCAGCTCGGGCACGCGCGAGCGCGGGACGACCACGTCCTCGTTGAACTTGAGCGTGCCGAACTTCTTGATGGCCGGCGAGAGCGCGCGCCGCACGTCCCACAACTTGTCCTCGTCCTCGCGCGACTCCGAACGCAGGATGTCGTAGCCGCCCAGCCCCTTCACCACCTCTTCGACCAGGCGGATTTCGCGCTCGACCTCTTCGCGCGGGCCGTCCACGGAGACGAGCAGCAGCGCGCCCGCCTCCGGGTCGATGCCGAAGGCGAACTCCGACTCGACGGCGCGGATGGCGTTGCGGTCTAAGACCTCGATGGCGACGGGCGTGACGCGCGCCCGCGTGAAGGCCGGCGGGCAGGCGCAGGCCGCGGTCATCGTCTTGAAGGTCGCGCGGACGGTGCGCGTCGTCTCGGGGAGCGGCAGAAGCTTGAGCGTCGCCTCGGTGATGATGCCGAGCATCCCTTCGCTGCCGCAGATCAACCCGGTCAGGTCGAAGCCGACGACGTTCTTGCTCGTCAAGCCCCCCGTGCGGACGATCTCGCCCGTGGGCAGCACGACTTCGAGGCCGAGCACGTAGTGCTTCGTCACGCCGTACTTGGCCGAGCGGATGCCGCCCGCGTTCTCGGCGACGTTGCCGCCGATGTAAGAGTTCTTATAAGAGGCGGGGTCGGGCGGGTAGAAGAGGCCGACCTCCTCGACCGCCTGTTGCAGCGCGTAGGTCGTCACGCCCGGCTCGGTGACGGCGTAGAGGTTTTCGACCGAGACCTCGCGGATGCGGTTCATGCGGTCTGTGCCGACGACGATGCCGCCCTCGACCGGCACCGCGCCGCCCGTGTAACCGACGCCGCCGCCGCGCGCCGTCACCGGGAACCGCCGCTCGTTGGCGAGCCGCAGAATCGCCGACACCTCCTCCGCGCTCTGAGGCAGCACGACCGCCTCCGGCGGAAACTTCTCCTTCAACGCGTCGCCCGCGTAAGGCTCGACCCGCTCCTCGTCAACGAGCACGTTCTCCGCGCCGACTATCTCACGCAGCCGATCTAAAACCTCCGGCTCGGACGCACTCGTGCGCGCGCGCACACCTTTATCTGCGAAGTGAATCGTCCGGCTCATCCTATAAAGCTTTGCTCCTTCACGACAATACTAACGTGCGCGCCGCGGCTCATCAACACGGCGCGCGTTGTCTCGCCGGGGGCGCTGTGGTAGTGTGCGCCGCACACAAGGCGGGTTCGATGTTACGCGACCGCCCTCGCCCCATCCGTGCGGTTTTCGACGCACGCTTCCAAATCCACCGGACTCGGCTCAGGCCGAAAGGAGAATCCCCCCTATGAAGCGCTCGATTCGTGTGACGACTCGTGCCGTGCTGCTCGTCCTGTCGGCGTTCTGCGCGGCCTCCGCGATGGCGCAAGACCCCGCGAAGGTCGCGCCCGACGTGTACAAGGTGCGCCTGGATGCCCCGCGGGTCAGGGTGCTCGAAGTGACGGGCAAGGCGGGCCAGAAAGCCCCGATGCACAAGCACCCGGACTACGTCGTCTACAACCTCGCCGACGGGAGCGTCAGATTCACCGACGCGAAGGGCGCCACCTCGGACGCCGCCCTGAAGGCCGGCGAGGCGATGTGGCGCCCCGCGGAGAGCCACGCCTCGGAAGTCGTCTCGGACATGCACGCGCTGCTCTTCGAGCTGAAGGGGCCGAAGAAGGCCGCGACCGCGGGAGCCGCGAAGCCGGACGACCCGGTGAAAGTTGACCCGGCCCACTTCAAGGTGCTGCTCGACAACGACCGCGTCCGCGTGCTCGACTTCACCGCGAGCCCCGGCGACAAAATAGCGATGCACTGGCACCCCGACTACATCACCTACAACTTCAACGGGGGCAAGACGACCTTCACCTTCCCCAAAGGCAAGCCCGTCGAGTCTGTGGCGAAGGCCGGCGACGTGGCCTGGCACAAGTCGGAAACGCACGGCTCGGTCATCGGCGACACGGGGGCGCACGTCCTGCTCGTCGAGATAAAATAAGGCCCGGCGTGCAAGGGGAAGACGCCTCACACGGGAACGGACTTAAAAAAGGGGCGGCCGCGCGAAGCCCGTGCGGCCGCCTCCTCGTCTTTCGTCCAAATTTTAGTCTTCACAGACCGGCCGAAAGTGTTTAGAATGCACGCCCATTAAGGGTCGGCCGCGGGCGCTCCCAGCCAAAGCCCGCCGAAGCCGCCCGCCCTCAACCCGACAGGCCGGCGCGGCCTCGCGGCGTTTGCATCACCTCTCAACCGTTTTCGCTCTCAGACATAAAGAAGGATGAATATGAAAAGGGGAATCTGCCTCCTCGTTCTCTTCGTCTTTGCGGCCCCGGCGCTCGCCCCCGCGGGCGCGGCGGCCGAAGACCCGCTGGCCTCCGTCTTGAAGCAGGGCGGCTACACGGTCTCCCTCGATCTGAGGGTGAGGAAGAAGAAGCGCGACTCTCTGGAGAAGGTCGTCGGCGACCTCCTCGGCGACAACGGGCCGAACGCCTTCGCGACCGGCTTCGTCGTCGGCGACGGGCTGGTGATGACGGCCTACCACGTCGTCTCGGGCGGGCTCAGCGCCGACAAGCGGCGGCAGCTCGGCTTCTCCGCGAGCGAGCCGCTCGAAGTCGAGGCGTCGGTCAAGGGCTGCGTCGCCAAGGTGCTCAAGATCGACCCGGACGCAGACCTCGCGCTGCTCGGCGTCTGCGGGTCGAGGAAGCCCTCGGCCGCGCTCGCCTTCCAGGACGCGCTCAGCCAGGACGAGCAGCTCCTCGTCTTCGCGCGGCCCAACGGCACCAGGGCCGTCAAGCGCGGCGGCTTCAAAGGCCCGTACACCTACCGCGGCCGGGAGTACTGGTCGGCCAAGATCGAGGGGCGCGACGGCTTCTCCGGCAGCCCCGTCTACAACGAGCGCGGGCAACTGGTCGGCGTCTTCAGCGGCTACGACTACGCGCGCAAGGTCGCGCTCATCAGCCCCGGCACGCACGCCCAGAAGCTCCTGCAAGACTACGCCGCGCACCTCAAGCGGTAGTTGGAGAGGAATTAAGGCGTGGCGCACGCCCCGGGCCGGATCGTCCCCCACGCCTTCCGCGTGCAGTGGCCGCCCCGGCACCGGGGCGTACTCTCTTTGAGATGTGTGAGGTTAGACGGAGTTATCTTCGGCTTGATTACGAATCCGTTACATTGCGTTTGCGTCCGCAGCCCGGCCGTGAGGGAGGGGGCCGTTCAAACGCCAAAGGCCGGAGGATGAGAGGCACGCTGCTTCTCACCCTCCGGCCTTAAGAAGTTACACGGACGCCCTCCCTCACGGTCGGGCTTCCGCACCGGTACTCGCGTCGTCAACCTTCACCCGCAATCGGGATGATGGCAGCTACAGGATATTTCGAAGTGGATGTTCTTCGCCGCGTCCTCGCACGCCTCGCTGCAATACTTACTGCCCTCCGCCGCCGGGCAGCCGCAGGTCTCGCGCGCGCACTTGTTCTTCGGCCTCTCGTCCGCCATCTTAACCTCCTCGTCTTCGACTGTTCGTGGTCGGGGTACCTTTGGCCCTAAGTTTCGACCCGAGACGCCACCGAAGTCAAGATGGGGAGACGAAGGGACGGGGTGACGGGGAGATATCATGAACGGTACATGACTGCCTCCTCTCCCCGTCACCCCTTCTCCCACTCCCCCCGCCTATTCAACTCAAGGTGCTTGCTGGACGACGATGCGGACGCGCTCTTTGCCGACGACGACTTCGAGCGGGTTGCCGAGTTGCAGCGGGATGGTCTTGCCGTTGACGTTGATTTCGAGCGGCGGCACCGCGGCGGGCGCGGGCGTGCCCGCCGTCGGCGCGGCGGCGCTGGCGGAAGAGTCGGCCGCGGGCGTGCCCGGCTCGGCGGGCGGCGGGGCGGTCTGTTCGCGCGGCTTAGCCACGTCGCCCGTGCGCGTCAGGAGCGTCGTCGCCACGATGCGCCAGGTCGCGGGCGTGCAGGTCAGGCGCAGGCCCGGCGTGTCCACCTCGACCTGCTCGCGCGGCGCAAAGGCTTCGAGCTTCCAGAGCCCCTCGCCGCAGCGCACGCCGTCCGCGCCGTAGAAGGTCGCCCAGCCCGCCACGTAGTTGTAGAAGACGGGGCTGCGGTTCTCGACCACGAGCCGCGTGTTGCGCACCGGCGCCTCGGGCGTCCCCGCCAGAACCTGCGTGCGCAGGAGGCCGCCGAGCGCCTCGTTCCCCGCCACGTCGTACGCGACGGCCGCCTGCGCCAGCGGCACGTGCGGCTCGCTCGGCCTCACGTCCGAAGTCGTCGCCGCCGTCTGCTGCTGCGCGCTCGCCGCCGCCGCGCCACACGCCGACAGGGCCAGACAGAGAGCCGCGCGGACTATTCTCTTCATACCCGTCCCCTCCTGAGCGAAGCTGTTTCTGGTCGGTTACTCTAGCCCCAACGCCCGCGGCGCGCAACGGCGCTCTCAGCCCTCGACGACCGGCATGAAGGCCGCGCCGCGCGGCAGCACGTAGCCGGGCTCGTCCGGGTCGATGCGCGCGAGCGCCTCTTCGGGCGTGCGCGCGGGCTCCATGCGCATGTGGCGCACGTCTTCGTCGGGGAGGTTCGAGACGAGCTGGACGCGGAACTGCTCGGCCTTCGTCAGCAGCGACCAGGCGGTCTGGCCGTTGACCTCGTAGGCTTCGCGCAGGCGCGCTTCGAGCGCGCGCGAGTCTCCGGAGTCGAACCACTTGAGGAAGTCCGCGCGGCCGAGGCCGTCCGGGCACTCGGCGACGAGAACGACGTGGCCGCCCTCGGCGCACGCGTACGAAGCCATCTCAAGGGCCTTGTGCGCCTGGATGAGGTCGAGGTCGAAGGGCGCGCCGCCGGCGGAGGCGACGACGACCCGGCGCCTCTCTTTAATCCTGACGGCGTGTGAGTCGGAGTACTCGGCGCAGGCCAGCCGGTGCGCGGCGCGCCAGTCGCCGGCGTAGACGCGGACGACCCGGCCGCGCGCGTCCGTCACGGTGTTGATGAGGAACGACGGCGCCGCCTCGGCCGCGATGCGCTCGCACTCCTCGTGGACGGCGTTGCCGTCGAGGCGTCCCGTGCCGACGCCCGCGCGCCTCCCGCCCTTTTCGAAATCGAGGGCCTGCAAGTGCGTCGCCTCAATCGTGCGCCGCGAGGCGAGGCCGGGGCAGACGCTCTTGCGCCCGCCGTTGAAGCCGGCGAAGTAGTGGAAGCCGACCGCGCCGGTGAGGATGACGTGCGAATGTTCGAAGAGCGCGCGGTTCAGCTCGACCGGCGTGCCGCGCTCGGTCACGCCGAAGGAGACGTGCCGTGATTCGTCCGAAGGGTCGTGCGCGAGCGTGCGGACGCGCTGCACGATGAAGGGCGTGAGCAGCTCCGCCTTCTCCTCGCGCGTGACGGGCCGGTGAATCCCCGTGGCGAAGATGACGCGCAGGTCGTAAGGCGCGACGCCGAGCGCGATCAGGCGACGCACGAGCAGGTTGACGACCTGCGCGCTCCCCGTCGCGCGCGTCGCGTCCGAGACGACGAGCAGAACGCTCTCGCCCGGGCTGATGATCTCTTCGAGCGGCTGCGAATCGACGGGGTCGTCAATCGCCGCCCCGACCTCCGCGTCCGACAGCGGCCGCTCCTCGCGCGCCTCCCCTTCGAGCACCTCGAAGCGCCCGCCCTCGAACTCGAAAGGGATCGTGCCGCGGCCGTAACCGAGTTGAATACTCGCCATACCCTAGACGCCGAAGCGGACAAGCTCGCGCTCGATGACGTTGAGCGAGGCGAAGTCGGTCTTGCCGGAGGCGCGCGTCTCGGCGAGCCAGCGGCGGAGCTGGCGCGCCTCGTCGAGCGACTGGATGCGGCACGCGCCCGTCAGCGCCAGGGTGACGAGCGCGTCCGGCGCGCCGTGCGTCATCAGCGCCGCCTGCAAGGCCGCCTGCTCGCGCAGGTCGAGGACGATGAGAAGACTGATCTCCATTTACTCTTTCGTCGAGCGGAAGCAGGCCGTGCCGGAGGTGCAGAAGTGGAACGCCTCGTCCTCGAAGTTCTCGGTCTCCATCTGGATGGTCAGGTGGTCTACGCCGAACTGTTCGTGGAGCTTGGCGCGCAAAGAGCGCAGCAGCTCGGCCGGCGCGGCGGCGGGCGCGTGGCGGACGTGCGCCGAGAGCGCCTCGCGCCCCGAGGTGATCGTCCAGACGTGCAGGTCGTGCACGTCCTCGACGCCGGCCGTCTCCAGGATCGCGCCCTCGACCGCCGCGAGGTTGATGTGCGCCGGCGTCCCTTCCAACAGCACGTTGGTCGCCTCGCGGATGAGGCTCCACGAACTCCACACGACGAGCACGGCGATGAGCGCGCTGAAGAGCGGGTCGGCCGCGTGCCAGCCCTTCAAAATCACCAGCACGCCGGCGGCGATGGCGCCCACCGACCCGAGCGCGTCGCCGAGCACGTGCAGCCACGCACCGCGCACGTTCAGGTCGCGCTCGTGGTCGCCGTGCAGCACCCACGCACACGCCAGGTTGACGACGAGGCCGCCCGCCGCGATGGCCGTCAGCGCGCCGCCGCGCTCGATGTGGGGCGGCGCGAGCCAGCGGTGGTAGGCGTCGTACAGGATGAAGAGCGAGACGGCCGCGAGCGCCACCCCGTTCGTGAACGCGGCGAGTATTTCGAGCCTGTAGTAGCCGTAAGTCTTCGTCTGGCTCGCGGGCCGCGCCCCGAACCTCGCGGCCAGCAGCGCCAGTCCCAGCCCCGCCACGTCCGCGAGCATGTGGCCGGCGTCGGCCAGCAGCGCGAGGCTCCCCGTCCACCAGCCGCCCGCCACCTCGGCCACCATGTAGCCGGCCGTCAGAGAGAGAACGAGCAGCAGCCGGCGCCGCCCGCGCTCAGAGAGCGCGTCGTGACTGTGCGCGTGCGCGTGCCGGTGTCCGTTCTCCGACGCCATGACCTTTAGCGTTTATCCACCGGCGCCCGCCCGCCGGAGCCGTAAGCTTAGCAGATTACGCCGGCCCCGCGGGAAGGCAAAAAGCAAAAGGGAAGGGGGACGAGAGCCACGTTGCTTCCCGTCCCCCTTCCCTTTTGCCTTTTGCCTTTTGAAGTTTGCCTTTTGCCTTCTTAAAGCTCGGCGAGGCCGAGGGCGCGGTTGAAGTCGCGGTAGAGTTCGTTGAGGTCGCGGATGTTTTTCTCCAGCACGCGCGGGAGGTCGGCGACCTCCTTCATCTGGACGATGAGGTTCGCGCCGGCGAGGAAGGCCGCGTGCGCGTCGCCCGTCCGCGTCGTGTTCGTCAGGAGCACGAAGACCAGGCGGCGGCGCTCCGAGTTGCGCAGCGTGGCGACCTCGCGCCCCACCGCCATCGAGCCCTGCGCGCGCGGGTCGAACTCCGGGTCGAGCACGAGCACGTCGAGTTGATCCTCGCGCATCAGCTCGACGGCCTGCGCGGCGTCGGCCGCGACCGACACGTCGTAGCCCGACTGGCCCAGGGCGCGCGCCGCGTCGCCGCCGAAGGCCGAGCCCGCGCAGATGAGCGCGCGCCTGCGCTCCCAGGGCCGGCGCCCGCCCGCGACTGACGCCGCGCGCACGCCGCCGCCGTCGCCCGCCGCCTCGCGCCGCAGCAGTGAAGCGAGCAGGCGCAGCACGTCCTCGTGTCCTTCGGGCGAGGCTTGCATTTCGCCGACGAGGGGCGCGGGCGCGGCGGCGGCCGTCTCCTGCTGGGGCTTCGCCGAAGGGGGCACGTCGCCGACGGCCGCCAGCGCGTCGCGCTGCTGCGGCGCGGCCGGCGCGGGCGGCTGCGCGTTGACGATCTGCTGGCACTTCGGGCAGCGCACGCTGAACGGCCGCGAAGGAACCTTGGCCCCGTCAAGCTGGAGCTTCGTGGTGCAGTTGGGACAGGTGACGATCATAGGCTTAGGTAGTCAGTAGACAGTAGTCAGTAGAAAAGCATTCGCCGTTGCGAACCGTTCGGTTGTTATCGTCAGCGTCAGTAAAGCGGAGCCTACTGTCTACTGACGACTGACGACTGGCTACTTGATTTATTCGATCATGTCGAGCATGGAGCCGCCGGGCGCGGGGCGCGCGGGGGCGGTGGGGAAGGCGCGCGGCGGGGGCGCGGCGGTGCGCTGCTTCGCGGTGAAGGGGGTGCTCTCGGCCGGGCGGAAGTCGTCGGTGGCCGACATGCCCTTGAGCGCGAGTTGGAGGTTGTTGGGGTTCGTGGCGAACGAGAGGCCGTCTTCGAGCGTGATCGTCCCCTCCTCGATCATCCCCTTGATGACGGTGTCGAAGTCCTGCATGCCGTCGAGGCGGCCGTCGCGCATCGCGTCGAGCAGGGACTTGCCGTCCGACTCGCCCGCGGCGACGTACTCGCGCGTGCGCGGCGTGGACTTCAAGACCTCGACCGCCGCGACGCGCCCGCCGCTGTCGGCGCGCGGGATCAAACGCTGCGAGACGATGTAGCGGAACGTCTGCGCGAGGCGGGTGCGGATGACCTGCTCCTCGTTCTTCGGGTAGAGGCCGATGATGCGGTCAACGGTCTTCGAGGCGTCGATGGTGTGGAGCGTGGAGAGGACGAGGTGGCCCGTCTCGGCGGCTTCGAGCGCGATCTCGGTCGTCTCGTAGTCGCGCATCTCTCCGATGAGGATGACCTTCGGCGCCTGCCGGAGCGCGGCGCGCAGCGCCGAGGGGAAGTCTTTCGCGTCGGAGCCCACCTCGCGCTGGTTGATGGTCGAGCGCTTGTGCGTGTGCAGGAATTCTATCGGGTCTTCGATGGTGACGATGTGGTAGTGCTGCTGCTGGTTGACGAGGTCAATGACGGCGGCGAGCGTCGTGGACTTGCCCGAGCCGGTCGGCCCCGTCACGAGCACGATGCCGTTGCGCAGCTCGGCGATGTCGGCGAGCTGCTTCGGCAGGGTGAGGGATTCGAGCGTCGGTATCTCGGTCGGGATGACGCGCATGACGATGGAGTAGGTGCCGCGCTGCTGGAAGACGTTGACGCGGAAGCGCGTGCGCGAGGGGAGGCTGTAGCTGAGGTCGGCCGAGCCCGTGTGCGCGAGCCTCTGCGCCGCGTCCGGGTTGCCTTGCAGCAGGGTCATCGCGATTAGTTCGGTCTGGTAGGGCGTCAGCTTCTGCAACCCCAACGGCTGGACGGGGCGCAGCTGGCCGTTGACCTCCACCTGCGGCGTCTGGCCGACTGAGAAGTTCAGGTCGCTGATGGCTTCGGCGGCCTTGAGCATCTGCTCGATGACGGGCGGCAGGTCGAAATATTTCATGCGGGAATGGCGACTCCGTGTGGCGGGCGGTAAAGAACGGGGGCTGGACTTTGCTTCGGAAGCCGGGAACGGGGCACTGCCCCCGGCGACCTTTTTTATAATGTCAGGGCGGAATCGTAAAAGCAAGTTAAAACTTCTTAACCTCTTTATATCTGTTGGCTTATTTGACGCCGCCTTTCCCCTCCCGTAAACCGGACGCCCTGAATCGAGCCCCGCGACAGCCGTTTGAAACTCCGATTTTGGGCCTCGGAACCTCAACTTTCCTCCTCGGAGGTACAAATCTGCACCTCAGAACCTCAAATTTCCTTCTTTGGGGAGGAATTTTCCTTCCCGGAGAAGGAACGATCCTCCTCAAAGAAGGAAATTTCCTCCCCGGGGAAGGAAAATTCCTTCTTTGAGGAGGATCGTTCCTTCCCGAAGGAGAAATTTTCCTTCCCAAAGGAGGAACGTTCCTCCTCCGAAGAGGAAAATTCCTCCTCCGAGGAGAAATTTTTCTTCCCGAAGGAGAAATGTTCCTCCTCGCGGAAGAAATTCTCCTTCTCGAAGGAGGAACGTTCCTTCCCGAAGGAGGAATACTCCTCCTCAAAGAAGGTATTTCCTACCTTTTTGGTGGAATTTTGCTGAAATCTGAGCCTTTGAGGGTCACAGGTGGGCGAGGAAGACGCGCGTGCGGCGTGTGATTTCGGCCGGGTCGGGCGTGGCGACGAGCGCGCCGATGACGGCGACCGAGTCGGCGCCGGCTTCGAGGACGGAGGGGGCGGTCTCGGGCGTGACGCCGCCGATGGCGACCAGTTTGACGGCCCGTCCGACCGCCTCGCGCACGCGCCTGACCCCTTCTAATCCGACGGACGGGTCGGGGTTCTCCTTCGAAGAGGTGTCGAAGACCGGCCCGATGGCGACGTAATCGACCGGCAGCGACGCGGCCGCCGCCGCCTGCTCGACGCCGTGCGTCGAGAACCCGACGACCTTCCCCCCGCCCAAAACCAGGCGGGCCGCCCTTGGCGGCATGTCGTCCTGCCCCAGATGCACGCCGTCCGCGCCGACCAACATCGCCACGTCGGCACGGTCGTTAACAATCAACCTCGCGCCGAACGCGCGCGCCACCTTCAAAGCCTCCGCCACCTCCGCGCAGAACGCGCGCGCCGGCAGCAGCTTCTCACGCAACTGCACCAGCCGCGCCCCGCCCTCGCACAGGCGCGCCACCTGCTCCGCGTGCGTGAGCCCCGACAGACGCCGGTCGGTGATGGGGTAGAGTTTTGGCAATTCGAAAATCATATAGCGGTGTTCAAATTGGATGCGCCCCTTCTCGCCGGGAGCGCGGGCATCCTGCCCGCCATGAGCGCGCCAGCGCGAAGGCCGTCAGACTTTACACCTCAACGTCGAGAGATGGAGGCTCACGGCTAAGCGTGCTCTGGCACGCTTTGGCGGGCAGGGATGCCCGCGCTCCCGGCACTTTTTATCTCGCGTCGGGCGGGACGGCATTGGTCTTGCCGTCGAGGTAACGGTCGAACCAGTAGAGCTGCCAGTTGAGGCTCTCGACCAGGTGTTTGGGCTCGCCCGTGCGCGTGAGGTTGTGGTTCTCGCGGGGGAAGATGACCAGCTCGGCGTTGGCGCCGAAGTGGCGGAGCGCGCGGAACCACTGCTCGCCCTGCTCCAACGGGACGCGGTAGTCGTTGTCCGAATGCAGGATGAGAATCGGCGTCTTGACGTTCTTCGCGTACTTCAAAGGCGAGCGCTCCCAGTACTGGTCGAACTTCTCGAAGAGGTCGCCGCCGAAGTCGTCCCGGTGGCCGTAGGCGCCGTCGCGCGTGCCCTCGTCGCTGATGAAGTCGGAGACGCTGCGGAGCGTGACGGCCGCCTTGAAGATGTCCGTGTGGCCGACGATCCAGTTGGTGAGGTAGCCGCCGTAGGAGCCGCCCGTCACGCCGAGGCGCTCGCGGTCGATCCAGGGGTTGCGGCGCAGGACTTCCTCGACGCCGTTCATCACGTCGGTGTAGTCGTTGCGCCCCCACTCGCCCTCGATGCCGCGCTCGAACTTCTGCCCGTAGCCGGTCGAGCCGCGCGGGTTCGCGTAGAAGACGGCCCAGCCGCGCGCGGCGTAGACCTGGAACTCGTGGAACCAGTCCACGCCGTACTGCCCCGCAGGGCCGCCGTGGATGCTGAGCACCATCGGATACTTCTTCCCCTCCTGCCAGCCGACCGGCTTGACGAGGAAGCCGTCCACGTCCCACCCTCCGGCGCCCTTGTAGGTCATGCGCTCCACGTCGGCCAGTTGGAGCTGCGCCCAGAGCCGCGCGTTGAGGCTCGTCAACTTCTTCTCGCCCGAACCGTCGAGTTCCGCCGTGTAGAGGTCGTCGAGGTGCTTGAAGTCGTTCGCGGCGTAGACCATCCGGCGCGAAGCGTTGTCGATGTCAAAGAGGTGGACGGCGCGCGCGCCCTTCGTCACCTGTCTGAGCTTTCCGTCCTTCGCGTCCACGCGGAAGAGGTGCGCCTCGCCCTTGACGCCCGTCTCGAAGTAGAGCGCGCGCCCCGCTTCGGCCCAGGTCAGGTTCGAGGGGATGAGGTCGAGTTCGGGCGCAAGGTTGCGCGACGGCTGACCGCCGGACGCGGGCGCGAGGTAGATTTTCGGGTGGTCGTTCTCGTGGATGCGGCCGAGGAAGGCGATGGTCTTCCCGTCGGGCGACCAGCGTGGGCTGTTGTCCGCCTCTTCGTGGTCGGAGATTTTTCGCATGGGGCTGCCGGCCGAGTCGATGACGAAGACGTCCGTGTTGCGGCTCTCGTCGAAGGCTTTGCCCGTGCGGTCGGAGACGAAGGCGATGCGGCTGCCGTCGGGCGACCACTGCGGGTCTGTGTCGTTCCAGTCCTCGCCGAAGGTGAGCTGCGTGACCGCGCCGCTCTGCACGTCCGCGACCCAGACGTGGCTGCGTTTGTCGTCGAACCAGCCCGTGTCGTTGAACTTGTAGGAGGTGTGCCTGTAGTGGCGCACGTCGCTCGAAGGGGCCTTCACGTCGCTCGGGCCGGTGCGGCTCGTCAAGACCAGACGCGTGCCGTCGGGCGACCAGTCGAAGGTGTTGACGCCGTTCTTCAAGTTCGTCAGGCGCCGCGCCTCGCCGCCGTCGAGCGAGAGCAGCCAGACCTGCGCGCGCGGCGTCGCGTCGGGTGCCGCCGTCTGCAAAGCCGAAGGTAAGCCCTGCGGCATCTCCGTGCTGATGGGCGTCGGCGAAGGGGAAGGAGAAGGCGTCGGCGTGGGCGTCGCGCTCCGCTGCGGTGCGGGCGTCGCGGCGTCGGGCGCGGGCCGCGTGGAGAGGAACGCGAGCGCGCGGCCGTCGGGCGACCAGCGCGGCGAGGAAGCGGACTGCGGGCTCGTCGTGAACTGGCGCGGCGGGCGTGTGCCGTCGGTCGCGGCGAGCCAGATTTGGGAGAGGCGGCGGTTCTGCCTCTGGTCAACCGTCGTCACGACGTAGGCCACCCAGCGGCCGTCGGGCGACAGGCGCGGGTCGGAGAGGAACTCGAACGCGTAGTAGTCCTCGGCCGTGACGCCGCGCTGCTTCTGCGGAGCTTGCGCGCGCGACGGCGCCGCGCACGACAGCAAGAGGGAGGCGGCGAGCGCCCCCTGCAAAAGAGTCTTCATGCTTCCACCTTCCGGCAAATAGTCTCAGGGAGTCTTCGGCAGCGGCGTCTGCTTGACCGTCAGACCGGCCTCCGGGTTGTCGGCGTCGTAGGTGACTTCGCGCCGCACATCTTCACGAAAATCATCGACCGCGAAGGAGAGGCGGCGGCCCTCGAACTTCTTCTCGTCGTCCAGGGTGACGGGCGACCAGCAGGACTCGTAGCGCTGGTTCTGCGCGCCGCGGACGCGCCAGGCGGCGTCGAGCTTGAGCCAGACGACGTTGCACTCCGTCCCCGCGCCGCACTGCCGGTCGTCCGGCGGCACCTTCGAGAGCCCGCACACGTCGAGCAGGAGGTATGTGAACCCGCCCGCGCGCGACACGAAGGGCGCCGAGACCTTCTCGATGCGCATCGCGTCGATCTGCCCGGTCAGGTCGAGCGTGTGCGCGCGGCCGCGCTCCGTGACGACGACCGAGCGCCGCCCCTTCGCGCGCACCTTGAGCGCCCCCTGCCGCGGCGCGGCGCCCGACTGACCCGCGGCCGCGCAGGCGATTAGCAGGGAGAGCAGCGCGGCTGCCACGCCGAATCGCTTCAAGTTAATTCCCCTCCGTTTCAGTTCGCGGCCTGCGCCGGCGGCGCGGAGGCGGCGGCGAGCTTGTCGAGGTCGAAGGCGTAGGCCGTCTGCGCGTCGCTCAGGATGAAGAGGCGGTCGCCCGCGAGGTTGAAGCGGACGAAGGCCGCCGAGCCGTTGATGCGCAAGTTCGCCTTGAGGTCGCCCGTGTCGAGGTCGTAGACCGAGACCTCGCCGGGGAAGTTCTCGACCACCACTTGGCTGCGCTTCGGGTTGACGGCCGCCGTGTCGCCGAAGAAGCGTTGGCGCAGCTCGCCCGTCTTGAGCGAGTAGATGAGGACGCGCCCCTCCGAGTCGTGCAGCACGAGCCGGTCGCCCTCCGACAGCCCCCGCCCCACGTCGAAAGAGCCCTTGCCCGTCTCGAGCAGCATCGTCCCCACCGTCTGCTGCGAGAAGGCGTCCACGACCTCGACGAGGTAGTCGTCGGCCTTGTTGCCGAGCGCGTCGGCCTTCGCCGCCAGGTCGGCCGACTCCTTCAGCTTCGCCTTGCCCACCTCGCTCCCCAGACGCCAGTAGAAGATGAGGCGGCCGCTGTAGGCGTCGAAGGAGAACTCGGGCGCCTCCTGCGGGAAGTCGCGCGTCCAGATGACCTTGTCGCGGATGATGTCCTTGAGGTCGAAGCGCACCCCGCGGCGCAGCCCGAAGTCCTCCTGGCTCTCGCCGTGGGCCGCGCCCACCAGCGCGCCTATCGAGTTCTCCTTCGGCTGCTCCCCCTTGAGGCTCGTGCGCACGAGGACGAAGCGGCCGTACTGGCGCGCGCCCTTCTCGGGCAGCTCGCGGACGGCGCCGACGTTGCCGTTCACGCCGTTCATCAGGACGAGGCTGTGCGGCACCTCGCCGAGCTTCGGGAAGTCGCCGACCGCGCCGCCGTCGTTGGCCGTCACCGCGCCCTTGAAGCCGCGGACGTAGACCTTGCGCTCGCCCGTCTTCAAAGACCAGAGCCCGCCGCGCGTCTTCGAGGAGAGCATCAGCCACCCGAAGTCGTCCGACACGTCGGAGGCGGCGAGCCCGCGGATGAGGCTCACGGGGATTTCGGCCGCGCCCACGTCCTTGAGGTCGAGCCGCTTCCCTTCCTCGTTGTAGCTCGCCTCGCGCAGGAGGATGTTGCCGTTGAGCGCCTCGTAGGCGACGAGGTTGCCGTAGGCGGCCGCGTCCTCCTTGTCGAAGCCGCCGAGAAGAACCTCGTGCTTCAGGTCGAAGAGGCCGAGCTTGGCGTTCGAGATCGGCTTGATGATGACGAGGTCGGGGTTCTCCGTCCGCTGGACGGCCAGGGCGTTGAACTCGAACTTCCTGAGCCGCTTGCCCGAGGGGAAGGCGAAGGTGCCCGAGTCCGCGGCCTTGCCCGAGGGCATGCCGAGCACCGTCTCCGCGTCGAGGAAGACGTACGGGCGCGCGGAGATTCTCTTCACGTCGCCGCCCACGTCCACCTGCTTGAGCGTCGTCAGATCGACCGCCGCCGCCGTGTCCTTCGACCCGGCGACGCCCATCCCGTCCCAACTGATGTTGAAGCGGAAGGACTCCGAGCGGCTGAACATCACGTAGCGCGCGTCGGGCGAGAAGCCGATGCGGAAGAAGCCCGCCCCGTAGTCGTCGCCGCCGTCGCCGCCGCCCGCCGCGCGCTGCGCCGCCGTGCCGAGCCACATCAGGTACTCGAAGAGGTCGAGCTTGTAGAACTCTTTCTTCTCCCAGACCTTCTTCCCCGACTTCACGTCGAGCAGGGACGCGTTCGCGCTGGTGTCCACGCACGCGAGGTAGTTCCCGTCCGGCGAGAGCCCGTGCTGCCAGCAGTCGCCGCGCATCACGATCTCGCGCACCTCGACCGGCGCGGCGTCCGCGACGCTCCAACGCTCGTAGCGCAGGCGCTCGGTCGTGAAGACGACGAACCGGCCGTCGGGCGTGAACGTCGCGTCGTCGGCGTCCTCGACCGGAATCTGGAAGAGGACGTGCGGCTGCGGCTCGCGCGCGATGACGTTGACGGAGTAGTCGTCCTGCGCGAGCAGGAGCTTGCCGTCGCGGCTGAAGGCGAGGTGCGACACGTCGCTGCGCAGCTTGGGCGCGAGGTCGCGCCGCCAGAGGAGGCCGGGCAGCTCCTCCTTGCGCCCCGCCTCGCGGTACGAGACGACCTCGGCCTGCCACTTCAAAAACTCCTCGGTCGGGCGGGCGGCGGCGCGCTCGCGGCAGGGGGCCGGCATCTTCTCGGCGGCCTTCGCCATCTCGTACAGGCGCTTCTGCTCGGGCGACGCGTTGCCGAAGAGTTCGGAGAACCAGCCGCCCCTCGCCTTGCTCTCGGTGAGCCGCCCGAAGAAGGAGGCGAGCCCGTTCGGGTCGTAGCCGGCGGCGACCAGCGCGTAGACGCCGATCTGGTCGGCCTCCAACTGCTGCCCGTTCTCGTGGCCGCGGGTGCGCGAGTATTTGCGTGTGCGCGCGCGCTCGATGAGGAGGTTGTACTTCTCGGTCACGTCCTTGCGGTCGCCGAGCGAGGTCACGTTGAGGACTTTGCGGAGCGCTTCGGACATGTCCAGCGCGGCGTGGCGGACGACGGCGTGGCCCAGCTCGTGCGCGATGACGCCGGCCAGCTCGTCCTCGTTGTGGACGAAGGCGACGAGCTTGCGCGAGACGGCGACGTGGCCGCCGGGGAGGTTGAAGGCGTTGGCGTCGGGGATGTCCACGAGGTAGAAGCGGAACTTGAGGCCGGTCGGCGGCAGGTGCTTGATGATGCGCTCGCCGATCTGGTTGATGTAGGCCGTAAGCTTCTCGTCGCGGATGAAGCGCACCTCGCCGGCCATGTTCTGGACGGCCAGCTCGCCGAAGATCATCTCCTGCTCGGGCGTGAACATGTTGTCCGACTTCGCGTTGGCGACGATGGCCGGCGGCGCGCAATCCTGCGCGCGCGCGGGCGCAGCGCCGTAGAGCAAGGCCGCGCAGAGAGAGAGGGCGGCGAAGGTCTTTCTGTGCATGCGGAGTTCTCCAAGAGTAGGGTCGGACGCGGAGGGCCTTCGTGCGTGAAGAGTCGGGCGGGACTGCCCCCAACGCCCGGCACATACTACACCACCTGCGCCGACTGCCGGAATTGAATTTCGCTCTTGAGAGCAGGCGGCGCGGGCGGCGGCGGGCTTCGGGGCGTTACTCCATGATCTTGTCCAGCCCGCGGACGAGCCCGACGCGGCTCGTCACTTTTCGAATCGCGAGGAGGGTGCCCTGGATGTATGGCTCGGCGCCGCTGCCGGCGTCGTGGCGGAGGGTGAGACGCTCGTCGCGCGCGCCGAAGATCGCCTCGACGGCGATGACGTAGCCGGGCAGGCGGAGCGAGTGAACCTGCGTCCCGTTCAGCGTCAGGCCGCGGGCCGCGCGCTCGCCTAGCGTCTCCTCGACGGGGACGGTGGGCTCCGGCCTGCCGACCTCCGAGAGGCGGAAGGCCAACTCGCGCGCGGTGCCGCTCGGCGCGTCCTGCTTCGCGTCCGAGGCGTAATCGACGACCTCCCATTGAGAGAGATACTTCGCCGCCTCGCACGCGAAGCGTTGGAGCAGCACGGCCGTGACGGCGAAGTTGCCCGCGGCGATCACCCCGACGTTCTTCTCCGACGCCGCCCTGTCGATCTCGACGAAGTCTTCGTCCGTCAGGCCCGACGAACCGATGACGACGTGAACGCCTTTTGCAATCGCCGCCAACACGTTCCCCTTCACCGCGTCCGCCTTCGTGTAATCGACCAGCACGTCCGTCGGAGTTTCTAGCGCCTCCCCGACCGACCCGCTGACAAGCACGTCGGGCGCCTCGCCGCCGACAGCCTCCCTCAAACTCCGCCCCGCGTACGTGCGTGAGACTGCGCCGACGAGGCTCAAATCCTCCGCCCCCGCCACGGCCAGACACAGGGGCTTCCCCACCCACCCGGTCGCCCCCGCGACGCACACTTTAATCGTCATACACGCCGCTCACTTCTCGTCGAGCTTGCGCCCGGCGTTGAGGTTGTCGAAGTTGAGGATGGCGTTGAAGACGAAGAAGTAGCTGCCCTGCGTCTCGCCGCGCCAGACCGGGTTGATCGAGAAGAGGAGGACGTGGCCGCGCTCGGTCGGCACGTCCACGACCGCCGCGTGCTGCGCGATCTCGCCGCCGCCGTCGAGCAGACCCGAGACGAGCAGGTCGCGCGCGTCGCCGTAGCGCAGGATGACCCGCGGCCGCTCCTGCGGCGGGATGACGTAAGGGTTGTTGCGCCGCTGCTCGTCCGTGAGCGGCAGCGCCTCCCAGACTTCCGCCTTCGGCGGCTCGGGGGCTTCGACGGGCGGGCGGCCCTGCACCACGTCCGGGTCTTCGGTCGTGCCGCGCCCGGTCTCGCGCCCTTCGGAAGGGCGACGGCCGCCGCGGCCGCCCGCCATGTTCGTCAGGTTGAAGATGTAGCCCTCGTCCTCGTAGACCGACAGAGACTCGCCGTAGCCGTAGGCGACGGGGCTCGACGTGTCCACGAGCTTCGAGCGCAGGATGCTCCCGACCAGCTTCATGCGCTGCGGGTGCGAGACGGCGACGCCCTGCGCGAGGCCGAAGTCGGCGGCCAGCTCCGAGGTGTCCATCGCGGTGATGAGCACGCCGCCGCGCCGCGTGAAGGCGCGCAGGTTGTTGAGCCCCGCCGCGCCGAGGCCGGGCCGCATGTCGTCGGTCGAGTCGTCGAACTTGCCGAGGTTCGGCGTCAGCTCCGTCGTCTTCCACGGAATCGGATTGCCCCACATCGGCACCCCCTGGACGACCGAGTTCGGGTCGCGGCCGACGGGGGCGAAGACGATCACGTCGTACTTCGCGTTGAGGTTCGCGTCGCGCGCCGCCGTCTGCGTGCTGATGTAGTCGTAGGGGACGCCGAGCTTGTCGAAGGCGAGCCGCCACCAGCCCTCGTTCTGCGTCGAGAGCCACGAGTGCATGAAGGCGATGCGCGCGGCGCGCACCGGGTGCGTCTTCAACTGCGGCGCCGCGGCGACGGCGTAGACGCGCAGGCCCAAGTCGGCCGCCGCGCGGTTCAACTCGTCCGCCGAGACGTTGCGGATGATGAAGGAGCCGCGGTTGAACTTCTGCCCCGCCGCGTCGAAAGGCTCTTCGGCCGCCTCGATGTTCGCGCCCTTCAGGCGGTAGCGCAACGTGATGAGCGCGGTGTCGGCGTTGTGGTTGATGAGGTAGACCTGACCCGTGCCCGTGACGCCGCCCGGCGCGCGCACGGGGCCGCCCACGCGCTCAAGCGGCGCGTCTAAAATTTTTACGTCCGTGACGCGCGCGACCTGCGTGTTGTAAAGCTCGCCCCACGTCCAGCCCGTGTCGTCGTAGGGCTGCTGCTGCGGGTCTTGCGGGCTCCAATATTGATAGTCGAGCAGGGCGTCCGCGATGCGGCTGTGCGGCTGATCCATGCGGACGACGTAGCTGCCCGCGGGGAACGTGCGCGTCTCGGTCGGCGCGCTCTGCCCCTGCGAGGCGGGCGGCTCCGGCCTCGGGTTCTTCTGCGCGCCCGCCTCGCGCCGCTCGCTCTCGGGCAGGGCCTGCTGCGCGGCCTGCGGGGTCACGCCCGCGTTCGTGTTCGCGTTCGACGACTGCGCCGCGCCCTCGCCCGGCTTCGCGTCTTGCCCGCCCTGCTTCTTCTTCGATTTGACGGTGACGGTGATGGGCGCGGTCGCGCGGGAGATTTCCACGCCTTGCAATTGCAGCGTGCGCACCAGCTCGGCCTGCGCGCCGGGGCGCGGGTCGTCGGCCGGGAAGACGTAGGCCGCGGGGCCTTCGTTCTTCGGCTTCTCGACCGAGCGCTTGCTCTTCAAATAAAAGTTCTTGAGGAAGAGCTTGCCGTTGTTGGCGAAATATTGGAGCGAAGTAAGGAGCCCGGTCTCCTCGTAGTTGTTGTTGTTGCGCTGCGACCACATGACGCGCGGCAGCGGCGGGTTCTGCCGGTACCACGTGCGCGAATACTCGGAGGGCGAGAGCGTGCGCTCGACGGTGTCGGCGCCGCCGTTGCCGAAGGTCTCGTAGAGGCGGCTGATGCCGTTGTGCGTGGCGGCGAGGAACATCAGGTAGCCTGGCGACCAGGTGTCGAACGTGCCGTGCGCGAAGACGCCGGGCATCCCGAACTTCGTCATCTCCGAGACGTTGTTCCAGCCGATCATCTGCCACTCGTCGGTGAGGATCGGGTCGAGCCACGCGTTGTACGGCCCGTCGCCGATGGTGTTGTCGTAGAGGTAGGGCACGGACTCGTGCAGGTCGTGCAAGACCTGCGCGTGCTCTTTGAGGTACTCGTTCAGGACGTTGCGCGAGAGGTTCAGGGTGAGCCCCATCGCGTCGCGGTTGTTGTCGTGCGCGACGTAGTGGCCCCAGTAGACGAGCGGCGGGTAGTTCTCGCCGGGGTGCGCGAGGTGCCATTTGTAAACGTCAACCATGCGGTCGCGCCCGTCCACCTCGACGACCGGCGTGATGAGCGTGACGAGGTTGTCGCGGATGTTTTTGACGTACGGGCTCTCGTCCACCGCGAGGCGGTAGGCCAGCTCCATCAGGGCGGTCGGCGCGCCCGTCTCCGGCGAGTGGATGGTGCCGGTGATGTAGTAGACCGGCGTTGACTGCGCGACGAGGCGGTCGGCCTCCGCCTCGTCGAGATTAATCGTGCGCGGGTCGGCGAGCTTCGCGAGGCGCGCGCGGTTCTCTTCGAGCTGCGCGAGGAGTTTTTCGGAGGCGACCGCGACGGCGATCATCTCGCGCCCCTCCTCGCTCGTGCCGATGGTGAAGACCTTGACGCGCGGGCTGGCCTTCTCAAGCATCCGCATGTACTTGTACACGTCCGCCGCGTAGGGGAGTTTCCCCGGCGCGCCCGCCACGTCGCCGAGCACGGCCTTCGGCGTCGGCACCGTGGTCGAGGCCGGCAGGTAATCGACGAGCGGCGAGAGGAAATAAGGTTGGGTCGTGTACTCGCGAATCTTGCGCGTGTACTCCTCGTCCAAAGGCTGCTGCGGGTCGCGGCCCGGCTTGATCGGACTCTGACTCTGCCCCGCAGCGGCGGCGCAGCAAGAGAGCGCGAGCGCGGCGAGCATGGCGACGCGGACGAAAACGTTGTGCGGGTGACGGTTTCTCATCTTGATCCTCGCTGGTGCCGGGCCATTGATAAGGTCAACTATAGCAGTTTGCACTCAGATGTAACTGAGTAAAACTATACGCACTGCTTGCTGATTCTACTGCTGGTCTACTCCGTGCGGGCCGATTAGATGCCGTGTGGACCGCCCGCGCCGCCGTTACTACCGGCGAGCGCCATTCAAGAGCCGACAGACGCTGGCTAGGAGTTGGGACGCAAGCCACAATTAAAGACAGGACACAAGGCAGATAACCGAGACCACGCTCGATCTTTTGCCCTTTTGTCGTCGCTTCTCTAAGCCCGTGTCAGTTCAACCGGAGTTAGATCTGATGACGACTAGGTGCTAGAGTGATTTGCGGACGGCGGAATATGGAGGCGTCGCCCGCAAGCGTGGTGATTAAACCTACACGGCGTAAGGTGTAACAGTTTTTGCAATGAGAGATACACTATAGAACTATGGCGATCTACAAAACTCCGGCTGGCTGCTATCGAGGTCACGGCTATCAAGTCACCCACTGACTTGCAGATTTTAACGCATAACAGTTGTTACTATCTCTTCTAGGCGCTCTACACGTCCCTTAATCTCATCCTGCCGCCATTCGCATTCAAGAGACCCATCCAGGTATTCAGCCTGCCGTAGCGCTCTTGCGCAAGCGCGACGCACATGGAATATTCGATCTTGAAGAGCCGAATGACTTGTGATTATAAGCTTTTCTGGCAAGCTTTGCTTCCGGGTATAAAAGTAGTCATCAATAGGTTCGATACCTACAGCAAAGCGAAGTGCTGCCAAGCGATAATCAATCAGCAAACGATATCTATTATAAATAGAATGTACATCTTTGCTTCTTTGTGAACGGCTTACTAGTAGAGAACGTGCCGGATGCTGGTAATGTAATGGATCGCCATAACTCTGTTGCAATAGTGAACTGCGAATCTTATAGTCAGCATAAGTGCTCCACCAATCGAATGCTTGAGTTCCTTCCAGTTGTTGTTCAAGTTCTTGAACCTGCGTCAAAGCTTCGGAGTAATCTTGTTCCCATAGGGCAAATAAAAATAGAGCCTGACGCTGTAGTACACGGCATTCTCTTCTTTCTATATTGTTGCTAGGTACTTCCCGCTCTCTGGCAACTATAAGCTCATACCAACGCTTGGCAGATGGAATCTTGCCCAGTTTGAGATTGTACTCAAGCGCCTCGGCAGCAAACCCGCACTTTATATAACCGTAGCCATTATACTTAGACCATGCCAACTCGGCCTGCTCTAAGGCTTCATCGTAACGGCCCTGCGCAGATAGTATCTGCCCTCTGATACTTGGGATATCTGCTAATGGTAGATCAGCGTGTTCGGCTACAAAAGTTTCCAGAACGGTTAAGTGACTCGTAAGTTTCACTAAATCCGGATTGGAGGCAAATAATATTAAAAACGAATGTTTCTTCAAGAAGTAACGGTCAGATACCTTCACATCTGCTGGAACTGTTTGCATTAACTCCATCAGCAAGTCTAGCGCTCTGATGTAATTCCCACAATATTCCCAGCAAATAGCTGACCAGACTCCAGCGTTATATGCATCTTTCTGAAGTTGGAATTGCTTCGCATGGCGATAAGCTTGTTCGTATAGCAAAGCAGATTCTTTAAATCTATGGCCGCTATAAGCATCACTCGCGCCACGTGCGATTTCTTGATACCTATTTGACATAGATAACTGAAGCGCTTCAACTATATTTTTTCGCGAATCCGTTTCAGAAAAGCATCTGCTAAATCTGCATCTTCACCCAGAAGAGGCCGTAAATCAGCCTCAGTAGTTTTCTTCCACATTTCCTTTGTATGGAACCGCTCAGTCAAACGCTGGAAAACCGTCTCATGCCAATGACTGAAACCAGAAAGCCGTCTTAGTTCTCGTAGCGAGATATAGTGTTCCTTATCAGTGCTATCAACTAACGATTTTAGAGCCTGATTGCGATACATTTCTTCTCGTAAATATTCGGATAATGATCTGTCTTTAATGTTGCCATAATCAATATAAATTAATCCGTGTAAGTCGGCAGGCAGAGCGGGCGTTGGGACGGAGTTAGTTGATCGCAAAAGTATTATAGGGCGACCTCGTTGCTCAAATCGCACTGCTCCTAGTTCAAACATAACGTTGGGATTTGCAGTAGTGACCTCAGCAATAAAGGCGTCTGCTTGCTCCATGTGTCGCCGTACATTTTCCAAGATGAGATCTTCATATTGGCGGTCACTAGCTACGAATAATTGACAACCCCACTCGTCTTCAACAACTGTCCGAAGGGCATCTATTAATGACCCGTAAGCCTCATCAAATGGAGTCATCAAGAAAAAGGTTCGATGACGGGGCTGATCCTCAAATTTTGGTTTCGCTCGTTCACGTTCTCGGGCTAAGCGCTCTCGTTCTTTCTGTAATTCCGCCTTCTCCTCAATGTAGTCCAAGCTACGAGTCATCAATTCCTGAAATTGTTTGTGAAATATGCTGGCGTTTTCTGGAGTCATTAATTCTTGATTATAAAGAATGGCATTGTTGTAGACTCCTAACATAACACTGAGAACGTCTTTATCCTCCAAATCCTGTAATGCAAGTCTCTGTATAAGAGGGCTATTTGCGTTAATGGTAAGTTTCATCGACGCCCCGCGAGTCAACCGAACCATCTCTTGTGCCATCTCTCGTAAATCATTAGATGTATTGGGATCACTCAGTATAGACTCAGCCTTGCGCTGAGCAGTTGAGCGTTCGCCTGAACGAATCACAGCTGCGAGCTCACTCGGTTCAAATCGGCGTGCCTCCACTTTTATCCTGGTAACACCTCCGGGACGGATAACCTGGGTCATAAACTCAGCCAGTCGGCTGACGTGTGTATCCCGCTCCCCGGCAAGATGTTGGAAGACATGTGGATCATCTTCACGGTCCACATGCACTAACCGAACATTGACACCTTCAAGCTTGGTATATTCAGTTATAAGCTGATCTTCGAACGGGAAACTGGCGTCAACTACAATACTGCCAGCGGCGTTAGCCATCTGAAAGTACTGGTTGGCTGAGTTAGAGGTAGTAAAACAAGGAAGAGCTTGAACCTCACCATCAATTTTTGGAAGGCGGCGGAGGACATCTGGCAGCGTACGCCAAACAGGATTGAATTCACCGGTCAACTCATCTCTCTCGCCGCTATTTGTGCGCCACTCAAGTAGGTGAGCAAACTTAGCGAAGAACTCATCGTAGTAAAAGCAAGCTGCTTTAACGCCTAAGTCGTGATAGCGCAGTATGTCGGAGAACCGACTAGGGTTACTTTTATGCAGTTGCTCTAGATGTTTGACCACCAAACTACCCAATGCTTCAGAAAGTGCTTTGGCTGCGTCGTCACGAATAAAATTATCGCGTGCGGCGGTTGGCGTAAGGTCCGGGGTATTTATTACTCCATTAACGAAAATAGCCCATTTGGGTAGTATCTCAGGAACATTTTCGCAAAGGAACATGCGGTTTTGGAAAATGCGTACGGTTCTCGGCGCCTGGATTTGTAGCGTGCGAGTACGAGTAATATAGAGAACCCCTCCGGCATTAACTTGACCCGACAGCTGTACTGGGATCGCCTCAAGTACACTGTCACGCATTGTTTTCTCTAAATAGATTAAACAGTCTAGGCGTAATTCCTGCTCACTACGACCGTCCTTTTCCCACGGCATATGCATCGTGTTCACGGGACCGCCACTGCCGTTAAAGTGAATAGGAACGAGTAACATATCGGCATAATGCCTTATCACATTCCGAACTTCATCCTCACGAATTACCCCCCTCTCCTCTTCACCCTTCAAAAAAACGGTAACGGATGTACCCGGATCCGGTAAATCACAAGGGACTAGTTGATAATCCTTGCTTCCTTCATTAGTCCACAACCAGCCTTGCTCCTCATTGAATTTTCTCGTCCTAACCTCGACGCGGCCTGCAACTACAAACGCCGAAAGGAAACCTATGCCAAACTGTCCAATAAGTCCTTTAACCGTTCCTGCTTCCTCACGAGTGCCGCTTTTGCCGATACTGGAAAGGTATTCCTCAAGATCATGGCGATTCATACCGATCCCATTATCACGGAAAATAATCTGGAGGTCCGCAGGTCTCGCGTCTATATCAATACGGCCACCATACCCACTATCATCGACAGCTCTACGACGTTGTATGGAATCATGAGCATTCTGAATCAACTCACGAATAAAAACCTTCTTTTCACTATAGAGGTGATGGGCTAATAGCTGGATTAGACCATCGAAATCGAATTGCATCTCTGGCATGGCAAGATCCTTATTTTAGTGAGCCAATTATCAACGACGACTTACGTTTAATTGAAGCATGCAGAACTGCGACTTAAGCAATTGATCCGAGACTTAGGGTAATCTGATGTGCTTGTCCGCGCGCCATCCTAACGTCACCGCGCTCCTTGCCCCACATCAGTGCGGGGAATGGCAAGCAACCTGGACAAAGGGCTACTAGCAGAATGTAAAGATGCGAGAGAAGCTTGGTCATGGTGGGTACTCCACAGCTAGATTGAGGAAAAGCAGCTAGATGCTATCACGAAGGAGCCCGGATTAAAATAACAATACGGGACGCGGCCAGGGAAATACGGCATCCTATAAACTCTTAAAAATTAGCAAGATTAAAGGCTAAAAGAGGCATCCTATCCTGAACAATATCATGTTTATAATGCTAGAGAATAAGTAGAAAAGGCCCGCCATCTTCACCCCAGACGGCGGGCTTTATTACCGTAAAGCAACTGTTGCCACATCCGTGCTTCCCCCCAACTAGCGCCCGCGCTCCCGGCCGCGCTGGCTGGTGGACGGGGGGACGCTGCCGGGCCGCAGGTTCTCCTCGAACAGTTTAAGGATTCGCTTGTACTCGTCCGCCCAGCTGTCGGCGCGGTCGAAGGCGTGGTCTTCGACGGGGTAGGGGGCGAGCTGCCAGTTCTCTTTGTGCAGCTCGACGAGGCGCTCGGCGAGGCGGACTGTATCTTGAAAATGGACGTTGGTGTCCACCATGCCGTGGCAGATGAGGAGCGCGCCCTTGAGGCCCGCGGCGAAGTAGATGGGCGAGCTGCGGCGGTAGGCTTCGGGGTCGTCCTGCGGCTCGTTGAGGATGTTGGAGGTGTAGGGGTGGTTGTAGTGCGCCCAGTCGGAGACGGGCCGGAGCGCCGCGCCCGCGGCGAAGATGTCGGGCGTGGTGAACATCGCCATCAACGTCATGAAGCCGCCGTACGAGCCGCCGTACATCCCGACGCGCCGCGGGTCAACGCCGTGCTCGGTGACGAGGTAGCGGACGGCGTCCACGTGGTCGTCCAAATCCTTGCCGCCCATGTGCCGGTAGATGCCCGTGCGCCAGTCGCGGCCGTAGCCGGCCGAGCCGCGGTAGTCGATGCTCAAGACCGTGAAGCCGCGTTCCATCAGGAGGTGATGGAACATGTGCTCGCGGTAGTAGGTTGACCACCACTTGTGCACGTCCTGCAAGTAGCCCGCGCCGTGGACGAAGATGACGGCCGGCCCGCCCGGCCTCGCGTTCACCGGTTTATAAAGGCGGCCGTAGACGGTCGCGCCGTCGCGCGCGCGGAAAGATACAATCGGCGGGTCGATCCAGTTGTAGGTGAAGAACTCGGGGACGGGCGAGGTCGTCACCTGCTTCACGTCGGGCCAGGGGCCGGCCGTCGCCTGCGTGTTCGCGGGCGGCGAAGTTCCGACCGGCGCGTTCGGAGCCTGCGCCGTCTGGTCGGGCGCGGGGCGGTTGGGCTGTAGGTAAAGCTCGGGCGGGCGGTTCGCGTAGGAGCGGACGACGGCGAGCAGCCGTTCGTCGGGCGAGACATCGACCTGGTTGTTGCCCGGCATCGTCGTCAGCCGCGTGCGCGCCGAGCCGTCGAAGGCCATCGAGTAGAGGTGGCGCTCGAAGAGGCTGCCCTCGCTCGAAGTGAAATAGAACTTCGTCCTGTCGGTCGAAAGGCGCACGTCCGAGACCTCGAAGCGCCCCTTCGTCAACTGCGCGGGCTCGCCGCCGTCGGCACTCACGGTGTAGAGGTGCGCCCAGCCGTCGCGCTCCGAGACGAAGTAGACGCGCCGGTTGTCGGGGAGCCAGCCCAGCGTGAACGCGCCGGGGCCGCCGACCCACGCGTCGTCGTGGACGGAGGCGAGCATGCGCGTCCTGCCGGTCGAAGGGTCAAGCGACATCACCCAGCGATCCTTGTTGTCGGAGGCGCGCGCGAGGAGCACCGCGCGCGTGCCGTCCTCGTTCCACTGCAACTGGAAGAGCTGCACGTCGCGGTCGCGCGCCTGCTGCCCCTCGGTCTGCTGCGTGCGTTGAGGCTGCGCGCCCTGCTGCTGCTGTCCCGTCTGCGCGCCCGCCTGCTGCCCGGCCTGCTGCTGTTGCGCGCCGGACTCGCGCCGCGCCGACTCGGTCGCGTTCTGCTCGGTGCGCTGCTGCACGCGCGGGGCGACCTCGACGCGCAGGCCCGTCTCGACCCACTTGACCTCGCCCGTCGCCACGGACGCGAGCCCGAGCCGCGTGCGCCCCTGCGTGTCGCCGACCTTCGTGCGCGACTGTATCTCCTCGGTGTAGCCCGAGTCGGCGATGAAGTTCGGGACGATGGCGTTCTTGCCCGCCGAAGGGTCGGCCACCGTCAGGACGACGTACGCGCCGTCGGGCGAGAGCTGGAGGTTCGTGACCGTCTGCCCCGGGGTGAGCGTGAACGGCTTGCGCTTCTCCTTGTCGCGCTCTTTCCGGCGGCGCTCCTGCTCCTCGCGCTGCTCGGCGCGCTCGCGCACCACTTCGAGGAGCTGCCGCTCCTCCTTGCGCAAGTACTCCTGGCTCTCGCTCGCGCGCGCCGACGCCGCGCCTCCCGATCCTTGCGCCGACGCGCCCGCGCCGGCCGCGGCCGGGGGGGTGGGCACGCGTATGTCGGTGAGCTGTTCGAGCGAGCCGCCGTCGAGCGACATCACGTAGAGGTTGCTCTGGCGCGTGAAGTAGACCGCGTGCTGGTCGCGCGTGAAGTGCGCGTTCGACTCGGCGTCGGCCGTGCGCGTGAGCTGCCGGCGCTCGCCCTTCTCGTGGTCGTAGAGGAAAACGTCGCCCTCCTCGGTGAAGACCGTCAGGCGCCTGTCCTTCGACAGCTCGCCCGCGGCGGGCGGCGCCTTGCGCGCCTCGTCTTCAGAGAGCCTGCGCAGGCCGGTGCCGTCGGCGTTGACGACGTAGAGGTCTGTCTCCTTCAGGCGCGGCTCGCCCGCGCGCTTCCAGCGGAAGTAGACCTGCCGGCTGTCCTGCGACCAGTAGACGCCCGTCGGCGGGTAGCCGACGAGGTCCGGCCCGCGCATGATGCTGTCCACGGTCAGCTCGAACGCCTTCGCCGGCACGGCCTGCGCCTGCGCCCGCGCCTGCTGCTGCCGCGCGAAGGTCTGCTGGAAGAGCAGCGCGGCGACGAAGGCGCACGACGACGCGCGTCGGAAAGTTTGTCCTCGCATTCAGTCCTCTTCTTAGTCTGCGGGCGGGCGGGACGTTACCGCGGGCGGTATACTCCACCCGGCCGTGCAAGACGTGAAGCCAACGCAAAGTTAAGGGAGACTTTGAAGGTGAACGAGCGGCGGGATGATACAACAAAACCGGGTGACGAGTCGCGCCCCGAGCCCGGGCGCGGGCGCGGGCGCTACTACTACGACGACGCCACCGGCTACGAGACCTACCGCCCCGCGGAGGATGAAGCGGACGAGCCGGCGGACGAAGGGCGCGCGGAAGAAGCCTGACCCCGCCCCGCCTCAGCGCGGCCCGCGCCGCAGGCTCAGACGCCGACGGTCGGAGAGCGTGTACGTGTCGCGCTTGCGCTGCTCGCCGTAGTACTCGCTGTCCTCGTAGCGCGGGCAGTCGCACCGCTCCTCGCCGCCCGGCGCGAACGAGCACCCGCCCGCGATGGTGTGGTACTCCTGCAAATGCCCGCAGTTCCAGCAAGACCTGTCGTTCACGTCGCAACACCTCTGCCCGGATTTTAAGCTTGACGCGCAGAACTTACGGCGCGTACGCCCGCCTGTCAAGCTTCTTTCTTCGGCCGCCGGTTGGCGGCCAGCACGCGCTTGCGGAGGCGGATGGACTTGGGCGTGACCTCGACCAGCTCGTCGTCGGCGATGAACTCCAGAGACTGTTCGAGCGAGAGGTCTTTGACGGGGACGAGCCGCATCGCCTCGTCGGCGGTCGAGGCGCGCATGTTCGTCAGCTTCTTCTCGCGGACGATGTTCACGTCCAGGTCAACGGCGCGCGCGTTCTCGCCGACGATCATCCCTTCGTAGACGCGCGTCGTCGGGCGGATGAACATCGTCCCGCGCTCTTGCAGGTTGAAGAGCGCGTAGGTCGTCGCGTCGCCCGCGCGGTCTGCGACGAGCGAGCCGGTCGAGCGCCCGCGCATCGAACCCTGCCACTCGCCCCAGCGCAGGAAGATCGTGTTGAGGAGTCCCGTCCCCTTCGTCTCCGTCAGGAACTCGCCGCGGAAGCCGATGAGGCCGCGCGAAGGAGTCTCGAACTCCAGCCGCACGCGCCCCGTCCCGTGGTTGACCATCTTCGTCATCTGCCCCTTGCGCCGCCCCATCGCTTCGGTCACGACGCCGATGAACTCCTCGGGGCAGTCGATGACGACCAGCTCGATGGGCTCAAGCGTCACCCCGTTCTCCGAGCGCGTGATGACCTCGGGCTTCGAGACCTGTAGCTCGTAGCCCTCGCGCCGCATCATCTCGATGAGGATGGAGAGTTGCAGCTCGCCGCGCCCCGAGACCTTGAACTGGTCGGGCGACTCGGTCTCGCTGACGCGGATGGCGACGTTGCTCAAAAGCTCGCGGTCGAGCCGCTCCTTGAGCTGGCGCGAGGTGACGTACTTCCCCTCCGTCCCGGCGAAGGGCGAGTTGTTGACGCCAAAGATCATCGAGATGGTCGGCTCGTCAACGGCGATGACCGGGAGCGCGCGCGGGTTGTCGGCGGTCGTCACCGTCTCGCCGATCTCTATCCCTTCGACGCCCGCGAGCGCGACGATCTCTCCGAACGACGCGCGCTCGATGGACTCGCGCTTCAAGCCCTCGAACGCGTACAGCTCCTTCACGCGAATCTTCTCCACGCTCTTGTCGCGCTTGACGACCGCGACCGTCTCGCCCTGCGCGATCTCGCCCGAGAAGATGCGGCCGATGGCGAGGCGGCCGATGTACTCGTTGTAGTCGAGGTTCGCCACCAGCAGTTGCAGAGAGTCTTCGCGCCCCTCGCGCGGCGGCGGGATGGTGCGCACGATCTCCTCAAAGAGCGGACGCAAGCTGCGCGACTCGTCCGACAGCTCTCTCTTCGCCACGCCGTCGCGCGACACGGCGTAGAGGACTGGGAAGTCGATCTGCTCGTCGGTGGCGTCGAGGTCGATGAAGAGGTCGTAGATGTCGTTGACCACCTCCTCGGGTCGCGCGTCCTGCCGGTCGATCTTGTTGACGACGACGATGGCCGGGAGTCTCGCTTCGAGTGCCTTCCTCAAAACGAAGCGCGTCTGCGGCAGAGGGCCTTCGGCCGCGTCCACCAGAAGCATCACGCCGTCCACCATCTTCAGCACGCGCTCGACCTCGCCGCCGAAGTCGGCGTGGCCCGGCGTGTCGAGGATGTTGATCTTCACGCCGCCGAAACGGACGGACGTGTTCTTCGCCATGATGGTGATGCCGCGCTCGCGCTCCAAGTCCATCGAGTCCAT
>JAFAVK010000051.1 GCA_019242475.1 Acidobacteriota bacterium | reverse complement strand
CGCCTCACGCCGCGCGGCCTGCGCGTCGCTGGTGGCCGTTTCGAGTTCGTTGATGGCCGTCGTCAACGCGGCGAGCGTCGGCGTCGGCGTCGTGAAGTTGGTGTTGCCCGTCATGGCCGCGACGACCTGCTGTGCGCGCGCGACCTTCTCGGGGATGGATAGGTTGCCGAAGTTGAGCTTGATTTTAGACATTTTGGGGTCTTTCCTTTCGGGGTTGGAAGCGTCGGGACAGTGAGGTTTGAGGGCCCCTGCTGGATTGAGCGGCGTCAGGATAGCGCCGAAACCGCGCACAGGCAACACTTTTTTGAGCACGGAGGCCGCGCCCACCCGTTAAACGCCGTAAACGCTTGTAAGTATAGCCTTTATCTCCAACAAGGTCGCGGCGGGAGGCACTAATATTGCGACGATCTCGACTAATATTGCGACGATCTCAGTCGAGATTGCGACGGTCTCGACTGAGATTGCGACAAACTTAATTGAGATCGTGGCGGGACTAATCGAGACCGTCGCAATCTCAATTGAGACCGTCGTGATACTGATTAATTTCGTCGCGATCTCAATTTCTATCGCGTCGGTCTCAACTGCTATCGCGGCGGACGCAATTGCTATCGCCGCAAACTCAATTCGTCCCGCCGTGATTCTGATACCGACGTGCGAGATGGGATTCGGTATGACTACCGCCTACTGCTTCCGGCTGTAGATGAAGAACATGACGCAGATGACGAGGACGAGGAGCGCTTCGAGCTGGATGAAGTATTGCCAGTCGGTGCGCCCCGCGTCGTCGCGCGCGAGCGGGTAGAGTGAGAAGGTGCCGAAGAGGAGGCCGACGCCGAGCCAGATGAGTTGTCGCTTCCTGTCCCACATCGGGCGTCAGAACCTTTGCAGTTTGCGCAGGCGGTCGGCGGCGGCTTCGAGCGTCTCGTCCTTCTTGCAGAAGCAGAAGCGCACCTGGCGCGCGCCCAGCTCGGGGCGGCTGTAGAAGCTGGAGCCGGGGACGCAGGCGACGCCGACCTTCTGGATGAGGTGGCGCGTGAACTCCACGTCGTCGGCGAAGCCGAAGGCGGAGATGTCGGTCATCACGTAGTAGGCGCCGTCGGGCTGAAAGATTTTGAAGCCCACGTCTTCGAGGACGGGCAGCAGGAGGTCGCGGCGGCGCAGGTACTCGCGGCCGAGTTCCTCGTAGTACTCGGGCGGCATCCTTAACGCGTACGCCCCGGCGCGCTGCAAGGGCGCGGCGGCGCCGACGGTTAAGAAGTCGTGCACCTTGCGCACGGCGCTCGTGACGTCGGCGGGCGCGAGCACGTAGCCGACGCGCCAGCCCGTGACCGAGTAGGTCTTCGACATCGAGTTGACGACGAGCGTGCGCTCCTTCATCCCTTCGAGCTGCGCCATCGAGATGTGCTCGACCTCGCGGTCTGCGCGCGGGTAGAGGATGTGCTCGTAAATCTCGTCGGTGAAGCAGAGCGCGTCGAACTCTTTGCACAACCCCGCGATGAACTCCATCTCCTCGCGCGTGAAAACTTTTCCGGTCGGGTTGTTCGGGTTGCAGAGGATGACGGCCTTCGTGCGCGGGTTGAAGGCCGCACGAAGCTCTTCGGGGTCGAACGTCCAGTCGGGCGCGCGTAAGCTGACGTAGCGCGGGGTGGCGCCCGAGAGGATCGCGTCGGGCGCGTAGTTCTCGTAGAAGGGCTCGAAGACGACGACCTCCTCGCCGGGGTCAACGGTCGCCATCATCGCGGCGATCATGCCCTCGGTCGAGCCGCAGGTGACGGTGATCTCGCGCTCGGGGTCGTAGTCGAGCCCGAGGAACCAGCGCGTCTTGTCGGCGATGGCCTCGCGGAAATCCTTCGCGCCCCAGGTGACGGCGTACTGGTTCACGTCGTCGTTAATCGCGGCCGCGGCGGCGCGCTTCAAATCCTCGGGCGCGGGGAAGTCCGGGAAGCCCTGCGAGAGGTTGACGGCGCCGTGCTTCATGGCCTCGCGCGTCATCTCGCGGATGACCGACTCGGTGAAGCGGCCCGCCTTCTGCGAGACGCGGCCGCGCTTGCCTGCTTCGGGTGTCGCCATTGGAGAGTCTTCCTTTGAAGGTGTCGCGGCGATGCTCTCACAGACGGGGACGGCGGGCAAACGCGCCGCGGCGTTGACGCGCGGCGGCGCGCCGGTGTAGAAACGTCCCCGCCCTTTCCCACCCGAATCCCTGACCTGAAAGCCTCGCGGACGGAAGACCAACAAGAGGAGCGTGTGAAGGATGAGTTCAACTGGTGCAGCCGACCAGATCAATCAAGAGAAGCTTGAGGCGTTCTTAGGCAAGGTGGTCACAGACTTCGGGGCGGCGCTCAGCTCGTCGCTCGTCTACATCGGGCAGAAGCTCGGTCTCTACAAGGCGCTGGCCGAGGCGGGCGCGACGACGCCGGCGGAGCTGGCCGGGCGCACGGGCACGCAGGAGCGCTACGTGCGCGAGTGGCTCATCAACCAGGCCGCGAGCGGCTACGTCGAGTACGACGCGGCCGAGGGCAAGTTCTCCCTCTCGCCGGAGCAGCGGGCGGCGCTCGCCGACGAGGAGAGCCCGGCGTTTGTCGGCGGCGGCTTCTACCTCGTCAAGGCGATGACGAACGCCGTGCCGCGCATCGAAGAGTCTTTCCGCAAAGGCGGCGGCATCCTCTGGGGCGAGCACGACCCCGACCTCTTCGTCGGCGTCGAGCGCTTCTTCCGCCCCGGCTACCGCACGCACCTGGTCAACGACTGGATACCGGCGCTGACCGGCATCGCCGAGAAGCTGAAGGCGGGCGGGCTCGTGGCCGACGTGGGCTGCGGCCACGGCGCCTCGACCGTCATCATGGCGCAGGCTTACCCCGCCTCGCGCTTCCGAGGCTTCGACAACCACGGCCCTTCAATCGAGCACGCGCGGCGCGCGGCCGAGGAGGCGGGCGTCGCCGGCCGCGTCACGTTCGAGGTCTCCGCGGCGGGCGAGATACCCGGAGGCCCTTACGACCTCGTCTGCTTCTTCGATTGCCTGCACGACATGGGCGACCCCGCGGGCGCGGCGCGGCGCGCGGCCGAGGTGCTGGCCGAGGGCGGCAGCGCTTTGATCGTCGAGCCGATGGCCGGCGACACGGTCGAGGAGAACATCAACATCATCGGCCGGACGTTCTCGGCGGCCTCGACGCTCTGCTGCACTTCGAACTCGCTCGCGCTCGGCGGCCCGGCGCTCGGCGCCGTCGCCACCGAGGAGGCGCTGCGCGAGGTCGTCATCGGCGCCGGCTTCAAAGAGTTCCGCCGCGCCACGCAGACGCCCTTCAACCGCGTCTTCGAAGCGCGGCGTTAACAAACAGGTCAGAACCACCCGCGGTAGCGGGTGGCCCTGTGCGACACGGAACATCCGCATAGCACAGGGCCACCCGCTACCGCGGGTGGTTCTGACCCGGTCGCAGTCGCCCTTGATTGCAGACCAGGACACCACACGCCGCCCAACTTCCCTTCCCTAATTCGCATCGAAGCGGGGTTATGAGCGAACACGGCAAGTGCCCGATGGGCAAGCATCCATGGGTGGCGACCTTTTTCGTCCTCGCCTTCATCCTCATCTTCTTCGCGCACAAGCTCGGCCTGCTGTAGCCCTCAAGTCAGTTCGGAGGCTGTTGCTGCTCGGCCTCGGCGGCCTGGCGGCGGAGCTGGTCGATGATGGAGTTGATGGCCGAGGCCTGCGGCCCCTCCGGCGCGAGTTCTAAATACTTCTCGTAGGCGGCGACCGCCTCCTTCCAGCGTTCGAGCTTTTCGAGGTCGCGGCCCAGCAGCTCGTAGACGACGGGCTCCGTGTCGGAGAGCTGCGCGAGGGCTTTCTTGAAGGACTCGACGGCCGCGTCGTAGCGCCCCTGCTCCTCGTAGACGAGCCCGGCGCCCGTGTGCGCCTCGGGCTGGAAGCCGCGCGCCTCTCGCAGCGAGCGGGCGAAGGCCGCGAGCGCCGCGTCGTAGTCCGCGAGCGTGCGCTGGATGCGCCCCTCGACCGCCCACGACTCCGGGTAGACGGGCCGGTCGGCCCGCGCCGCCTTCAACTCTTCCAGAGCCCCGTCCGTGTCCCCCTGCGATTCGAGCGCGCGCGCGAGCCCGAGGTGCGCGGCCGCGAAGCGCGGGCGCAGCTTGAGAGCCTGCCGGTACGACTCGACGGCCGCCGCGTTGCTGCCCTTCTCTCGCGCCTCCTCGGCCTGCTGAAACGCCAGCTCGGCCTCGTCGGTCGTCTGCGTCAGCACGACGCTCAGGGCGCCGCGCTGCGTCGGAAGTAGTGCGAGCGTCCGCTCGGCGAAACCCTTCGCGCGCACGCGCAGCGTGTGGCGGCCGGGCGTGAGCTTAACCGACAGCTTCCCTTCCGCGTCCGCCGCGCCGCGCAGCACCTCGTCCACCCAGACGGCGGCGCCGGGCTGCGTGCTGACGTTGAGGACTGCCGAGGAAGGCTTCGCCGCGGTCTGCGTCGGAGGCTTCGCCGGAGCCTTCGCGGGAGTCTTCGCCGCGGTCTTAGTCGCAGGCTTCGCGGCAGTCTTCGTCGAACTCTTCGCCGGCGCCGTCGGAGGCTTACGCCTCTGCGCCGAGGCCAGTGAGAAGTGCGTCGAAGGCCCGGGGCCGTTCGAGGCGGGCGGCTCTTTGACCGTGCAGGGAACGTCGGCCAGGGGTTCGCGCAGCTCGTCCCTTTCGCCGGCGTGCTTGCCGCCTGTGACGTACAGGATGCCGGCGATGCCGGCGACCTTGAGGGTGAAGTCGAGCGTGCGTGCGGCGCCGGGCTCGACGCGGAGCCGCGTCTCCTGGACGGGGCAGAAGCCGGGGGCGGCGGCCGTCAGCGTGTACGTCCCTTCGGGCAGCGCGGCGACGTAGACACCCTCTTCGTCCGTCGAGACCTCGCGCCGCTCCGCCCGCGATTCGAGCAGGACGCGCGCGCCGACGATGACCGCGCCGTTCGGGTCGAAGAGCGTGCCTTTAACCACCCCCGCGTTCGCGCCGTCCGCGGACTGGCCCGCGGCCGTCGCGGCGAACAGGGCGGCGGCGATAAAGAAGGTCGTGCCGGTAAATCTTCGTCTCATCTTCAAACGAGAGCGGCGCGCGACGCAGGGTCGGCGCGGCTACTCCTCCTCTTCGTTCGACACGCGGCGGGGGCGCGTGTTGTCGTTCGCCGGCGCGGCCTCCTGCGAGATGTCTCGGCGCACGGCGCGCGTGCCGACCTCGGGGCGGAAGCGCCCCTGCTCGTCGTAGAGCCGTTTGTATTGGAGCGTGTTGCGCACGACGCCCTGCACGTAGCCGCGCGTCTCGCGGAAGGGGATGGCCTCGGCCCACTCGTCGAGTTGAAGCGGCAGCGTCGCGCGCCACTGCACGACGCGCCCCGGCCCCGCGTTGTAGGCGGCAGCGACGTACTCGATGCGGCCGTACTTGTCGAGCTGGTCTTTGAGGTAGGAGGTGCCGAGCCGGATGTTGAGGCGCGGGTCGCTCAAAAGCGTCTCGGACGTGACCGAGTCTTCGACGCCGAAGCGCTTGGCGGTGAGCCGCGCGGTCGGGACGAGCAGTTGCATCAGGCCGTAGGCGTCGGCGTTCGAGACGGCGCGCGGGTTGAAGACCGACTCCTGGCGGATGAGGCCGGCGACGGTGTAGGGGTCGAGCGCGCGCGCCGTCGCCTCCTGGCGGATGGCGTCCCAGAAGGCGAGCGGGTAGAAGACGTCCCACTCCTCCCGCGTCAACTCCTCGGGCTCCATCTGCGAGTAGTCGGGGAAGCTGCGGCGGAGCACGTTGAACGCCTGCACGTTGTCGTTGCGCGCGCGGTAGAGCTGCGCCTTCGCGAGGTTGAGGCGCGGGCTCGTCGGCCGCGCTTCGAGCGCCCTGTCCAGCTCGGCGTGCGCCGCCTCGTCCCAGGCGGCGGCGCTCAACTGCTCGGCCGTCTGAAGCCGCGCGGCCTCGGCCGGGCCGGCCGTCTCGTCGGCGGCGGTGACGGGCTTCAGGTTCTCGACCGCGCGGTCGAGCGTCGCCTGTTCGACCTTGAGCGGATACTTTTTCAACTGCCCGGCGTTCTTCAACGCGTCGAGCCTCTGCTTGGCGAGGTAGCCGTACCAGTTGGCCTCGTAACGGACTTGCATCGCCTCGTAGAGCGCGACGGCCTCGCCCAGGTTCCCCGCGCGCTCCGAGTCGCGCGCGGCCCAGTAGCCGGCCTTGCCGCGGTTGTCGGTGTTGCGGTCGGCGTAGTTGGCAAGATGTTCAATGAGGAGACGCGAAGCCTCCGCGAAGTTCTTCGCGTCGTGCGCGGCCCACGCGATCTCGAACTGCGCGCCGGCGACTTCGGGCTCGCCGGGGAACTGCTGGACGGCCGTGCGGTTGAAGTAGAGCGCGTCCGCGGTGTTCTTCGCGTCACGCGCCGCCGCGCCCGCGGCGACGAGCGCGCGCATCGTCAGCTCGCTCTTCGGGAACGCGCCGCGCATCTCTTCGAGCGTCGAGCGTAACTGCGGCCACTGCTTCGCGCGCGCGTAGTGTTGCGCGAGATAACCCAAAGCCTCGGCGCGCTCGGCGGCAGAGGTCGGGATGTTGCTTAAAGATTCGACCGTCTCGGGCGCGCGGCGCGCGTTGAAGGCGGCCACGCCGCGGCGGAACTGCGCCTGCGGCGTGCGCATCTCGGGGAAGCGCGCGAAGGCGTCGGCGTAAGCGTTGACGGCGTCGTTGTACCGCTTCGCCTTGTTCAAACGCTCGGCGCGTGCAATCGCCTCGTCGGCGTTGGCGGGCGCGGGTGTTGAGTTGAGACGCGCGAAGGCGGCCGTCGCGTCGGCCTCCTTATCGACCGCCGTGGGCGCGTAGAAGTAGAGGCGGCGGTAGGCGGCGAGCGCCTTGAGCTGCTCGCCCGACTGCTCGTAAGCCTTCGCCGTGAGGAGCAGGGCGTCCGCGTCGTCGGCGTCGGCCAGACGTTTGACGGCGACGGGCACGCCCGAGGGCTGCCCGTCCTGCGCCAACATCTGCGCGGCGCGCAGCACTGCGTCGCGCGCGCGCAACGAGTCGGGGTAGTCGCGCGCCAGCTCCTCGAAGGCGGCGCGCGACTCGGCGCGTCGTCCGGCCTTATCCAAAGCATCTCCGCGCAGCCACAAGGCGTAGTCGCCCACGCGCGTCTCGTCCTTAAAACCGACCCCGCGCAGAAGGTCGGCCGCGCCGGCGTAGTCGTTCGCCGCATAACGTATGCGCGCGCGCACGAGCTGCGCCAGCGAGCCCGTGCGCGTGCCCTTGTAGCGTTCGGCGAGCTGCACCAACTGCGGCTCCGCGGGCAGCACCCCGCCGCGCGTGAGCATTCGCAGGCGCTCGTAGGCGGCGGGCTCGTCCGCGGGCGCGCTCTGCGTGCGGCAGCTCGCGACGGTCAAAGGCAGCGCCGACGCCAGCACGAGCGCGACGCAGACGGCGAGGGCGAAGGTCGCGCGGTGGCTCCTGAGCCTGTTTCCGGTCGGGGTCATAGTCTCCTCGTTCGAATTTTTAAGGGGAGGGCAGAAGAATTATGTGAAGGCAAAAGGCAAAAGGCAAGAGGCAAAAGGCAAAAGGGGGATGAGAAGCAGCGTGCCCCTCATCCCCCTTTTGCCTTTTGCCTTTTGCCCTTTGCCTTTTGCCTTCACTCAGGCGTTGACGGTGGCGCCGGGGTAGTCGGCGCCGAGCTTGTTGCGGTCGCCCTCGGCGAGCATGTTGACGAGTTCGTGGTCGAAGTAGTCGTAGCGGCTGGAGACCTCTGGCCGCACGCGCTTGTCGTACATCTGGCGCGAGCGGTCGATGTCCTCGCGCAGACGCTCGTAGAGGTCGGAGGCGTCGCGCCCCTCGCGCACCTTCTGCTCGTTGTAGAGCTTGATCTCGGAGACGAGCAGGCGGGCGAAGCGGCGCGCCTCGTTGTGGTAGCGCTTCTCCTCCTCGTTGACCTCGACGGGGAAGTCCATGTCCATCGCGCCGTAGCGGCGCGCGCTGCCCAAAGGCGAGATGGGCTGCGCCGCCGGCTCAGGCTCGGGCGTCGGCGCCGTGAAAGGCTCCTGGCCGGAGAACTCGGACTGCCCGCCGAAGGAGGGCGGCGCCGCCGAGAAGGAGGGCTCGGGCGAAGGCTGGGGCGGCGGCTCCGCGCTGAACGTCGGCTCGGGCTCGGGCTCCGGCTCGGCGGCGACGGGCTGCGGCTCGAAGCCGGTGGGCTGCGCCTCGGACGAAGGCTGCGGGCGCGCGGGTTCTTCCTGCCTCGGCGGTTCTTCGCGGCGCGGCTCTTCCTGCCGCGGCTGCTCGGGCGGCGCGGGGCGCGGGGCGGGCGCGGCGGCGGAGGCGGCCGGGCGTCCCGCGCGCGAGGCCAGAAGCTCCACGGCCATGCCGGCGACGCGCACCAGCGTCTCGATGGCTTCGAGGTTGACGGCGTCGGCGTCCTGGCCGGCGCTGTCGGCGTAGAGCACGGCCACGGCCTTCTCGCGCGCGACCAGGGGCACGGCGACCATGCGGTGCGGCGGCTCGCCGCCGAAGTGTTGATAGATGGTGTGGTCTTCCGCGTGCGAGCCCGGCTCGCCGGCCCACGTCGAGCGCGCGCGCACGACCTCGCCGAGGAGCGTGTCCGACCCGACCGCCAGCGAAAGCTCGCGCACCGAGTCGTCGCCGACCGTGCCTTCCAGGCCGCGCGCGCGCCAGCCCGTCGCCCGCTCGTTCTTGACGACGAAGAAGGCGACGCGGGGCGCGAAGGCGGCCGCGCGGTTGACGAGCGTGTTCAGGATTTCGGCCTGCGTGTGCTGCGCGTCCAGCTCGTCCACGGCGGCCTTGATGAGCGCGATGTCGGAGGAGGCGCGGGCGCGCGCCGACTCGGCCGCGGCGGCCTCGATGCCGAGGTTGCGCGCGTTGCGCAGGTGCTCGGCGACGGCGACGGCCAGCGGCGCGTCCCCCTCGGCGGCGGGCTCTTCGAGCCGCTCGCCGATGCGCGCGAGGGCCTCGTTGAGCTGCGCGCGCAGGCGCTCCAACTCGTCTTTAAAGCCGGCGGTGCGCTGCGCGACGTAAGATTCCACGTCGGCGCGCAAGCTCTTTTCCAAGTCAACGCTGGACACGTTCACTCTCTCCTTCGTAGGCGTGGTTTGGTTCGGCGCGGAGTCTTGGGCGCCGCGGGAACGGCTTTAAGAGGGGGGCGCGACTCGCCCGGCGAGGCCCGGCGCGCCCGCCGAAAACGCCCGGGCCGCGGGCACTTTCGATTATGGACGCCGCGGCTAAAGGGTGTCAAGAGACTCAATTTTTGGCCGTTTCGGATTTGCGATTTTCCATTTTCGATTTATCATCTGTGGCCGACGGGCCGGCGCGCGCCGCGGCCGGCTCTCTCCCGAACAAGTTGAGACCGATTTCCCGACGATGCCCGAGAGCATTCTCATCGCCGACGACTACGACGACAACCGGGAACTCCTGCGCCTGATGCTCGAAGGCGAGGGCTACCGCATCCGCGAGGCGCGCAACGGACACGAGGCGCTCGACGCCGCGCGCGAGGAGGCGCCGGCCGTCGCGCTCATCGACCTCTCGATGCCGTCGCTCGACGGCTGGGGGCTCCTGCGCGAGATGCGCGCTGACGAGCGCACGCGCTCCGTCCCATGCGTCGCCGTCACCGCCTTCGCCGCCAACCAGGATCGTGTACGCGCGCTCGAAGCGGGCTTCGACGCCTACATCTCGAAGCCCTTCCGCGCCAAGGAGCTGATCGAGCTGGTCAACAGCTTCGCGCGCCGGGGCGGCGTTGGCACCAACGACGGCGGCGGCCAACCCTCCTAAAGCTTTACCCACATGGCAGAGAACGACAGGGCCGAAGCGGGAGACTTGCCGACGGCGGGCGTCATCCTCGTCGCCTTCGAGAAGCTCTTCGGGGGCGGCCGCGGCGTCCGGCGCTTCCGCCACTCGGGGCTGCGCCACGTCGAGCTGCCGCACGACTGCGTCCTCGTCGAACAGAACCCGAAGAAGTCGAGCGAGTGGGCCGAACTCTCGCGCTCCGGCCGCCGCGTCGCCTGGGTCATGCGCGACGGCCGTTACCTCGCCCGCGTCGTGGACGGCGAGGTCACGTTCCTGGGGCAGTAGGCAGTTAATCTTTAAAGGAAGTAATCAAAAGAAACGGAGGAGGCGGGTTGCGCAACCCGCCTCCTCCGTTTCTTGTTCCTAACTGCCTACTGCCCTCTGCCTACTTACTCCCCAGGCGGAGGACGAGGCCGAAGGCAATGCGCCCCTTGTGCTGCGTCCCGCCGAAGAAGCCCGTCCGCAGGTAGTCGAACTGGAAGGCCCTCACGGCGACGTGCCGGCTCAGCCTCACGTCGAGGCCGCCGCCGAGCACGAGGGCGAAACTGTTGTCGGCGAAGTGCAGGTCGAGCCCCGCCTCGTGCGCGCGGGAGTCGTTGTGCGCCGCGCCGAAGAGGGCGTGCGCGAAGGGGGTGACGTGCCTGTTCTGCCGCGCCGAGAAGCGCGGGCCGAAGAGGAACGAGTGCGTGCGGATGCGCTCGGACGAGTCGGGCGCGTCGATGCTCGTGTACTGTCCGCCGAAGTCCGCGACCAGCCCCAGCCAGCGGTTGGCGTTGAAGGCGACCGAGCCGTCCCAGCCGTGCGAGCCCGCGCCGCCGTACGAGTAGCCCCCGAAGACCTCGGCCCGCGGCGTCGCTTCCTGAGCGCGTGTGCCCACGGCCGCCAGCGCGACGAGCGTGGCGGCGAAAAAGAGTCTCCTCATCTCTCTCTCCTTGTTTGAATGTTTGCGGGGAGGCCGCGCGCCCCTTCAAGCGAAGACGAGCCTCCGGCCCCGCCCGCCCCCATTGAAGACCGGAGGGCGTCGAGAAATCGCCCTGAAACTTAGGGCTGGACGTGCGGAAATGCGTTTTAGGACGCGGCGGAGTTGCGGAATTCCGACGGGGTCATGCCGGTCTGCTTCTTGAAGACGGCGTTGAAGGAGGACTTGGAGTTGAAGCCGACCTCCTCGGCGATGGCGAGGACGGAGTAGTGTCTGAGGCCGGGGTCTGTGAGCTTGCGCTTGGCGTCGGCGACGCGGTAGGCGTTGACGAAGTCCGTGAAGCTCTGGTTGAGGCGGCCGTTGACGGTCTGCGAGAGGTGCTGCGCCGGGATCGAGAGGCGGCCGGCCAGCTTCTGCAAGGTGAGCTCGCCGTCGGCGTAGGGGCGCTCCGACTCCATCACCTCGCGCAGGCGCTTCAGGTAGCGCTCGGCGCGCTCGGGCGTCAGCGTCGAGTGCTCGTACTTCGGCGCGGGCGGCTCGGGTGTGACTTCCGGCAAGGCACGCCCCTCCCCGGCCCCTTCTTTCTGTCCCGTGCTCATCGCCATGTAGCCGAGCCCGTAGACGACCCCCGAGACGAGTAGCGGCACCAGGAGGTTCGTCCGCGCCGTGTGGTCGAGCGCGAACCGCAGCACCGCCGCCACCCAGATGACGACGCACGACGCGACCAGGAAGCGCACCTGCGCCAGCGCCGCGCCGCCCGGCGCCTCGCCGCCCGACTTCACGCGCCGCGTGTAGCGCCAGAGCATCCACACGACCACGACGAGGTACGCGAGGAAGTGCGCGACGACGAGCGCCGAACGGACGTAGTACCAGCGCCCCAGCGTCGGCAGCGTGTACTCGGCCTCTAAGGCCGCGAGCTTCGCGGCCGCGCCTTGAAAGTAGGAGGGAGCGAGGTAGAGCGCGCAGAGCGCGAAGGGGACGAAGTGCGCCCAGTCGCGCCGCCCGAGCCGCGAGCCGCCGCCCGAGATCAGCCCGCGCAGGTAGAGGAAGAGCAGCGGGCCGCACGCGAAGGGGAACGGGTCGTGCACCCACGCGAGGTGCGGGACGTAGAGGACGTAACCCGTGGTGCGCAGCACCGCCCCGCAGACGAAGACCGAGACGGAGAGCGTGAGCGCCGCGAGCAGGCGGCTCTGCGCGCGCCCGCCCCGCCCCGCGGCGAAGAGCGCCAGCGCCAGCAGCAGGCCCTGCGCGGCCCCCAACAGGTTCAGTACGGCGAGCAGGTTCAGGTAAGGAAACATCGGAGGAGTCCGTCGCGGATTAGTTCTGACTTGAGTATCGAGGAAGAAAGTTAACCACAGAGACACGGCTTGTTGAGAGCTAAAGATGAAGCTGTGTCTCTGTGCCTCTGTGGTTAATTCCCCTCTTATCTTCACGCGCGACGTTCGAGGACGAGGCGCGCGAGTCCGCGGAGCATCGGCGTCGGCGTGTGGATTGTATCGAGCGCGGCGCCGGCGCTCTCAAAAACTTCGTGCGCGCGCGCGCGTGCCGCTTCGAGTCCGTAGAGCGCCGGGTAGGTTGCCTTGTTGGCGCGCGCATCCTTGCCCGGCGTCTTGCCGAGGTCGGACGCGCTCGCCGTCACGTCCAGGAGGTCGTCGGTGATCTGAAACAACAGCCCGAGGTCGAGCGCGTAGGCGTTGACCGCCCGGACTTCTTCGCGGCCCGCGCCCGCGACGAGCGCGCCCGCGCGCGCGGCGGCCGCGATGAGCGCGCCGGTCTTGCGCCGGTGGATGCGCTCAAGCTCTTTGCCACCGACATCGGCGCGCGCCTCGGCCGCGAGGTCGTGCGCCTGCCCGGCGACCATCCCTTCGGGAGTCCCGGCCGCGCGCGCCAGCTCCGCGACCAGGCGGACGCGCAAAGGGGCGTCGAGCGTCTCGTCCTCGGCGATGGTCTGGAAGGCGAGGGTCTGAAGCGCGTCCCCGGCGAGGATGGCCGTGGCCTCGCCGAACTTGACGTGGCAGGTGGGGCGGCCGCGGCGCAGGTCGTCGTCGTCCATCGCGGGCAGGTCGTCGTGGACGAGCGAGTATGTGTGCAGCAGCTCGAAGGCGCAGGCGGTTCGGATTAACTGACGGGGCCGCGCGCCGAACGTCTCGCCGGAGGCTGTGACGAGCAGCGGGCGGAAGCGCTTGGCCGGCGCGAAGAGGCTCCAGCGGACGGCGGCGTGGACGGACGGAGGGTCTGCGGACTCGGCCGGGACTAAGCGGTCTAATTCCGCCTCCACGTCTTCGCGGACGCGCCCGGCGTAGGCGCGCACCTCCTCGGGCGTGGCCTCGCGCGCGCCTTCGTGTGTGGCCTGCGCGGGCGAGTCAGAAGACGGTGTCGTCATCCCCGCCCTCTTCGTCCTCGATCAGCTCGCCCGACTCGAAAGGCACGGCGACGGTCGCGCCGTCGCCGCCGCGCAGCAGCACCTCGATGCGCCGCTCGGCCTCGTTCAGACGCTCCTGACACTCGCGCGAAAGCCTTACGCCCTGCTCGAAGAGGTCGAGGCTCTGCTCCAGCGGCAGCTCGCCGCGCTCCAACTCCCGCACGATGCGCTCCAAGGTCGCGAGCTGCGCCTCGAAGCTCGACGGCGCAGGGGTTTTGACTTGTTCTCGTTTCGGCATCTCTTTGTTAAGTGATGAGTGATGAATGAGAAGCAGCGGGCTTTTAATTCATCACTCATCACTCGTCATTCATCATTTCTTCACCTTCCCCTGCGGCGCGGCTGGTTCTGCGGCTGCGGCGGCGGCGGCGCGGCGGGGAGGCTCGCGGCGAGGCGCGTGGCGATCTCGGAGGCGAGCTGCGGGTCTTTGACCGCGACGAGCTTCCAGCGCTCGCCGTCGCGGCGCATCGAGAGTTCGACGGGACGGTCGCCCGCCTTGACGTTGACGGTCGCGGCGTCGCCGCGCTCCACGACGGTCGCGGCCTGCCGGACGCCGAGCGCCTTGACGAAGAAGGGCAGGTTCGAGCCGCCGTTCTGCGAGAGCCCCTTCATCGCGCCCGCGATCTCGTCGCGCATCGTCTCGCGCACGCGCGGGAGCAGGGCGGGCAGCGTCGCCGTCAGAGACGCGCGCGCCTGCGGCGGGAGCTGCGAGCCCGTGCCCGCGAGGTTCTCGACGACCTGCGGGACGAACCCCTGCGCGATCTGGTCGGCGTCGATCATCGTCTCGACCGCGCGCACGTCGTCGTGCTGCGCCGCGTCCACCAGCAGGGCGAGGCTGTAGGGTGGGCTCTTCTTGAAGCCCTGGTACCACATGTACGAGCCGACGAGCAGGACGAGCAGGACGGCGGCGACGATTAATCCCGTCACGCCCAGCACGCGCCCCGCGCGGCCGACGACGCTGCGCTCCCTCTTCGCCTGCGCCTCGGCGCGCACGCGGTCAACGTCGATGACGATGCGGCTCTTGCGTCCCTGCGCCATCAGTTCTCCTCAAAGCCCCCTTGTCCTTCAGTTCTCCTCTACCTCTTCCACGCGGCAGCGCAGCGACCCTTCCGCGAGGCGCACGCGCACCGAGTCCCCCGCGCCCACGCCGCGCGCAGAACGCAGCACACGGCCGCGCCCGTCCTGCGCCAGGGCGTAGCCGCGCCCGAGCACGGCCAGCGGCGACATCGCGTCGAGCGACGCGACGGCCAGACCCAGGCGCCTGCGCGCGTCTTCGAGCCGCGCGCGCGCCGCCGTCTCGAGCGCCGCGCCGCCCACCGCCAGGCGCACGCGCGTGCGCGAGGCGGACGCGGCCAGACCCGCGGGCGAAAGTTTTCCCCTGACCGCTTCGAGCCTGCGGCGGGCCGCGCGGCTCAGGTCGCCCGCGCGGTTCTCCAGGCGGCAGCGCGCGTCGTCGAGTTCCTCGCGCGCGACGCGCAGCCGCATCCGCACCTCGTCGAAGCCGGGCGACATCGCCGCCTCCTGCACGCGCGCGCGGCCCGCCAGCACGCGGTAGCGCGCCGAGTTGAAGAGGCCGTGCGTCAGGCGCTCGACGTAGTCGCCGATCTCGTCCTCGCGCTCGGCGACGATCTCGGCGGCGGCGGTCGGGGTGGCGGCGCGCACGTCCGCCGCGAAGTCCGCGATGGTGAAGTCGGTCTCGTGCCCGACGGCCGAGATGACGGGGACGACGGAGGCGCGGATGGCGCGCGCCACCTCCTCCTCGTTGAAGGCCCAGAGGTCTTCCGCCGAGCCGCCGCCGCGCCCGACGATGATCACGTCCACCTGCTCCCCCGTCAGACCTTCTTCGAGCGCGCGGAGGTGGTGTTCGTTCAAAGCTCTTATCGCGCGCGCGATCTCGGCGCCCGCCCCTTCGCCCTGCACGCGCGTCGGGGCGAGGAGGATGCTGACGGTGCGCGTGCGGCGCTCGACCGTGCGGATGATGTCGCGGACGGCGGCGCCCGTCGGGCTCGTCACGACGCCGACGCGGCGCGGGAGCAGCGGCAGCTCTCTTTTTAAAGACTCGTCGAAGAGACCCTCGGCGGCGAGCCTCTCCTTCAACTGCTCGAAGGCGACGCGCAGCGCGCCCGCGCCCACGGGGTCGAGCGCCTCGACGATCAGCTCGTACTCGCCGCGCGGCTCGTAGACGGTCATCCGCCCGCGCACGCGCACGAGCAGCCCGTCCGAGGGGCGGAAGCGGATGCGCGCGTTGACGCCGCGGAAGCAGGTCGAGCGCAGTTGCGCCCCCTCGTCGCGCACGGTGAAGTACCAGTGGCCCGAGGCGGCCTGCCGGAAGTTCGAAATCTCGCCCTCGACCCACACCGACGCGAAGCGGTTCTCCAGCGCCCCGCGCACCTGCGAGGTCAGCTCGGAGACCGACAGCGGCCGGCGCTCCGTCTCGTCGAACAGAGACATGAGCAAGGGGCGAGACATCGTGTCGGGAAGGATGAAGGATGAGAGATGAAAAGGCAAGAGGGGAAAAAGTGATGAATGATGAATATAACCGCGAGGCCACATTCATCATTCATCACTCCTCATTCATCACTTCCCTTCGCGTAGTAACCCTGCCGGTACGAGAGGCGGATGTCCTGTTTGCGCAGGGCGGGGTTGGTGATGTCAATCTGGAGGCGGCGGTAGGAGCCGTCGCGGGTGCGGTTGGTGGGGACGTAGGTGAGGAGGTACTGCGCGCGCAGCTCCTGCTCGATCTCGGCGAAGGCGGCGGGGAGGTCTTCGGGGCGCTTGGGGAAGAAGGCGCGGCCGCCGGTCTCTTCGGCGAGGCTCTTGAGGAAGTCGGCGCGCATCTCGCCGTAGGGGAACTTCTTGTCGCGGATGCCGACGGAGTAGACCACCACGTTGTGGCGCGAGGCGTACTCGACCGCCTGGTAGAGCCGGACGCGGCTGCTCGTGTCGTCGCCGTCGGAGAGGAGGATGACGGCGCGGCGCGTCCGCTCCGGCGTCTTCGCGAGCACCTCGCGGACGGAGAGCACGACCGCGTCCCACACGCCCGTCAGGCAGCGCAGCCGCACGTTGTCCGCCGCGTCCGGGTCTTGGCACTCGGGGCTGTTCTCAGTCCACTTCACCTGGAGCGAGTCGATGGCGGCGAAGAGGGGCGCGGTGTTCGACGTGAGCACCTGTTCGAGCCGCGTGATGCCGGTGAAGGAGACGACGGAGGCCGTGTCCTTCGGGGGGCGCAGCACCGAGCGGATGAAGGCGGACGCGGCCGCCTGCTCGTCCTTCAAGACCTTCTCCTGCGAGGCCGAGGTGTCCACGAGCAGGACGAGCGAGAGCGGCGCGTCCGTCTCCTGCTCGAAGGAGGCGATCTTCTGCTCGACGCCGTCCTCCGTGACGCGCAGGTCTTCCGCGCGCAGCGTCGTGACGAAGCGGCGCTTCTTGTCCGTCGCCGACAGCAGCACGCTCGTCAGGTCGGCGTCGATCCGGTAGACCTCTTCGGCCTCGTCGGGCGTCGGGGTTGGAGTCGGAGTTGGAGTCGGCGTGGGCGTCTGTGTCGGGCTGGGCTCCTGAATCAGCTGCGCGGGCGCGGGCTCCTGCGCGTGCGCGCCGAGGAGGGCGGCCGCCGAGAGGAGCAGCGCGAGGAGGAGAAGTCTCACGCGGCGCACGACCGAAGAAGTTGGAAGCATCTCGCCCCTTGCTCTCTGAAGCTACTGCGCGGGCGCGGCGGCCGCGGCCGAGACGGCGACCGCGGGGCTCAGGCGCACGTCCGCGCCCTCGCGCGAGACCTTGACGCGCACGCGCGTGTCGGGGCGTGACGCGGGGTCTGTCTCGTAGGTGATTGTGTAGGCCGTGCGCAGCTGCGCGGCCACGTCGTCGTAGGCGCGCTGCAACTGTTCGAGCCGCGTGATCGGGTAGTACTTGCCGCCCGAGACCTCCGCCAGACGCGCGCCCTCCTCCTCGGCGCGCGAGGTCAGTTCGAGGAAGCGCGTGCGCGTCGGGTCGAGCGTCGCGGAGGCCGCGGGCGCGCTCGAAGAGGGGATGAGCCCCGACGGCACGTAGAGCGGGTAGATGATGGCGCCCGTCTCGTAGATCGCATCGACGATGACGGGGAACGAGAGGAACGAGCGGTTGTCGTCGCCGTCCGAGAGCACCACGACGCCGGTGCGCTCGCCGCGCAGGGGCTTAAGGACGCTGACGAGCGAGTAGCCGAGCGCGTCGTAGAGCGAAGTGGCGCCGCCCGCCTGGATGTCCTTGATGCGCTCGGTGAGCACGCCGCGGTCGTTGGTGAACTCGGAGACGAGCTGCACGTCGTCGCGGAAGGAGACGATGGCGATGCGATCCTGCGGGCCGGCCGTCGAGAGGAAGGCGAGCGCGGCCTTGCGGATGAAGTCGATGCGCTCCTCCAGACTCCCCGACACGTCCAACAGGAGGACGAGGTTGAAGGGCGCGGTCGTCGGAGTCACCTCGCGCACGGGGCGCTCGACGCCGCCCTCGGTGACGGTGAAGTCTTTGGCCGTGAGGCCGGTGACGGCGCGGCCGGTGCGGTCTGTGACGCGCGCCTGCACGCGCGCGAGCGAGGCGCCGGCCGCGGTGCGCACGTCGAAGGGGCTCGACGTGCGCGCGCCGAGCGTGGGGCCGCCGCGGCGGTCGCCCAAGGTCTGCGCGTACTCGCCGACGAGGCGCGGGGCGACCTTGCGGATGGCGTCGATGAGCTCGGTGTCGCCGCTGCGGATGATGGCGCGCGCGGCCTCGGTGAGCGTGCGCTCGCGCAAGTCAGACGGGACGCGCGACTCGTCCTTGACGCCGAAGAGCAGCACGCCGCGCGCCGTCTCAAGGCTCAACTTAACCTGCGTGTCTTTGAGAGCCTTCGCCGCCTCGGTCTTCGCGGCCTTCGCCTTCTCCTCGCGCGCCTTCTTCAGCGCCTCCTCTTTCTTCTTAGCCTCTTCGCGCCGGCGCTCCTCCTCCTTCTTCGCCTCTTCCTTACCCTTGGGCTCCGCCTTCGACGGCTCGGGCGTCGGCTGCGTTTCGGCCGCGGCGCTCTCGTCGGCGGTAGTCTCGTCCGGTTCCTCCGAAGCCTCGGGCTCGCCCTTCTTCTTCTTGCCCTTCTTCCCCTCCTTCTCTTCGGGGAAGCGGCCGGCGATTTCGAAGACGCCGCCGCGCTTCTCCTTCACCTTCGGCAGCTCGACCTCGGAGAAGAGGCGCGGGCGGCTGAGCGTCCAGCGGAAGCTGTAGCGCAAAGCGTCCAGCGGCACGTCGGCGCGGATGGTGCCCGTGTCGGTCTTCGCCTCGGCCTCGGCGACGTTGCCGACGACATCGACGGCGCCCGCCTCGGTCTCGACCCACACGCGCGAGCGCGCGGGGACGTGCACCGTCAGGTCGATCCGCTCGCGCTCGACCTGCGCCGCGCTCTGCGTCACCTTCCGCCCGTCCGCCGGGCGCGGGGCCGCGCCCTCGCGCTCGACGTTAATCTCTATCGCGCCGGACGCGCTCGTCACGCGCACGTCCCGCTCCGTCACCGCGAGGCCCGAGGCCGACCAGGCGCGGATGGAGACCTGCTTCGAATCCTCCTCGGCGAGCACGCTCACGCGCCCCGTGCGGTTCTTCACGCGCAGCTCGACCGGCGCGGCCGCGTCGAGGTCGCGCTCGAACGCGCCCGGCTGTCCTTCCTGGGCGCGCGCGCGCGGCAAAGGCGCCGCCAGCAGCAGGATGACGAGGGCTATCGTTTGCAGACGGGGGCCGCGGCCGGACAGCTCCGCGGAGGGGACTCGGTAAAACATAGGCTGCAATCCTGACGCGCCGGGGGCGCGGAGGTCAAGGGGAGGGTGAAAGTGATGAATGATGAATGATGAGTGATGAATAATGCGACGGCTCTTAATTCATCATTCATCACTCATCACTCATCACTTCCTCTCACCCATTCCTCTTATGTATGTACTCGCCGATGGCGTCGCGCAGCTCGGCGGCCTGCTCTTCGGAGAGGGTGCCGGTGACGGCGCGCCCCTCCTGGAAGCCGATGACGGCGACGCGGCCGTCCATCTGGAAGTTGAAGGTGAAAGTGCTGCCGTTCTCCAGCTCGAAGACGAGCGCGGGCGAGACGCTGGCCGCGCTGTTTGACTCAAGTGGCATCTCTGTAGCCTTCTCCGCCTGTCTGGGAAGTGTTGTCGGGAACCGGACGCGCCGCGCCGTTTGCAATCCGCGAAGCTCTTTCCGGGCGGCGCCATTTTAACAGAGTCGGCGCGGCCGCGCAGTCTGACCGTAAACTTTGCGGACGTGCCGTCGGGACTAAATATTGGGCGCCGCGGACGAACTGCCGAGGCCCGGGCCGCATCTGATATGCTGTTCGCGGGAAGCAGAACCTCACCAAGATTTTCGGCAGAAATCCCCCAACGTTCGGCCGCTTCTTTTCAGGTTTAAAGATGAAGCAGAAGAAGACCCATCTCGCCGTGTTCGCCGTCGCGCTCGCCGCGCTCGTCGGCGTCTTGATGCTCGTCTCGCGCACGGGCTACGGGCAGACGCAGGCCGACAGCAAGGCGGCCTCGACGCCCGCCTTGCAGCCTCTGGCACTCGTCGAGAAGAGGACGGCCGTCGCCGCCGCCGAGAAGCAGGAGACTTCCCTCTTCGCCGACGCGGCCGCGCGCAACACGGTGCTGAAGTACGAGCTGAGCTGGGCCTTCGGCGGGAAGCAGCAGCGCGGCTGGTACCTCTACACGCCGCTCATCTCGCGCCTGCTGGAGATGGACGGCGAGGCCGCCGGCCCGGACTTCGCCTCGGCGCTCTCGCGCTGGCAGACGACTGCCGGCCTGCACCCGAGCGGCGTGCTCGATGACGAGACGCTCTACCGCATGGTCTCCGCGTGGCAGGGCTCGCGCCTGAAGAACAAAGTGTACGCGACGCCCGACATGCTCTTACAGGCGCCGTCTGCGGACTTCTACGACCCGGCACGTCCGGACGAGCTGCGGCAGGTCGAGCGCGAGACCTACGCCGCCTACAAGCGCATGGTCGCGGCGGCCGCGGCCGACCCCTCGCTCGGCCTGAAGGTGACGGCCGCGGGCGAGCTGGCGCCCGAGGAGAAGTTCTTCAAGATCGTCTCCTCCTTCCGCTCGCGCGAGCACCAGGCGGCGCTGCGCGCGCAGTCGCCCGACTCGGGCCGCGCGGGACTCGCCGTCAACAGCCCGCACTTCACGGGCCGCGCCCTCGACCTCTACGTCGGCGGCGAGCCGGTCGAGACCAAAGACTCCAACCGCGCCCTACAGGTGCAGACGCCCGCCTACCGCTGGCTCGTCCGCAACGCCGAGCGCTTCGGCTTCCGCCCTTACTACTACGAGCCCTGGCACTGGGAGTACGTGGGCGTCGGGACGGCCGAAAATAAGTAAGTCCGGGCTCGGACTTTTCGGCCTCCGGTCTTCTCCGTTTGGAGAGGGGCGCCCGTTCGCACTCACGAACGGGCGCCCCTCTCCACTCGCGTTGAAGTGTGTGGAACGGCCAATGTATGCTATGGCCGAGGTTCTTCCACATTCTCATGCACGCAGTCTCTAAACGCGTCAGACGTTGCCGGCGGTGCGGACGCCGCATTCCGCATTCGGCCTTCAGGTGTCCGCTCTGCCGGGCGATGCAGCCGACGAGCAGGCAGTGGGCGATACTCCTCGCCTCGGCGCTGGCGGCGGCCCTGGTCTACTGGTATTTTCTCGCCTGAAGGGCTGGCAGGCATCATGCTCACCAGACTCAAAGAACTCCTGACCGTGAAGGCCATCGCCCCGCTCGCCGGGCGGCTGCCGCAGAGCGTCAAACGGTACCTCGTGGGCGGCGCGCTCCGGCGCGAGGCCGAGGAGGTGCCGCTCGCCGCCGGGCGCGGGCTGCTGGCGCGGCTCTACCTGAAGGGGGAGGGGCTGGAGATCGGCGCCTCGCACTACCCCGTGCCCGTGCCCCGCGGCGTGCGTGTGCGGTACGTGGACTTCGCGGAGGTCGGGGAGTTGAGGCGTCGCCACCCCGAACTAGACATCCCGCCCCCCGACATCGTTGACGACGGCGCCGTGCTCGCGTCGGTCGCGGACGGCAGCCAGGATTTCCTCATCGCCTGCCACGTCATCGAGCACCTGGCAGACCCCGTCGGCGCCTTCAAGAACTGGCTCCGCGTGCTCAAGCCCGGCGGCGTCCTCCTGCTCGCCATCCCGGATAAGAGGTTCACCTTCGACTTCCACCGGCCCGTCACGCCCTGGGAGCATTTGAAGAGAGACCACGAGGAGGGTTGGACGGACGGCGAGCACTTCGGGCAGTTCGAGCGCGAGTACCGCGAGACGTTCGGGATCGAAGACGAGGACGCGGTCGCGTCTCTCATCGCGCGCCTGCGCGAGAACCCGGGCACGGCGCACCTCCACGTCTGGTCTCAGACGGAGATGCTTGAGTTCGTCGCGGCGCTCCGCCGCTACGGTTTGGATTTCGAGGTCGAAGCCTTCTCGGCCTACGGCAACGAGGGCGCCTTCGTCCTGCGCAAAGGCGAGCGGCGGGACGAAGCCCTCACGGGTTCGAGCCTCCGCGAGGCCGAGTCGCAGGTCAGGGAGATCCTCGACTCCTTGGGCAGCCGGTGCGCCGTGCGGCTCAGGGACAGGTAGTGCGCCCGAGCCTCAAGACCGTTGGGAGGGGCTTCTCACGATGGCAAAGGTTTACGTCTCGTCCACCTTCACCGACCTGAAAGATTGCCGCGCCCGGGTCAACCTCGCCTTGCGCAAAGTCGGCCACGAGGACGTGGCGATGGAGTATTACGCCGCCGGCGGCGAGCGCCCCGTCGAGCGGTGTCTCGCGGACGTGGCGGCGTGCGACCTGTACGTCGGGCTGTTCGCGTGGCGTTACGGCTACGTCCCCGGGAAGGAGAACCCGGAGGGGCTCTCCATCACGGAGATGGAGTACCGGCAGGCGCAAGGGCTCGGCAAGGGCTGATTGGAGAATCCAATGTTAATAGATGAGGAGTTAAAGGAATTATTAGCAACTGGCGAATTCGTAGACAAGATTCAGTTGCCGGTTGAGGTAGGCTTGGTGAAAAAGGGCGGGGAGAAGCATCTTATTGCTTTTGTAGGCGGCGCTCCTGTTTTTCATTACACATATCCGGCAAACATCACTCACTCACAAGTTCGCGCTGCGGCTAACTAGTCGTCCCTGAAAAAGGTCAGGCTGGTTGTAGCTTGAAGGGTTCTTTGAAGAAGTGCCAGAGCTTCCGCAGGTTGAAGCCGCAGCCCGTCAGCAAC
>JAFAVK010000078.1 GCA_019242475.1 Acidobacteriota bacterium | reverse complement strand
GCGGCCGCGAACTCTTTCAGAACTTTCAAAAGCTCGACGCCGGCCTCCCACGTCAGGCCGTCGCCCCTGAACAGGCAGCGGCGCATGGCCTGGAGGTGCGCGGGGACGGAGACCTCCTCGTCCCACAGCAGGAGGATGCGCCCGCCGTGGCTCAGGAACGCGCGGCCGATGTTGCTCAGAACGTCGGCCGGCAGCGCCGCCGCGCCCGCCTCCTCTTCGACGCCGTCCTCTTTCGTGATGACGACGACGCCCGCGTGGCAGCAGCGCGCCTCGGCGCGAAGCTCGGTCACGCGCCCTTCGTCCGTGGTCTCGTGCTGGATGCCAAAGAGGTCGAGCGTCTGCTTGATCTGTTCGACGACGGGCGACCCGCGACGGCAGGAGATGGAGACTCTGAACGGCTCGGGCGCGGCGGCGACAGTCGCCCCGCGGTGCGCGGGCGCGTCCCCGTGCAGGAACGCCCGCAGCTCTTCGCGCATGACGCGCAGGCGCGCCGGCTGCCCGCGCTTGCCGACGTTCATCACCCCCAGCTCCGCCGCCTGGCAGAGATGGAAGAGGCAGACGGCGCTCTCCCAACATCTCCGACGGTCGGCCGCGTCGGGCGCGGAGGCGAACTCCTCCTGCCAGTAGTCGGCCAGCTCGTCCTGCGTGAAGACCTCCGAACCCTGTTCCCACATCCAGCCGAGCGCCGCGTGGAACGGGGCGGTCTCCCTGAGCAGCAGGCGGTAGGAGCGCGCCTCCGGTTCGAGCGCGCGCGCGAACTCCCGGCCGCGCTGCGTCAGCATCAAGCGGCCGCGCCTCTGGCTGACGACGCCCCACGCCTCATACGCCGCCACCTTCGGCGGGTAGAAGACGCGCTTCTTGAGCGGCTGCGGCACCTCGGAAATCTCAACCCCGTCCGGCCGCTTCTTCAAATACTGCACGACCTCCCGCAAGTCGTTGGCCGTGGCGAGAACCGGGAGCGGCGCCGGCTGCGGCACCCCGGCTGGTTTGACGACGGAGAGAAATCTGTTGTCACCCGGTAAGCTGGACATGTCTTTCTTTCAGGCTGTTGTGCTCACTCCTTCGAAGACTACGGCGCACACGTACACAGCCTCTCCGCAGCGGGCCTCAAAATTCATCGCCGGCCCTTCAATATTTTTCAAAGCCGAAGCCGACGGCACATTAATGGCCCGGGGCGGGCACGCGCTTTGAAAAATATTGAGAAAGTTTGAGCCGCCGATTGATGACGCGCCGGCCCCGCCTGCCGCACAATCCGACGGACGAGCCGCGTGAAGGCGCGACCACTCTCTCTGTCGGCGTGTGATATGAGTCTTAAGTCGAAACCGATTTTGCCGCTGCTGTTTTTAACCGCCTGCTGGCCGGCGCTCTTTCAGCACGCGACGGCCGCCGGCCGGCAGAGTGAAGACAGTCCGCCCGCCGCCGCGTACCCGCCGCCCGGGAGGTTGGTGGACGCGGGCGGGCACCTGCTTCATCTGAACTGCACCGGGAAGGGAGGCCCCACCGTCGTCGTCGAGAACGGCAGCGGGGACTTCTCTTTCGTCTGGAGTCTGGTTCAGCCGTCGGTGGCGCGGTTCACACGCATCTGCACGTATGACCGCGCCGGGTACGCCTGGAGCGAGCCGGGCCCCGACCCGCGCACCTTCCAGCAGATCACCACCGAGCTGCACACGGCGCTGCGCAACGCGAAGGTCAAACCCCCGTACGTGCTGGTCGGCCAATCCTACGGCGGCTTCCCGGCGCGCGCTTTCGCCAGGTACTACCCGAAGGAAGTCGTCGGGATGGTGCTGGTGGATGTCGTGCACGAAGACTCCAGGGTCTTCATCGGGGGCAGACCGCAACGCATCAGGGAGTTCGCGAAAGGGAGGGAGTTCCCGCCACCCGTCACCTCATATCACCCGAAGGCCGAGCAGGAAAGGCCGCCCGCTCTGGATGAGGCTTCTGCTCCCGTTAACAAGTTGGAGCCTCCTTTGGACAGGCTGCCCGCGGAAGTTCAGAGGTTGCAGTTGTGGGCGCAGAACGAGCCCGCCTTCAGGCGGGCGGTCAGCGCCGAACTCGACTGGTCGCCTGAAGAGTTGGCCCGCATGTATGCCGAACGCGGCAAACCCGAGTACCTGCTCGGCGACATCCCTCTCATCGTTTTGACGAGGGGCGAAGGCTATGAGGACAAGGGGCTGGAAGAGGAGCGGCTGAGGCTCCAGGGGGAGCTGGCGCGACTTTCGACGAACGGCAAACAGGTGGTCGCCGAAGGCACGGGGCACAACATTCATTTAGAGAATCCGAAGCTGGTGACAGACTCGATCCGCGAGGTGGTCGAAGCCGTCCGCCGCGGGAAGAGAATTACCGCGTCCGCGCAGAATCAAGCTCCGCCCGCCGCCGCGCGGGCCGAACGCGCGCAGCAGCCTTGCATGTCCGCGCCGGAGCACAGGCAGTTCGACTTCTGGGTCGGCGAGTGGGACGTTCGAAACGCGCGGGGGCGGCCCGTCGGCACGAGCCGCATCGAGCGCGTCGAGGACGGCTGCGTCATCATGGAGAATTGGGCGGGCGGCGAGGCGGACGGCCTGACGGACGAAGAACGCGCCGCGATCCGAGCCCTCGACGCGGCCTTCGTCCGCGGCCGGCTTAACTGGACTTACGAGAAGGACGGACAGAAGACGAATCAGACCAGCCGCTCGGTCGATCTCTTTCTGCTGACCCGCGACCCGTCCGGGAACTGGCACGTCATCCGCCAGATGTGGACGGCGCTCCCGAAATAGATAGTCAACCCCCTCACCATCCAAAACACCTGCCTTAAATTAACAGGCGCGGAGACGATTCTTCGGGCCGGATAATTGCATCAAAGAGGATGAATGGGAGGTTCTGTCGCGGGTCGCGTTTCCCGTCACGAACCTTTAGCACGGCGGCTCGTATGACGTTCTCGATTCGGCGGGACGAACGGAGCGGCCCGACATTCTCAGACATTCTTCGGCAGGGCGATGACGGAAAAAAAGATCGTCAGTTATGAATTCGGCCCCTACCGCCTACTCCCCGCCGAACGCCTGTTCCTGCGCGACGGCCGGGCCATCGCGCTCACGCCGAGAGTCTTCGACACCCTCCTCACGTTCGTCCGCAACGGCGGGAGACTCCTGAGTAAGGACGACCTGATGCGGATGATCTGGCGCGGCACGGTCGTCGAAGAGGGGAACCTGACGCAGAACATTTTTATCCTGCGGAAGACCCTGGGCGAGAGCCCGCACGACCACCAGTACCTGGTCACCATCCCGCAGCAGGGCTACCGTTTCGTCGCCAGGGTCAGGGAGCATTACGAGGAGGAGTCCGCGGCCGGCCCAGCGCGGGCGGACGAGGCGGGCCGCGGAGCCGGGGGCGAGGCCGTCACCTCCATCGCCGTCATGCCTTTCACCCTGCTCGGCGGCACGGCCGACGGGCGGTGCGCCGGCATCGGCATCGCCGACACCCTCATCACCAAGCTGAGCGGCATCCGCAAGCTCGTGGTGCGGCCGACGAGCGCGGTCTTGAAGTACGCCGAGGAGAAGCCCGACCTCTCCGCCGTCGGCCGGGAACTGCGGGTGGAAGGCGTGCTGGACGGGACGCTCCAGATACTCGAGAACCGCCTCCGCGTCAACGTGCGGCTGGTCAACGTCGAGAGCGGGCTCGCGCTCTGGGCGGGCAAGTTCGACGACGATTACAGGGACATCTTCTCCGTGCAGGACAGGATCGCCGAACACGTCGTGCAGTCGCTCGAACTGGAGTTGAGCGGCGAGGAGCGCGGGCAGTTGGCGAAGAGCCACACGGACAACGTCGAGGCTTACCAGCTCTACGTCAAGGGTCGCTTCTACTGGGATCAGAGAACCGAGCAGGGGCTGCTGAGGGCACTCGATTACGTCCGCCGGGCGATTCGAGTCGATCCCGACTACGCCCCCGCCTACGTCGGCTTGGCGGACACCTACTCGGCCCTCGGCGAGTACCTCTACTCCCCGCCGGGGGAGGCGTTCCCGCGGGCCAAGTCCGCCGCCCTGAAGGCCAGGGAGATCGACCCGACGATGGCCGAAGCCTACGCCTCGCTGGCGGAGGTGGCGTTCTTCTACGAGTGGGACTGGGCGTCGGCCGAGGAGAGCTTCCGGCGCGCCGTGGAGTTGAAGCGCAGCTACGCCTCGGGGCACCACAGCTACGCCTGGTTCCTGATGGCGATGGGCCGCCTGGAAGAGGCCACGGACTATTTCCGGCAGGCGCGCAAGCTCAACCCGGGGTCGCTGACGCTCAACACCTTCCTGGGACTGCCGCTCTATTACGCACGGCAGTACGAGGGGGCGCTGGCGCAGTTCCGCGAGACGCTTGAGATGGAGCCGGACTTCACCCAGGCGCACTACTACATCGCCTCGGCGCTCACGCAGCTCGGCCGCTACGAGGAGGCCGCGGCGGAGTACCTGCGCGTCATCCCGGTCGAATACGCGCAGCAGGCGTCGGCGCTGCTCGCCTACACCTACGCCGCCTCCGGACGGGAGGCAGCGGCCGTCAAGGTGTTGGGCGACTTACGCGAGCTGTCGCAGACGCGTTACGTCTCGCCGTACCTGGAGGCCATCGTCCACGCCGGGTTGGGGCAGAAGGAGGAGGCGCTGGCTAAGCTGGGGCAGGCGTGCCGGGAGCGTGCGGCCTGGTCGGTCTTCCTCGGCATCGACCCGTTCCTCGACGGCCTCCGTGCCGACCCCCTCTTCAACAACCTGCTCCGCTGCGTCGGCCTGCCGCCGCGCCCGGCCGTGTCGCAAGGGTAGCTTTTCGAGCGGAACCCTTCCTTCATTCGAGCCTGACGCCCCGCGGGTCGTCGAGGCGGCAGATGAAGCCCCAGCCGCCGAAGTATTCGGCGACGCCGAGGACGACCTCGTTGCGCCCCCTCTTCAGGTCGAGGTAGACGCCGTCGTCCTCCACGTCCATGATCCCGAGGAAGCCCGGGTCGCGGTAGCGGTAGGCGCTCCGCCCCGTGAAGAGGGGCCGTCCGTTGAGGAAGACCGTCACCTCGTCGCTGTAGCCGAGCGACATCTTTTTGAGCTGGTCGCGGTCGGAGTAGAGGGTCGCGCGCGCGAAGACGAACTTGCGGCCGGGGCGCGCGCCGATTCTCTGCGCCGGGTCGTTGAAGGCGCCCGCCCTGCCCGGCCCTCTGCGGTAACGGTCGATGACGACCATGCCCGGCTCCTCGACGCCCACCGGCTGCCACTTCAACGCCGCCAGCTCCGCGGGCGACGGCAACTCCTCCGGACTTCTTTGCGCCGCGTCGAACGCCTCGGAGAGTTCCCACTTCGTCAGGACGCCGGGCGCGAAGGAGGCGGGCCGGGGCGCGCGCCGCTCGGCGGCCGGGCGGGGCGTGTAACTGAAGTTCGAGAAGTGCGCGCCGTTCACGATGCCCCACAGGCCCAACGACCCGCGGCCGTAACCGCGCCTCAAATCGTCGTTGACGAGCACGGGCTTGTCGGAGTTGTCGAGGTAGACTTTGAGGCTGAGCCCGGCGACTTCGAGGCGCAGGTGCACCCAGCGTTCGTGCGGAATCTCGGCGGCGGCGGTGTAGCCCCGGCCGCTGTAGAGCTGCCAGCCGGCCGAGCCGTTGAACGAAGGCGTGTACTGCACGGCGTCGGGCTGGCCGCTCTTGAACGGGCGCAGGTAGACGATCTCGTGGTCGTCCGCGCTCTCCGCCCGGAAGATGACCCCCGCGAAAGAGACGAGGCCGGTCGTCGCCACGTCCACCTCGACGACGCCGTCCTCGAACACGGCGTCTTTCAAAACGGCGAAGCCCGACGTGAGGTAGAGGCTCCTGCGCCCGAGGTACTCCTCCCTGCGCGCGTTCGGGTCGGAGACCTGCCACCGCGGGGAGTCGAAGTCAACGCCGACCGTCTGCGAGGCAAAGCCCGTCGCCGCGCACGCGGTCGCCAGCAGGAAGGTCGTCAACGCGCCGAGTGCCAATCTCCTGATCATGTTCGTTGCTCCTCACCGCCCTCCTACTCGAAGGCGACGTTCATCGAGGCGAAGTCGAGGGTCATGAGCCGGAAGCGTTTGATGGCGTCCTGCCCGACATTGCCGTAGTAGTGCCTGCCGTTCTCCGTCAAAGCCCGCGTCAGCAGGCGCACCTCCGGCAGCCGCACGCCCTTCCCCGCGAAGCTGACCGCGAAGTCTTTGACGATGTAGGCGGGCACCTCCTCCGTGCCGCCGACGCCGGTGAATTTTTCATTCCTCAGTTCGTACCTGGCTTTGACCTCGCCTTCGAACTCTTGGAGGAAGGGGAGGTAGAGGACGGAGCGCTCCGCCCCCGTGTCGAGCGTGAAGGTGAGTTCCTTCCCCTCGTACACGCCGCGGAACAGGATGTCCCTTCCGTCGAGACAAAGGTTCGGCCTGCCCCCGCGGGGCGACGTCCGCGACACGGAGACCGACCCATCGCCGCCGAACGAAACCCTCCCGAGCCCCTCGATGACGGGGAACCCGATCACCCCTTCGAGCTTGAAGCCGTCGGGGAAGGTCAGGGCCTGGTCGTCGAGCACGATGAAGACCGCGTTGCGAACGGTCGCGCCCCCGACCTTCATCGAGGGGAGGAGGCCGAGGCCGGGCCGCACCTCGATGCTCGTGACCGAGCCGACGGAGATTGAACGGCCGAGCATCCTGACGCCCAAGCGTTCGGCGACGGAGCGGGCCAGCAGGGAGATGTTCGCGCCGGTGTCCAGGCCGAGCGTGACGCGCCCGCCGCCCGCCTCGACGGGGACGTTCCAGCCGGCCCCGGCGCCCGGCCCGTTCAGCCGTGCGGCCCGGCCGAGGACGACTCGCTGACGCGGCACGCCGCGCAAAGAATTGTAGAGCGCCGCCGCGTTCTCGTAGTCCTTCAGCTCGTCCGGCTTCAACGTCTGTCTGAAGCGGTCGAGCAGTGTCCGGTAGGCGTCGGCGGCCTTGCCGTAGTCGTACGTCTTGACGAAATCGTCCGCGAGCAAGGTGTAGGCGTCGGAGAGCCATTCGCCGTCCCGCCCGGCGCGTGCGATGAACCGCCTGAGATACCTCGCCGAGTCCAGCGGCCGGTTGAAGGCGTTGGCGACCGCGCCGCGGAAGAAGAGTAGTTTCGCCTCGGGCCTTCCGTTGTAATTTCCGACGGCGTCGCGCAGCTCGAAGTAGCGCTTCCGGTCGAAGAGCTGTTTCAGCTTCGTGATGTCACGCGCCTGCCCGTCCGGCGTCGTCTCAGGCCGCTGCGCAAAGACCGCGACGGTGCATACTGTGAACAGCAGGGCGATGTGCAAAAGCCTTCGCATCACGTCACACACCTTTCAGCGGCGCGGCGCGACTACGCCGCACGTACTTGAAATCGTAGCCGACCAGCCACGTCTTGCCGTCGTCTTCGGAGCGCTCCGAGAGCTGGCGCACCGTGTTCGCGTCGAGGTTGAAGAACGTGAGGCGCGTGGGGTATCTCGTCCCATTCTGTGTGTAAGCCTCGCCCGCGAAGCGCAGCGCGCCGTCCCTGTATTCGCCGGAGTAGCGTTGAGGGTTGCCGTCCGTGCCGATCCAGTATTGGAACCACTTGCCCGCGTGCGGGTCGTAGAAGTTGACGCTCTTGCCCTCGCCGCCCATCGCTCCCGTCCAGTTCTCAAGGATGCCGCAGCCGTTCGCGATGCGCTCGATGACGCTCGTCCCCACCTTGTTCCCGCGCGGGTCGTAAACGTCCCACTCGCCGACCCAGAAGTCGAACTGCCGCGCCTCCGCGGAGGACGGGCAGGGACGTTTCTGCCTGTCCGAAGGGGCGGGCGTCTGCGCCGCCGCCGGCAGCCAGGAGAGGACGAACAGGAGCGCGGCGGCCTTGAGGCGCGGAGCCCCGGGCGTGTGGGTACCTGACATTTGATTTGCCTCCTTCGTCGCGAGTCGAATATAAATTGTCGGCCGGAGCCTGTTTAGCATTAGAGGGCAGACGAAGTGTCCAAACCCGTATCAAAAAATTCTCAAATCCCGGACAAGGAGCCGCCCCGGCCGCTTTTCATCCGCGGCGGCGGGGGCGCCGGGCCGGCGTACAGCTTCGGCCCGTTCCGCCTGGACACCTCGGAGCGCGTGTTGCGAAAGGGCGAGGAGCCCGTCCCGCTCACGCCCAAGGCGTTCGACATCCTGCTCCTGCTCCTCAGAGACCACGGGCGGCTCGTCAGCAAAGGCCGTTTGATGGACGCGGTCTGGCCCGACACCTTCGTCGAAGAGAAGACACTCACGCAGAACATCTTCACGCTCCGCAAAGTCCTCGGCCCCGACGCGACGGGCAGGCAGTACATCGAGACAGTCCCCAAGCACGGTTACCGCTTCCGGGCGGAGGTCGAAGCGGTCTCGCGGGACGATTACAGAGACGTTGAGGAGAGGCCGCCGGCGGCGCCACCCGCCGCCGACCAACAGACACCCGCGGGTCAGGTCGCACGGCTCCTCGAACACCGCGCGGCTCGCCCCGTGCATCGCCGGGCGGGCGGGCGCCGGGTCGTGCTCGCCGCCGCCGTGGCCGCCGCCCTCGTCGCCGCGCTGGCCGTCGGCAGCTCCTACTTGCGCGCCGGCAGGTTGGCCGACGGGGCCTTTCGGAAGATAAGCGTCGCGCGACTAACCGACGGCGCCCAGGTCTCGGCGCTCGCGCTCTCGGCGGACGGCAAGTACATCGCCTACGCCGCGACGCGGGGCGACGCGCAGAGCCTCCTGGTCAGGCAGGTCGAGACGCACGCCGCCGTCGAGGTCGTGCCGCCCGCACCCGTGGGCTACCGCGGCATCACCTTCTCGCGCGACGGCGCGTGGGTCTACTACGTGACGGTGGAGAAGAACAGCCTCGTCGGCACGCTCTACCGCGTGCCCCTGCTCGGCGGCACGCCGCAGAAGGTCTTGGACGAGAGCGTCGGCAGCCGCGTCGAGTTCTCGCCGGACGGCAAGCAGGTCGCCTTCGTGCACTGGACGGACAGGACGCACACGGCGCTGCTGGTCGCGAACCTCGACGGCGCGGGCCGGCGGCTGCTGGCGACGCTCGACTACGAGGGCGGGTTCTCGGTGGACGGCCCCGCCTGGTCGCCGGACGGGAAGACCATCCTCGTCCCGACACAGAGTTACAACGGCAAGCGTAGTTACGCGGACGTGGTCGCGGTCAACGTCGAAGACGGGTCGAGGAGGACGCTGCTGGGCGGCCGTTGGAACTGGATCGGCCAGTTGACGTGGCTGGCGGACGGGAGCGGCGTCGTCCTAACCGCGTGGGACGGCAACTCCGAAGTCATGTCCGACCAGGTCTGGCTGATCTCTTACCCGGCGGCGGAGACGCGCCGCGTGACCAGCGACGTGAACGGCTACCTCGGCGTCGGCGTGAGCGCGGACGCACGTCTGATCGCCGCGTCGGAGTCCGCCCCCGCGAGGAACTTCTGGGTCGCGCCCGGCGGCGACTGGACGCAGGCGCAGAGGATCACGAACGGTGCGGGTGAACTCTATAGCGAGAGGCTCGGGCTGTCCTGGATGCCGGACGGGCGCGTCGTCTATTCGACGCGACGGGGCGGCGGCCCGGGCGTCTGGGTCATGGCGGCCGACGGGACGCAGCAGAGGCAGTTGACGTTCGGCGCGGACGCGCAGCCGGCCGTCTCGCCCGACGGCGGGCAGATCGTCTTCGTCTCAAGCCGCGCGGGCAGGAACCAACTCTGGCGGGCGGACGCCGACGGAACTCGCCCGGCGTTGCTCGCGGGGACGGAGGGCGTCCGCTCCCCGGGCTTCTCGCCCGACGGGCAGTGGATAGTCTTTGAGGGTGAAGCCGGGGGCGTGCCTCACCTCTGGCGCGTCCCCGCGGGCGGCGGCGCGCCGGTTCAGTTGACGCAGGACGCGGCGCTCCTCCCCGCGGTCTCGCCCGACGGCAAGTTGATCGCCTGCCTCGTGCCGAACGAGGCCCCCGGCCCGGCCCGGCTCACCCTCCTCTCTGCGGCGGACGGGAGCGTCGTCAGGCAGTTCGAGTCGCTCGTGCCCAGAAACACCCCCGCGCTCAGGTGGTCTCCCGACGGGCGCTTCGTGACCTACGTCGTGACCCGCGAAGGCGTGTCGAACATCTGGGGCCAGCCGATTGACGGCGGCGCGCCCCGAGCCCTGACCGATTGGAAGGCCGACCTCATCTACCGCTTCGACTGGTTTAAAGACGGGCGGCTCTTATGCGAGCGCGGGACAACGGTCTCGGACGTGCTCTTAATCCGCGATGCCGGATAGGGTTCACGTCGGAGCCTGACGTGAACCCGACCGGAGGCTTGTAAGATTAAATTACATGGAGCTTGCAAGAACAGATGCCTGCCCTTGCCTCATCGACTGATTAGACGGCGGCCTCGTCGGTCTCGCCCGCGGGAACCTCATTACCCTGGGCGGCCCTTCGCGCCTCCCTGCGCGCGGCGCGAGACTCCACCCACTCGTAGACCATCGGCAGAATCACAATCTTAATCGGGCGGGTCACCAGTCCGCCGACCACCACAATCGCCAGAGGCTTCTCGATCTCCGCCCCGGTTCCCGAAGAGACGATGAACGGGATGAGACTGATGCTGCCTATCAGTGCGCTCAACAGCTCGGCGCGCAGGCGGACGCTCGCGCCCGTAATCACGGCGTCGCGCAGCTCCATGCCGTTGCCGCGAAGCTTGTTGATGTAAGAGACCATCACCATCCCGTTCTGCACCGCGATGCCGAAGACCGCGATGAATCCGACTATCGCCGGGACGCTCAGGGGGAACCCCGAGACGAGCAGGAACGTCGTACTGCCGACGAGCGCGATTGGGATGTTGAAGATGATCGTCAGAGTGTTGCGCAGCGAGTTGAAGCAGGCGTAGATGAGCACGAAGACCAGCAGCAGGGAGATCGGTATCGCAATCAAAAGCCTGCGCACGGCCTGCTGCTCGTTCTCGAACTGCCCGCCCCACGTGATGAAATATCCGGGCGGGGTCTTGACCCGCGCCGCGACCGCCGCCTGCGCGTCGTGGACGAAGCTGCCGATGTCGCGGCCCGTGACGTTGCACATCACGACGACGCGGCGCAGTGCGTCCTCGCGGCTCACGACCGCGTCGCCGCTCGAAAGTCGGAACGTCGCCAACTCACCCAAAGGCACGCGCCCGCCGACCGGCGCGGCGACCAGAATGTCGTTGAGCTTTTCGACCTGGTTGCGGTAGTTCTCGCGCAGCCGCACGAAGATCGCGAAGTGGCGCTGGCCTTCGAGCACGTTGGTCGCCTCGTCGCCGCCGATGGCAATCTTGGCGACTTCGAGCACGTCCGCGATGTTGAGCCCGTAACGCGCCAGCTTGTCGCGGTCGAGCGCAATCTCAAGGTGCTCCTCGCCCGCGACCTGCTCGACCGCCAAATCTTTCCCGCCGCGCACGTGCGACATCGCGTCGCGAACCTGTTCGGCTATCTGCCGCAAAACCTCCTGGTCTTCGCCGAAAATCTTGACGGCAATCTGCGCGTTGATGCCCGAGATGAGCTCGTCGTTGCGGGTCTGAATCACCTGCGAGAAGTTGAACTCGACGCCGGGGAAACCTTCAACCCGTCGGCGCATCGCGTCAACCAATTCGTCCTTCGTCTTCGCGGTCGTCCACTGATCCTTCGGCTTCAGGCGGACGTAGATTTCATCGTTGCTGACGCTCTCGGGGTCGCCGCCCAGCTCTGCGCGGCCGATCTTGGCGACGACGGTCTCGACCTCTGGAAACTCCTTCAGCGACCTCTCTATCTGCGTGGAGATTTCTATCGCGCGCGTGAGCGAGATGCTCGCGGGCATCGTGGCGCGCACGAGCATGTTGCCCTCGTCGATGGTGGGAAGGAACTCGCTGCCGATGATGAACACGTCGGCGACGCTCCACGCGAGCAGCACGGCGGCGATTGCAAGCGTGAGATAGCGGTGGGCGATAGTCCACTTGAGCACGGGGACGTAGACGCCCTTGACGAACCGGATGATCGGATTCGTGCGAACCTCGCCCGTCTTCAGGCGCAGCAGCAGCGAGCACATCATCGGCGCGATGCACAGCGCCATGATCATCGAGCCGATCATCGAGAACGTGACGGCGTACGCGAGCGGCTTAAACAATTTGCCTTCGATGCCCTGCAACGCGAAGACCGGCATGAAGACGGCGATGACGATGAGGATGGCGAAGGACATCGGCCGCCCGATCTCCTGCGCGGCGACGAGGATGGCCTCGCGCATGGAGTGCTCGCGGTGCTCTTCGAGGTGGCGGTAGATGTTTTCGACCATCACGACCGTCGCGTCCACCATCATGCCGATGCTGATGGCGAGCCCGCCGAGCGAGGTGAGGTTGGCCGAAACGCCCGCGTACCACATGAGGATGAACGCGACCATCATGCAGAACGGTATCGCGGCGGCGGTGATGAGCGAGCCGCGGAAATCGCCGAGCAGCAGGAGGAGAATCAACAGCACCAGCGCCTCGCCCTCTATCAAAGATTCGACCACCGTGTGGATGCTGTTATCGACCAGCTCCGCCTGGTCGTAGTAATCAACGATGTGAACGCCTTCGGGGAGCGACCTGTTGATCTCGGCCACCTTGTCTTTGATGCGCTCGATGACCTGCTTCGTGTTCTCGTTGATTCGCTTGAGCACGATGCCGGTCACGACTTCGCCCTGCCCGTCCTTGGTGACCGCGCCCTGCCGTATCTCGTTGCCGACCTCGACGGTCGCCACGTCGCCCACGCGGATGGGCGAGCCGCCGCGCGAGTCGAGCACGATGTTCTGGATGTCGCCGATGTCTTTGACCAGCCCGAGCCCGCGCACGACGTACTGCTCGTCGCCGTGCTCGATGAAGTTCGCGCCCGTGTTCTGGTTGTTGTTCTGGATGGCGTCGAAGAGCGTCTTGAGGGGGATGTTGTAGTTGACGAGCGCCTGCTGATCCACGACGACCTGATACTGCTTCACGTCGCCGCCGAAGCTCAGCACGTCCGCGACGCCGGGCACCGTGCGGAGTTGCAGCTTGATGATCCAGTCCTGAATCGTGCGCAGCTCCTGGTTGCTCTTGCCGGGGCCGACAATCTGGTAGAGATAAATCTGGCCCGTCCCCGTCGTGATTGGCCCCATTGTGGGGTCGAACCCGGCGGGGATGCTGTCCTTGGCTTGCGAGAGGCGCTCGAAGACCTGCTGGCGCGCGAAGTAGATGTCCGTGTCGTCGCTGAAGTAGACCGTCACCACGGAGAGGCCGAACTTGGACTCCGACTGCACGCGCACCACGCCGGGGATGCCGTTCATCACGTTCTCGACGGGGAAGGTGATGAGCTGCTCGACCTCCTGCGGCGCGAGCCCCTGCGCGTCCGTGTCAATCTCCACCTGCACGGGCGTCACGTCGGGGAAGGCGTCAACGTTCAATTTGTTGAGCGCCAGAATCCCGCCCGCCGTGACGAGCATCGTGAAGATGACGACGAGCAGGCGCTCGCGGTAGAAGAAGGCAATGAGTTTGTCGGTCATAAACGCACCGTGACTGCCGTGTGGCGCTTTCCCGCGCTACTGCTGCGGCTGGCCCTGTTGGAGCAGAAGGTAGTTGCCCTTGACCACGACCTTGTCGCCCGCCTGAAGCCCGTCGAGGATTTCAACGCGGTCGCCGTTCTCTATCCCGGTGGTCACGATGTGCTTCTCGTAGCCGTTGCCGGTCTGGACGAAGACGACCTTGTGGCCGCCGTCGTCGAGCACGGCCGACTGCGGGAGCGAGATGGCCGCGCGGCGCACGTCCGTGACGATCTCGACGTTGGCGAACATGTCCGGCTTGAGCCTCCCGTCCGCGTTCGAGACCTCGGTGCGAACCTGCACGCCGCGCGTCTCCGGGTTGACCACGCTCGAAATCAGAATCACCCTGCCCGCGAAGGTCACGCCGGGGAAGGCGGGCACGGTGACCCTCACCTCCTGCCCGCGTCGCACGCGCCCGAGGTCTTTCTCGAAGACGTTGGCGTCAACCCAGACGCTTGAGGTGTCGATGATCTTGAAGAGGCTCGCGTCCGAGCCGACGGTCGCGCCGACCGTGGCGTTGCGCTCGACGACGACGCCGGAGATGGGCGCGTTGAGGGAGAAGACCGACGCGAGGTTCGGCCTGCTCGCCAGCGCGTCGATGGCCGAATCCTTCAGGCCGAGGATGAGCAGGTGGCGGCGCGCGTTCGCCACGGCCACCCTCGCCCCCGCGACGTTACTCGCCGCCGCCGACTTCGCCAGCTCAAGGTCGTGCTCGGCCTGCTGTAGATTCTTCCCGGCGGTGATGGTCTTCTCGAAGAGCATCTTCGTGCGGTCGTAGTTGGCCTGCGCGAACTTGACCTCGGCCGCCGACGTGCGCGTGGCGTTCTCGTAGTCGGCGAGCGCCTTGAGGTAGTCGGCCTCGGCCTGGTCGATGTCCGCCGATTCGAGGTCGGCCAGCCTCTGACCTTTGCGCACGACGCTGCCCTGTCCCGCGTAGAGGCTCACGATGCGCCCCTCGTGTACGGGGCCGATGTTCGCCACGCGGTCTTCGGGGACGAGGACTTTCCCCGTGGCCGCGATTGACCCGGCGATCTGCTGCGGCGCGACTATCTCCAGCTCGATGGCGGAGCTTTGCGCCTGCGGGGCGGCGCCGCCCGCCGGCTGGATCGAAACGTTCGCGGTCACGTCGGTGCCCCTCTTGCCGCAGCCCGCGCACAACGACGCGAAGAGGAGCGGCGCGGTCAAGAGCGTGGGAGTGATTCTTAGTCGAAACATATCGCGCGTCCTTTCGCCGCCGTGCTTATTTTTGCAGGGGCGTCGCGGTCGCCAGCTCAAGGTCGAGCAGCGACATCTGGTAGTCGAAGAGCGCCTGGTAATAACTCGCGAGGGTGTCGCGCCGCGTGCGGATGGCGTCGAGCAGGTCGAGCGTGGAACTCTCGCCGGCCTTCAGGGCGAACTCCGTCAGGTTCTGAATCTCGTCAACCTTGGTCAGCACGCCCGAGCGGTAAAGCTCGACCCGCCGCTTCTGAAGCTCGAACGCGACCAGCGCCTTGTCCACGTCGCCCGACACCTGGTTGGTGATGAGCTGCTGCTGGGTCTGCGCGCGCTTCCGGTCGATCAGCGCCTTGGCCCGCTCGCCCTGATTGCGGTCGAAGAGGGGCAGCGTGATGCCGACGCCGACGTTGAAGGTGTTCGTGCCGAGGGGGACTTGCTCGACGCCGGCCCCGACCGTGATGTCCGGGATGCGTTGGGCGTTCTGAAGGCGTATGGACGCGTTGGCGGCGCGCTCGCTCAGTTGCGCGGCCTTCAAGTCGGGCCGCGCGGCCAGCGCGTTTGCGCGCAGCTCGTCGGGTGAAAACTCGTAAGGCTGGTAGTCGAGCGTCCCGGCGACGTCGATGTCCGTCGTCTGGTAGTCGCCGCCGAGCGTGACGCGCAAATCGCGCACGGCAACCTCGTAATCCCTCTGCGAGTTGGCTACGTCCGTGTCGAACTTGAGTTTTTCGACTTCGAGCCGCTTCAGCTCAAGCCCCGCGATCTCGCCGGCCTCGTACAACTCCTTCGTGTGTTGGAGCGTTTCGGCGAACGTCTTCTGATTTTCCTGCGCGAGCTTGAGCAGCGACGCGGCGAGCAGCGCGGTGTAATACTTTTTCTTCAGGTCGTTGGTCAGTTGCCAGACGACAGTTTCAAAGACTCCGCGCGCCAGCTCGGCGTTCGCGTCGGCGGCGGCGACCCGCTTGCCCCGCTTGCCGCCCAGCTCGACGGTCTGTGAGACGCCGTAGTCGTAGGTCTGCTCTTTGATGAGCGGCCCGTTCAGCGCCAGGGGGATGCCCGAGGTGCTGACGTTGAGCTGTGGGTTCGGGCGGAGTCGCGCCGTCAGCCTCTCCGCCTCCGCCGTGTCGATGTCGTAGCGCGCGGCCACGAGCTGAAGGTTCTGTTGCAGGAAGATCGACACGGCGTCTGCAATCGTGATGGGCCGTCTCGCCGTGGTCGTCTGGGCCGCCGGGGTAGTTGGAGGCGCGGGGGGCGCGGGGGCCGTCGGAGTTTGCGACTCGTCGGGCGGCACGAAGAGACTGCTCTTAAAGACTTGCTTCGCGGGTTTGGGCGACGTCTCCTGCGCCGGCGCCGGCTGGATGACGAAGGCGAATAAGAGCAGGCCGGCGAGGTAACTCGCGCGCCCGTGCTTTCGCCGCCGGCGGCGGGGCGAGCCGCATCCGCCCTGGTAAATCGCGGAATCACACCGCCCGCCGAAGCGGCGCGGATAATTATTAGTGCGCTGATACATCCGATCACCTCGCATCTACCGGCTGCTTGAATTGTTATTGGCCGCGCGGGGCGAAACCCCACCGCGCTGGTAGAGAGATTACCGGCAGGCAAAGTGTGCCCGCGGCGGACTAGCTCTGTGGCTTCGGTGATCGGTCAGGGCTGGCGAACGACGAGCCGCGCCACCGAGTTAGCCTCGGGCGAGGGGCGGCCCGCGGCCCGACGGGCGGGCGGTCAGACTGGAGGAGTACAGAACCGTCGGCGTGGGGACGAAGGCGGTTTGCGTCGAAGGCGCGAGTAGCAGGAGCGGCTCGTGGAGGACGCCGTTGAAGAGCTGCTGTTGGAACTGACACACGACGCATTCTCTGTTCCGAGAATCGTCCGTGTTCGAGTGTGAGTCGCCCGCGTCGTTGAGAGCGGCAAAGCGCGAACCGTTCGGCGTGGCGGAGCCGTGGCTGTGTGCCGCCTCAACGGTCGCCCCGTAGGTGACGACGATGAGCAGCAGGTAGGCTAGCGCCCGGCGGCGCTTAACGCCGCTACGGCTCACTGCCAATATGATTCTGCCAGCCACGTTCTCGCGTATGTTAGTACAAGTTCCCACTCATAGCTATACCCACGCGACTCGAAGTACCGCGGGCGGCCCGTCGTGCTGTCGGGGGTGGGCGGCTTCCTGACGATTCCTCGGACGTTCCCGCCGAGGAGGTTGAACTGTCCTAACTGCCCAGTCGGGCCGCGCAATCCCGGAGGAGGGCGGCCTCCCACGGCGGCCGCCCCGGGGAGTCGGGGTGTGTGCGTGGGGAAGGGATTTGGCTGCGGAGGTGGAGGAAGACGGCCGCGGAGTGTTTGTAGGCCGGGAGGGGCGCGCGGAAGGCCACGTTCCCGAGGTGCTGGAGCGCGTCGGAGAGCGCGTAATAATCGGCGTCGCCCTCCTCCCAGAGCCGGTCGCGCTCGGCGAACTTTTCGGGCGCGAAGGCGGCGAGCCCGAGCAGGTAGTCGGAGCCGTACTCGATCATGTTGATGCCGAGGTCGTTCCCCGTGTAGACGCGAAATTCCGGCCGCGCGCGGTCGCGCAGCGCGAGGCGGCGCAGCTCCGTCAGACGGTCGAGTGAGGAGTGCTTCAGCCCCTTCAGCTCTGGGATTTCGAGCAGACCGCGCACCGTCTCTTCGTCAAAAATCTCCCCGCCCGGCCCGAACAACGGGCTCAGCTCGAAGCCGAGCACCTCCGGATAACCCTTGCACACCTCGCGGTAGACCGAGACTTTCTCCCGCGCGCCGAGCGCGTGCAGCCGCGCCGTCTGGAAGAGGATGGGGGTGCCGCCCGCCTCCGCGATTGCATCCATCTGCCGCCGGTAGAGCGAGACCACGTCGCCTTCGAGCCGCTCGATGCAGGCGCCCGCGATGAAGGGGGCGCCCGGCCCGAGCGCCTCGCGCGTCCGGCGCAGCACGTCGAGCTTCTCGCCCTCGCCGAGGAGGTTGACGTAGCCGGTGTCCATGTTGACGGCGTTCGTGAGCCCGGCCTCGTGCGTCGCCCGGAGGTTCCGCTGGAAGGCTTCGAACGCGACGCGGCCGTCCGCCTCGAAAGGCAGAAGCGCCGCGGCGATGCCCTCGACGCGCCGCCGCGGCCGCAACCTTTCGATCAGGCTCTCCACGTCCATCCCGTTCTTCTCCGCGCTACTCACGCCCGCGCTTGAGCTGTTTGAGCCGCGCGGCCGCCTCGGTCTCTCTGTAGAAGGGGTCGAGCGGGTAGCAGCCCGACGGCAGGCCGTTGCGCGGCGCCGTCGTGCAGTCGCTGAAGGTGCGGCAGATGAGTCGCCGCCGCAGCGCGCGCCCGCCGAGCACGTCGAGCGGGAGCGCGGGGTATGAGAGCACCATGCGCCCGAGCCCAACGCTGTCCACCCAGCCCTCGCGCACCGCGGCCTGCGCCACGTTGGGGAGGAACTGTTGCAGGTACGTGTAGCCGGCGCCGACGAAGGCGAGGTCGGGGAACTGCTGTTTGAGAGTGCGCGTCGCGAGCATCTGCCGCACGACGCCGAGCAGAGGGTCTTCGGGGGGCAGGTACCCGTCCGACGGCGGGTAGACGGCCGGCCGCTGGACGTGCGGGTTGTAGTAGGGGCTCCCGGCCGAGATGCTGACGAGCCGTATTTCCAAGTCGCGACAGAGCGAGAGGAATCGCTCCGTCTCGCCGAAGTCTTCCGCGAGCGGGTCGAAGGGGTCGAGGCCGAAGCCCCAGCGGTACGGGACGAGCCCCGCGAAAGGTTCGGGCGCGCCCGGGCCGGGCCGCCCCGGGGCGGAGGCCGCCGGGTCGGGACGAAAGGGCACGGTGTCGAAGGCCGAAAGTCGCACGCCGATTTGCATCCCGGGCGCCTCCGACCGCACGCCTTCGACCACCTCGCGCAGGAAGCGCGTGCGGTTCTCGAAGCAGCCGCCGTAGTCGCCGCCGCGCGTGTGCGCGCTCAGGAACTCGTGGCCCAGGTAGCCGTGGCAGTGCTTCACGTCTATGAAGTCGAAGCCGGCCTCCCGCGCCACGCGCGCGGCGCCGTGGAAGGCTTCGACGACGGCGCGCACCTCGCCGTCGGACATCAAAGGGTAGTCGGGCGGTAGTCCCAGACGCGCGTCGAGCAAGGGGTGGCGGTAGAGTATGCGCGGCTCCGAGCGGCCGCCGGAGTTGGGGCGGCTGAAGCGGCCCGAGTGCGTGAGCTGGAGCCCGACGAGCAGCCCCGCGTCCGAGCCCGCCGCGGCGCGGTGCTCCGCGACGAGCAGCCCGCGCAGGCCCGCGAGGTCTTCCAACGCGTGCGGGCCGCAGAGGAGCTGGTTCGGGTTGGCTCGCCCCTCGTGTGTGACGGCGACGGCCTCGCAGCCCCAGACGAGCTTCGCGCCGCTCGCGCCGAAGTTGCGCCAGCGCCGGCTCGTCAGCTCGGTCGGCCTGCCGTCGGCCGTCCCGTCCCAACCTTCCATCGGGTGGACGGCAAACCTGTTGCCGACCTCGAAGCCTTCGACGCGCAACGGCCGCGCGAGCGGCGACGCGTCGCCCGCCTCGACCTCCTCGTCACAGGGGATCGAGACGCCGAGCCGCGCGAGTGCGTCGCGGAACTCCGCCGCGCTCCTCACACCTCCCACGTTTAGAAACTGCCGCCCGCCCATGATTCAAAAACCCTTCGCACGTTCATGCCTTCGACGCCTCGAAGACGCGCGGCGTGCTGTCTTCGAGGAGCGATGCCGACTCCCGTTCGAGGTAGAGGAACGCGCCCTCGTGCGGCCTTAAGGCAGAGGCCGGGCGCTCCGGGCTCACCTCCGATTCGAGGCAGTCGCGGACGGCGCGCGCCTTCCGCGCGTCGGGGACGACGCAGACGATTTGGCGCGCCTTGAGAATCTGTTTGATTGACATCGAGACGGCCTGGCGCGGAACCTCGTCCAAGCCCTCGAACCAGCCCTCGCCGACCTGCTGGCGGCGGCACGCCTCGTCGAGTTTGACGACGATGTAGGGCTCTTCGGTCTCGAAGTCCGCGGGCGGGTCGTTGAAGGCGAGGTGGCCGTTCTCGCCGATGCCGACGAAGGCCACGTCCACGGGCCGTGCGGAGATGAGCGCGGCGAGCCGCCGGCACTCCGCCCGCACGTCGGGCGCGTCGCCCTCGATGAAGTGGAACGCGCGGGGATGGACGCGCGCGTCGATGCGCTCCTTCAGATACTTCCTGAAACTCGCCGGATGCGTCTCGGGGAGCCCGACGTACTCGTCGAGGTGGAAGAAGACGACCCTTTGCCATTCGAGGTCGGGCCTCTTCGTCAGCTCGTCGAGGAACTCGAACTGCGAGGCCCCCGTCGCCGCGACGACGCACGCCTCGCCGCGCTCGGCTATCGCCCCGCGGATGACCTCGGCGGCGCGTTCGGCCGCCGCCGCCGCCAACTCCTGCTTCGACTCGTGAATCTCTACCCTCATAGTTTGACTCTCTTCGCCCCGGGTTAGCTACTTCAACTCTACCTTCGCCTCCGCGGTCGCGCCGGTGACCACGTCCGTGACGCGGAGCGTGTAGACGCCCGCCGGGTCGTTGAGCGCCGAGGGGAGTACGACCGACGCGCGCCCTTCCTCGGCTAGGACGTTCTTCGCGTAAGCCTCCAGCAGCGAGCCGTCGGGCGCGAGGAAGTGGCAGCGGACGAGGTGGCGCCCCGCCGGCGCGACGTGGATGTCGAACCGTACGTGCGCGCCGAGCGCGGCCGAAGGCGGGCCGCTCAGGGTGACGGCGCCTGCGGCCGGGCTCAGGCCGAGCACGAGCGCGTCGCCGACGACGACCGAGGTGTGCACCGTGTCCGTCAGGCCGAACCTCTTGCCGGTGCGCACGTCCGTCACGTAAGCCTTGCGCGGGAGGCGCACGGTGATCTCCTGCCGCGCGACCCGGCCGAGCCCCGCGTCGTTGTAGACGGTGACGCCGTCGCGGCCGACGACGCCTTCGAGCTTGACGTTGTCTGTGACGACCGTCAGCACCTCGGACTCGCCGAACTTGTAGCGCGCCACGAGCGCGTGCGTCAGCCTCCGCCCGCCCGCCGAGAGGAGTTCGATTGCGGGGCGCACGCCCGCGCGTTCGAGCAGCGTGTTGACCAGGGCGCGCTGTGCGTCGCCGCCCGACTTCTCCGCGCGCAGCTTCGCGTAGCGGTCGAGGAGCGCGTTGAGGTAGATCGTGCGGCCGCTGCCTACGCGGCGGATGACCACGGCGTCTGCGTCGCCTGCGCGCGCGAGCGCTTCGCCGCCCGCGGCCTTCAGCCCCGGCTCTGCGGCGTTGAGGCCCGCGAGGTCTTCCGCGCGAATCCCGAAGGCCGCGCCCGCGCCGGTCAGCGTCAACTTCTCGCCCGAGCCCTTCAGCCGCCGGACGTCCGGCGCGGAAGCCAACTGAACGCCGAAGAGTTTTTCGAGCGAGCCGTCAATGCGCCACGCGCAGTGCTCGTCGGTGACACCCGCGCCCGCGTCGGCGATGACCGTGCCTCCGCCGCGCGCGAACGCCTCGATTGATTTCAACTCCTCCTCGGAGAGCGCGAGCGAGAGCGGGAGGACGAGGACTTTGTATTTGCCCGAACTCAGTCCGCCCTGCTCGACCTGTTCGGAGGAGACGAAGTCGAACTGGAGCCCGAGGTCTTTCGTCACGCGCACCCAGCCGTCGCGGTCGCCGGGGAAGCTGACGGCCTCCTCGACCTTCGCGCCCTCCTCCTCGTCGCCGCGGCGCTGGTGATAGCCGAGGATCGTCGCCGCGTGGATTGAGGACATCGAGTAATGTATGGCGACGCCGTCCTGCTGCCGCGCCGACTCCATCAGAAGCTTCCCGACGCCCTCGAAGCGGAGCGACTTGAAGGCCGCGCCCATGTCGCGCGCCGACTCCGAGTGCGTCATGTCCGGGTCGAGGAACGAGTACATCCAGAAGACGTTCGGGTGGAGGACGTTCTGCGCGGCCGCCGTCCAGATGGCGTTCTCGACACTGAGGCCGCGCGAGCCGTAGCCCGTCCAGAAGCCGATCATCGCGCCGGGCTTGGCGAACGAGCGGTGCATGTCCCACTGGTTGCCGCCGTCGTAGGAGAGGAAGTCGTCGATGACGCGGTCGAGCCGCGCCCAGTCGGCGCCGTTATAAGCGTTCGTGGCCTGCGTGCCGGAGACGGCGACATGGCCGTCGGGGTCGCCCTCGCGCACGGCGTCGCGCACGCGCTGGTAGGCGCGCGCGAAGGAGACCTCCATGTACGTCCGGTGGTCGGCCCAGGGCGCGAAGTTGTTCGCCTTGCGCGCCTCGTCGGTCGTCGAGGGGACGACCTCGTCCCAACTCTTGAACGAACTCTTCCACTCGCGGTTGAGCGCGTCGAGCGTCTTGTATTCGCCGCGGAGCCAGGCGCGGAATTCGGCGAGCGCGTGCGGGCTCCAGTCGAAGTCGAAAGGGTCGCCGTAGGAGGTGAGCGAGCCCTCGTCGCCGACGAAGTAGTAGTCCATCTGGTAGCGCGCTTTGTTGCGCGCCGTCGCCCGCGCGATGTCGGTGAGCGAGCGCATGAAGGCGGGGTCGTCGAACGAGGGCGTGCGCCGCAGGAACGTCTTGTCGCCCGTGCGGCGGTACAGCTCCTTCTTCGTCAGGTAGCCGAGCGCGTCGAAGTCCTGCGTGCGTTTGTAGTCGGCGATGGCCTTCTCCATCGCGTCGGGCGTCGTGGGGCCGCGGTCGTACCAGTAGACGCCGAAGCTCCCGCGCGGGACGTTGAGCGAGTTGTCCACGCCGCCGCCCCAGGTGAAGCCTGTGTCGGCGGCGACGGCGCGCACCTGCCGCATCTGCGCGTCCTGTAAGTAATGCTTCGTGCCGCCGAAGGAGACGAGCGCCGTGTACTCGCGTTCGCGCCGTTCGTCCTGCACGACCATGACGGGCGCGGCGCGGAGCTGGTCAACGACCGCACCCTTCGCGTCCACCAGCTCGCCCGTGACGAGGGCGGACTTGGCGACGAAGTCCGAGAGCGCGTAGGTCATCGTCCGCTCGCCCCGCGCGGGCTGCTCGACGACGGCGAGCAGGCGGCCGAGGTCGTCCGACACTTTCATGCGCAGGCGCAAGCCCGCGAGGTCGCCCGCCGCGCGCAGCACCGCGCTCAATGTCTCGCCGCGTTTGTAAACGTCAACGGCCGGTTTGACGAGCGTCATCATCGCGCGCTTCGGCGCGTTGAAGGTCGCCGCGCCCCAGTCGAGCGTCGCGCCCGTCCGCGCGTCGCGCACGATAACGTCGAAGATCGCGCGACCGCCGGGCCAGCCCGCGGCGGGTCGGAGCACGCTCGCCGCCACGGCGATAGAGTTCTCGCCGCGCGCGAGTTCCCGACGCACCTTCGTCGAGCCGAGCTTTTGACCGAACTCGCTCTTGCACGCGACCTCTGTCTCGACAGACCGCGCGGCGTCCGAAGTCACTGTGAGTTTGACGGCCGGCTCCGCGTCCGTCGCGGCGAGCGACGTGAGGCGCGCCGCGGGTTCGCGCCCCGCGGCCCAGAGGAGCGCGCGCGCGAGCAGAGAGTATTGATACTCCCAGTAGTCCCAGTAGATTCTCGTCTCGAAGGGGTTGACGCTCTGCGGCGTGAAACCCTCCTCGACGTATGCGAGCGCGACGACGCGCCCCTTGCCGTAGTTTTTGACCGCGACGACGGGCCGCTCGCCGGAGCGCACGAGCACGTCGCCGTCGGCGCGGTACTTGTAGAAGGAGCCGCCGACCTGCCCCTCCGGGAGCAGTTCCAAAGGCACGCCGTCCGTGATGAAGTGCGGGTGCGTCGCCTCCCACTTGCCCTTCGCCACGGCGTCCTGATTTATCTCGGGGTAGCCGCGCTCGTTGAGCGTGTCGTCGGGCACGCCGACGAGGGGCGAGATGTCCCAGATGCGCGCGTCGGGTTCGGCCTCGTCGCCCTTGAAGGGGTGGCCCTTCACGTCGCCGACGAAGGGGTGGAGGAGGACGAGCCCCGCGCCCTCGCGCACGCGGCGCAGGACGGCGTCGCGCGCGGCGCGCGTCATGCGCGACCAGCCGTTCAGGCCGGGGATGAGCATGACCTCGAACTGCGCCGGCCCGGTCAGGTCACGCTCGACGTAGCCGTAGACGGTCTGGAAGTCGTCGCGGTCGCCGCGGTACTCGTGGCCGTAGTAGTCGCCGATGCCCCAGCAGCTCGTGTCCCAGTTACGGTCGATGGTGACGGTCGTCGGCGCGAGGTCAAGCCGCTGCATCAGCTCGACCATGTCGCGCCCGTACTGCACGGGCGGGATGAAGAAGCCGCGCACGGGGCCGCCCGGCAATTTCTTCGCCCAGGCGACGTGCGGCGTCGAGACCTGGGTCGAGTAGGTGATGTCGTTCTTGTGGAAGGCGCTCCCGCCGACGCCCTCCTCCTTCAAGTCCTGCCGCGCCGCCGCGAAGGGGGCGAGCATGGAGAGAGTGAGCAGCGCGAGAGCTAATGACAGACGCTTCTTCATCGTTCGGAACCCTGGGCTGATCTCGGTTGGTTATGCAGGCTAGACGCCTTTCGTCAGACTCGCCGCGGCCGACTCGGCGACGGAGTAACAGATACGCGCGGAAGGCAGCACGTCTTCGACCGTCGGGCTCGGACGTGCTCCGGCGCCGAGCGCGCGGACGAACTCGACGACCTCGCCGTAGCCGCCGTTGCACACGTCCTCCGGCTGCCCGTCCGCCGCCTCTTCGACTTCGGGCCGGCCGCCGCGCCAGCAGCGCAGAAGCTTCTGCGAGCCCGACCCGCAGACGACCCGCGCGCGCACGCCCTCGCCGAACAGCTCGTAAGTCTCTTCGACGACGCCCGCCGTCGGGAGTATTTCGACCTGCCCGGCGGCGCCGCCCTCGAAATCAAGCGAGATGACGTACCAACGCGCCGCGCCGCCGCCGATGACCTTCGACCTGAAATCGGCGACCTCGCCCGCGACGTGGCGCAGGGCGTCTACGGCGTGGATGGCGGTGGTCGAGATGAAGTCCGCCTCGTCGCGCGCGTGCCGCGCCATAGTCGCGCGGACGTAGCGCGGCCCGCCGCCCGCCGCGACGAATTCGACCGCGCGGTTGAGGTAGGGAAGGAAGCGTCGGTTGACCGATACCATGTGCGGCGTCTTAGTCTCGCGCGCGACGCGCGCCAGTTCTTCAACTTCCGACAGGGACGCGCCGAGCGGCTTCTCGACGACGCAGGGCACGCCGCGCTCAAGGAGCAGCGCGCCCACCTCGGCGATGCGCTCGACCGGCATGACCGTGACGCACGCGTCCGTCCCCCCGTCCGCCAGGAGCTTTCCCAAGTCGGAGTAGGCGCGCGCGAAGCCGAAGCGTTGACAGAACTCCTCGGCCCGCGCGAGGTTCAGGTCGCAGGCCGCCGCGAGCGAAATCTCGCCGGGCCGCTCGGCGGCGTACCTCGCCAGCGGGGCGGCGTGGCTGCCCTCGGAGTGTTCGCCGCAGCCGACGAGAGCGATGCGTATCAACGTGCCTTCCCTCCCGCGCGCACGTCAGGCGGCGCCGCCCTCGTGCGTCGGCTTGTCCTCTTCGCCCGTAATCCTGACCGGGCTCGACCAGAGCTGGCCGACCACGCGCAGCAGGGCGAACCCGCTCAAGGCGAAGACGACGAGGAGGCCGAGCGCGTAAGAAGTGCGTCCGTACAGGAAGTTGCCCACGGTGAAGAGCGACGACCAGATCATCGTGCAGCCGGCGACCCAGCCCAGGAGCGCGAGCGGGATGTTGTCGGCGCGCTCGACCGCCTCCTCCGCGATGCCCGCCTCGCGCCGGATCGGGTTCCAGCCCGGCCCCGCCGGGTGCACCTTGCGGTAGAAGGCGACGAGCGTCTCGCGGTCGGTCTGCGGCCCGAGGTAGGCAGCCAGCACCCAGCAGACGGTCGTCACCGCGACGGTGATGAGAAGCCTCTGCGCCGTCGGGAGCGAGTAGACGTTCTCCTTTTCCAGCACTAGGAAGAGCACCGAGACGAAGAACGAGCTGACCATCGCCACGACCTCCGACCACGCGTTGATGCGCCACCAGAACCAGCGCAGGAGGTAGAGCAGCCCCGTGCCCGCGCCGACTTGCAGAATCACGTCGAAGGCGTCCTTCGCCGAGTCGAGCACGAAGACGAGCCCCGACGAGAGCAGGAAGAGCAGGACGGTCGCGGCGCGGCCGGCCATGACGTAGTGCTTCTCGTCGGCGTCGCGGCGGATGAAGCGGCGGTAGAAGTCGTGGACGAGGTAGGACGCGCCCCAGTTGAGGTGCGTCAAAATCGTCGAAGAGTTCGCGGCCACGAGCCCGCCGGCCATCAGGCCGACGAAACCCGCGGGCAGGAACTTGAGCATCGCCGGGTACGCGATGTCGTGGCCGAGCAGCTTCGAGTTCAGATTCGGGAACGCGGCCTGGATGTCCGAGAGCTGCGGGTAGACAATGATCGAGGCGAGCGCGACCAGAATCCAGGGCCACGGCCTGAGCACGTAGTGCGCGACGTTGAAGAAGAGCACCGCGCCGAGCGAGTCCTTCTCGGACTTCGACGCGAGCATGCGCTGCGCGATGTAGCTGCCGCCGCCCGGCTCCGCGCCCGGGTACCAGACCGCCCACCATTGCACCGCCACCGGCATGACGAAGACAGCGAGCGCGATGTCCCAGTGGTTCGAGAAGTCGGGCAGCACGTTCAGGTAGTTGATGCCGCCCGGCCCCTGCGTCGCCGAGAGCTTCGAGACGAGGCCGGAGAGACCGCCGACCTGCGGCAGCTTGACCGCGAAGTAGGCCGCCGCGACCACCGCCGTCATCTTGATGAAGAACTGAACCATGTCGATGACGAGCACGCCCCAGAGGCCGGAGTGCGCGGCGAAGACGACGTTGAGGAGCCCGACGAAGAGGAGCGTCTGCCAGCGCTCCAGCCCGAAGAGGATGGCGGCGATCTTGCACGCGGCGAGGTTCACGGTCGCCATAATCAGGCAGTTGAAGAAGAGCCCGAGGTAGACGGCGCGGAAGCCGCGCACGGCGCCCGCCGCCTTCCCGGAGTAGCGCAGCTCGTAGAACTCCAAGTCCGTGAGCACGCCCGAGCGCCGCCACAGCCGCGCGTAGAAGAAGACGGTGGCGACGCCCGTCAGCACGAACGCCCACCAGACCCAGTTGCCGGCAACGCCCTGCCTGCGCACGATGTCTGTGACGAGGTTGGGCGTGTCGCTGCTGAACGTGGTGGCGACCATCGAGAGCCCCGCGAGCCACCACGGCACGGAGCGGCCCGAGGCGAAGAACTGCGCGGTGTCCTTGCCCGAGCGCCTCCCGAAGAAGAGCGCGGGCGCGAAGCAGATGCCGACGGCCAGCAGGGCGATGATCCAGTCGAGCGCGGTCAGGTGCATGCGGCGTCCCTTTCAAGTCTCACTGTTGATTCGAACTCCCGCTTGAAGACTGCTCGGCGTTGCGGGCCGCGCCGAGCGCGCCGGCCGCGTCGCCGAGCGCGGCCGGCACTACGCGGACGCGGTGCCCTTGCGGCCGCCACTCCATCCCGTCGAGGTACTCGGCGAGTGGGTCGAAGAGCGCCCGCCCGGCGCGCGCCACGCCCCCGCCGATGATGAAGACCTCCGGGTCGAAGGCGTTGATGATGTTCGTCACGGCGCAGGCGAGCTGGAAGACCGACCGCAGCCAGACGCGCGCCGCTTCCGCGTCGCCCGCGAGGTATGCCGCGACGAGTTCTGCGGTCGAACGAAAGCGCCCGGCGGAGCGCTCGGGGAGCGTGCGGTTGCCGACGGCCTCTTCGAGCGTGCCGGGGATGCCGAGGCTGTCGCGCGCGCCGTCCACGTCGAGGCACATGTGGCCGAGGTGCCCCGCGCGCCCGAGGTGCCCGCGCAGCAGCCGCCCCTCCGCGAGCACCGCGCCGCCGACGCCCGTCCCGAGCGTGAGCAGCACGGCGTCGCGCGCGCCCGCGGCCGCGCCGCGCCAGACTTCGCCGACGAGCGCGGCGTGCGCGTCGTTGAGCAGCGCGGGCGCACGCCCGCCGAGGTATTCGGCCCAGACGAGCCCCTCGACGCTTTCGAGATGGCCGCTGATCGAAGCCATCGAGCGGCCGTCGCGCGCCACGAGCCCCGGCGCGGCGAGCCCGACCGCCGCGGCCGTCCGCCCGACCTCCGTCTCAAGCGCCGCCAACTGCCGCGCGACGTTTCGCGCCACGGCCGCGCCGTCTTCGTCAGCCACGCCGTCCCCGTGCGTGGGCGCCGACGTTCGGGCGAGCACGTCGCCGTCTTCGTTGACGGCCACGGCCTTGATGTTCGTGCCGCCGAGGTCGATGCCGATTGCGTAGCTCATCTGTTCGGAAGGTCAGTCGCTCAGGCGGCGCCAGACCTCTTCGTCAATCTCCGTGAGCGAGCCGAGCACCACGTCGGCGATGGCAAACCGGGGGTCGCGGCGCGCGCCCTCTTCGGGGACGGCGATGCATTTCATGCGCGCCGCCTTGGCCGCGAGCACGCCGTTGAAAGAGTCTTCGATGGCGAGGCAGGCGGAGGGCTTCACGCCGAGCCTGCGCGCCGTCGTCAGGTAGACGCCCGGGTGCGGCTTGCCGTACTCCTCCTCCTCGGCCGAGTAGACGCAGTCGAACCTGTCGGCGAGACGGAAGCGCTCCGTGACGGCGCGGATGAGCCGGTAGGCCGAGGAGGAGGCGAGCGCGACTTTCACGCCGCGGCCGCGAAAGAAGTCGAGCGCGTATTCCACGCCCCCCATCGCCTCGCCCTTCTCAAGAATCCTCCGCTCGACGCCGCCGACGATCGCCTCTTCCAACTCGCCCGCGGCGAAGCCCTCCCAACCGTGGCGGCGGTGCCAGTATTCGACCACCTCGTCCACGCGCAGGCCCATCGTCTGCATGCACATCTCGCGCGTCAGGCGCAGCCCCGTGCGGCCGAAGGCTTCGATCTCCGACTCCTGCCAGAAGGGCTCGGAGTCGATGAGCACGCCGTCCATGTCGAAGATGACCGCTTCAATCATCGGCTCTGTGGTTAAGAAGTCACCGCCACGCGCACGCGCGCGAAGACCTGTTCGACGATCTCACGCGCGCGCGCTTCGGTCGGGCCTTCGGCGACGACGCGGATGATCGGCTCGGTGTTCGAGCCGCGCACGAGGAACCAGCCGTCGGGGAGCAAGACCTTGACGCCGTCGCGGCGGTCGGAAGGGTAGCCCGCGTACTCTCGCTCGACCATGCGCAGCGCCACCTTGATCTTGTCCGAAGGGCAGGCCAGCTTCTCCTTGACCACGAAGGAGGGCGGGAGCGTCGCCAGAATCTCCGAGACGGTCTGGCCCGACTCGGCCAGCAGGTGGAGGACGAGCGCGGCGCCGACCAGGCTGTCGCGGCCGAAGTTGATGCGCGGGTAGATGACGCCGCCGTTGCCTTCGCCGCCGACGACCGCCCCGACCCGGCGCATCTCTTCGGTCACGTTCGCCTCGCCGATCTTCGAGAGCGTCAACTCGCAGCCGAAGCGCGCGGCCGCCGCGGCGAGTGCGCTCGAAGTGGAGAGGTTCGCGACGACCGGCCCCGGCTCGCGCCCGAGCACGTAGAGCGCGGCGAGCACGAGCGTGTAGTCCTCGCCCACGGGACGGCCCGCCTCGTCCACGACGGCGAGGCGGTCGGCGTCCATGTCCTGCGCGAGCCCCAGGTCGGCGCCGTGCTCGCGCACCGCCGCGCACAACTCGCCGAGGTTTTCGGGGAGCGGCTCGGCCGGGCGCGGGAAGAGCCCGTCGGGCGTCGTGTTGACGGTGAAGACCTCCGCCCCGAGCGCTTCGAGCAGGCGCGGCGTGACGACCGAGCCCGCGCCGTTGCACGAGTCGAGCACGACGCGCAGCTTGCGCTCGCGGGCCGGGAGCGGGCCGAGCGCGTCGAGGATGGCGCGGACGTGTACGTCGGTCGCACCTTCGAGTTCCTCGACCGTGCGCATCTCCGCGCCCGAGACCTTCGTGTACTCGCCCTGGTGGTAGATGTCGAGCAGCTCGCGCGCGGGGCCGGGGCCGAGGAAGAGGCCGTCGGGGCCGATGAACTTGAGCGCGTTCCACTCCGCCGGGTTGTGGCTCGCCGTGATGCAGATGCCGCCCTGCGCGCCGACGTGGCGCACGAGCACCTGCACGGTGGGGACGGGGCAGACGCCCACGTCCACGACGCGGCAGCCCGCCGAGAGGAGCCCCGCGACGACCGTCTGCTTGACCATCTCGCCCGACGTGCGCGTGTCGCGGCCGATGACGACGGTGCCCGAGCCGACGTAGGTGCCGAACGCCTGCGCGAAGCGCACGAGCAGCGTCGGCGTCAAGCTATCGCCGACCACGCCCCGCACGCCCGAGATGCTGATCTTCAGTGTCGGAATCGCTCTCATCTCTTCAATCTATCGCGCGCCCAGTCCACGAGGTCGCGGGCGGAGCGCTCTTCGGGGGCCTCGGCGATGAGGCGGATCATGGACTCGGTGTTCGAGGCGCGCGCGTGGAGCCAGCCGCCGGCCGTCTCGAACTTGACGCCGTCGGTCAGGTCGGAGACGCGCCCCTCTTGCTCGGCCTGCGCGCGCAGGCGTTGCAGCAGCGAGTATATCTGGTTGGGCTCGACCTTGACGTTGTGCTTGACCATCGAGAGGCGGGGCAGCCGCGCCGCCGCCGCCGACACCGTCTCGCCCGAGAGCGCGAGGTGTTCGAGGATGAGGCCGACGGCCGCCGCGCTGTCGTGCGTGGGGTGCACACGGGGGAGCGAGACGCCCCCGCTTCCCTCGCCGCCGAGCACGGCCCCCGTCTCGACGATGGCCTCGGAAATATAAGCCTGACCGACGGGCGTGCGGACGACCGTTGAGTTGTGGCGCGCGGCGACGATGTCCACCGCGCCGCTCGTCGAGAGGTTCGTGACGACGGTGCCGGGCCGCCGCGGGAGCAGTATCTCGGCGGCGAGCGCGAGCGTCGCCTCCTCCGAGAGCGGCGTGCCCTCCTCCGTCACAATCCCTAAGCGCTCGCCGTCGGCGTCGTGCGCGAACCCCACGTCGGCGCGGCCCGCTTTCACGACGGCGCGGAGCTGCGCCATCGTCTCCGGCTTCGGCTCGGGGCTGTGCGGGAAGGGCGCCGTCGGGTCGTCGTTGACGGCGAGCACCTCGCAGCCGAGCTGTTCGAGCCAGCGCGGGATGAGCCGCGCGCAGGCGCCGTTGCAGCAGTCAACCGCCACCTTCAAACGCCGCGCGCGGATGGCCTCGGCGTCGAACGATTTGAGCAGGGTCTCGATGTGGCCGGCGACGGCGTCGGCCTCCTCGACGCGACGCGCGACCCTGTCCCACGTCGCCTTTGCAAACTCGCCCTGGTGGAAGATGTCCAAGAGTTCCTCGGCCTGCGCCGGGTTGAGGTAGAGCCCGTCGGCGCGCACGAACTTGAGCGCGTTCCACTGCGAAGGGTTGTGCCCCGCGGTGACCGCGATGCCCCCTTCGGCGCCCGCGCGCACGACGGCGAGCTGCATCGAGGGGGTCGGACAGACGCCGAGGTCAACGACCTCGCAGCCCGCGGCCATGAGCCCGCCGAGCACCGCCGCGCGCGCCATCGGCCCCGAGGGGCGCGTGTCGCGGCTGACGAGGATGCGCCCGCCGTCCAGGTACGTGCCGAAGGCTTGCGCGAAGCCGACGGCCAGCTCCGGCGTGAAGGTCTCGCCGACCACGCCGCGCACGCCAGTGATGCCGATCTTTAGTGGTCTCATCTTTCAGAGTTCAGATGCGCCGCACGAGCCCTGTGTCGGTGGCGCGCGTGTTGCGCACGAGCAGCAGCACGAGCGCCATGCCGACGAGCGGGATCAGTCCCGCCACGACGATGATGGGGTCGAAGGCGTGCGTGCCCGTGGCCTGCCGCGCGTCCGAAACATAGCCGACGAGCAGGAAGGCCGCAATCGTCCCCAGCCCCGCGCCCGTCCCGCTCAGCCCGCTCACGGACGCCACCGACTCGCTGTGAAAGAGGTCGGAGGGGAGCACGTTGGCGATGGTCGTGAAGCAGGCGTAGGAGAAGGTGGCGAAGCCGAAGAGCGCCGCGATGGCGAAGAGGTTCGTCGTCAGGATTGTCGGGATGAGCGCCGTCACGCCCAGGCCGCCGAAGACGACCACGGCCTTGCGCGCCGCGCCCAAAGCCCAGCCGCGTTTAATCAGGTGGCCCGACACCCAGCCGCCGAAGAAGTTGCCCACGTCGGCCGCGACGAAAGGTATCCAGAAGGCGAAGAGCCCCTCTTCGAGCTTGATGCCCTTGGCGACGAGGTAGACGGGGAACCAGTCGGTGACGAAGAACCAGACGGGGTCGGTCAAAGAGCGCGCCGCAATCGTCCCCCACGTCTGCGGGAGACTCAGGAGGGTTGACCAGCGCGTGCGCGGACGCGTGCCCGACTCGGGCTCGTCTTCGAGCTTGTCGCGGCGGATCATCTCGCGCTCTTCGTCGCCGATGAGCGGGTGCGTCTCGGGCGTGTGGTAGAACCTGCGCCACGCGGCGAGCCAGAGGAGGCCGAGGAGCCCCGGCACGACGAAGGCCGGGCGCCAGCCCCAGCGGAAGTAGATGGCGAGGACGATGAAGGGCGCGACGGCTCCGCCGATGGAGGAGCCGCTGTCGAAGAGCGCGGTCGCGAGGCCCCGCTCGCGCTTCGGGAACCACTCGGAGACAGCCTTGGTCGCCCCGGGCCAGTTGGCCGACTCGCCGATGCCGAGCAGGAAGCGGAAGGCCGCGAAGCTGTAGAAGCCCGTGGCGAGCGACGTGAGCACCGAGGCGGCCGAGTACCAGATGACCGACAGCGTGAGCCCGCGGCGCGTGCCGAGCTTGTCCACGAGCCGGCCGCAGAGAGTCTGGCCTATCGAATAAGCAACGCGGAAGGAGATGATCAGATACGCGTAGTCCGTGTTCGTCCAGCCGTAGTCCTTCTTGAGGAAGGGGGCGAGGTTGGAGAGGGTCTGGCGGTCAACGTAGTTGATGACCGTCGAGGCGAAGAGCAGCCCGCCGATCCACCAGCGCAGCCTCCCCGCGGGCCGGCGCCCGACCACCGCGTCGTCAGCGACCGCCATCCCTTAAGCCTCCAAGCCCTTCTCTTCGCATTCGAACTCGCGTATGAACTGCTCGCAGCGCGCAACGTCCGCGAGCGTCTTGATGCCCTGCTCCTCGCGTGGGTCGGCGAACGCGCAGGCGAAGACGCCCGCGGGCCTTCCGGCGAAGTGTTTGACCATCTCGTTCGGGAAGCCCAACTCGCCGCCCGCCCGTTCGTAGCGTCGCTCGCCCTCGCGCCAATGGAGGCGGCGCAGTTCGGCAAGGGCCTCGAACATCTCCTCGCTCTTAAGCATGAACAGGCCGACGTTGGTCTCGCCGAGCGGCGGTCGCTCGGCCCCTTCAAGGTGCGTCTCACGCGCGCCCGTGATGCGCCCCCCTTCGTCCCGCGCGACCGGCGCGTACGGCGACTCCTTCAGGGCCGTCGGGAAGACCATCGCGTACTCGCCGAAGAGCGCGGCCAGCGCCGCCGCGCGCCGGTACGTCTCGGGGCGTATGACGGGCTGCGTGCCCCAGACGACGAGCGCCCGCCCGTCGAAGTCCTTCATCAGTTCGCGCGCGCGCAGCACCGCGTCGCCCGTCCCGAGCGCCTCGGCCTGCGTGACGAAATGAACGTCCTCGCCTTCGAGCGCGGCGCGCACGGGGCCTTCGGTCTCGGGCGAGACGATGACGACGGGCGTGCGGGTCGCGCCGAGCCCGGCCCGCACGTTGCGCAGCACGCGCACGATGGACGGGACGCCGCACACCTCCGCCAGCGGCTTCGGCACGTCGAGCCCCGACGCCTGCGCGCGCGCGCCTTTGCCGGCGGCGACGACGACGGGCCAGACCTCCAAGGGATTGACAGTGCCCGCCGCGCGTGCGAGTAACTCCCCGCAGCGGCGGCGCTCTTCGTCCGACGCCGCCGGGAGCATGTTGAACTCTTCGACGCCCTCACGCCACGCGCGCTCGGGGTCGAGGTGCGCCAGCCCCTCGCCCGGCGTCGAGATCATGACCGAGCCCTCGCGCGCCGCCTCGCGCCCGCGCGGGGCGTAGTAGCCGCTCTGTACGCGCTCGACGAGCGCCGACACGTTCCCGGCGGCCGTCAGCGCAAGGACGTTTCCGCCAAAACCCCCACCCATCAGCCTCGCGCCGTAGACACCCGCGTCCGAACGGACGGTCTCGACCAGCGCCTCGACCTCGGGCGTGCTCACGCCGTAGTTGTCGCGCAGGCTCCTGTGACTCTCGTCGAGCAGCGCGCCGACCGCGTGCATTAGAGAGTCGGCCTCGCCCGCGCCGCCCCCGGCCGCGCCTTCGAGGAGTTTGACGGCCGCCGCCACGCGCCTCGCCTCGCCCGCGTGATGCAGCGCGAGCGGACGAACCCGCAGCGGCTCGTCCCGGCGCTCATGCACGAGGGCGGGGAAGTCGAGCAGGCAGCGGCGGTACGCCTCCGGGTAAGAGGTTTCGACTTCGGCGAGCATCAGGGACTCGGGCAGCCTTTCGAGAAAGCCTTCGAGGCCGTGCGCGCCGCAGGGGTCTTCGCCGAACGCCTCGACGGCCCGCACCCACGCGTCGTCGAGAGACGGCGCTTCCGACTTCCAGCCCTCGATGATCGCCGGGATGAGCAGGCGCGAGACGACCGCGCGCTCGTTATACCCGAGCATCACCTCCCGCCCCTTGTCGGCCGGGTGGGAGAAGAACGTGACCCAGCGGAACCGGGCGCTGTGCGGCACGGGGACGACGCTCACGCGCGGCCCCAGGTAGGGGATGTGGACGGCGTGACCGTCCCTCGCGAGGCAGATCGTCAGGTGATCCATCGCCCCGCCGCGCGTGCCCACGAACCATTCCGCCTGCGACGAGTCGAGCGCCAACTCCTCGGCCCCGTAGGCGAGGCCGTTGGCCTCCCTGATGGCCGCGCCCGCGAGCACGATCAGCGCCGAAGACGACGAGGCCCCGCCGCTCGGCGGGATGCCGGAGTCCACCACGAACTCGCAGCCGCGCCGCAGCCGCCCGCCGTACTTCGCCGCGGCAAAGTAGGCGGCGCCCTTCACGTAGTTGCTCCAGTGCGGCGCGGGCTGCTTGACCTGTTGCAGGTATGACGGCCACCCCTCGGCCCCCGCGCCCGGCGGCAGCCCGCTCTCGGCCAGAGAGAAACTGAACGGCTCGTACTCTTCGAGCGTCGAGGCCCCTCGCACCGAGCCGTCTTGGGCGGCGCGGTAGGCCATGAGCATGTCGTGCTCGCGGCTACCGAAGGGCAGCGAAGCCGTCGGGATGTAGGAGACGTAATCGACGTGCTCGCCGAGGATGTTGATCCTCGCGGGCACGCGGAGCACCCTCACGGGGCCGTCCCCGTAAAGTTTCCTGAACCTGCCGCAGAGCGCACCGATTCGTCTCACCCGGCCGGCGAGCTGCGCCGCGTCGCCGGGCACATACACCTTCGAGGCCAAGCGCAGCAGGGACGGCCCCGGGTCGAATTCGGCGATGGTTAGATCGGGGTGGGCGGTCAAACCCGACCCGCGCCCGCCCGTGCCCGACGGGCGGGTGTTTGAATAGGAGAACGTCTCCTCAATCAGGCGCTGTAACTCAGATGCGATCAAAATCTATTAGCTCAACGGCGAACTCCGGCAACTAGCTTATGTGTCTATCCTGAATGGTTAGTTGAGGCCGGCAACAAACACGCGACCGGCAGACTCTTTGTGAACAATTCAATGAGTCTGCATACTCGCGGGGTGCAGGCCCGCACTTATACCATCAACGATTAATTTCAAACAAGGAGAAAAGCACGACCGACGGGAAAATAATAAAACTTAAAGGAATGTTATTGAAATCTGTCCGCGCAGAATGGTATAACCCCCGCGCCGTGGAGTTCTGTAGCGGCTCTCTGAGTGCCCAACGAAAGTTCGCCCGAGGAAATGCCCCCTCATCCCGAAGTTTGCAAGGCTCGCCTTTAATCACGAAGGCAGCCAGACGGTTAGTGTGAGGCATAAACTAAGTGTAAATAAGCTCATGGTCGTCCAAAATGGCATGGCCTTCAACCAATCTCCACAGGGGGGCTAAACGCGATGGGATGTCTGAGTCGCAGGCGTTGGCTGGCGAGCGTCGCGTTGGGTGGGCTGGGCCGGGCGGTGGTCGCCCGCCCCGTCGCGCGACGTGAGGGGGGCGGCGGGGCGGCGGGCGCGCAGCCTCAGGGGAAACTAGCGCTAGAGGACTACGAGCCGAAGAGCATGCTCCACGTGCCGGCGCACAAGGTCGAGCGTGCGCGCTTCCCGGCGATAGACTTCCACACGCACCTGTCTTGGTCGGGCCGTTTCGGCGAGGCCGAGCACCCGCACTTCAACGCGAAGCCCGGGGACGTGCTACCGGTGATCGCGCGGAAGAACGTGCGCGCGATGGTGAACCTGACGGGCGGGTACGGCAAGGCCCTTGAGGAGACCGTCCGCGTTTTGAGGGCGGCCGACGCGGAGCGGTTCCTGGTCTTCACCGAGCCTTGGTACACGCGCGTCGCGGAGGCCGACTACCCGAGGTTTCAGGCGGAACAGATCGCGCGCGCGCGGGAGGTCGGGGCGCGCGGGCTGAAGTTGACGAAGACGCTCGGGCTGTACCTGCGCGAGCGGGTGCAGGAGGGGGCGCTCGTGAAGGTTGACGACCGGCGCTTCGACCCGATGTGGGAGGAGGCGGGCGGCCGCGGGATGCCGGTCGCCGTCCACACCTCCGACCCGGAAGCTTTCTTCCTCCCCATCGACCGTTTCAACGAGCGCTACGAGGAGCTGAGCGCGCACCCGGACTGGTCGTTCCACGGCCGCGACTACCCGACCAACCGAGAGTTGCATGAGGCGCGCAACCGCGTCGTCGCGCGCCACCCGCGCACACAGTTCGTCGTGTTGCACGTCGGCGACGCTGAGGACTTGAACTGGGTCTCGGAGTGGCTCGACCGCTACCCGAACATGCACGTCGAGATCGGCGCGCGCATCGGCGAGCTGGGCCGCCAGCCGCGTGCCGCGCGCAGGTTCTTCGACAGGTATCAGGACAGGATTCTCTTCGGCACGGACGCCGTCCCCGAAGGGCGCGAGACGCCGCAGCAGATCTTCGGCGAGGAGCTGTACGAAATCTACTTCCGCTTCCTGGAGACGGAGGACGAGTACTTCGACTACGCGCCGGCGCCGAAGCCGCCGCAGGGGCGCTGGCGCATCTACGGCCTCGGACTGCCCGAAACAATCCTTAAGAAGGTCTATTACGAGAACGCCGCGCGGCTACTGGGCCTGGGCGCCTGAAGCGTAGTCGCCGGCGCGCGGTCACTGCGGGTCTGTTTGTGATGTTGAAATCTTCCATCTCGCGCAGGGGTTTTCTTTCGTCGGGCTTTGCCGCGCTGGCGGCGGGTCGCGCGGCGCTGGGGTCGGGCTCTTTCGCCGCACGCGCGAAGACGCGCGAGGTTGAGGTGACGCTCGTCGGGCGCGCCGAAGACCTTGGGCGCGAGGAGGTCGTGAGCTTCGGCTTGCCCCTGCCGCCGGGGCTGCTGTCGGACGCGGGACGCGCGCGCGTCCTGGACGCGGCAGGCGCGGAGGTGAGGGCGGCGATTCGTTCGCTTGAGCCGTGGCGGACGGGCGGCCGCGAGGGCGGCGTGCGCTCCCTGCTCGTCCAGTTCCGGGCCGACTTCAGCCGCGCGCGCGAGCAGAAAGCTAGGGTCGTTTTCGAGAGGGCGCGGGGGCGCGGCGACGTGGAGTTCGTTCCCGTCGCGCGGACGCTGATTGATGGGGAAGGGTTGAAGGGGCCGCGCGTGCTGGCCGTCCTGCCCGCGGCGTGGCTCTGCGAGTCGCTGGTCGTCGGGCCGCAGACGCCCGCGGCGGAGTCGGGCGAGTACGCCGCGTACGAACGCTTCGTCGAGCGCAACTTCCCGGGGTCGCTCGCCTTCATCGACAGCCAGGTCTACCACGAGTGGCTCTTCGACCGCACCACCTGCTGGTACAAGATGTACGCGCGCACGGGCGACCGGAAGTTCCTCGAAGCTGCGTACACGGCCGCGCACTTCGTCCGCACGCACACGAAGATGGAGGGCGAGGACGCGGGCATCTTCACGCTGAAGGGGCCAGACCTCAAATACGTCTACCCGCGCGCGATGCACGTGCACTACCTGCTCACGGGCGACGAGCGCGCGCTCGAAGCGGGGAAGGCGATGGCGCGCTACTGCCTGAAACACCAGGAGCCCGTCTACCGCCCTGAAAATATTAAGCCCGTCGCGCTCGGCGTTGACCCGGAGAAGGGGCGCAACTTCTGGACGCTGCGGCACCAGGGCTACGGCCTGCTCGGCGTCCTGCACGGCTGGGAGATGACGGGCGAGCGCGCCTACTGGGAGAAGGCGCGCGAATGTGCGGATGCTTATTATAAACATCAAAGACAGCCGCCGGACGGGCGGCCGCCCGACGGCTCTTTGCGGCAGGACTGGGAGAAGTACGACCCGAACGAGGCGACCTTCCACGGCGCGACCTCCGCGTGGATGATGGCGCTGCTGCTCGACCCGCTCTTCCACTACTGGACTTTGACGAACGACAGGCGCGTGCCGGAGATGGTGACGAAGTGGTGCGACTTCCTCGACCGGCGCGGGATGGTGCCCGACGGCTCGAAGGCGTATTACGTCATCAACTGCTTCGCGGCCTTCGACCCGAAGGAGCCGCCGGGCGCCGAGGGGCCGGACATGGAGATGCACAACGCCGAGATGGCCTACAGCTTCGCGTTGGGGCTCTTCTTCAGCCGCGACCCGCGGCAGCGCGCCCGTTACCGCGCACGCTTCGACAGGCTCTTCCCGCTCGCCGTCAAGCTCAACGTCAACCGGCCCGCGCGTGCCTTCAACTGGGCCTTCCAGTTTTCGAGCCAGCTCGTCTACTTCATGCGCCGCGCCGCGGGCTGAAGAACAGACGCGCGGGTGTTCATCCGCCGTCGGAACCGGCGGCGACTCCCGGAGGGGCAGCGAGATGCGTGTGAACACGTTCATGAAGGCGGCGCTCGCGGCCGTCGTCCTGCTCTGCGCGGGCTTCCACGCGAGCGCTCAATCATCCGCCCGCGCAGCATCCGCCGACGAGATTCTCTTCGAGGTCGTCACGCAGGACGGCGTGCGTGTGAAGATGCGCGACGGAGTCGAGCTGGTCGCGGACATCTACCGGCCGCGCGCGCAGGGAAAGTTTCCCGTGCTCGTCGAACGCACGCCGTACGACCGTCGGGGCGAGGCCGGGATGGCGCGCGAGCTGGCGGCGCACGGCTACGTCGTGGTCTTGCAGGACACGCGCGGGCGGTACGAGTCGGGCGGCGAGTTCTACCCGTTCAAGTACGAAGGTCAGGACGGCTACGACACGGTCGAGTGGGCCGCCGCGCTCGACTACGCGGACGGGCGGGTCGGGATGTTCGGCGGCTCCTACGTCGGGGCCACGCAGATGCTCGCGGCGATGGCGCACCCGCCTCACCTCCTCGCCATCTTCCCTTACGTGACGGCCTCCGAATATTACGACGGGTGGACTTACCAGAGCGGCGCGCTGTTGCAGTGGTTCGCCAGCTCGTGGACTTCGATCCTCGCCGAGGACACGCTCCGGCGCAAAGCCGGCGAGACCGCCCGGCCGAAGGATTGGGTCGCGGCGCTCCCGGTCGAAAGTTACCCGGTGCTGAAGCCCCCCGCGGCGGCCGACCTCGCGCCGTACTTCCAGGACTGGCTGCGCCACGAGCGCGACGACGAGTACTGGCGGCAGTGGAAAATCTCGGATCACTACGGCGAGATGACGGTCAAGGGCCTGCACGGGGGCGGTTGGCACGACCTGTTCCTCAAGGGCTCGATCAAAAACTACATGGGGCTGCGCGAGCGCGGCGCGACGGCCGCCGTGCGCGAGGGGCAGCGCCTCATCGTCGGGCCGTGGGCGCACGCCCCGACCTCGCCCGAAGGCAAGGTTGGCGACGTGACGTTCGGCAAGAGCGCGGTGCTCGACATGACGGGGACGGCGCTCCGTTGGTTCGACTACGCCTTGAAGGGCGTGCAGAACGAGTACGCCACGGCGCCGCCCGTCTCGCTCTTCGTCATGGGCGAGAACGTCTGGCGCTCGGAGCGTGAGTTCCCGCTCGCGCGCACGCGCTACACGAAATACTTCCTGCACTCTTCGCGCGGCGCGGCCACGGCCGCGGGCGACGGCTCGCTCTCGACGAACGCGCCCGGCGAGGAGCGTCCCGACGAGTTCGTCTACGACCCGGCCGACCCGGTGCCGACCATCGGCGGGCGCCTCTGCTGCGGCCAGGCGCTCCCGCCCGGCCCCTTCGACCAGCGCCCGAACGAAGGGCGGCGGGACGTGCTCGTCTTCTCGACGCCGCCGCTCGAAAGGGAGACGGAGGTGACGGGCTTCGTCACGGTCGAACTTTATGCGTCAACCTCCGCGCCCGACACGGACTTCACGGCGATGCTCGTGGACGTCTCGCCGGACGGCTACGCGCGCTTCCTGACCGACGGCGTCGTGCGCGCGCGCTACCGCGACGCGAGCACGCGCGCGGAGAAGTTGGTGCCCGGCCGCGTCTACAAGTACACCGTTGACCTTTGGGCGACGAGCAACCTGTTCAGGGCCGGCCACCGCATACGCCTCTACGTGTCGAGCAGCAACTTCCCGCGCTTCGACCGCAACCTCAACACGGGCGAGCCGTCCTCCGTCTCGTCGCGCACGGGGAAGGCCGAGCAGAAGGTCTTTCACGACGCGGCGCGCGCCTCCACGCTCGTCCTGCCGGTCATCCCGCGTTGAAGGGAGAGGCGCAAGGTCGAGAAAAGTCCCGCCGAATGGCGGGGGCAAGAGTCCGTATAACCTTTGAGGCGTTGAAGGGAATGCACAAGCAAGTCGCAGCGTTCGTCCTCGTGTTGGCGGCGCTCTGCCGTATCGGGATGGCCCAGGACGAGACGGTCGTGGTCAGGCCCGCGGAGAGCGACGAGGTGCTCGTCAACCCCGGCATGGGCGTCGAGACGTTCCAGCGGTTCAACGGCCAGCCGCTCAACGAGGCGCTCAAGTGGTCTGAGGAGGGGCCGCTCGGCCGGCGTCCCGACTCGGCCGCGAAGCCGGACTTCCCCGCATCTTCCGTCGCCTACTGCCGTTGGTTCTGGTCGGCACTGGAGCCGTCGCCCGGGCAGTTTCGCTGGGAGATCATCGACGCCGCGCTCGAAGAGGCGCGCCGGCACGGCCAGACGCTCGCCGTCCGGCTCATGCCCTACGACGACAAGCACCCGCTGCCTGAGTGGTATCAGAAGTCCGGCGCGCGCCGCGCCAATAAACCCGCAGACAAGGACGGGGCCATCTGGCAGCCAGACTTCAGCGACCCTCTCTACCTCAAACACTGGGGGGCGCTCGTCGCCGCGGCCGGCGCGCGCTACGACGGCCACCCCTCGCTCGACAGCGTAGACATCTCCTCGGTCGGCTACTGGGGCGAGGGCTGGAGCGACTACATGCCCTCCTTCGAGCACCAGCGCGCGCTCATAGACATCTACTTCGAAGCCTTCCCGCGCACGCCGCTCCTCATGAACTTCGACGAGCCGCGCGCGCTCTCGTACGGCACCGGGCGCGGGGCCGGCTGGCGGCTCGACTGCCTGGGCGACATGGGGCGGCAGTGGAAAGACCGCCCCACCTTCTCGCACATGCTCGACTTCTACCCGCAGCAGGTCGCCCGCGCCGGGATCGAGGAGGTCTGGCGGCGCAGCCCCGTCTCTCTGGAGACCTGCTGGGTGCCCGAGTTCTGGAAGGAGAAGGGCTGGGACGTGGACTACATCCTCGCGCAGGCCCTGCGCTGGCACGTCAGCACGCTCAACATCAAGTCTTCCAGTATCCCGCCCGAGTGGCGCGAGAAGTTCGAGGAGTTCCAGAAACGTATGGGCTACCGCCTCGTGCTGCGCCGGGCGGAGTACCCGCGGCGCGCCCGGGCCGGGCTGTTGATGCCCGTCCATATGTGGTGGTTCAACGCCGGCGTCGCCCCCGCCTACAGGGAGTACGAGGTGGCACTCCAGTTCCGCTCGGCCAGTGCGAGCGAGGTCGTGACGCTCCCCGTGGACGTGCGGAAGTGGCTGCCCGGTGACGCCGTCTACGACGGCACGGTCTTCGTCCCCGACACACTCAAGCCCGGCACATACATGCTGCGTGTCGCGCTGCTCGACCCGCGCACGCGCCTGCCGGCCGTGCGGCTGTCTATCCGAGGCGGGTCGGCCGACGGCTGGTACGACCTAGCGACCGTCGAGGTCAATTGACCTTCGGAGATGGCCGCTGTCGGCGAGCGGATCGCAGGGAAAGTTGTTGTCGTAAACAAATCTGTTGCGCCAGGGCTCCGGGCGTGGTATAAGCACGCTTCGCAGGGTTAAGTCTGCTGCAAGTCGCTCCCCGACTCGCGTAAAGCGTCCAACATAGTTCAAGGTTTTGCCCCGTTAGTTTAAGCTGTCAACTAAGCCGGGCCGCGCGGCCGTCCGCCGATCTCGGATGAAACTTCCCTCATGGCAAGGAGTCTATTAATGAGAAGTAACGGAGTCTTGTCAGCCATCCTGTTGGCTGCGTGCCTCGTTTTCGTGCCGGTCGCGGCGCTCGCGCAAGGTACGAACCTCGGAACGATCCGCGGCACCGTGACCGACCCCAGCGACGCGGTGATCTCGAACGCCTCGGTGCAGGTGACGGATCTGGCGACTAACACTTCGCGTGATCTTAAGACCAACGGGGAGGGCTACTACGAGGCGGCCGGTCTCAAGTACGGCAATTACCGCGTGACCGTCACCGCCCAGGGGTTCAAGACCACCGTCATCAGTGCCGTGCTGACGGGCAGCGACGTGGTGCGGGCCGACGCCAGGCTCGAGGTCGGCGAGGCGACCACTACCGTGGACGTGACGGCCGAAGCCGGGATCATTCAGACCGAGACGCCGACGATCAGTGGGAACCTGACGACCCAGCAACTGACCGAGTTGCCGCGCGACAGCCGCGACATCTACAGCTTCCTCTACCTGAACCCGAACATCACCTCGGGGAACGAGGACACGGCCTTCAAGTTCATCGGGGCGCAGAGCTACGGCGCCTCCTTCTCGCTCGACGGCCAGCGCTCGAACGGCGGCATCTTCGGCGAGCCGACCACGAGCCAGCCGTCGCTCGAGGCCATCGGCGAGCTGACCGTGCTCTCGAACAACTTCTCGGCCGAGTACGCCGGCATCGCCAACATCCGCATCGAGACCAAGCGCGGCACGAGCCAGTACCACGGGTCGCTCTTCTACAACAACAAGAACTCGGCGCTCGCGGCCTGGAGCATCGGCGACAAGATTGACCTGGCGAACTTCACGCCGAACCCGGCGGCGCCGGACTTTCCCAAGCCCTACTTCAACCTCAACGAGACGGGCGGCTCAATCGGCGGCCCCGTCCCCGGCTCCAAGCACACCTTCTTCCTCGGCTCCTACGAGCGCCGCTGGAACCTGACGCCCATCCGCTTCTCGTCCAGGAGCGGGCTGCCCGGCCAGCGGCTCCTGAACGGCGACTTCTCGCAGATCAGCAACGCGCGCAAGCCGGCCGTCCCGGCGAACATTCTGCCGCTGCTGACGGCGCAGGAGCTGGCGAACAACACCGTCCTGGTCGGCAGCACGCGCCGCTTCATCAACATCCCGCAGCGCCTCATCAACCCGACGGTCGCCAAGCTCATAAACGTCTACTACCCGAAGTCGAGCCTCGACGCGCCGACCGACTCCTTCGGCCGCCTCGTCAACTTCGCGCAGAACCTGACGCAGCGCGAGACGCGCGACCTCGTGACGGCGCGCGTCGATCAGGACTTCTCGCCGAACGACAAGTTCTACGCGGTTTACAACTTCCAGAACCGGCCCCGGGACGCGGGCGCCGTCGCCGGCACGGCCTACCCGGCCTTCGGGCTGCGCGAGAACGAGCAGACCAACCACACCCTCTCGCTCTCCTACACGCGCGTCTTCCGCCCGACGCTCGTCAACGAGCTGCGCGGCGGCTTCAACCGCCAAAACGTCTTCTCGCACGCGCCGATTACGCTGCGCCAGTTCTACACCTCCATCGGCTTCAGCGACGCGGACATCAGCGCGGTCGGCTCGGTCATCGGCTCCGTCCCGCTCGACACCTTCGGCCAGCCGGAGTTGCGCATCCAGAACTTCACCCGCTTCACCAACGGCGGCCGGAGCGTTGACCGCCGGCTCAACCAGGACTTGATGACCTTCGGCGACACGGTGACTTGGTCGAAGGGCAAGCACACTTTCAAGGGCGGCTTCGACTCGGTGCGCAACCGCGCCGTGGACGACTTCACGGCGAACCGCGGCAACCCGCGCGGGCGCATCGACTACACGGGCACCAACCTCGACCCGTTCGGGCGCTTCCTCCTCGGCCAGCCGGCGAACTCGGCCTTCTACGTGAACCAGCTCCGGCCCGGCCTCGACGCCTCGAACTGGGAGCACGGCCTCTTCGTGCAGGACGACTGGCGCATCCACCCGCGCGTCACGCTCAACCTGGGCCTGCGCTACGAGCTGCTCACGCCCTTCAACGAGGCGAACAACCTGCTCGTCAACTTCGACCCGACCTTCGTCGGGGCGAACGGGCGCCGCGGCCGCTTCGTCGTGCCGGACGCCTCGGTCATCCCGCTCATCGACCCGGCGATGGTCAACTACGGCGTGGTGACGGCCGAGCAGGCGGGCCTCCCGCGCGGCCTCGTCAACGCCGACAAGAACAACTTCGCGCCGCGCCTCGGCCTGGCCTGGCGTCTGACCGACAAGACCGTCCTGCGCGGCGGCTACGGCTTCTTCTTCCCGACCTCGGCCGCGCAGGGCATCCGCGACGCGCTCGCCTCCGTGCCCTTCAACCAGGGGCGCAGGGCGCGCACCGCCGGCGGCTTCTCGCTCGGCGGCTGGCCGGGCGGCCTGACGCCCGCGGGGCAGACGCCCTTCAGCGGCGGCCGCCTCGACGCGGCCAGCACCGTGCCGTCGGTTAACCTGATCCCCTTCGACCTCCAGCAGCCGCGCATCGAGCAGTACAACGTCACCGTCGAGCACGAGGTGGGCTGGAAGACGGGCCTGCGCGTCTCCTACCTCGGCAGCCGTCTGCACGGGCTGATCGGCGGCTCCGACCTGAACCTGCTCCCGCCGAGCAACACGCCGTTCGGCACGCGCAACGACGCCGGCGACCCCTGCTCGCCGAACGACGGCGACTGCGTCATCTCCGACGCCGACCGGGCGCGCCTGCCGTTCCCCGAGCTGGGCACCTTCCTGCTCAGCTACGACAACATCGGGACGGGGCGCTCGCACGCCTTGCAGGTCGAGGCCAACCGCCGCTTCTCGAACGGCTTCACCTTCAACGTCAGCTACACGCTCCTCGACCAGAAGGGCAGCGGCCTCGACACCGGCAACTCGTCGCTGGGCGGGACGGTCTACAACCAGTTCAACCCCGGCAACGACTTCAGCCGCGACGCCTTCGTCTCGCGCCACCGCTTCATCGCCTACGGCCTGGTTGACCTGCCGTTCGGCAAGGGGCGGGCGTACGGCACCGACGCCGCGCCGTGGCTCGACCAGACGCTCGGCGGCTGGCAGCTCTCCTGGAACATGTTCGCCAAGAGCGGCACGGGCTTCACGCCCTTCTACTTCTGCGGCAACTGCGACCCGGTCTTCCCCGGCAACGTCGCCAGCGACTCGATAGACGCGCTCGGCGGCTTCGCCACGAGCACCTCGTTCCGCCCCATCCTCGCCTCGGGCACGAGCCCCTACGGCGGGACGGCCGGGGCCATCTTCAACGTGGCGGCCTTCGCGCCGCCCTCGATGGGCGCGGGCCTGCTCGACGACCCGAACCTCGTCCGCCGCAACGCGCTGACCGGCCCGGGCACCTGGGGCGCGAGCCTCGGCCTGCGCAAGAGCTTCCGCATCAGGGAGGGGATGAAGCTGGAGGTCGGGGCCGACCTCAACAACGCCTTCAACCACCCGCTGCACTCGCCGACGAACGTTGACGACGCCATCAACTTCTCCAACGTCGGCACGATCTTCCTCGGCGTGGACGGCGCCGGGCGCCTCCAGCCGATTCGCAACATCAGTTGCGAGTCGGACGCGGCGCAGGACGGCGGGACGTGCGTGGAGTTCAACCCGGACTTCGGCCGCATCCGGAAGAGCTACGCGGACGAGGGCATTGACGACCGCCGGACGATCCGCCTGCGGCTGCGCCTGACCTTCTGAAGCGGCGTCGCGGCAACGGGGAAGGCAAGAGGGGCCACGGCCGCGCCCCTCTGCCTTCCTTTCCTTTGGCCCGTGCCGCTACACTTGCGCAACCAACAAGGAAGGGAAGGCGAGTAGTAAAGATGTCGAAGTCCGTCTCAACCCGCGGCGGCATGTCGCGCAAGCCGAACCTGGACTCGGTGCGCGCGGCCGGCCACGACACGCTGCGGCTCGTCAACAGTCGCATCCTGCTGAGCATCCTCTCCGACCGCCAGCCGATCTCTCGCGCCGAGCTGGCGAAGGTGAGCGGGCTCAACAAGGCGACCGTCTCGATGATCACGGGCGAGCTTCTGCGCGACCGCTACCTGATTGAAGACGACGGCGGGGGGCGCACCACCCCCATCGGCGGCAAGCCCCCGACCCCGCTCCGGCTCAACCCGCTGCGCCACGGCCTCTTCGGGCTCGACGTGCGCGCCGACGAGACCATCCTCGCGCTCGCCGACTTCAACAGCCGCATCGTCGCCCGCCGCAGCTTCGAGACGGGCGCGGACGCGCGCTCCTTCCTCGGCGAGATCGGGCGCGAGGTCAAGCGCCTGCGCGAGGAGCACGCCGAGTTCATCGACGCGGCCGGCGTGGGCGTCAGCCTCCCCGGCCCCGTCAACAGCCAGGCGGGACGCTTCCTCGCCTCGGTCGTCCTCCCCTGGCGCGAAGTCCCCGTCGTCGAGTGGCTGGAGGAGTCCTCGGGCCTGCCCGTCACCATCGACAACTCCGCGCGCTGCGCCGCACTCGCCGAGATCTGGCACGGCAAGGCGCTCGCGCAGGCGCGCAACCTGCTTTACGTCGGCGTCAGCGCGGGCCTCGCCTGCGGCGTCGTCATCGACGGCGCGCTCTACCGCGGCGGCAACAACGTCGCCGGCCAGTTCGGCCACGTCATGATCGACCTCAACGGCCCCGAGTGCCGCTGCGGCCAGCGCGGCTGCTGGGACTTGTACGCCTCGGACAAGGCGACGGTGGCCCGCTACCAGCAGCTCCGCGGCGCGCAGGGCCGCCGCGCGCCCTCGATGCGCAAGCTCGTCGAGCTGGTCGAGTCGGGCGACCCGGCGGCGACCGAGGCCGTCTCCGAGACGGCGCGCTACCTCGGCATCGGCATCACGGGCCTCATCAACGGGCTCGACCCGGACGTGGTGGTCGTCGGCGGCGAGATCACGAGGGCGTGGGGCCTGGTCGAGCCGCTCATCCGGGCCGAGACGGCGAAGAGCGTGCTCGCCCCGCGCGAGCAGCCCGTCGCCATCCGCCGCTCGTCGTTCGACGTGCGGCCGAGCCTGAAGGGCGCGCTCACGCTCGTCCTCAACAACCTGCTTTCCGTCCCGTACGTCGGCTGAGCGATGAACCAAGAGGCGACAGAGAGACTGCGCGCGCGGCTCGACGGCGGGCTCGTCGCGGCCGTGCCCGTGCCGCTCGGCGAGGACGGCCGGCTCCACGCGGGCGGGCACGAGTCGTACCTGCGCTACATGGCCGCGCAGCCCGTCGCGGGCGTCGCCGTCTGGGCGCACACGGGGCGCGGGCTCTTGCTCGAACGCGAGACGGCCGACCGCGTTCTCGCGGACTGGCGCGCGGCGCTTCCCCGCGGAGTCGTCGCCGCGGGCGCCGGCTCGCGGCGCACAGACGACCCCGCGCGCGCCACGGCCGACGCCGTCGAGATGGCCGAGCGCGCCGCCTCGCTCGGCGCCGACGCGCTGCTCGCCTACGCGCCCGTCTGGCTGCGCGGGCAAGAGCGGCGCGGCGAGCTGATCGTCGAACATCACAGGCGGCTCGCCTCGGTCGGCCTGCCCTTAATCCTCTTCTACCTGTACGAGGAGGCGGGCGGCATCAGCTACGAACCGTCGGTGCTCGACGAGCTGCTCTCGATGCCGGAGGTCGTCGGCATCAAGATGGCGACGCTCGACAGCGTGATGACCTTTCAGGACGTTTCGCGCCGGCTCGCCGCGCGCCACCCGGAAAAGCTGCTCATCACGGGCGAGGATCGCTTCTTAGGTTACAGCCTCATGCGCGGGGCGCGCTCCGCCCTCATCGGGATGGGCGCGGTCTGCTGCGAGCTACAGGCCGGCCTCATACGCGCGCACGCGGAGGGCGACGCCGCGCGCTTCCTGCGACTCTCGGCGGAGGTGGACGCGCTGGCCGAATGCTTCTTCGTCCGTCCGTTGGAGGGCTACATCCGCCGTGTGCTCTGGGCGCTCGCGCACCTCGGCGTCCTCCCTTCGGAGGCGGCGCACGACCCCTGGGGGCCGGGGCTTGGAGAGGGCGAGTTCGAAGAGATCGGGCGCACGCTCGAAGCCCTCGCGGGGGCGAGGGCAAGGTAGGAGTTTTATGACCTCACACGTCCTGGATAGTTTGAACCTGGACGCACGCGAGAGCGCGGCGCTCGCGGCCGACTACGAGCGCTTCCGCGAGGGGCTGCCCGCGCGGCTCGAAGAGTACGTGCGCGACAGTTACCGCCTCGATCTCTCAAGCGAGTACGGCGGCCTCGCCGTCAAGAACCCCTTCGGCAAGGCGTCGGGGCAGCTCTCGCTCAACACGGGCCAGGTGCGGCGCGACGCCGAGGACGGCCTCGGCTTCGCGGTCTTGAAGACCATCATCGCCGAGGACGAGCGCGGCGGGCAGTCCATGAGCGAGTGGGCCGTCCACGAGACGCGCATGCTCGTCGAGCGCATCAAGGGCTCGGACGGGACGCAGGGGTGGACGGTGACGTGGAAGGGGCGCGGCTGGTACGACACCTTCGAGAAGTACCTGGAGTTCTTCGGCGAGGCGGTCGGGGCCGGGGTCGCGGCGCGCATGCCGGTCGTCCCCTCGTGCAAGTACCACCTGCCGCGCCCCGGCGAGGCCGGCTGGAAGACGGGCGAGTACGAGTACACGACGCGCCGCCTCCTCGACGTGTGGGAGAAGTCCTGGCCCGGCCGCGAGCCGATGCCCATCGAGAAGGACTTCAGCCCCACGCTCGCCGGCTCCGACCGCGCCGCCGAGTCGCAGACGATCATCCGCTGGCTCACGCAGGTGACCGGGCTCATCCGCCGCGCCGCCGCGCCGCGCCCCGTCTCCATCGGCCTCAAGTTCTTCAACGCGGTCTTCGGCGAAGACTTCCAGCTTGAGATGCTCCGGGCCGTCAACGAGGAGTGCACGGGCGAGGAGGCGCCGGACTTCCACGTCTACGCCAACCGCCTCTTCGACGCGGAGCGCGAGTTCGGCGGCGTGCGCGGCGTCGCCTACGGCGGGCCAGACCTGAGCGCGCGCAACCTCTCGGTGCTCGCGCGGCTGCGCGCGCTGGAGCAGGCGGGCGAGGTCAAGGCGTGCCGCGCCCCCTTGAGCGCGACGGGCAACATCACCTCGGGGCGCGCGGCCGCCGCGTACCTCCTGCGCGGCGCGTCCACGTTCCAGATTCACACCTACTTTCAACTGCCGTCCAGGGAGTACGCGATGCGCTCGGGGGGCAAGACGGCGCGCGCTTTGCACGAGCTTTACTTCAACCCGGAGGCGGGCCTCGTCGCGTGGCTGCTGCACCTGCGCCGCGCCTTCGGCTGGCCCGAGGATTGGAACGTGAAGCGCATGGCCGACTTCTGCGCCGAGCCCTCCAACCGCGTCCGCGGCGAGCGCGAGCCGGCGCTCCCCGCCAGGTGAAGATGACGAAAGCGGCCGACGTTGAGATTCGCCTGCTCGGCGCGGAAGACCTCCCGGCGGCCATGAGGCTGAAGGAGGCGGCCGGCTGGAACCAGACCGAGGAGGACTGGCGGCGGCTGCTCGGGCTTGAGCCGCGCGGGTGCTTCGCCGCCGCGTCGGGCGGCCGCCTCGTCGGGACGGCGACGACGACCACTTACGGGCGCGAACTCGCGTGGGTCGGGATGGTGCTCGTTGACCCCGAGTTCCGCAGGCGCGGCATCGCCTCGCGCCTCATGCGCGCGGCGCTCGCGTACCTCGACGGCGAGGGCGTCCGGGCGGTCAAGCTCGACGCGACGCCCGACGGGCGGCACGTCTACGAGGCGCTCGGGTTTGAAGCCGAGCTGTTGATTGAGCGCTGGGCGCGCGGCGCGGACGGCGGGCAAGACGCGAACCCTTCGCCTCAAGACTCCGCGGGGCTCGCGGAGATTTTAGAGTTCGACCGCGACGCCTTCGGCGCCGACCGCGCGCGGCTCGTCGAGCTGCTCTTTGCACAGGCGGCCGGGACTTTCGTCAGGACAGCGGGCGGACATGTCAAGGGTTATGCGCTGACGCGCGCGGGCGCGCGCGCCGACTACGTCGGCCCGCTGGTGGCGTCCGACTTCGAGACCGCGTCGGGTTTGCTCGACGAAGCCCTCGCGCGGCACGCGGGGCGCCCTCTTTATATAGACGTGACCACGCGGTTCGAATCTCTGGCGGGCACGTTGGCCGGGCGCGGCTTCCTGAAGCAGCGCGACCTCGTGCGCATGCGCCGCGGCGCGCGGACTGGCGCCGGCACCTCCGCCAAAGTCTTTGCCATCGCCGGCCCCGAGGTCGGCTGAACGCGAAATCATTCCCCCGAGTCTTTTTAAATGTAAGGAGCACACATGGAAACAGGAGCAACCACACCCGCGCGCGAAGGGCTGGTCGAGCAGTTCAGCGCGGGCGAGTTGAACGTCTACGTCTACGAGTCGCGTCAGAAGATGGGCGAGGCAGCCGCCGCGGCCGTCGCCGCCGAGCTGCGCCGCCTGATTAATGAGCGCGGGCGCGCCGTCGGCGTCTTCGCCTCCGCGCCCTCGCAGAACGAGTTCCTCGCGGTGCTCGCCGCGACCGAAGGCGTTGACTGGTCGCGCGTCAAGGGCTTCCACCTCGACGAGTATCTGGGCATGGACGAGCGCGCGCCGCAGTCCTTCCGCCGCTTCCTCGTGGACAGGCTGGTGAGCAAAGTCCCGATGGGCGAGTTCCACGGCCTGCGCGGCGAGGCCGCGGACGGCGACGCGGAGGCCGTGCGCTACGCGCGCCTGCTCGCGGAAGACCCACCCGCCTTCGCCGTTCTCGGCATCGGCGAGAACGGCCACCTCGCCTTCATCGACCCGCCCTTCTGCGACTTCGAAGACCCGGCCGCGGTCAAGGTCGTCGAGCTGGACGAGGTCTGTCGCAACCAGCAGGTCAACGACGGCGCGTTCGCCTCAATCGAGGACGTGCCGCGCCACGCCCTCTCGCTCACGGTGCCGACCGTCATGTCGGTGCCGAAGCTCTTCGCCATCGTGCCCGGCCCGGCGAAGCGCGAGGCGATCAAGGCGACAATCGAGGGGCCGGTCGCGACCTCTTGCCCGGCCTCCATCCTGCGCCGCCACGCGGACGCGCACCTCTTCATCGACCGCGACTCGGCCGCGCTCCTGTCGCGCTGAAAGGGAAGGCGGCGGGAGGCCGAAGGGTGTAACTGATGCGCTCCACGGTTCAGACGATTGACTACGTCGTGCTCGTCGGCTACCTGTGCCTGATGGCGGGCGTCGGCGCCTACTTCATGCGCTTCATGCGCGCGGGCACGGACTTCCTCAAGGGCGGGAACCGCATCGAGTGGTGGGTCGCCGGGATGGCCTCGTTCATGTCCGGCTTCTCGGTCTGGACGTTCACCGGCGGCGCGGGCTTCGCCTACCAGCAGGGCATCATCGGCACCTTCCTTCTGTCGCTCGCCGTGCCGGCCTTCCTGCTCGGCTACCTCGTCTACGCCCAGCGCTGGCGTCGCTCGCGCGTCTCGACGGTCGTCGAGTACATCCGCGAGCGCTTCGGGGTCGGCACGCACAAGACCTTCTCCTGGATGACCGGGCCGAGCCAGCTCATGTTCGCCTCCGTTCGGCTCTTCGCCCTGTCGAGCTTCATGTCCATTGCGCTCGGCATCCCAGTCCCTTACCTCATAGTCATCTGCGGCGTCGTCATTCTCCTTTACACCGTGCTCGGCGGTTACTGGGCGGTCTGCTTCACGGACATGTTTCAGTTCATGTTCCTCTTCCCCGTGGCCTGCGTCCTGACGGTGCTCTCGCTCGCGGACGTGGGCGGCGTGAGCGGCTTCGTCGAGAAGGCGCCCGCCGGGTTCTTCAACCCGTTCGCGGGCGAGTACGGGTGGCTCTTCCTTCTGGCCTACACCGTCTCGCAGATCACGGGCTACAACAACTTCGCCAACGCGCAGCGCTACTTCTGCGCGCCGACCGAGCGCGACGCGCGCAAGATCGCGCTGCTCTGCATGGTGCTCTTCACCGTCGGCACGCTCGTCTTCTACACGCCGCCGCTCGTCGCGCGCGTGGCGCTGCCCGCTCTGGGCACGACGCCGAACGGGCTGAACAAGCCGGCCGAGGCCGCCTACATCGCGATGGGCTTGCGCGTGCTCCCGCCCGGCCTCGTCGGCGTGCTGCTGGCGGCGATGCTCGCGTCATCGATGGCTTCGCTGTCGGCGGCGAACCACGTCGTGACGGGCATCTTCGCGAAGGACTTGTACCAGGGCTACATGCGGCCCGAGGCGAGCGACCGGCACATGCTCTACGCGAGCCGCGTCACGTCGTTCCTCGTCGGGCTCTTCATGATCGGCGTGGCGCTCATCTTCGCGCAGGGGACGAAGGGCATCTTCACGCTCCTCTTCATACTCGAATCGATCTTTCAGATACCGCTCGGGCTCCCGCTGCTGTACGGCTTCCTCGTGCGGCGCGGGCCCTGGTGGTCGGCGCTCTTCGCGTACGTCGTCGGCGCGGCGACCTCGCTCTTCGTCAACGTCTACCTCAACAGCTACCTGGGCTGGGGTTTGAACGAGACCTACCTGATCGGCGTCCCGGCGATCACGACGACCGTCGCCTTCTTCACGCCCGTCCTCCTCTACGAGCCGAAGGGCGAGTTCGCCGAGCGCGTCGCGGGCTTCTTCAGGAAGCTGCACACGCCGATTGACCCCGAGAAGGAGCTGAGCGGCCGGGGCATCTCGGGGCGCGGGCAGCTCGCCATCGTCGGGCGCGTGACGACGGGCATCGGGCTCGCGTGCTTCCTCATGCTTTTGGCGTCGGAGCCGGGGCGCGACCGCACGGTGGTCGCGCTCTACGCCGCGGCGACGACTGTCGTCGGCCTCCTCTTCGTCGTCGCCGGGCGCACGAAAGGCGCGGCCGGGGAGGTCAAGCCCGCGCTCGCCGCGGGCGACGCGGCGGGGGAGTGAGGCGGTGCTTCGAGACTTTAAAGACGAGTTTATGAACGCGTGCGGGGGTCGGATGTTGATGAGAAGAGTTCTGAGCGCGCTCCTCCTGTCGTGCCTTCTGTCGCAGGCATTCGCGCGCGCTTCGGTGGCGTCCGTGTGGGCCGTCAACGACGGCGAGAAGGTCGAGCGCGACGACCTCGACAACTCTAACAAACGTGCCAACTCCGCCTGGGACGGGCACGCCATAAAAATCTTCGGCGCGCGCAACGAGGTCGTCGCCTTCCAGGTCGTCGTCGAGGCCGGCCCCGACGGCATCAAGAGCCTGACGGCGCGCCTGCCCGAGCTGCGCCTCAAGGGCGGCGGCGCGCGCATCAGTTACGCGCCGCCCGCCGCCGACCCGACCGACTACCGCGGCCGGCCCATCGAAGTCTTCTCTGTCAACTACATGAACGTCACCGAGCCGACGCACGCCTCCTGGGTCTTCGAGCCCGGCTCGCCCGCTGCGCCCAGAGACCCCTTGGGGTGGAAGCCCGTGCAGCTCGTCCCCGAGAACGCGCGCGCGGGCCGCGGCGGCTTTCCCCTGACGGTCGCGCCTTCGCAGAATCAAGCACTCTGGTTCGACGTTTACACCGGCCGCGACCTGCCCGCGGGCACGTACCGCGGCGAGGTCGAGATCAAAGCCGACGGCCGGCGCACGACGCTCCCCGTCGAGCTTGAGCTGTTCGACTTCGCACTCCCCGACGAGAACAGCATGCAGGCGATGGTCTACTACGAGAGCTTGCAGCCGGAGCTTTACCACGGCCGCAACCTCGACGCCGAGTACCAACGCTTCGCGCACCGCAACCGCATCGAGCTGGTGGACGCCTACGACATCGAGAAGGCGCGAGCCGCGCGCGGCCGGTTCACGGGCGAAGACTTCACGCCCGCGCGCGGCTACGAGGGGCCGGGCGAAGGAACTGGCAATCGCGTCATCCCGCGCACCTTCTACGGCCCGGGCAAGGAGTTCGACGAGCGCGCGAGCGCCTGGCGCAACTCCGACGAGTGGATGACCTTCCTGCGGACGTTCCTCGGCGCCGACTTCGGCAAGGCCATCACCTTCCTCTACATGCCCGACGAGCCGGGCCGCTCCGAGTACGAGTACATCCGGCGCCTGGCCGACAACGTCCACTCGAACCCCGGCCCCGGCCGGGTGCTCCCAACATTCGTGACCAAGAAGTACGTGAAGGAGTTGGACGGCGCGATAGACATTTGGGACACAGGGCCGCAGGGCTTCGACGTGGAGCGTGCGCGTGAGGAGCGCGCGAAGGGTCGTCGGTACTGGACGTACAACGGCGGCCGACCGCAGGGGGGCGCCATCGTCATCGACGCGCCCGCGACCGACCCGCGCGCGACCATCTGGGCCTGCTTCAAACATCACGTCGAGGTCTACTTCTACTGGCACGGCGTCCACTGGCGGCACAACGGGCAGAAGGTCGGCGAGCGCAGACAGAACGTCTGGGAGAATCCGATCACCTTCGACAACCGCGGCCAGCCCCGCAAGCCCGCCGCCGACCAGGGCTACATCAACGGCGACGGCGTGCTCATCTACCCCGGCGAGGAGAAGATTCACCCGGCGGAGGACAGGGGCGTCGCCGGCCCCGTCTCGACCGTCCAGCTCGCCAACTTCCGCCGCGGCCTGCAAGACCACCAGTACCTGACGCTCGCGCGCCGGCTCGGGCTCGGCGCGGAGGTCGATGCCGCGCTACAAGCGGTCGTCCCCCGCGTCTTCTCCGAGGCGGGGCCGACGGTCGGCTTCGCCGAGACGGGCGACGCCTTCGAGACGGTTCGCTACAGACTTGCCCGCGCCATCGCGCTCGCGCAGAGGGGCCGCGGCCCCCGCGAGCGCTCCCCACGTGGTCACAGTCGGGGCCACTGAAAACGCCCGACCCGAGACGAAAGGGAGGATAAGAGATGAGGTACTTTATCGCCTGCCTGTTTCTCGCCGGCTGCTTCGCCCTCGCCGGTTCCGACGACAGCGCGCGAGCCGCCACGTACCAGGTCGGCCCCACGCGCACCTTAAAGAAGTTGCAGGACGTCGCGCCGCTGCTCGCGCCCGGCGACCTCGTGGAGGTTGACGGCAACGCCACCTACCCCGGCGACCTCATCTTCACGAAACCCGGCACGGCCGCGAGCAAGATCACGATCCGCGGCCTGCGCGTCAACGGCCTGCGGCCCGTCATCTCGGGCGGGACGAACACCGTCGAGTTTCGCCTCTCGGATCACTACGTCTTCGAGGGCTTCGACGTGACCGGCGGCAGCTTCCGCGGCATCTACCATCACGCCGACGACATCACGCTGCGCGACACGGTCGTCCACGACTGCCCCGCCCACGGCATCCTCGGCGCCGACACCGACTCGGGCTCGCTGACGATGGAGTACGTCGAGGTCTACCACTGCGGCAACGGCACGGGCGAGCACGCCGTCTACATGGCGACCGACGAGTTCGCGCACCCCGGCTCGGTCTTCCGCATGCAGTACTGCTACCTGCACGACCAGAACGGCGGCAACAACATCAAGAGCCGCGCCGAGCGCAACGAGATTTACTACAACTGGGTCTCGGGCGGCTTCTACGGCGAGATCGAACTCATCGGCCCAGACCCGCACGGCAACAAGAACGTCTCGACCGACACCAAGCGCGAGGACTCCGACGTGGTCGGCAACGTCTTCCAGCACATCTCGACGCAAGGGAGTCGCATGGCGCGCGTCGGGAGCGACGGCACGGGCGAGACGAAGGGGCGCTACCGCTTCGTCAACAACACCTTCATCCTCCGGCAGGGTCAGGTGAGCCCGGCCATCGAAATCTTCGAGGGCATCGAGAGCCTCGAAGTCCACAACAACGTCTTCTACCGCGTGGGCAACGAGCCGATTGACAAGATCGTTCTGGAGACGCGCGTGCGCTGGGTCGCGGGGCGCGTGGACGTGGGGACGAACAACTGGATTCCGACCGGCTCGGCGCTTATCCCGACCGGCTGGACGAACACGGTCTTCGGCACCAACCCGAACTTCGTCAACCTCTCGACGCTCGACCTGCGGCCCGCGGTCGGGAGCGCGCTCATCGGCGCGGGCAACAACGCGCCCGCGAGCCCCGCGGGACACCCGTTCATCAACCCGCTCTGGCCGCCCGCCTTCGTCCCGCCGATGCACACGCTGCTCGCCCCGGGCACGGCGCAGGCACGGCCCTCGGACGGTTTGATAGACATCGGCGCTTACGAGTACGCGCCCTGACGACGATGAAGCTCGCCTTCTCGACACTCGGCTGCCCCGACTACGGGCTGGAAGACGTCTTGCGCGCGGCGCGCGAGTACGGCTTCACGGGCGTCGAGATGCGCGCGCTCGGCGGCGGGCTAGACTTGCTCGCCCGCCCCGAGTTCGCGCCCGCGGCAGTCGAAGGCACGCGCCGACGGCTCGAAGGGCAGGGGCTTTCGGTCTGCTGCGTGGATACGTCCTGCGTCTTTCACGACACAGACGAGGGAGAACGACAACGGCAGGTCGAGGTCGCACTACGCCACTGCGAGCTGGCCGCCGCGCTCGGCTCGCCGCTGATTCGAGTCTTCCCCGACAAGATTCAGGAAGGCGCGACGCGCGAAGCGACGCGCGTGCTTATCGCGGAATCTCTCCGCGCCGTGGCGGAGCGCGCGCCCGCGGGCGTCCGCGTCGGGCTTGAGACGCACGGCGACTTCGCGGCGGCGCACGAGACCGTCGAGATCGTCCGGCTCGCCGAACACACGGGCGTCGCGGTCATCTGGGACGTGGCGAATTCGTTTGCCGCCGGAAGCTCGGTCGAAGAGGCTGCGCTCGCGCTCGCGCCACACCTCGCGCACGTGCACCTGCGCGACGCGCGGCCCGTCGAGGGGCGCGAGCACTGGCTGCCCGTGCTCGCGGGGCGCGGCCTCGTCCCGTTCGGCCCCGCGTTCGACGCGCTGCGCGCCGTCGGCTACGAAGGGTTCGTCAGCTTCGAGTGGGAGAAGTTCTGGCACCCCGAGATCGAAGAGCCCGAGGTCGCGCTGCCCGACTTCGCGCGGGCCGCGGGGAGGCTACTACGAAAGGACGTGGGGGCCGGCGCATGAGCGAAGGTAAAGCTGAGAGGCCGCGCGTCCTCGTGCTGGCGAGCGACGCGCTCTTCCCGCACTTCTTCCCCGAACGGGTGCGCGCGCGGCTCGGAGAGGTCGGAGAGTGGGCGCGCTTCGGCGGGCGCGAAGACACGCCGGAGTTGCGTAAAGAGATCGCGCGGTCTGACGCCCTTTTGACGACGTGGCACTCGCCGTTCCTGCGCGCCGACATGTTCGGCGACGGCTCGGCCGTGAGGCTCATCGCGCACTGCGGCGGCGAGCTGAAGGCGCGGATGGAGGAGGCCGTCTTCGAGCGCGTCGCGGTGGCGAACGCGCCGGAGCCGATGGCCCGGGGCGTGGCCGAGATGGCGCTCGCGATGACGCTCATGCTCGTGCGGCGAATCCCGCAGTATGCCGAAGAGATGCGCGCGGGAAAGACTTTGACGAACGAGTACGCGAGCGTCGGCGAGTCGGTGCGCGGGCGGAGGGTCGGGCTCGTCGGCTTCGGCCGCATCGGGCGCGCCTACGCGCGCATGGTCGCGCCGCTCGGCGTCGAGCTTTTAGTCTCCGACCCCTTCTGCGCGCCGGAGTCCGTGGCCGAGCACGGCGCGCGCCTCTCCGCGCTGGACGAGCTGCTCGGCTCCTGCTCGGTCGTCGTGCTCGCGGCGGCGCTCACGCCCGAGACGCGCGGCCTGCTCGACGCGCGACGGCTCGCGCTCATCCCCGACGGCGCGTACCTCGTCAACGTCGCGCGCGGCGGGCTGTTCGAGACGGAGGCGCTGCTCGCGGAGCTGCGCGCGGGTCGAATCACGGCGGCGCTCGACGTGACAGACCCTCTGGAGCCGCTGCCCGCCGACCACGAGCTGCGGCGGCTCCCGAACGTCTACCTGACGCCGCACGTCGCCGCGGGCGGCGTCGAGGTGCGCGCGGCGATGGGGGCCGAGGCGGTCGAAGAGGTCGCGCGCTTCTTCCGCGACGAGCCGCTGCGCAACCGCGTCACGCGCGAGATGCTGGCGAGGATGACATGACGCACTGCGTAAGCGCGTTGACTCGCCATGTGAATTGGGAAGAGTTGTGACTGCAAAGGTGGAACGAACCGGTTTAAGAATCGAGAGCGTCGCGCTGCACCGCGTGCGCGTGCCGCTGCTCGAACCCTTCCGCATCAGCAGCGGCTCGGTCGCGGAGAAGGAGGCCGTGCTCGTCGAGGTCAGAACGTCGGACGGCGTCGAGGGCTGGGGCGAGGCGTCGCCGATGTCCGGCTCCTTCTACTCGGCGGACACGCCCGACGGTGCGTGGCGTGCGCTACGCGAGACCTTCGTCCCGCTCGCACTCGGCGTGGGGGAGATAGACGCGGCGCAGGTTTACCTGGCGCTCCGCGGCGTGCCCGGCGAGCCGTTCGCGAAGGCCGGTCTCGAAGGCGCTTTGTGGGACGCGCACGCGCGAACTTTAGGCGCGCCTTTGTGCGAGCTGCTCGGCGGGCGGGCGCGGCCCGTGCCCTCGGGCGTCGCGCTGGGCATCTACGACACGGTCGGGGAGCTTCTGGAGCGCGCCGGGCGCTACGTGTCCGAAGGGTACCGGCGCGTGAAGATCAAGATTCAGCCGGGTTGGGATTTGGAGCCGGTCGCGGCCGTGCGCGCGCGCTTCCCCGCCGTGCCTTTGACGGTTGACGCGAACGCCGCCTACACGCTCGCGGACGCGGAGGTCTTCCGCGAACTCGACGCGCACGGCCTGCTGATGATCGAGCAGCCGCTCGCGCGCGAGGCGCACGCCGAGGCGGCCGAGTTGCAAAGACGGCTGCGCACGCCGCTCTGCGCGGACGAGTCGGCCGAATCCCCCGGCGCGCTCGAAGAGATCATCGCGCTGGGGTCTGCGCGCATCATCAACATCAAGGTGCAGCGCGTCGGAGGTTTGAGCGAGGCACGTCTGATGCGGGGGCGCGCCCGCGCGGCGGGGCTCGGCTGCTGGGTCGGCACGATGCCGGAACTCGGCGTCGCCTCCGCGCAGGGGCTCCACTTCGCCGCGCTCGAAGGCTTCGAATACCCGACCGACATCGAGGCGTCCGCGCGCTGGTACGCGGACGACTTAATCGAGCCCGCGATCACAATCGACGGAGAGGGCTACATACACATAGCCGCAGGCGCGGGCAACGGCTTCGCCGTCTCGCGCGAGAAGGTCGAGCGTTACACGGTCGCCTCGGAAGAGTTCAAAGCCTGAGAGTCGGCGACTGTTTTTAGGAAACATTCATATGAACCACACAGGGAATAATTCGTTCGCGCGTCGTGCCGCGATGAGTCCGTCTGCGCTTGTGGCGAAGTTCTGTTTCGCGGCGCTCGTCGTGGCGCTCGTGTGCGTCGTCGCGCGCGCGCAGTCGGGCGAGAAGGCGCGCGTCTCCGAGGAGCCTTTGACGATCCCGACGTACGAACTCGGGCCGGCGAACCCGTACCCGCCGCTGCTCGACTGGACGCGGCGCAAGTGGCGGCCCGTCTACCCGTACCCGATGCTCGACGCGCTGACGGATAAGAAGGCGGACAAGACTTACAAGGCCGTCCGCCTTGAGAACGAGTACGTGCGCGTCACGGTGCTGCCGGAACTCGGCGGGCACCTCTACGAAATCTTCGACAAGACGCAGAACCGCGATGTGCTCTACACGAACCCCGTCATCAAGTACGCGATGGTCGCCATCCGCGGCGCGTGGGTCTCGGGCGGCATCGAGTGGAACTTCCCCGACGGGCACACGCTCACGACCGTCTCGCCCATAGACTACGTGACCCGAACCGAAGCCGACGGGAGCGCCGCGGTCACCGTCGGCGACACGGAGCGCGTGCAGGGGATGCAGTGGGCCGTCACCATCCGCCTCCGGCCCGGCCGCAAGGACGTGGAGTCCGAGGTGACCCTGAACAACCGGCGACTCCTGCCGGGCCGCTACTGGTACTGGTCAACGGCCGGCGCGCCCGCCTCGGAAGACATGCGCTTCGTCTACCCCATGCGCGAGGCGTACCCGCACGCCTTCTGGCCCGTCTTCTCCTTCCCCAAAGAGAAGGGCGTGGACGTCGGCACCTACCGCGAGGTGCCGAACTTCCTCTCGCTGTTTGCGCGCAACTCCTCGCGCGACTTCTTCGGCGTCTACTACGAGAAGTCCGACTGGGGCGTCGTCCACGTCGCAGACCACCGCGAGATGCCGGGGAAGAAGACCTGGACGTGGGGCACGGACGAGGGCGGCCACATCTGGATCGAGAAGCTGACCGACAAGCAGGACGGCCAGTACGTCGAGTTCCAGGCCGGGCGGTTCGAGACGCAGTTGGAGCACCAGCTCATCGCGCCGCACCGCGTCGAGCACTTCACGGAGCACTGGTTCGGCGTCAACCGCCTCGGCGGCGATTGGAGCGAGGCGACGAGCGAGGCCGCGCTGCGCCTGAGCGTCGAAGGCAATCGTGCGAGCGTCACGGTCAGCCCCAACGCGCGCTTCGACGACGCGGAGATTACAGTCGAGGCCGGCGGCACCCGCGTCGGTTCGAAGAAGGTTGACCTCGACCCGGCGAAGACCTTCGCGGCATCTTTCGACCTGCCGGCGGGTGCCGCCGGCAAGCCGGTCGCGGTCGTCGTCAAAGCGAAGGACGGGCGCGAGTTGATTCGTTACTCGACGGACACGCCGATTGACGGGAACCCGGAGTTCAAGCCCGCGACCCGGCCCACGCCCGACCCCGCCGTCGCGGGGAGCGCCGAGCAGGCTTACGTCGAAGGGCTCGCGCACGCGAAGAAGAGCAAGGAGGTCGAGCTGCGCGCGGCCTTCGAAGAGTCACTGCGGCGCGACCCGGGCTTCGCGCCCGCGCACACGGAGCTGGGGCTCTCTTACTTGAGAACCGGCGAGTACGAGAAGGCGGCGGAGCACCTTGAACGCGCGCTGCTGCGCAACAAGGACGCGGGCGACGCGCACTACTACCTCGCGCTCACGCGGCGTGCGCAGGGGCGCGAGCGCGAGGCCGCGGAGCATCTGACGTGGCTCGTGCGCTCGGGCTACCGGGAGCAGGTCGCGCATTACGTCATGGGCGAGATGGCGTTGGCCTCTGGCCGAAATGCGGAGGCGCTCGAACACCTCGGCGCGGCCGTGATGCTCGACCCGCGCGACCTCAAAGCGCGCACGGTGCTCGCGCTCGCACAAAGGCTTGAGAGGCATTTCGACGCGGCGCAGCAGAACATAGACCTCGTGCTCCGGCAGATGCCGATTGACTACCTCGCGCTCTCCGAGCAGGGGGAGCTTGCACGCGCGCGCGGCGGCGAAGGGAAGGAGCGGGCCGCCCGAGGCGAGCTGTGGAGACTTCTTGCGCGCGAGCCCGACTCCGTGCTCACGCTCGCCTTCGACTACGCCGCGGCGGGCCGCCGCGAGGAGGCCGTGCGCCTCCTCGAAGAGGCGGTCGCCAACGCGGGCGCGGGCCGCGCGAGCCCGATGATTAGTTACACGCTCGGCTACTTTTACGAGCGGGGCGGCAACGGCACGCGTGCGCGCGAGCAGTACGCGCTTGGCGCGAAGGGCGACCCGGCGTTCGTCTTCCCGCACCGCGTCGAGGAGATAGAGGTGCTGCGCGCGGCCCGCGCGGCGAACCCCGATGACGGCCGCGCCGCGTACTACCTCGGCAACGTCCTCGCCTCGCTCCTGCGCGGCGACGAGGCGCTCGCGGCGTGGCGCGACGCAGTGCGGCTCGACGCGTCGAACGTCGTCGCGCGGCGCAACCTCGCGCGCGCCCTGTGGGTCGTCGCCGGGCGCAAGGAGGAGGCCGCCGCACAGTACGGCCAGGCCGTCGCCGCCGCGCCCGAAGACTTCCACCTCTACGTGGAGGCCGACCAACTCCTCGCCTCGTTGAACGCGACCGACCGCCGCGTCAGGCTGCTTGAGTCGGCGCCCGCGTCCGTGCGCGAACGCTCCGCCTTCGTCCAGTCGCTCGCCGCGGCTTACGTGGACGCCGGGCGCTTCGAGGACGCCTCGGCGCTGTTGGAGCGGACGACCTTCACCTCGGGCGAGGGCGAGGAGGCGGCGCTGGGCATCTACCGCCGCGCGCACCTCGGGCTAGCGCGCAAGGCGCAGCAGTCGGGCGACCACGCGCGCGCCGCCGCAGAGTTTATGAAGGCGACCGACTACCCGAGGAACTTCGGCGTCGGCCGCCCGGAGATGGAGTCGCAGGCGCGCGAGTACGTCGCCGCGGCGCGCGAGCTTGAGCGGGCCGGCAAACGCGCGGAGGCCGAAGCGCTCTGGCGCCGCGCGGCCGAAGAGGCTTTGAACTCGCCGACGCAGCCTGAAGAACCCTGGTCGGAGCACTACTACTACAAGGCGCTCGCGCTCGAACACGTGGGCCGCGCCGCGGAGGCGCGCGCACTCTACGAGCGACTGGCGCGCCTCAACGACGAGCGGCAGATGCTCGAAGCCGAGCCGTGGCCGGCCGCGGGCGCGATCCGCTTCGCGCTGGCGGGCGCGGGGCTCAAGGCGCTCGGGCGCACGGCCGAGGCGCGCGCCGCCTTCGAGCGCGCGCTCAAGCTCGAACCGCAGAACGAGCTGGCGCGCGCGCAACTCGCGGAGCTGGGCACGCCGCGCAAGGCCGCGACCCGCGCGGGCGGACTCTGAGGCCGGCGCGCGGGAAGAGTCCGCGGCCGATTGATGACGACGATGACGACGACAAAACGCATGACCTTCGCGCTTGCGCTCGCACTCTGCCTTCCGGTGTTGTGCGCAGCGCGGGCACAATCGAACGCGCCTTCGAAGGTCGTCCGCCCGCGCATGCTCTTGGGCGAGCGCGACCCGCTCACGGGGCTCGCCGCTTTGCGCGCGAGGTACGCCGCGGGGATGCGCCCCTCTGATGATCTGGCGGGCTGGGCGCTCACGTACCTTCTGACGAACGACGAGTCATTCGCGCGGCGCGCCGTCGAGGAGATGCGGCGCACGCACCCGCCCGAGAAGGCCGGCTCGCGCACCTACCCCGACTACGTCCGCTGGTCGCTCGCCTTCGACTGGCTCTACAACTACGCGGGCTTCGACGCGGCGCTCAAAGACCGCGTGGCCGCGGAGCTGGTCAAGGGCGCGGGGCAGATGCTCGAAGACCAGTCGCTCAAAGACCCCGCGCTCTCGATGTACCACAACTACACCGTGCGCTACCTCACGTTCGCGACGTTTGCGCTGACGGCCGTCGAGGGCCACCCATCGGTCGAGCGCGAGGCGGCGCCGATGCGCGAGCGGGCGCGGCGCGTGTGGGAGCACATCCTCGACCTCACGGACTTCATCACGCCCGACGGCGGCTACCACGAGTCGATGGACTACCAGCGCATCACCTACGCGCCGCTGGCCCTGCTCGCGGAACTCGGCCGCACGGCCTACGGCGTTGACCCGGCGTTGCGCTACACGGTCTTCCGGCACTACACGGATACTTACCTTTATAAGGCGCTGCCCGACGGCACGACCTCGCGCCTCGGCGACAACGAGTTTCCGTTCATGCGCGCGCAGGACAACATGGTGCTCGGCTACGCCGTCCACCGCTTCAAAGACCCTTACGCCGCGTGGATGCTGCGCGAATCGGGCTGGCCCGACACGAAGAATTGGTACATCCCCGTCACGCAGTTCCTCTGGGACGACCCTTCCGTCCCGACGCGCGACCCGGCGCTCTCGACGGAGGCGGAGCTTTCGCGTCAACACCTCTTCCGCGGCACGGGCCACCTCGTCATGCGCGACGGCTTCGGGCCGGACTCGACCTGGATCGAGTTCAACTCTGGGCCGTACCTCGCCAAGCACCAGCACCTCGACCAGAACCACTTCACCATCTACCACAAGGGCTACCTCGCCACCGAGAGCGGCGCCGACTACACCGACACCGAGAGCCCGCACTACCTCAACTACTACCGCCGCACCATCGCCCATAATTCAATGCTCGTCTACGACCCGCGCGAGCACTTCTTCTGGGCCGAGAACCTCTGGCCCGCGGCCAACGACGGCGGCCAGCGGATGAACTCTTCGCGCTACTGGAACACCGTGCGCAGCCGCGAGGACTTCCAGCGCACGCGCGAGCTGTGGGACGAGGGGCGGATGGAGGCCGTGGACTACCAGCCCGGCGCCTACCAGTACGCGCGCGGAGACGCGACGCGCGCCTACAACTCTTCGAAGGTCGAGCTGTTCACGCGCGAGCTGGTCTACACGCCCTCCGACAACGTTCTCTACGTCTTCGACCGCGTGCGCAGCACCGACCCGAGTTTTAAGAAGACCTGGCTTTTGCACGGGGTCGGCGAGCCGAAAGTCACCGCCGACGAACGCGGGCGTGACACGGGCCACGGCGGGACGAGTTACACGAACGCTTCGGAGTTCACGTACGAGGACGGCCGCGGCGCTTTGCGCGTGCACACTCTGCTCCCGGCCGAGCGAGAAGTGACGAAGCGCGGCGGGGACGGCAACGACTTCTGGACGCCCGGCGACGAGCGCGGCGGCGCGTGGGGCTCGGGGCAGAACTGGCCGCTCGACCCGCCCGAGGGCGGGCCGCTCCCCGAAGACCCGTACCTGCGGCGGATGTGGAAGACCTTCTGGGGGGAGGATTTCGATAAGCTCCTTCAGTCGAACACGCGCGCCGTCGTCCCCGCGCACTGGCGCGTCGAGGTCTCGCCGACGAAGGCGGCGAAGGAAGACCTCTTCCTCAACGTCATGGAGATCGGCGACCGCGGCGCGTTGCGCGTGCGGCGGGTCGAGCTGGCCGACGGCGAGGGCCTGACGGGCGCGGTCATAGAGGGAGGCGTGCTCGCCGTTTTCGCCGCGGTTGACGGCCGTGTAGCGGACGGCGAGGTGACGGTGCCGGACGTGGAGTCGAGCGCGCTTCTCGTGACTGGCCTGCGCCCAAACGCGAAGTACGAATTGCAACTGACGGGCGGGCGGGCCAACTGGCGCGGCGGCCTCTACAACGGCGTCCCCGCCTGGCAGCAGACGGCGATGACGAACGGCGCGGGCGTCCTCTACCTACCCTCCTTCAAGGGGCAGCGCGACGGCCGACTCCGCGTCCACCTACTCAAACAGGAATAGCTTTCGGGTTCCCATAATGATGATGAGAATGATCCGCGGAAGTGTTTCGGCGGCCCTGTGCGTGCTGCTGCTGTGTGGCGTCGTCTCGGCGCAGGGCCGGGGCCGCGCGGCGGCGCGCACGCCCGCCAGGCGTCGTCAACTCGTCGAGGTCAACCAGGTGTTGAAGGCAGACCCGAATCACACCATCGCCATCGTCGGCGCGACCCTGATCGACGGACGCGGCGGCGCACCCGTCCGCGACTCCGCGGTCGTCGTGCGCGGCGAACGCATCGTCGCGGTCGGCCCGCGCTCTGCCGTGCGAGTCCCCGCGGGCGCGGAGGTCTTCGAGGCGCGCGGGATGACGCTGCTGCCCGGCCTGCTCGACGCGCACTTCCACATCGACGGCGACGACCCGCTGCCCGCGCTCTACCTCTCGCACGGCGTGACCTCCGTGCGCGACCCAGGCCAGTGGATCGAGGCTTACGACGTGGCGCGCGCCGCCGCCGCGCCCGTCCCGCGCCTCTTCCTGATGGGGCCGCACTTCGACTCGCCGCCCGCCGCCTACCCTTCGGACTCCTACATCGTGCGCGACGCGGACGAGGTGCGCGCCGGCGTCGCGCGCTTCGCCGCGCAGGGCGCGACCGGCTTCAAGGTCTACTTCCGCCTCCCACTCGGGCTCATCCGCGTCCTCTGCGAGGAGGCGCACGCGCGCGGCCTGCCCGTCACCTCGCACCTCGAAATAGTTGACGCGGGCGACGCCATCCGCGCGGGCGTGGACGGCGTCGAGCACGCCACCTCCTTCGGCACGGCCCTGACGCCGACGCGCGAGGCGGAGAAGTACCGGCAGAAGGTGCTCGCCGACAACGGCGCGCGGAGCGAGGGGCGCTACGAGATGTGGGACAAGATTGACCTGAACTCGCCGCGCGCGCGCGACCTCTTCCGCCTGATCGTCGAGCGCGGCACCTTCGTCTCGCCGACGCTCGCCGTCTTCGAGCGGCAGCGCGGCGACAAGGAGACGACCGAAATGCACGTCCGCGCCTTCAAGCGCATGGAGGAGTTCGTGCTGCGTGCGAAGCGCGCGGGCGCGCACGTCGTCGTCGGCTCGCACTCGGCCGTACCGCACGCCGAGCGCGGGTGGGCCTACCAGCGCGAGCTGGAGTTGCTCGTCGAGAGCGGCCTGACGCCGATGGAATCAATCGTCGCGGGCACTTGGGAGAACGCGCACTTCTTCCACAGCGAAGACCGCCTGGGGAGCGTCGAGGCGGGCAAGCTCGCAGACCTCCTGCTCGTGGAGGGCGACCCGCTCGCCAACATCTCGAACATGCGCAACGTCCGCCGCGTCATGCTCGGCGGGCGCTGGGTCGGCGCGGCGGCGCCGGCCGGCAGGTGAGCCGGGGCGTCGGCGAAAGGGTGTCGGTTGAATAGCTCCTTTTTAAAATGGGCGCTCGCGTCGCTCCTCCTGTGCGCCGCTTGCGCGGGCGCGCAGGCGAAAGGGAAGACCGTCTACGTCCACCTGCTCGACGGCGACGACGCGCGCGGCGACGGGAGCTACACGAGACCTTATAAATCCTGGCGCGTCGCCCTCAAGCACGTCGGGAGCGGCGACACGGTCGTCGCGAAGAACGGCGACTACCGAAAGGCGGGCGAGGCGGCGCAATGGGGCAGGCTCTCCCTCACCCTGACGATGAGTGACAAGTTGGAGTCGGGCGACCCGCGCCGGCCCGTCCCCGACCCGGCGCGGCCCGACACAATCGGAATCTACCGCTACGACCCCGCGCGCCCGCTCACCATCCGCGCCGAGACGCCGCGCGGGGTCATCATAGACTCGGTGAGCTTCCACCTCGCCCGCGGCATCGTCGTGGACGGCTTCGACATCTTCCCGAACCCTTACTACACGAATGCCGCCGGCAAGAAGATTAACCGGCGCCGCAACGGCGTCCACGGCGATAGCGTCTACGAGCCGGAGGACGAGTTCAATAAAGTTAAGACGAACGACCCGCCCGGCCGACACACGGCCGCGTGGTACGACCGCTCGCTCTGGACGAGCTACATCACCGTCCGCAACTCAAGGATTCACTACGACTGCCCGCCCGCCGGCTGCACGCCCGACTACGACCCTTTGCAGGACGACGACAGGCTTTACCTCGTCAAGTTCAACCAGGCGCACCACATCACGATTGAAGACAACGAACTCTTCGACGGGAAGAACGCGCAGCGCAAGCCCGCCGTTGACCTGCCGTGCGTGGACGACGCCGTCGTGCGGCGCAACGTCATCCGCAACAGCCACCGCGGCGTCGTTTCGAAGGGCGGAGGGCGGCGCGTGCTCGTCGAGGCCAACGTCTTCGTGGACAACTCCGGCGCGGCCTTCTCCGGCGGCTCGACCGACCCCGACCTCTTCATCGACGGCCGGCACGGCCGCCCTTGCTCATTCGCGCGCTTCGAGTCGTACGGGATGACGGCGCGCGACAACCTCGTCGTCTCGACGCGGCCGGGCGAGCGGCCCGTCGAGCCCGTGGCGATCTGGGCGGCGAAGGACGCGACGGTCGTCAACAACACGTTCGTCGGCATCGGCGAGCGCGGCGTGCTGCTCGTCCGGCCGGGCAACGAAGTGGAGAGCAGGCCCAAGGGGTGCGGGAGGAGCTTGCGCCTGACGCTGACCCGGGGGCTCACGCTGCGCGACAACGTCTTCGTCCTCTCGGGCGTCGTGGACGAGACGATGCTTTATCAACTGTCGGGCGGGGGCGTGAAGGTCTCGGGCTTCGACCACGCGGACAACACCTTCTACAACGGCGGGCGCGACGTGCCCGTCGGCGGCATCGCCGACCCGAACCGCGAGCCCGGCTTCTCGAAGGCAGACCCTCTGCTCGCGGGCGGGCGCGGGACGGACTACGCCTCCTGGATGGCGACGGCGCGGACGGCCCCGAATTCGCCCTCACGCGGTAGAGGCACGCGGGTAACGATGAAGTAGGAACAATGAACGTCGGACTGAAAACCTTTGCCTTTCAGTTCAACGTTCAGCGTTCGGCGGTTCAGGAGATGGGCTTGCTGCGCAGGCGGGAGACCGTCTCGGGGGCGGCGCGCTGGCAGCGCTGCGGCGGGAGCCCGCGCAGGACGAGTTCGAGATCGTCCACGACCATCGAGCCCATGCCGGGCCAGATTTCGGGGATGTTGCCGGCGCGGTGCGCCGAGAGCAGTGTGTTGGGCGTGCGCCGCGCGCGGTGGCCGGCGGGGATCGGCTCTTCGGGGAAAACGTCCACGGCGACGCGGATGCGGCCGGACGCGGCCGCGTCGAGCATCGCTTCGAAGTCCACGACGCCGGCCCGGCTGACGAGGACGAAGACCGAGCCCTTTTGCATCGCGCCGAACTGCCGCGCGCCGATGGCGCCCTGGTTCTCGGTCGTCGTCGCGGCGAGCACGAAGAGCACACGCGCGCGCGCGAACAACTCGTCGAAGCCGACGGGCTCCGCGCCCAGCTCGCGCAGCACGCTCGGGTGAATCCACGGGTCGTGCACGACGATGTCGCGCGAGAAGGGCCGGAGCAGCGGCAGCAGCGCGCGGCCGAGGTTGCCGCAGCCGAGCAGCCCGAGCGTCTTACCTTTAAGCAGGAATGAGTCGTAGTTGTCGGCCTCGCCGTAGAGCGACTCGTGGCCGCGGCGGACGGCCGCGTCCGCCTCGTGGATGCGCCGCGCGCAGGCGAGCGCCATCCCGAGCGCCATCTCGGCGACGGGCTGCGCGAAGACGGGGCCGGTGGCGACGACGTGGATGTTCCGCCGGTGGCACTCCTCGTAGTCCACGTTCGGCAGGAAGTTGCTCTCGACGTTGGCGATCAGGCGCAGGCGGGGCGCGCGCTCAAGGCGCTCGCGCGGCATCGGCGTCTGCCCGATGATGGCGACCGCCTCGGGCAGGTACTTCTCGACGTGCTCGTCCGGCGCGGGCGACCCGTCGTGCCAGACGACGCGCCCGAGCCGTTCGAGCCGCGCCTTGTCCTCCGGGCTGAAGATGAGATCGACCGGGCGCGGGTGCGGGTCGAGCAGGATGACCCCTTCTTGCGTTTCCATTCGGCTTGTCCTTAGAAGTCGGAAGTGCGAGAGCGTTTGCACACGCATTTTAAGCGGTGCGGCCGGCGCGGCAAAACCCCGCGCGTGAGATGGCGCCCGCCCCGACGGGTTAAGCCCTTGCCTTCTGAGTGCGGCCAGCATATATCTCTTTTCATGGACAAGATGCGGTTTACGTGGAAGGTCGGAAGGGGAATGATGGTCGTCACTAAGATGATTGCACGCCTTGCCGCGGCGCACCGGCGCCGGGGACTCGCCGCGTTATTCGCCGCGGTCATGCTCTCTTGCCCTTTCGCCGCGGCCGCGCGGCAGGTTGACCCGGGTTTCTACTCAAGCCTCCGCTGGCGGCTGCTCGGCCCGTTCCGCGGCGGGCGCGTGAACGGGGTGGCCGGCGCCAGGACGGAGCCGGAGACTTTCTACTTCGGCTCGGTCGGCGGCGGCGTCTGGAAGACCGTCAACGCGGGGCGGACGTGGGCGCCGGTCTTCGACTCCCAGCCCGTCGCTTCCATCGGGGCGGTGGCGGTCGCGCCCTCGAACCCGCAGGTCGTCTACGTCGGCACGGGCGAGGCCGACATGCGCTCGCAGATTTCATACGGCAACGGGATGTACCGTTCGTCGGACGCGGGCGCGACGTGGCAGCACCTCGGTCTCGAAGGCACGCGGCAGATCAGCCGCATCGTCATCGACCCGCGCGACCCCAACGTCGTCTTCGTCGCGGCGCTCGGCCACGCCTACGGCGCGAACCCGGAGCGCGGCGTCTACCGCACGCGCGACGGCGGCAGGACGTGGCAGAAGGTTCTCTTCAAGGGTGACGACGTGGGCGCGGCCGACCTGGCGTTCGACCCTTCGGACTCGAAGGTCGTTTACGCGTCGCTCTGGAACACGCGGCGGCCGCCGTGGAGCATCTACCCGCCTTCGTACGGGCCGGGCGCGGGCGTCTTCAAGTCTACGGACGGCGGCGACAGCTGGACGCAGTTGACCGGCGGACTGCCTTCGGAACGTCTGGGGCGTGTGGGGCTCGCCGTCGCGCCGTCGATGCGCAGCCGCGTCTACGCCATCGTGGACGCGAAGGCGGGCGGGCTCTACCGCTCGGACGACGCCGGCGCGACCTGGACGCTCGTCTCGAACGAGGCGCGCATCTGGGGGCGCGGCTGGTACTTTTGCAAGGTCAACGTAGACCCGAAGAACGCCGACACGGTCTACGTCTCGAACACCTCGCTCTACCGCTCGACCGACGCGGGCAAGACGTGGACGGCCATCCGGGGCGCGCCCGGCGGCGACGACTACCACCAGCTCTGGATTAACCCCGACGACCCGCGGCGCATGATTCTCGGGAGCGACCAGGGCGCGGTCGTGACCGTGGACGGCGCGCGCACCTGGAGCAGTTGGTACAACCAGCCGACCGCCGAGCTGTACCACGTCGCGGCCGACGCGCGCTTCCCGTACTGGGCGACGGGCTCGCAGCAGGACAGCGGCTCGGTCGGCGTGCCCTCGCGCAGCAGCCTCGCGGAAATCTCCGCGCACGACTGGCGACCCGTCTGCGCGGGCGGCGAGAGCGACTACACGGCGCCCGACCCGCTCCACCCCGAGATACTCTTCGGCGGGCGCGTCACGCGCTGCAACGTCACGACGGGCGAGATCGTCAACGTCTCGCCCGAACGGAGCCTGCCCGCGAACACCGCGCGCCACACCTGGACGCTGCCCCTGGTCTTCTCGCAGGCCGACCCGCACGCGCTCTACTTCAGCGACCAGTTCCTCTTCAAGACGACGGACGGCGGCGAGAGCTGGACGCAGATCAGTCCAGACCTCACGCGCGAAGACCCCGGCGCCCCGCCGAACCTCGACGCCGCGACGGCCGCGGACGCGCCCGAAGGAAAGCGGCGCGGCGTCATCTACACCATCGCGCCGTCGCCGCTGCGCGCGCAGACAATCTGGGTCGGCACCGACGACGGGTTGATCCACAGGACTGACGACGACGGGAAGACCTGGCGCAACGTCACGCCGCCCGAGCTGACGGCGTGGAGCAAGGTCGTGATGATGGACGCCTCGCACTTCGAAGTGGAGGAGGCTTACGCGGCCATCGACCGCCACCGGCTCGAAGACTACGAGCCGCACGCCTACCGCACGCGCGACGGCGGCAAGACGTGGCAGAGTATTACGAGCGGCTTGCCCGCGGGCGTCTACTTGCAGACGCTCAAGGAAGACCCGCGGCGGCGTGGCCTGCTCTTCGCGGGGACGGAGCTGGGCGTCTTCGTCTCCTTCGACGACGGCGACCACTGGCAGTCGCTCCAACTCAACCTGCCGCCGGTCTCTGTGCGTGATTTGGTTGTGAAGGATAACGACCTCGTGTTGGCGACGCACGGCAGGGGCTTCTGGGTGATTGACGACATCTCGCCGCTGCGGCAGACGGGCGCGGAGGTCTTCAACTCCGACGCGTTCCTCTTCCGGCCGGCCGACGCCTTCATCGTCCCGCTCTACAGCGAGAACGGCACGCCGCAGCCGCGCGACGAGCCTTTGGCGGAGAATCCTCCTTACGGCGCGTTCATCGACTACTACTTGAAGAGCGCGGCGTCGGGGCCGGTCACGCTGGAGATACTCGGCGCGGACGGGAAGACCGTCCGGCTCTACTCAAGCGAGGAGAAGCCGACGCCGGTCGATCCGGACAAGCTCGACATTCCCGCCTCTTGGGTGCGCGTCCAACCGACGCTCCCGGCCTCGGCCGGCCTGCACCGCTGGGCGTGGGACTTCCGCCCGCCCCCGCCCGCCGACAGCAGTCAGCGCGGCGGCGCGGCGGTCTTCGGCGGGCGCGGGGTGGCGCCGGTGCCGCCCGGGGACTATACGGTGAAGCTCACCGTCGGCGGCAGGAGCTACACGCAGCCGTTGCACCTGAGCGCCGACCCGCGGGCGAAATAGACGGAAGGTGACGAACATGCGCTACGTGCCCCTGCTCCTCCTGTGCTCTATGCTTGCAAGTCCCATCGGCTCGGCCCAAGTGACGACGGCGGCGGCTCAGCCCGAAGCCGTCTACCTGCTCAAGCCCGCGCGCGTCTTCGACGGCGAGTCCGCGCAGTTGCACGACGGCTGGGTGGTGCTCGTGCGCGGCGAGCGCATCGAGGCCGTCGGGCCGGCGGGCGAAGTCCGTGCCCCCGCCGACGCAAAGATCACCGACCTGCCCGGCCTGACGCTGCTGCCCGGTCTCATCGAGGCGCACTCGCACGTCATGCTGCACCCGTACAGCGAGACGCCCTGGGCCGACCAGGTGGCGCGCGAGGCGCTGAGTCTGCGGGTGGCCCGAGCCACCAACCACCTGCGCAACACCCTGCTCGCGGGGTTCACGACCGTCCGCGACCTCGGCACCGAAGGCGCGGGCTTCGCCGACGTGGGGCTGAAGCAGGCCGTCGAACAGGGCATCATCCCCGGCCCGCGGATGCTCGTGGCGACGCGCGCCATCGTGGCGACGGGCTCTTACGCGCCGAAGGGTTACGCGCCCGAATGGGACGTGCCGCAGGGCGCGCAAGAGGCCGACGGCCCCGAAGGCTTAGTGCGGGCCGTGCGCGAGCAGATCGGCAAGGGTGCCGACTGGGTCAAGCTCTACGCGGACTACCGCTGGGGAAGGGGACAGGCCGCCCCGACCTTTACGCTCGACGAGTTGAAGACGGCGGTCGAGGTCGCACACAGCGCGGGCGTCCCCGTGGCGGCGCACGCGACCACGACCGAAGGGATGCGCCGCGCCATACTCGCCGGCGTGGACACCATCGAGCACGGCGACGGCGGCACGCCGGAGGCCTTCAGACTGATGAAGGAGCGCGGCACGGCGCTCTGCCCGACGCTCGCCATTGCCAGCCGCGGGAACGAAGCGCACAAGCGCGAGGTCTTCCAGGCCGCACTCCAGGCGGGCGTGACCATCGCGAGCGGCAGCGACGTGGGCGTCTTCGCACACGGCGACAACGCGCGCGAGATCGAGGCGATGGTCAACTTCGGCATGCCCCTGCTCGACGCGCTGCGCTCGGCCACGTCAGTGGACGCGCGCGTCCTGCGCATGGACGACAAGGTCGGGCGCGTGAAGGCGGGGCTGCTGGCCGACCTGATCGCGGTCGAAGGCGACCCGACCCGCGAGGTCTCGGCGCTGCGACGCGTGCGCTTCGTGATGAAGGGCGGGGCAGTTTACAAGTCGCCGTAAGAGGTCAATGAGAAGGGTAATAGTGAGCGACGTTATGAAGCTTCTATCGCTTTCACGACGCGCCGTGCTCCTGCTCGCGTGCGCCTTCGGCGCGGCGGGTCTCGCGGCGGGGCAGCAGTACGACCAGGGCGACTACTCGGCGCTGCGCTGGCGACTTATCGGGCCGCACCGCGCGGGGCGCGTGACCGCGGTCGCGGGCATCCCCGACCGGCCCGCCGTCTACTACATGGCGACCCCGGGCGGCGGCGTCTGGAAGACGACCGACGGCGGGGTGGTCTGGGAGCCCGTCTTCGACGCCGCGCGCGTCTCGTCCGTCGGGGCGCTCGCGCTCGCGCCGTCGAACCCCGAGATCGTCTACGTCGGGACGGGCGAGGAGACGGAGGGCGACGGCGTTTATAAATCGACCGACGGCGGCGCGACGTGGGCTAACGTCGGCCTGCGCGACACCCGCTACATCTACTCGATCATCGTTGACCCGCGCGACCCGAACGTCGTCCTCGTCGGCTCGCTCGGCGACCCCGTCTCGGGCGCCGCGCGCGGCGTCTACCGGACGGCGGACGGCGGGAAGAACTGGCGGCAGGTTCTCTCGACGGGCGAACGCGCCGGCATCGCGGACATGTGCGCCGCGCCCGGCGACGCACGCACCGTCTACGCCGCGTCGTGGGCGGGCCGCGCCGGCAACCCGAACGACAAGCGGCCCCCGGCCGAGTCAAACATCTTCAAGTCTACGGACGGCGGCGAGACGTGGCGACAGCTGAGCGGCGCGGGGCTGCCCGAGGGCGGGCGCGGGCGCATCGGCGTCGCGGCCGCGGCTAAGGAGGGGCGCGTCTACGCGATCATGAATCAGGGCCTCTTCCGCTCGGACGACGGCGGCGGGAGTTGGGCGCGCGCGACCGCCGACCCGCGCGTCGTCGGGAGCGGGTTCTTCGGCCACACGTACGCAGACCCGCGCGACCCCGAGACGGTCTACGTGATGCAGACCTCCACCTACCGCTCGACCGACGGCGGGAAGACCTTCGAGGCGTTCAAGGGGACGCCGAGCGGCGAGGACGACCACGTCCTCTGGATCGACCCGCGCGACCCGCGAAGGATGCTGATGGGGACGGATCAGGGCGCGACCGTCACGCTCGACGACGGCCGCACCTGGAGCCTCTGGTACAACCAGCCGACGGGGCAGCTCTACCACGTCATCACGGACGACGAGTTCCCCTACCACGCCTACGCGGCGCAGCAGGACAGCGGCTCGGTCGCCGTGCCGAACCGGAGCGACTACGGCCGCATCACCTTCCGCGACTGGTTCTCGACGGGCGCGTTCGAGAGCGGCTACGTCGCGCCCGACCCGCGCGACACGAACCTCGTCTACTCCGTCGGCTGGTACGGCACCGTCATCCGCCTCGACCGGAGGACGGGCCAAATCTCCACGGTCTTCATCCCGAGCCCGAAGCACCGTTACGCCTGGGAGACGCCGCTCGCCTTCTCGCCCACAGACCGCCGGACGCTCTACGTCGGCATGCAGAGCCTGCTCGCCTCCGACGACGGCGCGAAGACCTGGCGCGAGTTGAGCCCCGACCTGACCCTGAAGGCGGCGACGCAGCAGCCGGCGCCGAAGCCCTCGGGCACGCCCGCGCGCACGGGCCACGTCGAGAGCGCGGAGTCGGAACGCGAGGGAGGGGAAGAGGGAGAAGAGTCGCAGTCGGGCGGGCCGCCGGCGGGCGTGATTCGTGAGATCGCGCCTTCGCCGGTGCGCGCCGGCGAAATCTGGGTCGGCACGAGCACGGGGCTCGTGCAGCTCACGCCCGACGACGGCAAGTCGTGGCGCGAGGTGACGCCGCCGGGCCTGCCCGAGGGCTCAAGCTTCACGCGCATCGAGCCTTCGCCCGCGGACGCCGAGACCGCCTACGCCGTCGCCTTCGGCCCGCGCGGCGACCTGAGCCCCTACGCCTTCCGCACGAGGGACGGCGGCCGCACCTGGCAGAAGATTGTGACGGGGCTGCCCGAGCGCGGGCACCTGCACGTCGTCCGCGAAGACCGGGAGCGCAAGGGGCTCCTCTACGCCGGCACGGACAAGGGCGTGTTCGTCTCCTTCGACTCGGGCGACGCGTGGCGGCCGCTTCAATTCAACCTCCCGACCTCGCCCGTGCGCGACCTGTCCGTCCACGCGGGCGACCTCGTCGCGGCGACCTACGGGCGCGGCCTCTGGATTCTCGACGACCTCTCGCCGCTGCGCCAGCTCGGCGCGAACGCCGACCGGCGCGCGCAACTCTTCCGCCCGAAGGCGGCGGTGCGCGTGCGTTGGGACAACTGGCAGGAGACGCCGCTTGAGAGGGAGACGCCCGCGGGCGAGAACCCGCCCGACGGCGCGATCATCGACTACTATCTGAAGTCGCCCGCGCGCGAAGTGTCGCTTGAGATTCGAGACCCGCGCGGCCGCGTGCTGCGTCGCTTTACCAGCGCGCCGCCCGCGCCGGGCGGCGCCCCTGCGAACGTGCCCGATTACTGGTTCGCGCCGCCGGCGGCGCTCACGGCGAAGCCCGGCCTCAACCGGTTCGTGTGGGACTTGCGCCTGCCCGACCCGCTCGCACTTCCGTTCAGCTTCTACGGCCGGCGCCTCGACTACGTCGAGTACACACTGCCGGATCACGCAGTCCCCGGCGAGACGCCGCGCCGCCAGCCGCAGGGGCCTCTGGTCGTCCCCGGCAACTACGAAGTGTTGTTGACCGTTGACGGCGAGACTTACCGGCAGACGCTCGCCGTCACCTTAGACCCGCGCGTGCGCGTCGCGCCCGGAGACCTCGCGGCACAGTTCGAACTCGCGGACGAGATGTCGGAGATGATGCGCGCCAGTCACGACTCTTACGAGGCGGTAACGTCTTTGCGCGCCGAGTTGGCCGAGAGGTTGAAGAAGCTTTCCGGCGACCCGGGCGCGAAGGACGCGGCCGAAGCGGCGGCGGCGCTGGACAAGGAACTCGAAGCGGTCGCGGATGGGGCGGGCGAGACGCCCGGGCTCGGCTCGGTCAACCGCGACCTGTCGCGCTACATGTCGATGGTCGAGAGCGGCGACGCGCGCCCGCCGGAGACGGCGGGCGCGCGCGTGAAGGAGTCGTGCGAGTCTCTGCGCGCGGGGCTCGCGCGGCTGCGCGGCGCGGAGACCAGCGCGGTGCCGGCCCTCAACGCGCTGCTTAGCAAGTACGGCCTCGCGCCGCTCGCCGCCGAGGGCGCGGCGTCCGCCGAGCCGGGGTGCGTTAAATGAGTGAGCCGCGGGCGCGGGCGTCTTCGGTCAACGATGCGTGTGGTCTGCCTGAGCGCCGCCTTCAACTTTAAGACGCAGGCGGAAGGTGGCTTGAGTGACGGGCGCGCTCGTCGAGATAGCGAGACGACGACCGCGCACCTGCCGCTCGCCCTTATCGACGGCGCCGGGAGGGCCGGGCGCCGTCAACTCATTATCTTCAACCGCGGTGGTCTCACCGGCCGCCCCCGCTTCGGGCGAGACGAGCAGTCTGACGCCCCCTGCGTCGAAGGCGAAACTCCCCCCGTCCAGTTTGTCGATGCGCTCGTCCGCGTGCAAAAGCGAAGTGAAGCGGACGGGCCGCCGCGCCTGTAGGTCGTCCGTGACGGTGAAGCCGCCGCCCTCCGTAAATTTCAGTTCCCGGACAAAGCGCGTGAGGCTGAGCCCTTCGTCGTAAGCGGCCGTCGCGTCGCCGCGCACGACCGCCGAGTCCGCGCCGAGTTGCGCCTCCGTGATGCGAATCTGATTAAGCCGGTCGTAGGGGAAGCCGTCGAAAGCGTCGTGGCCCCCGCCCTCCTTGCCCTGCCCGCGCCCGTCAACGAGGACGGTGTTGTGGTGCGCCGTGAGGGGCACGCCCGCGTAACCCGAATCGCCCGTCAGATACTTGCCGCGCGCGTAGATGATGAAGCTGTTCGCGTCCGGGTGGGCGTGCCCCGAAGAGAGACGCCAGTCGGAGAACTGTCTGAGCTGTTCGGCGGCGTGATGGCCTTCGGGCGGGCCGGCTTTAAAAGCGAAAGCCGTCGCCGTTGGTGTCCAGCCGCTACGCCAGTAGACGACCTCGTGGTCGGGGAAGTAGTGAGAAGTCGGCTGTCGCTCAATCGGGACGGGCTTCACTCCGGGGTCGTACCAGAGGAGCGACCAGTAGTCCTCCGCGTTGACCTGCCCCAACGATTTGAGCCAGAGGGCCACGCCCTGCGCTTCGCCGCTGCGAAAGCGCGAGGCCAGTCGGTAGAGCAGGTTGTAGTTCGTGTGGAAGTGTCCGCCGGGGTGCGTGCGCGGGTACTCTTCGCCGCGCCCGGCGCGCGTGAGCGGCCCCTCGAACACGTCGCCGAAGTCGAAGACGTACTGCCCCGAAGGCAGCATCGAGTGCGCGACGTACTCGTGCGTGTGGCGGAGGCCGGGGAGGTCGAAGAGGTCTTCGCCCGTCGCGTGCAGGTGCGCGTCCATGTAATGCACGAGCCAGGGCGTCGAGAAAATCCAGTATTCGAAGCCCTCGTAGTAGTAGCCGTCCGGCGTGTAGGTCGCCAGCGTGCGGTCGAAGATCGCGCGCGCGAGCCTGGCCCACTCGGGCGCGTCCTTCTCCTCGTCGTAGAGCGCGTAGGCCGCGACGCCGAGGCCGGAGATGGGGATGAAGGTGTGGTTCTGGCTGTAGGCGTAGGTCTTCCCCGGCTTCGGCTTGAAGAAGTCGTACATCAGGCGCGCCTGCTTCGCGAGCTTCTCGCGGTAGCGCGCGCGTTCCGTCTCGCTGAGGTCGTGGTAGAGCAGGTCGTAGCCCCAGCCGAGGCCGTAGAGCAGGTGGCCGGCGGCGAGGTCAACGTTCGGCTTGTTGAAGCTGTAGCCCCAGACCTCGTAAGAGACGGCGGCGTCCATGTACCGCTTGGCGGCGTCGAGGTATTTTTTGTCGCCTTCGATTTTGTAAGCGAGGGCGGCCTCGGCAATCCCGAGGCCGACTTCATTCTGCGCGCGGCGCTCTTCGGCGGGCGGGGGCGGCGGGTTGGTGTTGAGAGCGCGAATTTGACCGAGGGCCTGCTGCCAGAGTTCGCGGTGCGTGGTGCGAGCGCGCTGGCGTAGAACGTCAAGCTCGGCGTCGGTCACGTAGACACGCGGGTGGACTCCCAACAGCTCGGGCCGCAGGGCGGACTTGCGCGTCCGCATCAGCTCGACCAGGGGGTGCTCGCCCTTGAGCTTCCTGCTCGCGGCGCGCTCCTGCTCCAACTCGCGCGCGTCCTGGGCCAGGAGCGTGACGACCGGCATGATGCCGGAAGCGAGCGCCAGCGCGATTAGTAACAAGCGCCGCCGGTAGTTGTTCATCTGGCTCCCGATCATCAGTCCATCAACATGCCGCCGTTGATCTCAATCGTCTCGCCGACGAGGTAGCCGGCCGCGTCTGAGGCGAGGAAGCAGATGACCTGGCCGACCTCGGCGGGCGTCCCGACCCTGCCCAGCGGAATCATGCCCGCGTAGGTCTTCATCATCTCGGGCGACGAGAACTGTTCGTGGTAGGGGGTGTCGATCACCCCCGGCGAGACGGCGTTGACGCGCACGCCGAAGGGCGCCAGCTCTTTCGATAAGCCTTTGGTGAAAGTGATGAGGCCGCCCTTCGCCGCCGAGTAATGAATTGAGCCGAGCGCCCCGCCGTTGCGCCCGGCGATGGAAGAGACGTTGATGATCGCGCCCGCCCGGCGTTCCATCATCGAGCCGGCCACCGCCTTGCAGCAGAGGAAGGCGCTCTTGAGGTTGAGGTCGATCACCTCGTCCCAGCGCTCTTCGGTCAGCTCCAGAATCCGCAGGCGCTCGACCAGCGAGCCGGCGTTGTTGACTAAAATGTCTACGGGGCCGAGTTCGGCGTTTGTCTGTTCGACGAGCGACTGCACCTCGCCCGCCCGCGTGACATCCGCCTGAACCGCGATGGCCGTGCCCCCGCGGCCGACTATCTCCGCGCGCGCCGCTTCGGCCCCCGCCCGGTTGCGGTGGAAGTTGATGGCTACCCGCGCGCCGCTCGCGGCCAGAGCCTCGGCGGTGGCCCTGCCTATTCCCGAGGACGCGCCCGTGACGAGCGCCACCCTCCCGTTCAGGTCGAAAGAAGTCTCCACAGTTGCTCCCTTGAAATGCCTTCAACTACCGGCGACGGTCAGCGGCGGCTTCAGGCGGACGCGCCCGATGCGACCCGAAAGCGCGAACAGAATCAGAGTCCCGAAGGGGGCGAGCAGGCCGGCCGCGACCAGCACGGGCACGTAGGAGAAGTGATCCACGACCCAGCCCGTACCTAAAGTGAAAATCATCGAGCCGATGCCGGCGCCCGTCCCGCCCAGACCGGCCACGGAGGCGACCGCCCGGTCGGGGAAGAGATCGCTCGGCAAGGTCTGCACGTTGTTGATCCAGACCTGAAACCCGAAAAGCACGACGCCGATTAGAGCGAGCGCGACCATCGCGTCGTCCGCGAAGGCCGCGAAGATGCCGGCGGGCATCAACAGCGCGGCGATCAGGATGACGAGCTTCCGCGCGCGGTTCACGCTCCAACCGCGCTTGATTAAGTGGCCGGACAGCCAGCCGCCCGAAAGGCTGCCGGCGTCGGCGGCGACGTAAGGCACCCATGCGAAGAGGCCGATCTTAGCCAGCGAGAAGCCGCGCGCGTCGGCGAGATATTTCGGCAGCCAGCTGATGTAGAGCCACCAGACCGGGTCGGTCAAAAACCTCGACAGGATGATCGCCCAGACCTCCCGGTAGCGAAGCAGCTCTCGCCACCCGAGCGGCGCGGACTGTCCCGCGGCAAGAGACTTCGCGTCGTCGTCCTGCTGTCCCTCGCGGATGAGCCTGCGTTCCCGCTCGCTCAGCCACTTATGACAGTCGGGCGTTTGATAAAAGAGGAGCCACAACGCCAGCCATGCGAAGCCTAACGCTCCCGTCACGATGAACGTCGTCTGCCAACCGTAGGTCAGGCTGAGCCAGACGATGAGGGGCGGCGCGACCACGGAGCCGATGGCGGCCCCGCTGTTGAAGACGGCCATCCCCAGCGCGCGCTCGCGGACGGGGAACCATTCGGCCACGGTCTTCGCGGCGCCGGGCCAGTTGCCGGCCTCGCCGAGCCCGAGGACGAAACGAAAGACGCTGAGGCTCGCCAGGCCGCGCGCGAACGCGTGCGCCATCGCGGCGAACGACCAGAGCGTGATCGAATAGACGAAGCCGCGCTTGGTGCCGACGCGGTCGTAGAGCTTTCCAGAGAGCCCCTGGCTGATGGTGTACGCCAGCAGGAACCAGGTCAGGATGCCGCCGAACTCCGTGTTGGTCAGGCCGAGGTCGCGTGTGATGGCCGGGGCCAGGACGGAGATGGTCAGCCGGTCTACGTAGTTGATGAGCGTGGCGAGAAAGATGAGCCCGACGATCCACCAGCGCAGCCCGCGGAGCTTGAACCCGGCCTCGGTCGTCGCCGCCGCTTCGACTGGTTGCGCGTTCAGCATCTCTTGACTTCGACCGTCGGCGATTGGGCGGGGGGCGCGATGCAAATGCGAAGGCATCGCGCCCCCCGCGGATTCGAGTTCCGCAGTCTGCCTCAGAAGCTCAGCCGCACGCCGAACTGAAGCTTGCGCATCGGGCTGGCCGAAGTGATGACGCCGAAGGTGGCCGAAGTCGCGCCCGAAGGCACGGAGGCGCCCGGCTGCCCGAGGCTGACCATGTTGAAGACGTTGGTGGCCTCGCCCCGGAAGCGCAGCTTGAAGCGCTCGCCCAGGCGGAAGTCGCGCGAGATGGCGAGGTCAACGTTCCGGTAGCCCGGGCCGTCGAGGAGGTTGCGCGGCGCGTTGCCGTCAACCGCCACGCCCGTCACTACCTTGTTCTGGACGAAGGCCGCCGTGTTGAACCACATCTGGGCCGTCGGGTTGTTGATGTGCGGGTCGCCGATCAGTTGGGCGCGGTCGTTGGTGTTGCCGTCGAGGTTGGCGTCCACGTTGCCGTTGGTGACGGTGAACGGGAGGCCGCTGCGCAGCTTGAGGATGGGCGCGATGCTCCACCCGTTGAAGAACATGGCGGCGACGCTGCCGCGCTTGAAGTAGTCGGGCTGGTAATTCATGCTCATGGCGAAGACGTGGCGCTGGTCGGTGTCGGCCCGGCCTTTGTCTAAGAAGAGCTTGCTGAAGTTCTCGGCCCCGCCCTGCGTGGTGTTGTTCTGAAGCTGCGCGCTGTCGAGGGTCTTGCTGTAGGTGTAGAAGGCGTTGAAGCTGACGTGGCGGCTCATGCGCATGTTGCTCGTGAGCTGCATGGCGTCGTAGGAGGCGGTCTGGTCGGATTGCAGGAGCAGCACCGCGCCGAAGGCCGGGTTGGGCCGCCGCGCGAGGACGTTCGCCCCGGCGGCGGTGGCGGTCGGCGTCAAGACCGGGTAGTTCACGTCGCGCGCGAAGGGCAGGTTGGAGCTGCGCGTGCCGACGTAGGCCGCGCCCACCGTCAGGGTTCTGGTCAACTGCCGCTGGACGGAAAGGTTCATCTGGATGGAGTGGGGCCACTTGAAGTCCGACGCGACCGGGAAGAGGCCGCCGCCCGTGGTGAACTGCCCCCTGTAGGGGAACGGGTTGCCGCCGACGAAGGCTCTGTAGGGGTTGCTGAGCGACGCCCCGAGCGGCACCCCGTTCGCGTCCGTCTTGGGGTTGATGTTCGAGAAGGTGAGCCGGGTCGAGAAGGGCTGGAAGTTGGTCATCGTGTTCCACTCGTTACCCGAGAGGCTGCCGTAGAACAGGCCGACCGCGCCGCGCAGGGAGGTCTTGCCGTCGCCGAACACGTCCCACGCGAAGCCGAGGCGGGGGGAGAAGTGGCTGTAGCTGACGGGGATGCCGCCGCGCTCGACCCCGGGGTCGCCGAAGAACAACGCCCCGGCGGGCGCGCTGGGGTTGACCGTGGACTTCTGGCCGGGGACGTAGTTGACGACGCGGTTCTGCGGGTCGGTCGGCGGCGTCTGCACGTCCCAGCGCAGACCCAGGTTGAGCGTCACGCGCGGGTGGACGCGGAAGTCGTCCTGCGCGAAGAGCGCCGTGAACCAACTGTTGGTGTAGCCCGTCACGGGCGCGTCCTGCGAGACGGCGCTCGGGATGCCGAGCAGGAAGTCGGCCAGCGCGTTCTTGGTCACGCTGTTGTTGAAGGTGAAGACGCCGTAGTTGTTGAGCAGCGTCTGCTGGATGTCCTTGTTGAGCGAGACTTCCCCGCCCAGCTTGAGGGCGTGCCGACCCTTGACCCAACTGAACACGTCGCGCAGGGAGTAGAAGTTGGTGCCGGCCGTCGGGCCGCCGATGGAGTTCGTTAGGGTGAAGAAGCCGCTGACGGTGATCTGCGGCAGCGACGGCGTGCCCTGGATGGTGAAGGCCGAGCCCAGGTCGCCGAGCGAGGTCGCGGGCAGGTTCAGGCGGCCGCCGAAGTTGCGCGTGTAGGTCGCCCAGAGCTGGTTGATCCGGTTGGGGCTGACGATCCACACGTCGCTCGCGTTGACGTTGTGCTGCCGCCAGTTGAACTGCTGGCTGCCCCACGGCAGGTTGCCGCCGCCCGCCTTCACCGTGTTCGTCCCCGCCGTCTCGAAGTAGCTGAAGGTAAGGCGGTGGGCGGCGTTGAGCTGGTGGTCGATCTTCGTCAGAAACTCGTTGGTGTTGAAGGGGCTCGGGATGTTGCCCTGCCACTTGCTCCCCGCCACGTTGGAGAGCGGGATGAACTGGTTGATGATCTTCAGCGCCACGGGGTCGATGCGGCCGGGGCAGATGACGCCGGTCACCCCGTTGCAGACGAAGGTCTTGCCGGTGGCCGGGTCGGTGGGCTTGGTCGCCGAGGCGCTGAAGTCGCCGGCGCGCTCCAGGGCGGTCGGGACGACGGCGCCGTTCAGGAAACTGCTCGTCGTCTGGCGCAGGCCCGAGTAGGAGAAGAAGAAGAAGGTCTTGTCGTGCCTGATGGGGCCGCCGATGTTGGCGCCGAACTGGTTGCGGTGGAAGGGCGCCTTCGCCAGTTGGGAGCCCCAGTCGTTGGCGTTGAAGATGTCGTTGCGCACGTACTCGAAGGCCGAGCCGTGGAACTGGTTGGTGCCGGACTTGGTGAGGACGTTGATGACGCCGCTGGCGAAGCGGCCGTACTCCGCGTTGTAGCTGTTGGTCTGGACGCGGAACTCTTGGATGGCGTCCGGGTTCGGCAGGATGTTGCCGGTGTTGCGCAGGTCGGTCATGTTAATGCCGCCGTCGAGGTAGTAGTTGACCGAGCCCGTCCCGCCGTCCACGCCGCCGTTGATTAGCGTGCGCTGCTCGGGGAAGCCGAGGATGAGCGAGCTGGTGCCGGTGGAGGCGGCGGCCACGCCGTTGTTGTTCGACTGCACGCCCGGCGTCAGGTCGAGCAGCGTGTAGACGTTGCGCTCGACCAGCGGGAGGCTGTTGATTTCGGCGGCCTGGATGGTGCGCCCGATCTCGGGCGTGCTGGTGTTGACCTCGGGCTGCATCGATTCCGAGACCGTCACGGTCTCGCTGACCTCCCCGACGGAGAGTTGCGCGTCCACGCGGGCCGTGTCGTTGACCTGGAGGACGACGCCGCTGACGAGCGCCCGCTTGAAGCCGGAGAAGCTGACCTCGATGTCGTACTTGCCCACCGGCAGGAACTCGATCCGGTACCCGCCCTCCTCCCCGGAGGTCACGGTGCGGGTGAGGCCGGTGTCCACGTTGCGTGCGGTGACCTGGGCGCCGGGCACGTTGGAGCCGCTCGGGTCGGTGACCGTGCCGACTATCGTGGCGGTAGTTACTTGCGCGACGGCCGTCAGGGGCACGGCGAGCATCACGAACAGCACGGCGAGGTGAATCTTTCTCAAGCCGAAATTTCCTGCACTCAACATGTCAGCGACCTCCGAAGAAGAAATTCGAGCCGGAAAAGCAGCGCGGAGCCCGGCCGGCGGCCGTCGCCCTGCCCGTTAAAGACTGCCCACCCCCGTGTTCGTATTCGCCCGCGCCGGGCGCTTCTAACCTAAGCCACCCTCGGCGCGGCGAAAGTCGGCGCCGCGATCAGCGCGGCGGCGCCGCGCAGTCGCGGATACTCCTGCGCCGTCGTGATGCGCAGCGGCGTGCGTGCCGCCGCCGCCGTCAGCGTCCGCTCGGCCAGGGCCGCGCGCACCGCGTCTTCGATTAAATCCCACGCGCTCGTAATCTCCCCGCCCAGGTACACGCAGTCGGGGTTGATGATGTTGACGACGGCCGCCAGCCCCAGCCCCAGGAAGCGCCCGCTGGTACGCACCGCGCCCAGGGCTTTCGCGTCGCCGGCGCGCGCGCGCGCGATGAGGTCGAGGATCGTGAAGGACTTCGCCTCCAGCTCCTTCAGCTGTTTTGGACTGAACTGGGACAAAGTCCACCCGAAATAACGTGCCAGGGTAGCGAGGTTCGAAATGTAGGCTTCCCAACAGCCGTTCGCGCCGCACATGCAGCGCGGCCCGTCGAGGTTCATGGGCATGTGCCCGAACTCGCCGGCCACGTGATCGTGCCCGCGAATCAACTCGCCGTTGATGACGATGCCGGTGCCGACGCCGTCGGACACGTTCACGTAGACGAAGCTGTGGCCGGCCGTCTCTGCCTTTTCGAGCCACAGGTGCGCGAGCGCGCAGGCCCGGCCCGAGTTCTCTATGTGCACCGGCAGCCCCGTCGCCGCCGCCAACTTCTGGCGGATGTCCACGTCGCGCCAGCCCAGCGCCGGGGCGTTCAGAATCCTCCCGGTCAGATGGTCAACCATCCCGGGGACGACGACGCCGACGCCCTCGCAGTCGGCGTGCGCGCCGCGGCTGTGCAGCATTTTCTTGATGCGCCCGGCCAAGTCCTTCACAAAGGCGGGGAACGAAAAGACGGTGTCGTAAATCTCCATCCCGAGTTGTCTGCCCGAGAGGTCGCACAGCATGAGGTAGGTCTTGCTGAATCTGATGTCCACCGCGACCGCCAAACGATTCTGAGTTCTGACGTAGAGGAAGGTCGGCTTTCGTCCCCGCGCCGCCTCCCCGGTCGCGCCCTCGTAGATCACCTCCTGTTCGAGTAGTTCCTGCACGAGGACGCTCACCACGCCGCGCGTCAGCTTCATGCGCCGGGCGAGGTCGGCGCGCGAGATGGGCTGGTGCTCGCGGATGAGGTTGAGCGCGATGCGCCGATTGATGTCGCGCGCGGTCGTGCGGGTGGCGATGTTGAAATCCGTAGTGTTTATCTTACGCACGGGTAGGCCGCCTTTTGTTCGGCGTGCGGACAATATTGCCCCGCGGATACTTTTGTCAAGAGTTTTTTAGTGCCGGCCTTACGGGGGGGCGGGAAGTGCGGGCGCACTTCTAGCCTTTAGGCGGCGTCCTCAGGTCGCGCACGACCCCGGCCCACGAGAGCGCCCGGAGCGCGTAGTGCGAGACGTCCACCTCCCACCAGTAGAGGCCCTGGCGCTCGGACGAAGGGTAGTGGTGGTGGTTGTTGTGCCAGCCCTCGCCGAGCGTGATGAGCGCGACGAGGAGGTTGTTGCGGCTGTTGTCCGCCGTCTCGAAGCGGCGGCCCCCGAAGAGGTGCGCGACCGAGTTGACCGTGAAGGTGCCGTGGTAGAGCAGCACCGTGCTGACGAAGAACCCCCAGGCCAACATCTGCCAGCCGGAAGTGCCTGCGCCGGGGAAGTAACGGCCGAGCAGCAGCCCCAGCAGGAAGGTGAAGGCCGCCAGCATCAAGGGCGGCAGCACGTAGAACTTATCCAGCCAGCGCAGCTCACGGTACTTGAGCAGGTTGGGGATGAGCCTCACGTCCGTCGCCTGACTCTCGTGCGAGAGGAACCACCCGACGTGCGACTGCCACACGGAGCGCATCACGGGCGAGTGCAAGTCCTCCTCGGTATCGACGTGGAGGTGGTGGCGGCGGTGGTGCGCCGACCACCAGAGCGGCCCCTTCTGGTAACTGGTCGTCCCCACGAACGCCAGCGCGAACTGGAAGGGCCGGCCCGTCCTGTACGAGCGGTGCGAGAAGAGGCGGTGGAACCCGGCGGTGATGGCGAACATGCGCACGACGTAGAGCAGCAGGCAGACGGCGACCGCCGCGGCGCTCACGCCCGTCCAGAACGCGAGCAGGCAGGCCAGGTGCATGAAGAGGAATTGCGTGCAGACGGCGTAGCTCAGGCCCCGGCGGGAGGGCCGGGGAGGATTCGCCCGTAAAGTTTCGTTCATCGAGGGGTGCGCCCGCGCCCCTCAAGCGGCTCGTACATCCGAGTTCCGTGCATAGCTGGCTTCGCCCCCCATGTGACCGCGCCCCCGCGCTTCGTACGCGAAGTATATTGCCAGACTGACATACACGGGCGCCCGACGCAAGACGGTCGCGAGCCGAGCCTACCGGGCGACCCCGACCTGCGCCAGGTCGGCGTAGGTCACGTCGTAGTGCAGCACGCGCGTCGGGAGTTCGAGTAGAAACTCCCTGTCTCGGGGGAGGTGGTGAGGCTTTTCGATATCCTGCCCGGCAAATGCCTCAATCGCTTTCCGCGACTCCCAGTAAGAGATCACGGTGTATTCGACCGCGCCCGCCTCGTCCCGGCGCATCACTTGGACGCCGAGACTGCCGGGCGTGGAGCGAATCTTCGTCACCCCTTCGAGGAGGTACCGGTAATACTCTTCGGCGCGTGCCGGCGCGACGCGGCCTTTCCATTCGCGGGCGACGACCGTCCTCGGCGCGCCCGAAGGGGAGTTGCCGTCGCCGGGACGGCCGGCCCGGGCGGAGAAGCCAAACAGCACAATGCAAATCAATCCGGCGAAGAGTAGGGCAGCCTTCATCCGAGTCCTCCCGTCTTCCTATCTGACAACTCTACTTGTTGATGTCCTCTCTGTTTTCCAGACGCCTGACGAGGTCGGCGTGCTGAGACTTGAGCGACTCCGGGGCCGCCGCGACGGCGAGCTTCATCTCTTTGACTGCCGTGTCGAAGTCGCCCTTTGCCACGGCGACGCGCGCCGCGTCGTTGTGCCCGACCCAGCTGTTCGGGTCTTTTTTAACGTTGTCGCGGAAGAGTTCCAGCGCCTCGTCCTTCTGCCCCTGGATTTGGAGCCCGCGGCCGTAGCTGTGGATTTGGATTTGGCTGCCTTTGGCAATCGCTTTATCGCGTGCGGCGAGGGCGTCCTCCTTGCGCCCGAGCGCGCTCAACGCGTGCGACTTCGTCATTTCGTTTTCGAAGCGGTCTTCAATCTCGATGGAGCGATCCGCGTATCTCGCCGCCTCCTCCGCGCTGAGCTTGTTATTCAGAAGGTAGCTGGCCGCCTCCTCCCACGCCTGCCACTCGAATTGGGGGCGGGCGCGGAGCTGGTTGCGGAGGCTCTGCCGGACGATCTCGGGGGTGTTGACCTCGACCTTGAAAGGCACCGCGACCTTTTCCCAACGCATCGTGATTAAGGCGGAGTTGGGCTCGGGGTCTTCGAAATCATAGCTGAGGGCTTCGTGGTTCTCGACGGCCTGCGGCTTGACGGTCACGCGGAGCGCGTCTTCGGCCTGGTCGTAGGTGAAGCTGCCCCAGGACGTTGAATTCTTCGAGAAGATGACGACCCAGGAGGTCTCGCCCGGAATCAGGTGCAGCCCGTAGACGCCCTTCGGGAGCGGCTGACCTTCGACGGTAACCGGGTCGCTGAATTCGATGGTCGTGTTGAAGTTGGCCCCCGCCCGCCACACCTGCCCGTAGGCCTGAAGGCCGCCGAAGATTTTTCGACCCCGGACGAGCGGCCGGTGGTAGTCAATCGTGATGTCGGTGATGCCGATGCGCTGCGAGACGCGCGCGTGCTGGCTCGCGTCCGGCAGATTCAGCAGCGCCGACTGGGCCTGCACAAGCGTAACCCCGGCGAACAGACCCGCGACCAACAGTGCCGCGACGGCGACGTATCTACGCATAACCTGAATCTCCTTATTTCAGACGCTCAAAAGTTTCTTCACGTCGGCGCTCGAAGCCAAGTCCGAAGTCCACGCGAAGCCCCCCGCTTCCTGCATCTCGGCGCACGCGCGCAGCAGCGCCGTGACGGCGGCACGCGCCAGCGCCCCCCCGAGGCTGAGGCGCCTGGCGCCCGCGTCGGCCAACTGCGCGACCGTCACCCCCTTGAGCAGCGGCGCCAGAACGTTCAAAGGCTTCGTCAACGCGCCCGCCACCGTTCGAACTTCGTCGAGCGTCGAGAGCCCCGGCGCGTAAAGCACGCCCGCGCCCGCGGCTTCGAACGCTTGCAAGCGGCGGATCGTGTCGTCGAGGTCGTTCTTTCCGCGGATCAGGTTTTCGGCGCGCGCGGTCAGCGTGAAAGGGAAGTCGAGCGAGCGCGCCGCCTCGGCGGCCGCGTGCACGCGCTCGACCGCCAGGCTGAAATCGTAAATGTGATTCGACGCGTTGCCGCTGTAGTCCTCGATTGAGCCGCCGACGAGCCCGGCGCGCGCGCCGAGGAGGATCGTCTCTCCGACCTCGGCCGGGTCGTCCGCGAAGCAGTTCTCCAAATCGGCGCTGACCGGCAGCTCGGTCGCCGCCGAGAGGCTGCGGCAATGTTCGAGCACTTCGTCCCTCGTCATCTGTCCGTCGAGCCGCCCCAGCGAGTTGGCGAAGCCCGCGCTCGTCGTCGCCAGCGCCTCGAAGCCCAAGCCCGCCAGCAGCCGCGCCGACCCGACGTCCCAGGGGTTGGGGATGACGAAAGCCCCCTCGCGCTCGTGCAGCGCCTTGAACCGCTCCGCCTTCTCTCTCTGAGTCAACATCGCGTCCTCCGACGTAGAGCTTGAATCTGTTACCTGGCCGCCGCCGGCTTGAAGACCGCCCGGAAGGCTCTCAGCGCGGCGGGATGATAGATCGTCGAATGTTTCTCCTCCGGCATCTTTTCGTAATGCCAGCGGAGGCCCGCGGGCGCGTCCTTGCCGAGAATGTCCGCGAAGCGTTGCGTGGCCTCCATGTCGTCACTGCTGCTCGCAAAATACAAAGTCTTCTCCGTCTTCGCGCGGGCGTGCAAACGCCCTCCGGCGTCGCCTAACAGTTTTTGATCGTTCCACCAGAGGCTCGGGTCGAAAGCGATGTAGGTGTCGAACAGGTCGGGTTCGAGGAGAAACGTCTCGACCACGAAGAGCCCCGCGAGGGACTCGCCCACAATCGCCGTCTCGTTCGTCGTGCGATAGCGTTCCTTCACCTGCGGCATCAACTCTTCGCGGATGAATTTTCGAAACGCCGCGGAGCCTCCCACGCGGGGCGCAATCTTCTTGTCGTTCTCGTTTTCGGTGGGGCCGGTCATGTCGCGGCGCCGCTCTGTGTTTTCAATGCCCACCAGCAGGAACGGCCGCATCGTCCCGTTGCCGACCGAGACCTGCACGAGGCCGGCCACGTGCAGGAAGTCTTCGGCCAGACCGCCGTCCGGCATGTAGAGCACGGGCAGCGGCGTCCCGGCGGACTCCTGAGAGCCGGGCGGCACGTAGACATTAATACGCCGCGTCTCGCTCAGGATTTTGGAATTGATTGTGAACGTCTCGCCGATGACCAGCGGCGCCGCCCTGTCACCTGAAGACGGCCGGGCCTGTGCGTGCGCTAAGGCGGCGAACGCTGGAATGAAAATCAACGCGAGCACTCTCGAAATCTTTTGCAAGTTTTTTGAGCCGCCCCTTTATTTTCGTGTCAACTGTCGGCCGCGGAACGTGACGGTCTCGCCGGGCTTCATCTCGTAGAAGGGTATCTTCAACCTCTTCAGCTCGGCGGCGAACTCGTCCGCGTTCTGGGCGATGCCGGGGAAGGTCGCGTAGTGCTGGGGGACGGCGAGCCGGGCGCGGACGGATTGCGCCGCGCGCGCGGCCATGCGCGGCTCCATGCCGAAGTGGCCGCCGATGTTGAGCAGCGCGAGGTCTATCTGGTACTGCTCGCCGATGGTCTCCATGTCTTTGAAGTACGCGGTGTCGCCGGAGTGGTAGATGGTCGGGCCGTCTTTAATCATGATGACGAAGCCGGCGGGGTTGCCGCCGTAAGCCCGCTCCGCCTCGTTCGGGCCGGCCTTCGGGTTGAAGACGCTGCTCGAATGGACGGCCGGGGTCATCGCGACCGTGACCTCGCCGTCCGCGAGCTGTATCTCGCCGCCGATGCCCATGATGGCGTCCGTCTCGGCCTGCTTCGCGGGGAACCCCGCGAGCTTGACGAGGTTGCCGGCCAGCTCCGGGTTGCAGACGAGCGCCGCCCCGGTCTTCTTCGCGATCTCGACCGCGTCGCCGACGTGGTCGCGGTGGCCGTGCGTGAGCAGGATGTAGTCAACTCTGGGGACGGAGGCCAGCGGGTCTTTGCCGTCCTTCGCCTCGGGGTTCGAAGGGTTGCCGAGCCACGGGTCGATCAGCAGAACCTTGCCGCGCGGGGTCGTAATCGAGAAGGCCGCGTGCCCGAACCAGCGGACTCTCGTCTCCTGCGCGCTGACCTGATTGGCGGAAGCAATCATAAGGATGAATAAGACTGCAAACAGGCTGAAGACCTTCATCATTATCTTCCCTCGGGATGACGTTATGCGAGCAGTGCGCCGTGGCTTTCCCGACTCCGGGTCTGCCGCCGCCGAGCCGCTATCGAGTCGGCAACGACCCAGGCCGCCCCGATTAAAGCCAGGTTGACCGCGTTGCCGGCCCACACCATGTGTTCCCGCGGCTGTGCGAAGAGCGCGGGCGCCCACACCAGGGCGCCGAAAGTGACGAGCATCAAGGTGAGCAGACGCGAGCCGAGTACGTCCAGCACCCCCGTCAGTATCGCGACGCCGGCGAGCAGGTGCGCGACGCCGGTCGCCACCGCCCAGAACTGTTGGCCCGGAGGAATCCAACCGGGCACCATGGCGGCCGTCTGCGGAATGGCAAAGAAGTGATTCAACCCGAACGCGAGCGCGCAGACGCCGAATGTGAGACGGCCGATTTGAGCCATTCTGTTTGCCTTGGTCGAATCGTGCGGCAGCAGAGACGCGTAGACGACCAACGCGGCGGCGACCAAGGCTATCTCTTCGAGAAACCCGCCCCACGTGCCAAAGATTTGCGGATACCCGATCACGCGAGGCAGCCAGAGCAAGGCGAAGATGAAATAGAAGACCGCCAGCACTAGAAGCCCCGGCGGGGCGCTCCGCCGCCATTGAATCGCCACGCCCGCCGAGAGCAGGCACGCGGCGGTGACGTATGCGAGCGCCGTGCGATGTGGAACGGTGAACGGCAAAGCCTGGATCGGCTGCCAGACGGACGCGAAATCGCCCCAGGCCAGGCCGACGAGCCCGAGCGCGACGGCGCCCAATCCGTACACACGACTGCCTAGATTCGAGAAGGCCGTGCGGCTTAACATCGGCATACCTGTTCCTTGATGGACGTGGCTAACCTCTCCGGGAATCCCAACGTGTGCGTCGTGGTGTCGAGCTTACACTCGCAGTGGTACAATTGGTAGAGCCATTTATACCTGATTCTGTTAGACCAATCGTCACGGCATGCCTAAAACCGTCAGCTCGCTCGAACTCACGTTGAGTAGCCGGCCGTCACAGCAGACGCTGACGGACTGGCTGTACGCGGAGCTGCGCGGCTCGATCCTGGAAGGCCGCCTCCGGCCCGGGACGAGACTGCCGGCGTCGAGAGATTTCGCGCGGCAGCATTCTCTTTCGCGGGGCACGGTCGTCGTCGTCTTCGAACGGTTGTTGGCCGAAGGGTATTTGTCCTCCCGCGTCGGGTCGGGGACGTGGGTGAGTCATCGAGGGGCGGCGGGTGCCCGCGCTCGGTCGGAGCCGCAGGCGCCGCCGGCCTACGTCCGCCGGGTGATTTCGGCCTACGCCCGCCCGAAGGCTTATGAGGACTGGGTCGGGACGAAAGGGCGCCGCCCTTTTCAAATGCGCGATCCGGCCCTCGACGAGTTCCCCACAAAACTCTGGGGGCAGATGGTCGCCCGGCGGGCGCGCACCTTCAAGTCCTGGTTGCAGACGGAGGACGACGGGCGCGGGTACCGCCCCCTGCGCGAGGCCGTCGCACATTATTTAGGCTCGTCCCGCGGCGTAAGGTGCGGCGCCGACCAGGTGATGATTGTCTCCGGCGTGCAGCAGGCGCTCGACCTCCTGGCGCGCCTGCTCTTGAGACGGGACGACCCCGTGTGGGTGGAAGACCCCGCGTACGTCGGGGCGACCATGGCCTTCTCGAACGCCGGGGCGAAGGTCGTCCCGGTGCCCGTCGATGAGCAGGGGCTCTCCGTCTCGGCCGGGGTGAAGAGGTGCGCCCGCCCGAGGGGGATGTACCTGACGCCGGCCCACCAGTTCCCGCTCGGGATGACGATGTCTTTGGAGCGCCGGATGGAAGTGCTGAAGTTCGCCGCGCGCGTCGGCGCCTTCGTCATCGAAGATGATTACGACAGCGAGTACCGTTTCGAAGGGCGGCCCGTGCCCGCCTTGCAAAGTCTCGACCGAAGTTCGAGCGTCATCCTGGTCGGGTCGTTCAGCAAGCTGCTCTTCCAGTCGCTACGCCTGGGGTACGTGGTCTTGCCCCTGCCCCTGGTCGATTACTTCCTGGCGTTCCGGCTTCAGACCGACTTCCGCTCCGTCAGCCTCGATCAGGCGGTGCTCTGCGACTTCATCGAAGGCGGGCACTTGGGGCGCCACCTGCGGCGGATGCGTGAGCTGTACGCCGGCCGTCTCGCGGCGCTGCTCGAAGGGGGACGCCGCCACCTGACGGGCCTGCTTGAAATCTCCAACGTTCAAGCCGGCCTGTACACCGTGGGGTTTCTAAAGAACGGCATGACTTCGAGAGAAGCGGAAGCGGCGGCGGCGGCGCACGGCATCGAGGCCATTGCGCTTGACCGCTATACCCTGAAGAGTCCCGACCCCAAAGGAGTGCTCCTGGGTTTCGCCGCCTTCGACGAGGCGACGATTCGCGAGGGGCTCGGCCGTCTGGCCGCGGCGTTGAGCCGGCGGAATGCCAGAGCCAGTTGAGAAAGGACGTACGAGATTGAATTTATGAGCACGAGAAAACATCTTCCGACTCGGACGCGCGTCCTTGTGCCGGCCGCATTTCTCCTCGTCCTCGCGGCGCTCGCGGCGGGACAGAACGGCGCGCCCAAATCGTCCTGCTCCGAATGCCCCGTGTGGAACAGGCCGCAGCCGCCCTTTCGCGTCTACGGCAACACCTTCTACGTCGGCCCGCACGGGCTGACCTCTCTCCTGCTCACCTCCAAGGCCGGACACGTTTTGATAGACGGCGCCCTGCCCGAATCCGTCCCGCAGGTCGTCGCCAACATCCGCTCCCTCGGGTTCCGGATTGAGGACGTGAAGCTCATCGTCAACTCGCACGTCCATTTCGACCACGGCGGGGGCATCGCCGAGTTGCAGCGGCTCAGCGGGGCGGAAGTCGCCGCCAGCCCCTGGAGCGCCGAGGTGTTGACGAAGACCGGCGTCGGCAAGGGCGACCCGCAGTTCGGCAGCATCCCGCCGGTCGCGCTCGTCCCGCGCGCCAAGACCCTGCGCGACGGCCAGACCCTCCGCGTCGGCGACATCGAGTTGACCGCGCATTTCACCCCCGGCCACACCCCCGGCGGAACCAGTTGGACTTGGAAGTCGTGCGAAGGGGGGCGCTGCCTGAACCTCGTCTACTCCGACAGCATGACGCCCGTCTCGGCCGAAGGGTTCCGCTTCACAGACAGCCGCGAGTACCCCACGGCGGTACAGGACTTCGAGAAGAGCTTCGCCTTTCTCCGTTCCGCCCCGTGCGACATCCTCCTGACCTCTCACCCGGACGCGTCGGGCCTCTGGCAAAGGCTTGAAGGGCGCGAGCGCGGCGTCCGGCCCGACCCTTTGGTCTCGCCCGATGCGTGCAAGGAGTTGGCCGGGCGGGCTTCCGAACAGCTCCGCCTCAGGCTTGAGTCGGAGAAGGGGCACCCGTAGCACGCGACCCGCCCCGCTGACGACGAACGTCGAGATATCTTGCCGCGGGCGGGGCGCGGGATTATACTCGGCCATCCTGCAAAGAGGAGCGGCATCGTTTATGAGAAACCGTCGGGCGCCTGGCGCGGCAGTCTTAGCCGGATTCGTGGGACTCGTCTGCTTCTTCGCGCTCTCTCCGGGCGCGGCCCTGGCGCAGAGGGGGACGGCGCCCGGCCCGCCCCCGCCGGGCGACCGCGACCCGTTCGCAGAGACGCGTGAGCGGCAGCAGCGCGAGGCGCAACTGCGCAGCGCCGAGTGGGTGGGGGAGTCGAAGCTGACCGACCGGCGGAGCGTCGAGGCCGCCGTCGGACAGATGAAGGACGACTTCCGGGGCATCCAGCTCTTGCGCAACGGCGTGGTGCGGCACCTCCAGTCGGGCCAGCCGCTCGACTACAAGTTCATCGCCCACGAGAGCGACGAGATCAACAAGCGCGCCGGCCGTCTGAAGACGCACCTCCTCCGCGAAACCCCCGGGGGCGAAAGCAAGGAGCCGGAGCAGCGGCCCGACCTCGAAGGCGAGCGGCTGACGGAGGCGCTCGTCAGGATGTGCCACCGCATCGACAGCTTCACAGAGAACCCGCTCTTCAAAATCCCCGAAGTCATCGACGTGAAAGACGCGCAGAAGGCCGGGCGCGACCTGCGCGACATCCTTCAGTTGAGCGAAGAGATCGGCAAGGCGGCGGAGAGGCTCAAGAAGACGAGCCAGTAAGACATAGAGACGTAAATCGTAAACCGTAAACCGTGACGAGAAGAAGAGCCTGTCTTCTCTTGTCGCGGTTTACGGTTTACGGCTCTCGGCTCTTACTGGGTCGGCTCGGGCAGCGCGTGCAGCGAGAGGAGTTCGATGGTGGTCGGCGTGCCGTTCTCGACGCCGACCTTGAGGAGCGCCTGGTAGTACTTCGGCGGGCCGTTGGGGCCGCCGAGCTGGCGCAGGTGCTGGCCGAGCGTGGCGAGGTGGTTGCGCGTCGTGACGAACTCGGCCGCCGCCTCCGTCCCCTCGCTGAAGATGCCGGCCAAAGTCATCACCGCCTGCTCGCCCGAGACGTTCGGCTTGACGGTGACGAGCGCGTAGTCGATGGTCAGCTCGCCCGTCTGCGGGTCGAACTGCGGCTTGTACTCGCGCTCCTCGCCCGGCTGCGGGTCGCGGTTCTCAATCGTCGCGGCGAAGGTGTAGGAGAACTTCTCGACCGAAGGGAGCCGCCGCGTCCACTCGTTGACGTAGATGCTGCCGAGCAGGACGACGTTCCGGTACTTGAGGTCGGCGGCGCTCACCTGCCGGCTCTGCTTGAGCTGGATATTCTTGTTCGCGGTGCGGAAGAGGTCTGTCAGGCGGTGGAGCCCGATGGCCTCGCCCATCCCGGTGTACATGCCGAGCGAGGGGATGAGCCGGGGCGACTCGCCGCCCGCCCACTGCCCTTTGAACTCCGGCGCGTTGGCGAGCAGGCGCGTCTGCGCGGGGCTGAGCTGGATGGCGCGCGCGGCCAGCGTGTCGGGGTCGGCCTCGTTAATGAAGCGGTAGACGGTCGGGTTGCTCAGGACGAGCAGCGCCGGCTGCGGGTCGTCAACGAACTGGCTCCAGACGGCCTTGAACTCCTCTGTGCCGGACGCGGGGTCGGCGCCGGGGGCCGCGGCGGCGGTGGTCGCCAGCCGCTCGTGCAGCTCGCGGTTCGACGCGTAGAGCGCGACCGCGGCGGCGGCGAACAGGAGGAGGAGGCCGGCGAGCAGGTACGTGACCGCCCGGCCGCGCCCCGCCGCGGGACGCTCCACGGCTTGCGCGTGCTCGCCCGCCTGCGCGGCCGCGGCGTCGTGCCCGTTCGAGGCGACCGCGCCGGGCGCGAGGGCGGCGTCGGCGGCAGGCCCGCCCTCGCCCGCGGCCTGGGCGCGGACGAAGACCGGGTGGTAGTGGCCTTTGGGGAGGTCGATGACGATGGGGTCACCCTTCCCCTCAGTGGTGTAGTACTCCTGGAGCTTGGTGCGCAGCCGGCCGGCCTGCACCCGTACCACCGAGTCGATGCGCGGGTCGTAGTCGCTGTTCCGCCCGAAGACCTCGGTGGCGATGGTGTATTCCTTGAGCAGCACGGCCTCGTCATCGACCGACTTCTCGACGACGTAGCGGAGGAACGCCTTGAGGCTCTCAGAGTTTTGGAGCGTGCGACTCTGGAGGACTTTTTCGAGCTGCGTGAGCTTCTGTTCCTTGCCTAGTTCCATGGTCACGGCCGCGACCCTTTACAGATTGGGTCGGGCATAAAGGACGGCGCCGTCTCAAAGCACGTGCGAGTTGACAATGATTGTTCGGTAACCTAACAAAGGCTGGATAAATTCCAGGTGACGGCGGCACGGATTATAAGCCCGCCCGCGGCTTTTCAACAAACATACTGGCGAAATATATTCGGCCGCCATGTAACGAGGTTACATCCGCCGTGTAACGCGCCGTTTTCTCAGGCGATATGCGGCCCGAACCGCCGGCCCACCGTGTCTTACTGACAGTAACTTTCGGGATGACGTACCTCGGGTATAGAGTGTATCCAAGTCTTAGTATACGTGGCGGCCGTCTGGTCGGTGGCCGTCGATTCCGTGGCTAAGACGGTCGGGCCATACCTGCTAGTAAACATTATTATTCTTCGCCAGCGATCATTGGCTCCCACTTAGAGGAGCGCGCGAGAGTCGTCAAGGCTTTCCCCGAGCCCTGTTTCAGAGACCCGTTCTGTTAACGGCCGGATCGGCGCCGCAACCCGTGCGAACACCCGACCGCCGCCATGCGCCAGGAGACCCGAACCATGAAAAAGAGAGTCGCCCTTTACGCCGTCCTCATTCTGCTGGGGGCCGGCCTGCTCTCGGGCGCGCGCGCCCAGACGAGCACCGTCGGCAGCATCAGCGGCACCGTGCTTGACCCGCAGGGCGCGGCCGTCCCCAACGCCGAGGTCGTCATCGAGGAGGAGACGACGCGGCAGAAGCGCACCGTCAGGACGGCCGCCGACGGCACCTACTCGGCCGAGAGTCTGCCGGTCGGCCGCTACAGCGTGAGCACGTCCCCGCAGGGGTTCAAGCGGACGGTCGCCACCGGCATCGAGGTGCACGTCTCCGAGCGGGTCGTCGCCGACATCAAGCTCGAAGTCGGCGCGGTCACCGAGACGGTGACGGTGACGGGCGCGGCGCAGCTCGTCGAGACCGAGAGCGGCCGGGTCAGCAGTCTCGTCTCCGAGAAGCAGGTGACCGAGCTGCCGCTGAACGGGCGCAACTACGCCGCGCTCGTCACGCTCGTGCCGGGGCTCTCGGCCCCGAACGAGGGCGGCGCCTTCGGCACGCGCGGGACGGGGCTCGACTCGCACGTGGACGTGTCGGTCAACGGCAACCAGTCGAACGCCAACATGTGGACGGTGGACGGCGTCAACAACATGGACGTCGGCTCGAACGCGACGCTTTTGGTCTTCCCCTCCATCGACTCCATCGCCGAGTTCCGCGTCGAGCGCAACAGCTTCTCGGCCGAGTACGGGCAGGCGCAGGGCGCGGTCATCAACCTCGTCACCAAGGGCGGCTCGAACGACTACCACGGCTCGCTCTTCGAGTTCTTCCGCAACGACCGGCTGAACGCCAACGACTGGTTCTCCAACCAGGCCGGCGTCAAGCGCGCGCCGCTGCGCTACAACAACTTCGGCGGCAACTTCAACGGCCCCATCGTCAAAAACCGCGTCTTCTTCTTCTGGTCGGAGGAGTGGCGCAAGGAGCGGCGCGGGACGGGGCCCCTGCGCGCCTTAGTCCCGACCGCGCAGGAGCGCGCGGGCAACTTCAGCGGCGGGCTCACGGGCGGCCTGCCGTACGACCCGGCCACCTGCACGCGCGACTCGGCCGGCAACCGCCAATTCGGCCCGACCACGTGCAGCCCTTTCCCCGGCAACATCATCCCGCAGGCCCGTCTGAGCCCGGCCGGCCTCGCCCTGATGAACATCTTCCCGCTCCCCAACAACCCCGACGACCCGACGGGCCGGAAGACGGGGGCCAACTGGATTTCGACGCCCTTAGAGCCGGTTGACACACGGCAAGACCTCATCCGCGGCGACATCAACATCACCGACCGGATGAACCTGATGGTGCGCTACATCAACGAGACCTGGGTGCACGGCGAGGCGGCGGGCAACTTCTGGGGCGACACGCCCTTCCCGACGCTCTCCTCCGACTGGGAGCAGCCGAGCCGCAGCTTCGCCGTCAAGCTGGCGAACACGCTCAGCACGACGACCGTCAACGAGTTCCAGTTCTCCCGCTCCGGCAACGACATCTTCGTCTCGACGAGCCCGGCGGCCGCGGCGCTCCAGCAGCAGGTCGCCTCCGCCATGCCGACCGTCTTCCCGCGCGTCGAGGGCACGGGGTTCCCGACCGTCGGCTGGGGGGCGGGCGGCTACGGCAACCTCTGGCACCAGGCGCCGTGGGAGAACCACCAGGATTTGAACATCTGGAAGGACGACCTCTCGGTGGTGCTCGGCTCGCACTCCACCAAGTTCGGCGTCCTCTACAGCCGCAACCGGAAGGACGAGCAGCCGAGCGGCGGCAGCGGCATCTACACCATCCAGACCGACGGCAGCCGCACGGGCAGCCTCATCACAGACCTCCTGCTCAAAGACCTGCCGATTCTTGAGTACACCGAACTCCAGCGCCAGGACACGACCCTCGGCCGCTGGCGCGACTTCGAGTTCTACGGCAACGACACCTGGAAGGCGCGCAAGAACCTGACGCTCACGCTCGGCCTGCGCTACTCCTACTTCCCGCCGGCCTTCGCCGCCGACGACCGCGTCACTAACTGGATTCCCGAGCGCTACGACGGCCACAACCTCAACAGCGGCTACGTCCGCGCCGACCAGGCCGGGGCCGCCGGGCTGCCCCGCTCGCTTGTGAACCCGTACAAGTGGGGCATCCAGCCGCGCGTCGGCCTCGCCTGGGACGTGAAGGGCGACGGCAAGACGGCGCTGCGGATGGGCTTCGGCCGCTACCTCAGCCGCTCGAACGTCATCGCCTCGCTGCTCCGCATGGCGGGCGACCCGCCCTGGACGACGCAGGTGGACACGGGCTGGAACTCGACGGCCGTCACCCTGGCCGACTGCCCGACCTGCCGCACGCTCGACAACGCCAACGCCACGGTGCTCAGGGCCGCGGCGGCCAACGTCGGCGCGGTCAACTCGGTAGACCCCAACTTCAAGCCGCCCGAGAGCTGGCAGTGGAACCTGACCGTCTCGCACGAGGTCATGAAGAACACCGTGGCCGAAGTCTCCTACGTCGGCAACCACGGCCTGCACATCTGGCGCCTGATCAACGGCAGCTACAACGCGGTGCTGCCGCAGTTCCGCTCGCAGGTCGCCCACGGGGCGGACGCCAACAACTTCCGCCGGTTCGGCTTCGCCAACGGCATCACCCGCGACGAATCGACGGGCGACTCCAACTACCACGCGCTTCAGGTCTGGGTTGACCGACGGTTCAGCAACCGGCTGGCCTTCCAGGCCGCCTACACCTGGTCGCACACGATCAGCAACGTCCCGACCCAGTCCTTCATCAGCGCCACGACCGACGTCTTCAACTACGACCAGGATCGCGGCGACGCCGACCTCGACCGCCGCCACGCCTTCGTCTTCAACGCGGTCTACGCGCTGCCGTCCTACAAGCGCTGGGGCTCGCTGGCGAGCGCCATCCTCGGCGACTGGCAGCTCAACACCATCGCCTCCTTCTACAGCGGCACGCCGCTCAACATCATCCTCGGCACGGACGTGGCGGGCCTCGGCAACTCGACGGTGCAGCGCCCCAACCTCGTCTCCGGCGTGCCCCTCTACATCCACAACGCGAGCGACCGCTCGCTGCTCCTCAACCGGGCCGCGTTCGCCACGCCCGCGCTCGGCACGTTCGGTAACCTCCCGCGCGGGTTCGTCCGCGCGCCCGGCATCAAGAACGTGGACTTCTCGATGGCGAAGAACTGGAAGGTGCGCGAGCGCTACGGCCTCCAGTTCCGCGCCGAGATGTTCAACGTCTTCAACTTCGTCAACTTCCGCGGCAACAACCTGAGCGTCGCCGGCGGCGGCATCGACAACACCCTGGCCGACGTCGGCTTCGGCCGGGCCGGCTCGACGCGCGGGCCGCGCGAAATTCAGTTCGGCATGAAGTTAACTTTCTGATATAGTTCGGCCAGGCCGAAACCGGGACGGAGGGTTGAGATTAATCTTTCAGCCCTCCGTCCAAGTTTCTGCCGAGTCCGCCCGCGCCGAATCAAGGTCATAATGTATTTCCCCTCGGCCCTTCTTCCGCTGCTCCTTCTCTTTGCCCCCTTCCAAACTCCCGGCGATTCGTTCCGCAGACACCACGAGGCGGCGGAGGCGTACCGGCGCGCGGGCGACCCGGCCGCGGCCGAGAAAGAGTACGCGGCCATCCTCGCCGAAGCCTACCCGTTGCTCGGCAGAATCTACCTCGCGCGGGGAGAGTACGCGCGCGCGGTCGCGGCGCTGGAGGCGGCCGCCGCGCGGCAGCCCGACTCCGCCGAGGCGCTCGTCGATCTCTCAATCGCCTACTTCGACACGGGGCAATACCAAAAGGCTTTAGAGCCGCTCGCCAGAGCACTCGCGCGCGACCCGCGGAGCGCCCCCGCGCACCACATGCTCGGGAAGGTTCACTTCATGCTCGGCGAGTTCGCGGAGTCCGTGCGCGAGCTGGAGACCGTGCGCTCGCTCGCGCCGGAGGATTACGACGCGGCCTACACGCTCGGACTCGCCTACCTCAAGGAGCGCCGGGTCGCCGACGCCCGGCGCATCTTTGAAGGCATGGCCGCCGCGCTCGGCGAGCGCCCGCAGCTGCGCGTGCTGACGGGGCGCGCCTACCGCGAGACGGGCTTCTTCGACGAGGCCGTTGCGGAGTTTAAGAAGGCCGCCGCGCTCGACCCGCGCTTCCCGCGCGTGCATTACCACCTCGGCCTGACCTACCTGCTCAAGGAGGGCGCGGCCCGCCTCGCCGACGCGACGCGGGAGCTTGAGGCCGAGCTGGCCGCGCACCCCGAAGAGTTCCTCGCCAACTACTACCTCGGCGTGATTCACGCCAGCGAGGGGAAATGGCAGGAGGCCGTCGGCCCGCTTGAGACGGCCGCCCGCCTTGAGCCCGACAACCCCGACCCGTACTTCCTGCTCGGCCAGGGCTATCAGAATCTCGGGAGGTACGAGCAGGCGGTCGAGGCGCTCAGGAAGTCCATCGCCCTCAACCCGCGGCTCGACCACAACGACTACCAGGTGACGAACGCGCACTACCGCCTCGGCCAGTCGCTCATCAAGGCGGGCCGCGCCGCCGAGGGCGAGGAGGAGTTGCAAAAGGCGGCCGAGCTGAAGTCGAAAGCCTTCAAGCGCGACGAGGAGAAGCTCGACGCCTACCTCAACGCCGCGAAGGACGACGAGCAGGGCAAGCTCCCGAAGCTCATCTCCGCGCCGGGCGTAGCCACAGGGGCGACGGATGCGGACTCTAAGAAGACGGACGCGCTGGCGCAGGAGGCGGCCTTCTACGAGAAGGTGGTCGCCGCGGCGCACAACAACGTCGGGCTTTTGCGCGCCGAGCGGGGCGACTTCCGCGCGGCGGCCGCGGAGTTCTCTTCGGCCGCGCAGTGGAACCCTTTGCACGAGGGGCTCGATTTCAACCTCGGCCTCGCGCACTTCAAGTCCGAGTCGTACAAGGACGCGATTGCGCCGCTCGAACGCGAGACGAAGGCGCGCCCGTCGAACCTTCAGGCGAAGCAGCTGCTCGGCCTCAGCTACTTCATGATGGAGGACTACGCAAAGGCCGCGACGCTCCTGACTGAAGTGGTCGCGGCCAGGCCCGACGACGCGGCGCTCTACTACCCGCTCGCCCTCTCGCTCGCCAAGACGGGGCAGACCGAGGCGTCGAACCGCGTCGTCCGGCAGATGGTGGCGTTGGGCGGCAACAGCCCGCAGGTGCACATCCTGCTCGGCCGCGCGCGCTATGAGCAGAACGACGCGGCCGGGGCGCTCGAAGAGCTGGGCGCGGCGCTCAAGCTCGACCCCTCGGTGCGCCTCGCGCATTTCTACACGGGGCTCATTCAACTGAAGGCGGGCAAGCTCGACGAGGCCGCGCGCGAGTTCGAGGCCGAACTGAAACTGAACCCCTCGGACGCGGAGGCGAAATTCCATCTCGGCTTCACACTGCTCGCGCGGCAGGAGACCGCGCGGGGCGTCTCGCTGCTGCGCGAAGTCGTCCGCGACCGCCCCGATTTTGCCAACGCGCACTTCGAACTGGGCAACGCGCTCCTGAAGCAGGGCGACGTGCGCGGCGCGGTCGAAAACCTTGAGCTGGCCGCGAAGCTCGCGCCCGAACTGGCGCACGTCCACTACCAGCTCGGGCGCGCCTACATCGCCGCCGGCCGCCAGTCAGAGGGCGAGGCCCAGCTCGAAACCGCGCGGCAGTTGAAAGAGAAGGCGCTCCACGCGACGACCCCTTAGACGCGAACCGAGGTGTGCCGAGCTTGCCTTCGACCAAAACGTTCCTGCTCGCGGCGCTCATCCTTCTGCCGCTCCCGTTGCGCGCACAGACGGCCGCCCGGCAGGCTGCCGCCCTCCGCTTCACCGACGTGACCGCGCAGGCGGGCATCAACTTCAGACACGTCTCCACGCCCGAGAAGCGTTACATCGTCGAGTCGATGAGCGGCGGCGTGGCCCTCCTCGACTACGACAACGACGGTTACCTCGACATCTTCTTCGTCAACTCGCTCACGGTCGATCTCGTCAAGTCGAAGGGGAAGACGCGCAGCGCGCTCTACCGCAACCGGGGCGACGGCACGTTCGAGGACGTGACGGAGAAGGCCGGCGTCGGCGACATCGGCTGGGGGATGGGCGCCATCGCCGCCGACTACAACAATGACGGCTTCGAGGACATCTACGTCACCTGCGTCGGCCCGAACCACCTGCTCAAAAACAACGGCGACGGGACGTTCACGGACGTGACCGCGAAGGCCGGAGTCGGCGACCCGCGCTGGTCTACGGGCGCGACGTTCGTCGATTACGACCGCGACGGGTGGCTCGACCTCTTCGTCGCCAACTACGTGGCCTTCGACTTCAACAACCTGCCCGAGTTCGGCAAGGACAAGACCTGCCAGTTCAAAGGCATCGCCGTGCAATGCGGCCCGCGCGGCTTGCCCGGCGACGGCGACACGCTCTACCACAACAACCGCGACGGCACCTTCACCGACGTGTCGAAGAAGGCCGGCGTCTCCGACCCGAACGGCTATTACGGCATGGGCGTCATCGCGAGCGACTTCGACGACGACGGCCTCACGGACATCTTCGTCGCCAACGACTCGACGCCGAACTTCCAATACAAGAACAACGGCGACGGCACCTTCAAGGAGGTCGGCTTCCTCTCGGGCACGGCCTTGAGCGAGAGCGGCGGCGCGCAGGGTTCGATGGGCGTGACCGTGGCCGACTACGACCACGACGGCCGCCTTGACCTCTTCATCACCAACTTCGACGACGAGTACAACACGCTCTACCACAACGACGGGCACAACTCCTTCACCGACGCCTCCTACGCCGCGAGGGTCGCAGCAGTGAGCCTCCCGTACGTCGGCTGGGGGACGAAGTTTTTCGACTACGACAACGACGGCTGGGTTGACCTCTTCGTCGCCAACGGGCACGTCTACCCGCAGATCAAGACTTTCAAACAGCGCAACTTCGTCTTCCGCAACAACCGCGACGGGACGTTCGCGGAGGTCGGCGAAACTCTGGGCGCGCCGTTCGCCGAGAAGCACGCCGCGCGCGGCGCCGCCTTCGGCGATCTGGACAACGACGGCGACGTGGACATCGTCATCAACAATCTCGGCGACGCGGCGCAGGTGCTCCGCAACGACGGCGGCAACAGCGCCGGCAACTTCGTGCTCGTGAAGACGGTCGGCGTGAAGAGCAACCGCGACGGCGTCGGCGCGCGCGTCTCGGTCGTCTCCGGCGACCTCGCGCAGAAGGACGAGGTGCGCAGCGGCGACAGCTACCTCTCGCAGAGCGACAAGCGGCTGCACTTCGGCCTGGGCGAGCGGACGAAGATCGATTCGATTGAAGTGCGTTGGCCGAGCGGCGCCGTCGATAAGGTCACGAACGCGAAGGTGAACAGCCTGGTCGTCATCAAAGAGGGGCAGGGCGTCGTCGAGCAGAAGGAGTTCAAGGCCGCGCGGCGCTGACGTACGCGGTTAACGCTCATGCACGCCAGGTCACACAACATTCTCGCCCGTGCGGCCGTCCTCGCGCTGTCGTGCGTGCTCCTCGCGCCCGCGGCCGCGACGGCGCAGACGAACGACCGCGTCGAACAGTTGAAGCGCGCGGCCGCGCTCATCGGCAGCGACCAACTGGCGGAGGCCGAGCGCGAGTTAAATCAAATCCTGAGAGCCGCCCCGGGAGAGGCCGAGGCGCTCAACCTTCTGGGCGCGCTCCGCGCGAAACAGGGGAGGCTCGAAGAGGCGGAGGCGCTCTTCCTGCGCGCCGTCCGCGGCGACGAAAAGCTCTCGGGAGCGCGCATGAACCTCGCCTACCTCTACCTGCTCAAGCGCGAGCCGGAGAAGAGCGCCGCACAGCTCCGCGAGGTGCTGCGTCTCGAACCCGAGAACGCGGAGGCCGCGCACCGCCTCGCGTGGCTCCTGCTCTCGCAGAACCGCGTCGAAGAGTGCGTCGCCCTCTTCGAATCTCTCAAAGGGACGCGGGCGCTCTCCGCCCCCTTGCTCGCTGTCGCGGGCGAAGCGTATCTCAAAAAGGGTGACAGGGTCGCGGCGGTCGCGGCGTTGAAAAGGGCCGCGGAGCTGAACCCCTCCGAGCCTTCGTACCACTTCCGGATCGGCTCCGCGTGGCTCGCCTACCCGGCCGACCTCTCGGAGGCCGAGCTGGCTTTCCGGCAGTTCCTACAACTCCGGCCCGACGACGCACAGGGGCAGATGCATCTCGGCTACGTGCTGCTCAAAGAGAAGCGTTTGGCGGAGGCGCGCGCGCTGCTTGAGTCGAGCACGCAGAAGGGGGCGGCGACGCCCGAAGCCTTCTACTACCTCGGGCTCATCGCGCAGGGCGAGAGTGAAGACGCGCGGGCGGTTGAGCTTTTCGAGAAGTCCATCCAACTCGCCCCCACCTACTCGCACGCGCACGTCGCACTGGGCGCGACGCTGCTGAAGCTGAAGGATTACGAGCGCGCGCGGCAGGCGCTCGAAGAGGGCGTGAAGCTCAGCCCGGAAGACCCGAAGGCCCACTACAACCTCGCGCTGCTCTACGCGCGGCTGAAGCAGCCCGAGCGGGCGCAGGAGGAGATGGGCATCGTCAAGCGGCTGAAGAACGAAGGCAAGGCGGACGACGAAGACAGCGTCGCGCCACCGCGCTAAAAGAATGATGAATGATGAGTGATGAATGATGAATTAAAGACGGCTCTTAATTCATCATTCATCACTCATCATTCATCATTCTTACTTAGCGGTCAGCGCCTTCACCTGCGCCTTCCACTCGGCGGCCGTCATCTGCCGGAGTCGCTGCTGTTCGTAGGCGGCGACGACGAGTTGGCGGAGGCCGTCGATGACGACGAATTCGAGCGCCGCCTTCGGCCGCGCGGCCTGCTCCAACGCGGCGAGTCGCGCGTCGCGCCACTCGGCGGTCGGCGCGGCGCCGCGCGCGAGGTACGAGAGGGCTTCGAGCCCTGCCGCCCCGAGCGCGGGCAGGTCTGCGGCGAGCGGCCGCGCCTCCGCGAGCGCGGGCGAGCGGTCGATGAGCGCGGCCAGTTCGGGGCCAGCGTCGCGCCAGGCGGTCAGCGTGCCGCGCAACTGCTCCGCGCGGGACGCGAAGCGCGGGGCGTCGGAGAGCAGCGCGTCAACGGCCGCGTTGAAGCGGCGGCCCTCTTCGCTGTCGGGGCGCGCGGCGTCGATGAGGCCGGTGAGCGGCGCGGTCACCAACTGCGGGCGCTGCTGGTAGCGCTTGTACTCCTTGACCGGCTCGACGACCGAGACGAGCGTGCGGAGCGGGGCCGTGTCGGCGCCGCGCGCCAGGCGGCGGAGCATCATCGCCTGATTCTTCTCGTGCGTGAGCCCGAGCTCTTCGAGTTGGACGCTGACGACGGCGAGGCGGCGGTACATGTCGTCCACGTCCCGCACCTCGCGCGGCGACCAGAGCCTTTCGGCG
>JAFAVK010000121.1 GCA_019242475.1 Acidobacteriota bacterium | reverse complement strand
CATCGCGGGCTACCGCTCGAAGACGAGCGACGAGGAGTTCGTCGCCCTCTACAAGGGCGAGCTGAGGGCGGACGTGCCGACGCTGGCGCGCATCCACTCGCAATGCCTGACGGGCGACGTCTTCGGCTCGACCAAGTGCGACTGCGGCCCGCAACTCCGCCGCGCTTTAGAGTTGATTGAGCGGGAGGGCCGGGGCGCGGTCGTCTATCAGTTACAAGAGGGGCGGGGCATCGGCATCCTCAACAAGATTCGGGCCTACGCCTTGCAGGACGAGGGGGCGGACACGGTCGAGGCCAACGAGCGGCTCGGGCTCGCCGTTGACCTGCGCGAGTACAGGCAGTGCGCCGAGGTGCTCCTCGACCTGGGCTTGCGTCGTGTCCGGGTGATGTCGAACAACCCCGACAAGATTCGTGCGCTGGAGCAGTCGGGCCTGTCCGTCGTCGCCCGCGTCGCGCTCGAAGTCTCGACGGCCGACGCGGCCGCGCGCTACCTCAGAACCAAGAAGGAGAGGATGGGGCACCTGCTCGAACTGGTTTGACAAAAACTTCGACGGGACACGGCGGCTCTAAACGCCTCACTGCGTCTTCTGCATCGTGATCATCACCATCGGCGAGTCGCCGCCCGTGCGGCTGTAGGCGACCCGGTAGCAGGAGCGCGGCGGCCAACACCGCGGTAAGTCTGAGTCCCACTAGAATTCCCTTGTCGCCTGCGTATGAATCGTTCATGCCTCCTCCTTTTCGCAGATTGTTCACCGGCTACCTTTAATAAGAGTTCCGACTTTCAGCGTGGACGGAAAGAGCCCCTGCTCGCGCACGTACTCCTCCTCGTGCTGCCTGACGCGCGCCGCCATCACGCCCGCCCGCCCCAGGTAGCCGACGAGCCGGCGCGGGTCTTGCCTGTCAACGACGGGCAGTCGGCCAATGTCGCCGCGCAGCATCTTGACCACCGCCTCCTGCAAGACCTCGTCCGGGTAAGTGACGATGAGATTGCCGCTGCCGGCCTCCAGCACCGTCGCGTCGCCGTCCAGGCCCCTTTCGAGCGCGCGCAGCAGGTCGCCGCGCGTGATGATGCCGACGAGCAGCCCCTCGCCGTCGAGGATGGGGATGCCCTGGCGCTTCGTGAGCCGTGGGTCGTGCCGCGCGATGCCTTCGGACAACTCCGAGACCTTCATCGTGGCGGGCACGGTCGGCACGTCCCTGTCCATCACCTCCTCGACGCGGAGCGCCGTCAAAGGGTCTACGCCATACTCGCGCGTGACGTGGTAGCCGCGGCGCGCCACCTTCTCCGTCAGGATCGAGCGGCGCAGCAGCAGCACCGTCAGCGCGTGCGCGGCGATGCTCCCGACCAGCAGCCCCGGCAGCAGGTTGAGGTCGTGCGTCAGCTCCAGCGTGAAGACCATCGCTGTCAAAGGCGAGCGCATCGTGCCGCCCATCATCGCCGCCATGCTGATGATCGCCCACAGGCCCGCGTCGCCGACGGGAATGAAACGCGACTCGAAAGCGCCGAGCGCGCCGCCCATGATGAGCAGCGGCGCGAGCACGCCGCCCGAAGTCCCCGACCCGAGCGCGACCGACCAGACGAGCGACTTGCCGATCAGGAGCCCGACGAGCGCCGCCCCCACGATCTCGCCGCGCAGCAGCCCGTGGATCGTGTCGTAGCCGACCCCGAGCACGCGCGGCTCGAAGAAGCCCCCGATGCCGACGAAGAGCCCGCCGAGCGCCGGCCACCACATCCAGTGAATCGGCAGCCGCTCGAAGAGGTCTTCGAAGGCGTAGACCAGAGTCGTCAGCAGCCCCGAGGCGAGCCCCGCGGCGATGCCGACCGCGAAGGCGAAGAGCAGCCCCACGCCCCCGAGCGCGGCGTGCGGCGTGACGGGGAAGATCGGCCCCGCCCCCATCAGCGGCACCCGCAGGGCACCGGCCACCGCCGCCGCCACCGCGACGGGGATGAACGAGCGCGGCCTCCACTCGAAGAGCAGCAGCTCGACCGCGAGCAGCACGGCCGCGACCGGCGAGGCGAAGATGGCCGACATCCCGCCGGCCGCCCCCGCCACCAGCAGGGTCTTCCGCTCGGCCGAAGAGAGGTGGAACATCTGCGCGAAGAGTGAGCCGACCGCCCCGCCCGTCATGATGATCGGCCCCTCGGCCCCGAACGGCCCGCCCGTCCCTATCGAAACGGCCGACGAGAGCGGCTTTAAGACCGCGATCTTCGGCGACATCCGGCTGCGGCCGAAGAGGATCGCTTCGAGCGCCTCGGGGATGCCGTGCCCGCGTATCTTCTCCGAGCCGTAGCGGGCCGTGAAGCCGATGACGAGGCCGCCCAAGACCGGCACGACGATGACCAGCAGCCCGAGCCGGTGCTGCTCCGGCGAGCGGAAGACGGACGAGAGCGTCTGGTAGAAGGCCAGGTTGGTGATGACGGCGATGAGCCAGACCAGCGCGTCGGCGACGAGCGCGCTGATCGCCCCGATCAACACCGCCATCAGCGAGAGCACGATCACCCGCCGGTCGCGCGTAAAGTCGGCCAGCCTGTCTTCCACCTTCGAAGAGTTCATCAATTTCTCCAGACCGAGATGTATAATTAGCCACGCAATTATATGTCGTGCCGCGACGTAAATCAAAGGGCACGGCCAAGCCACAGAGTCCGTTCGAAGGGGGGGCGAGGAGATGGGTGCGAAGAGCAGCAAATCCCGAAAGCGTCTCGGGAAGAAAGAGTATGAATCGCTGTCGGCGTTCCGCTACGCGCTCAGGCGCTTCCTCAGATTCAGCGAGGAGGCGGCCGAGGCCGTCGGGCTCACGCCGCAGCAGCACCAGGCGCTGCTCGCCATCAAAGGCTTCCCCGGGCGCGAGAGCGTGACGAACGGGGAGCTGGCCGAGCGCTTACAGGTCAGACACCACAGCGTCGTCGGGCTGGTCAACCGGCTGGAGGCGCAGGGCCTCATCGCCAGGGCGCAGGGCGAGAGCGACCGGCGTGAGGTCTACATCAACCTCACGGCCCGCGGGGCCGAGTTGCTCGAACGGCTGACGGCCGCCCACCAGGAAGAGCTGCGCCACATCGCGCCGCAGTTGGGCGCAATATTAGAAGGTATAGAGTAGGTGAAACCAGAAGGTGACGAGGAGTCTGTTTGACACGCGCGGCGGGCGCGGCTAACCTTTGGGTGCGGCGGGCGCCGGCGGCCGGCCGCGCTTGGAGATGGTCAGTCAACCGAACAGAGCCTATCGCTACTACTATTACGACTCGCTCTCCGCGAGGGGGGACGGGGCGGCGTTGGGCTGTCCGGGGGTGACGACGAGCTAAGAGCACCCGAGGACAAGATTCCAGATAACCGGCCACCATCCTTCCGACGCGGGAGGACGGGTGGCCGGTTCTTTTTGTTTCCGCCCGCTCGCCAAGAGCATGACGTGAGGTTTTATGAACACGACCACGACACCGCCGGGGCGCGCGCTCCTGCAAGACCACGTGGACGCGCGCACGGTCGCCGCCGAGACGGACGCCGCGGCGGACAGGAACACGATAGTCCAACTCGACCCGGATCACCCCGGCTTTCGCGACGAGGAATACAGGGCGCGCCGCAACCAGATCGCGCGCATCGCGCGGGAGTACGAGCCGGGCTCGCCCGTCCCCGACGCCCCTTACACTTCGGAGGAGCACGGCGTCTGGCGCGCGGTCTGGGAGGCGCTGGAACCTGCGCACGCGCGTCACGCCTGCGCCGAATACCTCGCGTGCGTCGGGCGGCTCAAACTGCCGCGCGCTTCGATCCCGCAGATGCGCGAGGTGAGCGCGCGGGTCGAGGCGCTCAGCGGCTTCCGTTTGGAGCCGGTCGCGGGGCTCGTCGAGCCGCGCGTCTTCCTCGAATCGCTGGCGAGCGGCGTCTTCCTCTCGACGCAGTACATCCGCCACCACTCGACGCCGCTCTACACGCCCGAGCCCGACGTGGTGCACGAGATCGTCGGGCACGCCGTCACGCTGGCGAGCGGGCGGCTGGCCGAGCTGAACCGGCTCGTCGGCCGCGCCGTGCGCCGCACGAGTTCCGCCGCAGAGTTGGAGCGGCTGTCGCGCGTCTACTGGTTCACAGTCGAGTTCGGCGTCCTGCGCGAAGAGGGCCGCGTCAAGGCGTACGGCACGGGCCTGCTCTCTTCGGCCGGGGAGTTGGAGGCGATGCACTCGGCGGAGCTGCGCCCGCTGGATTTGGAGGCGGCGTCGCGGCAGGAGTATGACCCGACGCACTTCCAGCCCGTGCTCTTCTGCGCCGGCTCCTTCGAAGAGATGTACGAGGCTCTGAGAGAATATCTCCTGCGCCGTTCGTAAGTATTAGACGTGCCTGACGGAGACGTACACTATTCTAAGAGAGGAGGCTCAGGACAAGCGTGCTGTTCGTACTCGAAAAGGGGCGGAAGGATTCGCTTTTGGATCAGGCGCGCTCACAACTGCTGACGGCCCTCCACACCGGGCGGCTGGGTGCGGGCGACCGTCTCCCGAGCGTCCGGCAGGTGGCGCAGCGCAACCAGATCAACCTCAAGACCGCCTTCTCCATCTACCAGCGGCTCGGCGCCGAAGGCTACGTCACCCTGCGCGTCGGGTCGGGCGCTTACGTCTCCGACATCGACCAGTCCGACCTCGAAGAGGCCTACTGCCACTCCATGCTCACGATGGTCAAGTCGAACCTCGCCGAGGCGGAACGTCTCAGGGTCGGCCCGCGCCAGTACCTCAAGCTGGTGCAGCGGCTGGTCAACAGGTCGCCGGCCGACCCCGCCCGCGTCGCGGTCGTCGAATGCAACGAGGAGCAGATCAACCTCTTCGCGCACGAGATATCGAGCCGGGTCGGCCTCGCCGTCTCGCCCCTGCTCCTGAGCCGTCTGGAAGCCCCCGACCAGCGCGCCGCCAGAGAGCTGGCGCGGGCGGACTACTTCGCGACGACGCACTTCCACTTCAGGGAGGTCAAGGCGCTGACGGCCGGGTACGGGAAGCGGCTCGTGCAACTGCGACTCAACCCGGCCTTCGTGCCCGCGATAGTCGAGGCGGCGCGGCGGGGCCAGGTGCTGATGGTCGTCTCGAACGCCGACTACTTCCCGGCCTTCCGCCAGAGCCTGCTCCGCATCGGCACGCCGCGCCCGGTCGTCGAGCGCATCAGCGCGGTCGATCACACGAACCGTGCGCGCGTGCGCGCCGCGGCCGAACGCGCGCGCACCGTCTACGTCTCGCCCATCTGCCACCCGAAGGTGCTTGAGTTGATTCCCGCCGGGGCCGAGCGGCTGAAAGTGGAGGGCACGCTGTCGGACGAGTCTTTGGAGAGGCTCGAAGCCCTCGTCCTCTTCAGCCCGCGTGAATAATGTTCATGCTTTCGTCGCGCGGGTGGAACGGTTTGTTTCGCGCCCCTGAATTGTTCCATTTACGCGGAACAATGCGGCGATTTACACTCCCCGCCTCCCCGTCCGAGTTGTCAGCAATTCGTGCGGCCCGAAACCCGCCCCGGCATTTCGTAGCGTCAAAACTCAACCCGGCTCCGGCCGCTGCAAACGTCCAGACTGCGGCCGGCCTTTCCTGCATCAGGGAGGTGACACATGAGGCGCTTCGGCAGAATCAACTTCAAGGTGGGGGTCTTCGCCCTGTTCCTCTTCCTGGCCTGCATGCCGTGCGCGTCCGCGCAGTCCACGGCGACGCTGCAAGGCACCGTGACAGACCCGCAGGGGGCCATCGTGCCCAATGCGAAAGTCACCGTGAGCAGCCGGGCGACGGGCGTCGAGCGGACGGCGCAGACCGGCGAGGACGGCAACTACCAGATCGCCTCGCTCCCGCCGGGCGCCTACACCGTCGAGGTGCAGGCGCAGGGGTTCCAGACGCAGTCCGTCAGCAGCCTCACCGTCGAGGTCGCGCGCACGGTCGTGCAGAACTTCCAGCTCACCGTCGGCAGCGTCTCGCAGACCATCACCGTCGTCTCTGACACGCCCGTCGTCGAGACGGCGACCACCTCGGTCGGCCAGGTCATCGACCAGAAGACCGTGCAGGAGATTCCCTTGAACGGCCGGCACATGGTCGATCTGGGCTTGCTCGTTCCCGGCACGGTCACGCCCAACCCGGCCACCGGCTTCCTCACCGCCCCGATCCGCGGCCAGGGCGCGCTCGCCTTCAACACCGCCGGCCAGCGCGAGGACACGACCAACTACCAGATCAACGGCGTCAACCTCAACGACATGGTGCAGAACCAGATCACCTTCCAGCCGTCGATCAGCACCTTGCAGGAGTTCAAGGTTGACAACTCGACCTACAGCGCCGAGTACGGGCGCAACTCGGGCGCCATCGTCAACGTCGCCACGCGCTCGGGCACGAACGAGTTCCACGGCGAGCTGTTCGAGTTCTTCCGCAACGAGGCGCTCGACGCGCGCAACTTCTTCGACCTCAAGAAGCCGCCCTTCAAGCGCAACCAGTACGGCCTCTCGCTCGGCGGCCCCGTCATGCTCCCGCGCTTCGGCGAGGGCGGCCCGACGCACTGGTCGGGGAAGAACCGCACGTTCTTCTTCTTCAGCTTCGAGGGCCTGCGCCAGCGGCAGGGGCTCACCGTCAACAGCCAGGTGCCGACCGCCGCGCAGCGGGCCACGGCGATCAGCCCCGTCACGCGGCAGCTCTACGACCTGATCCCTTTGCCGAACGCGACGGACGCGCGCGGCAACCCGATCTTCGTCGGCTCGGCCACGGCGCCCGTTGACCTCGACCAGTGGACGCTCGACATCAGCCACAACCTCGGCGCGAACGACCGCCTGCACGCCTACTACGCCTACCAGTCCGACCTGCGCCGCGAGTCGCTCTCGGGGGCGACCATCCAGGGCTTCGGCGACACGCGGAAAGGGCGCCGCCAGCTCTTCACGCTCAACGAGACGCACACCTTCGGCGCGAACATGGTCAACGAGGCGCGGCTCGGCGTGAACCGCATCAGCATCAGCTTCAACCCGAACGCGGCGCTCAACCCCGCGACCTTCGGCATCAACACCGGCGTCAACGAGGCCATCGGCCTGCCGGTCATCATCGTCACGAGCATCGGCCTCCAGTTCGGCGGCCCCGGCGCCGAGCCGCAGGGGCGCGGCGACACGACCTACGTCCTCTCCGACACCTTGAACTACCTGCGCGGCAAGCACTCCTTCAAGTTCGGCGGCGAGGTGCGCCGCTTCCTCAACAACAACTTCAGCATCGACCCCGGCACCTTCACCTTCTCGAACGTGAACACCTTCAACGCCGGCACGGCCAGCGCCTTCGCCATCACGCAGGGCAGCAGCACGAACAGCATCACGTCCGACGCGATGGGCCTCTTCGTGCAGGACAACTACAAGCTCAGGCCCAACCTCACCCTTGAGCTGGGGCTGCGGTGGGACTGGAACAAGACGCCGACCGAGCGCTTCGACCGCTTCGTCGTCTTCGACCCGGCGACCGTCGCGCTCCGCCGCGTCGGCACCGACATCGACAAGATTTATCACGAGAACGACAAGAACTTTGAGCCGCGCCTCGGCTTCGCGTGGGATCCGTGGGGCGACGGCAAGACCTCTGTGCGCGCGGCCTTCGCCGTGCTCGTCGAGCAGCCCATCACGAGCATCGCCGGCGCGACCAGCTCGAACCCGCCGCTCGCCGTCCCCGTCGCCCTGCCCGCCGGCACGACGACCACCTTCGGCAACGCGCTCAATCAGGTGAAGGCCGGCGGCACCATCGCGCCCACGACCATCGCGCACGACTTCGACAACGCCTCCGTCCAGTCCTACAACCTGAACGTCCAGCGCGAGGTCGGCCGCGGCCTCGGCGTCATGGTCGGCTATTTCGGCTCGAAGGGGTCGCACCTGCAAGTCACGCGCAACCTGAACCAGTTCATCAACGGCGTGCGCCCGTACCCGCGACTCTCGGCGTCGAGCCCGATCCTGCCGAACACGCCGCTCACCAACATCACGTACAGGGAGAGCACCGGCAACTCCAACTACAACGCCCTCTGGGCGACCGTTGACAAGCGGCTGTCGGGCGGGCTGCGCTTCAACGCGTCCTACACGTTCTCGAAGTCCATCGACTACAACTCGCGCACCAACCAGGGCATCGTCGTGCAGGACAGCTACAACCTGCGCGGCGACCGCGCGCCCTCGGACTTCGACACGCGCCACCGCTTCGTCATCAGCGCCCTCTACGAGCTGCCCTTCCGCGGCAACCGCCTCGTCGAAGGGTGGCAGCTCGCCACCATCACGCAGTCGCAGAGCGGCAACCCCATCACCATCCTTTCGGGCAACGCCCTGGCGATCACCGGCACGCCCGCCTTCCCGGCGGTCTCGAGCAACACGCTCACGGGGCTCGCCACGCTGAGGCCCGACCTCGTCGGCCAGATCGTCCTCCAGCCGACCGGCGAGCCGACGGTCTGGTTCAACAACGCGGTCTGCGACCCGCGCTCGGCGTCCACCTGCCCCTCGGGCGCGGCCTTCGGCATCCCGATCAACGGGGCGAACGTCTTCCACCTCGGCAGCCTCGGGCGCAACGCCGTCCTCGGCCCCTCCTTCAACAACACGGACTTCTCCGTCGTCAAGAAGACGAAGCTGAGCGAAGACAAGGCCGTCGAGTTCCGCGCCGAGTTCTTCGACCTCTTCAACCACACGAACTTCGGGCAGCCGGGGCGCGTCGCGCAGTTCGGGAGCACCACCTTCGGCGTCATCAACAGCACGCGCTTCGCCACGGGCGACTCCGGCTCGTCCCGGCAGGTGCAGTTCGCGCTGAAGTTCCTCTTCTGAATCTCCGGGGACTCGGCGCGCGAGCGCGCGGCGGCCTGCGCCCGGGGCCGCCGCGCGCTCTTTCTTTACGTGCCCGGCCGGGCGCGTATAGAGTATCTCCCGCTCGACCTCTCTTCTAAAGAAAAGGGAATCCCCCGATGAAACGATTCGTCATCGCATTAACGCTGGCGGCAGTGGCGTTCACCAACACCCCCGCCCGGGTGAAGCGCGGCAACCCGATCGAGGCGGAACTCGTGGCGCTCGAAAAAAGCGCGTACGAGGCGTGGAAGAACAAGGACAGGCGGTTCTTCGAGGAGCACATGGCGGAAGACGGCCGGTACCTCGACCCGGACGGGGGCGGTGGGAAGGCCCAGTACGTGCGGGCGATCATAGACAACGATTGCACGGTGAACGGCTACGCGCTGGACAAGCCTACAGTCACGATGCTGAACAAGGACGCCGCCCTGCTGACGTATCGGTACACGTACGACATCGTCTGCGGGGGCAAGCCGGAGGCCGGCCCCTTGTGGGCGTCCACCGTCTACGTCAGGCGCGGCGGCCGGTGGCTCATCGCGTTCCACCAGGAGGTGAACGCCGCCCCGGCGAAATGAGTTTTGTTGACACCCGCCGACGCCCGCTATATCCTCGGCGCGCATCCCCGCCGCACTCACGTTGGTTCGAAAATCATGGAGGAAACATGAGAATAAATCTACTTCATAAAATTTGGATGGGCGTTCTGTTGGCGGCCTTCGGCGTCGCGGCGCTGGGCCAGAGCGGGGGAGGCGTAGACCTGAGCTACATGGACACTTCGGCCAACGCCTGCGACAACTTTTACCAGTTCGCCAACGGCGCGTGGCTCAAGAAGACGGAGATTCCGGCGGCGTTCCCGTCCTGGGGCGCGGGCCGGATGCTGCAAGAGCGCAACAACGACGTGCTGCGGCAGATTCTCGACGAGTCGGCCAAGAACACAAAGGCCGCGAAGAACTCGGACGCGCAGCTCATCGGGGACTTTTACGCCTCCTGCATGGACGAGGCCGCGATTGAAAGGGACGGGGCCAAGCCGCTCGACGCTTACCTCAAACAGATCGACGCGATGAAGAGCGCGAACGACCTGCCCCGCGTTCTGGGCAGGTTGCAGCGCGTGGGCGTGAACGCCGCCTTCGGTTATTTCGTCTACCCCGATTTTAAGAACAGCGCGAGCAACCTGGCCTACGCCTGGCAGGGCGGCTTGAGCCTCCCGAACCGGGACTACTACACGAAGACCGACGAGAAGTCGCAGAAGCTGCGCGAACAGTTTCAAGAGCACGTGGCGCGGATGTTTCAGCTTCTCGGGGACGCGCCCGAACAGGCCGGGGCTCACGCCGCGGCCGTCATGAAGTTCGAGATGCGGCTGGCGCTCTCTTCGAAAACTCCGGTCGAGCTGCGCGACCCCGCCGGCAGTTACAACAAGAAGACCTTCGCCGAGTTGAAGGCCGCGACGCCCGACTTCGACTGGGCGACTTACATCGACGCGCTCGGCTCGCCGAAGATTACCGAAGTCAATCTCGCGCACCCCGACTTCTTCAAAACCTTCGACGCGATGTTGAAGGACGTTCCGCTCGAAGACTGGAAGACCTACCTGCGCTGGCAGCTTTTGACAGCGGCCGCGCCCTACCTCTCGAAGAATTTCGCGGACGAGAATTTCGCCTTCTTCCGCAAGACGCTCTCCGGCGTCACTGAGCAGCAGCCGCGCTGGCGCCGCTGCGCGGGCTGGACTGACGCCCAGCTCGGCGAGGCGCTCGGGCAGGAGTTCGTCAAGCGGAACTTCACGCCCGAGGCCAAGCGGCGGATGAACGAGCTGGTCAGCAACCTCTTCGCCGCGTACCGCGAGCGGATTCAAAAGATCGACTGGATGAGTGACGCCACCAAGGTGCAGGCGCTCGCCAAGCTCGCCGCGTTCCAGCGCAAGATCGGTTACCCGGACGTGCTGCGCGGCTACAGAGGGCTTTCGATTGACCGCCAGTCGTTCTTCGGCAACGTCTTCCGCGCGACCGAATTTGCCGGCGTCCGCGACTTGCAGGACATCGGCCGGCCCGTCGATAGGACGCGCTGGGGGATGACCCCGCCCACGGTGGACGCCTACTACAACCCGACCTACAACGAGATCGTCTTCCCGGCGGGGATACTTCAGCCGCCGTTCTTCGACGAGAAGTCCGACGACGCGGTCAACTACGGGCACATCGGCGCGGTCATCGGCCACGAGATCACGCACGGCTTCGACGACCAGGGGAGCCAGTTCGACGCCTCCGGCAACCTGAAGATGTGGTGGACGCCGGAAGACCGGAAGCGCTTCGAAGAGAAGGCCGATTGCGTCGTCAAACAGTTCGGGGGCTACGAGGTAGACAAAGACCTGTTCATCAACGGCAAGCTGACGCTGGGCGAGAACATCGCCGACCTGGGCGGCGTCATCATCGCCTACAACGCCTTCAAGAAATCGCTCGAAGGCAAGCCGCGCCCGGCGAACATCGACGGCTTCACGCCGGAACAGCGGTTCTTCATCAGCTACGCGCAGGCGTGGCTGAGAAAGACGCGCCCGGAAGCGATTCGCCTACAGGTTCAATCAGACCCGCATTCCATCTCCAACTGGCGCGCGATGGGGCCGCTCTCGAACATGCCGGAATTCGCCGAAGCCTTCCAGTGCAAGGTCGGCGACCGGATGGTGCGCGAAACGCCGTGCAAGGTCTGGTGAGATTCGGTTGCGGCTGGCAGTTGAGTATAGCGGAGAAGGTTTAATCACAGAGGCACGGCTTGTTGCGAGCTAAAGGCAACAAGCCGTGTCTCTGTGTCTCTGTGGTTAATTACATTTAAATCAATCGGTACTCAAACCCGGGCCTCGCCCCGACGCGGTAGGCAAACTCCACCCTCATGCCGCCGGTAACTCGGCCGAGGTCAAATAAAATCTTGGGGCACGTTAGGCCGGACTCGTAGTCCCCGAGCGTGATGGAGTCGAAGATGTTGACGGAGGTCAGGAGCGCTAAGTTGAGCCCCCCGCCCGCACCCTCCGGCACGTCGAGGGTGAATTCCCGAGCGCGTGTGAAGAGTCCGTGCCCGTCGTCGGCGCGGCAACTCTCGGCGTCTAATTCAAGCACGCGGCCGAGATGGATTCTGTGCTTATCCCTGCCGGCGCCCGCCGGAGAATCCCCTTCGTCAACTTCGGCCGGAGTAGACTTGAACTCCTCCGCCGGGTCACAGAGGCAGAGGTCTACGTTTATCCTCTCCGGGATGAAGATCGCTCCCTGACAGAGTTGCGGCGCGAGGTTCAAAGTGACGGCGACCTGCGGCTCGTGCTCCAGGGCCGCCTGCATGGTCTCCGTCACCACGACGTGTGTCGTGCGGCCCGCGCCGAGCCGGTAGGAGGCCGCGTCGCACCTTATGTAATCGCGCACGAAGTCGGAGAGCCCGAAGGTCTGAAAGATGTGGCGCGCCGCGTCCAGAGACCGCCGGTTGATGTCGAGCAGTGTGAAACGCACCGCGGAGGGGGTGAACCTGCCGGCCAGCGTGACGGCGAGAGGCGCGAAAGGGCCGCAACCGGCGTAAAGAATCTCGACCGTGGTGTCGGGGAATCTCTGCCGGGCTTCGAGGATCGCGGCGTGCAGGCCCCGCAGGAATTTGGAGGTTCGGCCGGAGTCCAGGACGCACCTGGCGGCGTCCCTGGGGGAGATGGCCTTCCCGCCCGCCAGCCATATCTCCTCCGAGTCGTGCGGGTGGGTCGAGTCGTCGCCGACCCCCGCGACGGACGAGAAGAGTGTGTACAACTCCGCCGCGGCCGCGCGCAGCCTCCCGCGGTCTGAAGGGGAAGACAGCAGCTCGTCCGTGAGCGACTTCAACCGGCGGGAATAGCCGCCGGCCGGGGCCGTTTGGTCAAAGGTGTCCACCGGCTTATTAATTTATCACGAGCCCCGGGGGGGCGACATGCACGGTTAGTCCGCCCGCCATGCTTCACCTATAATCGCGGGGCACGATACAGGCTTCGGTCGGCGCGGCGGGACACGGGCGATGATTCCGAAAAAAATTCATTACTGCTGGTTCGGCCCGAAGCCTCTGGGCGAACTCAACCGGCGGTGCATCGAGAGCTGGCACAGGGTCTTGCCCGATTACCAGCTCAAGCTCTGGGACGAGACCAACGTCCCGCTCGATAGCGCTTACGCCCGCGCCGCCCGCGCGGCCGGCGCGTGGTCGAGGTTGTCGAACTACGCACGGCTCCACGCCCTTTACAGCGAAGGCGGCATCTACCTCGACGCGGACGTGGAGGTGCTCAAGGATTTTGCACCGCTCCTGCGGCACGAATGTTTTGCGGGTTTCCAGCAGCCGGAAGAGCAGGTGGACTGGGTCAACAACGCGGTGCTGGGTGCCCGGGCGGGGCACACGTTCCTGGCCCGTTGTTTACGGCTGACGCACTCTCTGTTCGCCTCGACGGGGAAGCTCCCGCGCTCCCCCACGATCACGACCCGCGTGCTCAAGGAGATGGGCCTGCGCGACTATAAGCTGCAAGAGGTCGGCGGGGTGACGTTATACCCCGTCGAATATTTTTACCCCTTCCCCTGGCACGGCACCTTCTCGCCCGAATGCATTACGGAGAAGACCTTCTGCGTCCACCACTGGGAAGGCTCCTGGTGGCGCGAGCAGGAACGGCGTTACAGACGCTCGCCGCGGGGCATCCTGGGTCGGGTGCTGCGTGCGCTGAGGTAGTAGGGCGGTCGGCGGTTTAAGTTAAGCCCGGGTCGGAGGAAGAGTTTACGCGTGCGCGTCGTAGCCATCATCGCCGTTTACAACGAAGAGCGCTTCATCGCCGACTGCCTGGAGCATCTGTTCGGGCAGGGCGTCGAGGTCTACCTCATCGACAACTGCTCGACCGACCGGACGGCGGAGATCGCGCGGCAGTACCTCGGGCGCGGGCTCGTCGGCATTGAGTCGTTCCCGCGCCCGGAGGGCAGGTGCGACTGGCACGGCATCCTTCAACGCAAGGAGGAACTGGCCGCCACGCTCGAAGCCGACTGGTTCATGCACGCCGACGCCGACGAGGTGCGCCTCGCGCCGCGCGCGGGACAGACCCTCGCCGAGGCGTTCGCCGAGGTTGACGCCGAAGGGTACAACGCCGTCGATTTCTTTGAGTTCACCTTCATCCCGACGCGCGAGGCGCCCGACCACGACCACCCGGACTACCGGCGGACGATGCGCCACTACTACCCCTTCCTGCCCTGGTCGCCGCACCGGCTCAACGCCTGGCGGCGGCAGCCCGCGCGGGTCGAGCTGGCCTGGTACGGCGGCCACCGCGTGCGCTTCCCCGGCCTGCGCGTCGCCCCGATTCAATTCCGCATGCGGCACTACCTCTTTCTGAGCGTCGAGCACCTGCTCGCCAAATACACGCGCCGCGTCTACGAGCCCGCCGAGCTGAGGCGCGGGTGGTGGGGCTGGCGCAGCCGCCTCAACCCTGACCTCGTCAAGCTGCCCTCGCAGGCCGAGCTGCGCCTCTACACCTCGGACGAAGAGCTTGACCCGACGAACCCGCGGACGCGGGAGTTCGCGGACGAGTGGGCGGCGCCGGGAGGGTGGCGGCGCTGGCTCGCGGGCCGCAGACAGTCGTAGAGGGAAATCATCCTTCGGCGCCCGCAGCCCTCACGTCAAAAGCTGTAGCCGAACAGCTCGACATCCCTGCCGAAGTGGCGCAGAAAGATTCGCCGGGTCTCCTCGTTGAAGTATTCGTCGTAGTCCATTCGGCTCCCACGGTTCTCGTGCCCCAGCGCGCGCCGCGGCTTGCCGAGGAGGTCGCAGACTTCGTCGAAACCCTTTTGAAGCGACTCGAAGCGGATGACGTAATCGACGACGAGGCGCCCGGCCTCGTCGTACAGGATGGCGTGTTGCGGCCTGGTGAGGTGTCGGTAGTCGTGGCCCTCGCGGGGCAGGTTGTTGAGCACGTCGCGCAGCGAACGGCGGCGCGTCGAGGCGCAATACTTCCACCCGGAGATGAAGCGATCCCAGGGATTCCTGACGACGGTGAAACGGAAATACCCGGCGGGGGCGGACTTATATTCCGGGCTCAACACCCCGTCGTTCATGAAGTGCCAGTCGGCATCGCCGACGTCGAGGTCGAAGGCGCGGATGATCGAAGTCCCGGCGCACTTTCTCTGGTGGACGAAGATGCATTTGTAGGCGTGGCTAATCATCCCGCTCGGACGCCCCCGTCGGATTCAGGCCGTGGACTTCAACAGTTGCTGCCGGAAGTGTTCGCGCCAACTCTCCGGGAGGGCTTCGACCGCGACGGCGCGCCGCATCGTCTCAAAGTCGCTTCTGTCGCGCGCGTAGAGCCGCGTGATGTCGGCGACCGTGACGCCGTTCCCGTCGCGCCCGATCAGCTCGAACTCGTCGCCCGCGCCGACCTCGCCTTCGCGCTGCACGGAGAAATAGAATCCCGTCCGGCCGCTCGCCAGAAATCTTTTCAGGATGTCCTGACGCCCGAACTTGATGCCGAGCTTGTAACAGGGCATGCGGGGCTGCGTGACGGTCACTTCCGCCGCGCCGAGTCGGAAGCGGTCGCCGACGTGGACGCTCGTCTCGTCGAGCCCTTCGGTGGTGAAGTTCTCGCCGAACATCCCCCAGGGGAGTTCCGTGCCGGGCAGCTCTTCGCGCCAGTAGTCGTAATGTTCGGACGGGTAGGCGTAGACCGCTTTGTAGGGGCCGCCGTGGACGGAGAGGTCTGCCTGCCGGTCGCCGTCGAGGTTGAGCGTGCGGAGCATGACGCGGCCTTCGACGGGCGTCTTGAAAATCCCGGTCGAGACGGTCTGCCCCGTCCACGCGACGAGGCGCGGCCGGCCGACGCAGAGGGAGATGATTTTCATGACGCCATTGTAAGGCATCGGCGGGCGCGGGCCATCCCGTGAAGAGGCACGGCCCGCGGAGGCTCAGTTCGCCACGTCTTCCAGGCGGCAGATGAATCCCCACCCGCCGCCGAGTTCGCTGACCGCGAGCAGCAGCTCGTTGCCGCCCTTCTTTAAGGGCAGGTAGACGGCGTCGTTCTCCGGGTTGACGATGCCGAGGAACGCGGGGTCGCGGAAGTTCTGCGCGCTCCGGCCGCGGAAGAGAATCTTGCCGTTGAGAAAGACGCTCACGTCGTCGCTGTAGCCGATGTTGAGCTTCTTCAACTGTTCGCGGTCGGAGTCGATGTTGGTGCGCGCGTAAATGACCTTCATCCCCGGCTGCGGTTCCAGGCGCTTCGAAAAGTCGTTCGCGAACGTGACCCGCGGGTGCGGGGCCTCGCGGTAGCGATAGAGAACGACGAGGCCGGGCGGCTCCGCCTCCACCTCCTGCCAGCGCACGGCGGCGACTTCGGCGGGCGCGAGCGGACGCTCAAGGTTGCGCGCGAGCGCGTCGTACGCGGGCGACAGGCTCCACCTGGTCAGCGTGCCCGTTGGCGTCGGCGGCAGGTGCCGCTCCCAGGGCGCGTCGGGCGTCGTCTGACGGATTTCGAAGTTCGAAAAGTAGACCGCGCCCGTCAGGGCGGCGAGGGCCACCTCGCCCCGCTGGAGGCCGCTCTTCAGGTCGTTCATCACGAGCGCGGGCTTGTCCATCTCCTTCACGTAGAGCTTCGCCTGCGCGCCCGACACTTCAAGGCGCAGGTGGAACCAAACGTCCTTCGGGATGTCCACCGCGCCGGTGAAACCCGGCCCGTTATAGAGCTGCCAGTTGAGGCCGGTGTTGAGAACCGGCGTGTACTGCATGGCGTCGGGCAGGCCGGACTTGTGCTGGCGGAGATAGACCCACTCGCCGTTATTCCCTTCGACGCGGAACTGTATGCCGAAGAAGCCGCGGGCGGCGGGGGTCGAAACGTCCACGTCGAGGACGCCGTCACGCAGCTCGAAGTCCTTCAAGGTCGCCGCCCCGCCGTCGAGGAAGATGGACTTGCGCCCCTGGTAGTCGGCGACCTCGGCCTTTCCTTCCAGGTTCCAGCGCGGCGAGTCCGCGGGGACGGAGAGCGTCTGCGGCGTCTGCGAGTCGGGCGCCGCCGCACTCGCGCCCGGCGCGACTGAAAGCATGAGACACGTCTGCGCCGCCGCGAACCACGCCGCGAGCGGGACGGAACCCAGAAGGCGAACTGCTCGTCTCTTCGTCATCATTTTCAACATGGCTTCCTTCTGCTGAGGTAAACGGCACTGAGACTTTATGTATTTCTTCCCGCGAGAGCACTCTTTTGTGATTAAGCGGCCCGGAGCCGTGACGAGGCGGAAGCGCCCGGCCGGGACAAATCTCCTCCCGGGTCGCCCCCGTCCCGTCTTCATCGCGCACCCGTTTCCCGATTATGGGACGAAACTCTCCGGCAACGGACACGGGCCGAGCCCTTCTCCCGGCCGAACCACGCACAATCATCAAGTCATCTCCCGCTTCTCCGGGCTGGTACGTGAATTGTCTAGCAGGGAAGTGGATGGCTCCGACGTTAAGACGACTCACACGCAGGACACGGACGTGGCGACAGCGGCTCTCGGTGGCGCGCGCGGAGTTCTACGCCGAGACGGCGCTCTGCGCGGCCGCCCTCACCTTCCTCATGACGGGCGGCCGCGCCCTCTGGCTCGAACGCCTGTGGCCCCACGCCGACGCGTTGGCGGCCGTCCTGTGCGTCGTACTCTTCGTGCTGCTGCACAACTTCGTCACGCGAAGGGTCGTGCCGCTCGTCGCGCGCCGCTACTCCCCGACCCCGTATGACGAGCGGCGCATCCTCTTCGACCTCGGCCAGGAGGCGCGGACGGCCAGAGGCATCGACGAACTCTACGGCTCGGTCGCGCGGAGGATCGCGGAATCGCTCGGGGCCGACGACGTGTCCATCTTCGTGCGCGAAGAGTCGGGAGGCGACTACCTCTGCCGCATCTCCTCAAGGGCCGCCGGGGAGTGGGCGGAGCCGGCGCGCGAGGTGAAGCTGGCGCGCGACGCCTTCGTCGTGAAGCGTCTGCGGAGCCTCTCCGGCCCCCTCGTGGTCGAGTCCGCGGAGTTCGACGCGTGGTCGCGCGCCCTGGCCGCGGCGGCGCCGGAGCGGAGGGCGGCGCGCGCGAGCGAGCGCGAGGCTTTGCAAAGGGTCGGGGCGCACCTGCTCGTGCAGGTCAGGACGCGGGAGCTGATGGTCGGCATCCTCTCGCTCGGCACGCGCCGGGGGCGTTTCCGCTACGCGGCCGGCGACAAAGAGGTCTTGATGTCGGTCGCGGCGCAGCTGGCCCTCGTCATCGAGAACTCGCGGCTCGCCGAGCGGCTGGTGGCCGAGGAGCGTCTGCTGCGCGAGCTGGCGCTGGCCGCGGAGGTGCAGCGTCGGCTTTTGCCCGAGCGCCCGCCCGAGTCGGTCGCGGTGGAGCTGTCGGGCTTCTGCCAGCCCGCCCGCGGCGTCGGGGGCGACTACTACGACTTCATGAGCTTCGACAACCGGCAGCTCGGCATCGCTATCGCCGACGTGGCGGGCAAGGGGATGGCGGCGGCGCTCCTGATGTCCACCATGCAGGCGACGCTGCGCAGCCTTTCGGCGGGGAGCAATTTGCTGCCGCAGACGAGCCACACGCTGGCCGACATGGTGGCGACCCTCAACGGGCTGCTCTGGAACTCGACGGGCGGCCTCAACTACGTGACCTTCTTCTACGCGCAGTTCGACCAGCACACGCGGCGACTCTCCTACGTCAACGCCGGTCACAACCCGCCGCTCCTCTTCCGCCCGGGGCGTTCGGACGGCTTCCGGCAGCTCAGCTCGGGCGGGACGGTCGTCGGCGTCTTCGAGCATTGCGCCTATGAGCAGGAGACGGTCGAGATGCGGCCCGGAGACCTTCTGCTCGCCTACACCGACGGGCTGTCCGAGGCGCTGAGCGCGGGGGGCGAGGAGTTCGGCGAGGCGCGCATCAGGGAGGCGCTGGCCGAGACGGCGGGGCTGTCCGTGGACGAGATTCGCGACGAGCTGGTGCGGCGCGTGGTGAAGTGGTCGGCGGGCACCCCGCAGTACGACGACCTCACCTTCGTCGTGATGAAGGTGAGGTAGCCGCCGGCGCGGAGAGCAGAAGCTACTTCGTCAGCACCTCGTGTAGAAAATCGAGCGCGCGCGGGTCGCCGGTCTGCGAGAGGCGGTGGATGGCCTCGCGGCGCACGTCGGGGTTGCGGTGCGTGCGCGCGAGCTGGATGAGCAGCGGCACGGACTCGGCCGCGGGGCGCTGGCTGATGGCGTGGACGACCTGGAGTTGCACCTCCGTGTCTTCGTCGGAGCTGTTGACCATGTCGCGCAGCGCCGCCAGGCTGCGCTCGCCGGCCTTCTGCCCGAGCCAGTGAATTGCCTGCTGGCGCAGCTCGCTGTTCTCGCCGCCGCGCGCCACCTCGAAGAGCCTGTCGAGCGCGCGCGGGCTGTCGATCTGCGAGTAGGCGTGCAGGACTTGCGATTTGACTTCGGTGTCGCGCTCGGCCTGGTAGAGCTTCGCCAGCTCGTCGAGCGCGGCCTCGCCCTTCTGGCCGATCCAGTGAATCGCCTGCTGCCGCACCTCGGGGTCGTCGGCGGTGCGCGCGATCTCCGAGAGCTTCGCCTGCGCGCGCGGGTCTTCCATCTGCGAGAGCGAGTGGAGCACCTTCTGCCGAATCTCCGTGTTGCGGTCGGCGTTGTAGATCGACATCAGCTCGTCGAGCGTCCCCGGGTCGCCGCGCTGCCCGAGCCAGTGGATGGCGAGGGTGCGCGACTCGATGTCGTCGCCCGCGCGCGCGATCTCCAGGAGCCGCGCGTGCGCGCGCTGGTTCTCCATCTGCGAGAGGGCGTGCAGGACGCCCTGCCTCACGTCCTCCTCGCGGTCGGCGGCGTAAATCTTCATCAGCTCGTCAACAATCTGCTCGGTGTCGAACTGGCCGAGGCGGTGGACGGCCTGCGCTTTCACCTCGCGGTCGCGGTCGGTGCGCGCCACGCGGAGCAGGAAGGCGGCGGCCGCCGCCTGGTTCTCGTTGTGCGCGGCCGAGTGGACGAGCGCCGCGCGCACGTCGCGGTCGGCGACTTCGGCGTAGAGGCTCTGGATGGCATTCAGCGCCGCCTCGTCGCGCGTGAGGCCGACGGCGTGCGCGGCCGCCTCGCGCAGCTCCCTGTCTTCGCGCTCGTTGCGGACGAGCTCGGAGAGGAAGGCGTGCTCGCCGCCGATCTGGCCGAGCCAGTAGACGGAGGTCTTGCGCACCTCGTCCTTCTTCGACTGGCGGACGAAGCCTTTGAGCATGTCGTTCACGCGCCGGTCGTCGTGGACGGCGAGCGCGACGGTCGCGGTCTCGACCAACCGCTCGGGGCGCGCAGATTCGATGAGGCCGTCGAGGTAGTTGAGGCTCTCCTCGTTGCCGGCGCGGCCGAGCCAGTAGACGGGGTAGCCGCCGTACTCGTGTTTGCGTTCGAGGTTGTAAATCTCCGCGCGCGTGATGCTGCCCTGCGTGTCGTGCAGGAGGAAGAGGCCGAGGTTGCGCGTCTCGACCGTCACGCCGTTGACCTTGCCGGTGAAGACCGTCGTGCCGCCGAACTGGTTCATGCTCCCGTTGAACTGCTCGAAGTCGGGGTCGATGGCGATGCCGGGCCGCACGTCGAAGGTGTAGGCGACCCAGAAGGGCGAGGACTTCGCGGCGGCGCGCCCCTGCCGGACGGCGGCGTCCAGCTTCGACTTCAAGTCCGCGCCCGCGACGGGGATGAAGTCCGGCCGCTGGGCGGCGGCCTGCGCCCGCGCGCCGCCGTCCTGCGCGGAAGCGTCGTCGGAGACGCAGGACAAGTTGCTCAGCGTCAGCGCGAACAGAAGGGCGAGGGTCGAAAGATGTGCGTACATGTTACTCCTTTATCGCCGGCGCGAATCCGTGTGACGGTCTGAAGGTCTGCCCCTCGCGCGAAGCCTCAACGCAGGAGGTCTTGCAGCAGCTTGAGGGCGCGCGGGTCGTGGCTCTGGCCGAGCAGGTGGATGGCCTGCTTGCGCATCTCGCGGGACGGGTCGGCGCGGGCCACGTCCATCAGCTTGAGGAGTGCGCGCTCCTGCTTGAGCTGGCTGAATGCCTGGAGTATTCCGCCCTTCACGTCCTCGTCGCGCTCGCCGTCGTAGAGTTTGACGAGGTCTTCGACCGCCGCGTCGTCGTTGAACTGGGTCAGCGCGTGGATCGCCTGCACACGCACGTCGGGGTCGTCGCCGCCGCGCGCGACTTCGAGCAGCGCGGCGCGCGCGCGCGGGTCTCTCGTCTGCGAGAGGGCGTGGAGGACTGCGCCGCGTATCTCATCGTTGCGGTCGGCGCGGTAGATGCTCATCAGCTCGTCCACGTTCGCGCCGCCGCTGCGCTGGCCGACCCAGTGAATCGCCTGCGCGCGCAGCTCGACGCTGTAGTCGCCGCCGCGCGCGACTTCGAGCAGGCGCGCCTGCGCGCGCGGGTCGTTGAGCTGCGAGAAGGCGTGCAGGATGCTGGCGCGGATGTCGTCGTCGCGCTCGCTCGCGAGGAGTCGCATCAGGTCGTCCACGGCCTGCGCTTCGTGGCGCTGGCCGAGCCGGTGAATCGCCATCTGGCGCAGCTCGCTGTCGCCGCCGCCGCGCGCGACTTCGAGCAGTTTGGCGTAGGCGCGCGGGCTGTTCATCTGCGAGAAGGCGTTGAGCACCTGCCCCTTCACGTCGCCGTCGCGCTCCGCCTCGTAAATCTTCATCAGCTCGTCGATGACCGCCTCGTCGTTGGTCTGCCCGAGGCGGTTCACGGCGATGCTGCGCAGCTCCGGGTCGGGCTGCGTCCGCGCGATGTCGAGCAGCATCCGCACGGCCTCGGGGCCGCCCTGCCGCCCGAGCAGGCCGACGGCGGTCTCCTTCAGCTCGGGGCTCGCCTTGGAGTCGGGCTTGAGAATCTCGGCCACGTAGGCGCTGGCGCGCGCGGGGTCGGATTCGAAGAGGCTCTGGAGGGCGACCATCTTCAGCTCGTCGTCGCCGAGCCCTTCGGGGTCAACGCGCTTGCCGACCTGCGGTGCAATCTCGACCTGCATCGCGCGCGCGTCGTCCACCCAGGACGAGCGCGGGAACTCTTTTGCAAGTCGCTCCAGCGTCTCCTCGGCGGCCTGGAACTTGCCCTGCTTCTTCCGCGCGTAGGCGAGCCAGTAGAGCGCCGCGTCCGCCTCCTTGCTCTTCGGGTACTGCGCGACGTAGCCCTCGAACTTCGCGGCGGCCGCCGCCCAGTCCTCCCGCTCGATGAGGTCTCTCCCCTGACGGAAGACCTGCATCGCGGGCGAGTCCCCGGACTGTACGAAGCGGTTGAGCCGCGCGAGGTCGTTGTTGTCGAAGGCCCGCGCCGTGCGCCCGCGGCCGGGCAGGGAGAAGAGGCCCGCGGCGGTCAACGCGAGCAGCAGCAAGGCGCTCAGGCGTCTTTGCCCGAGGCGCGTGAATCCGTTTTTCAAGAGTCCGTGTGGCATGTTCTTCATGGCCTTCAGTAGCGTGAAGCGGGCATCGCCTGGGCTTGCAGGACGCCGACGAGCTGCCGCCTGTGGATGCGCTCCTTGATCGACCCGACCGCGTCCGGCGAAGGTGTGTCGGGCAGGTTGGAGATGTCGATGAGGATGGGCTCGACACTTTCGAGCAGCCCTTCGACGGGGAGGTCGCCCGCGCTCGCGGCCTCGCGCCGCAGGGCGATGTTGCGGTAGAGCAGGCGCTTCGAGAGGCGGCGCGCGTCGGCCACTTCGAGCGTCGGGTCGCCGCTCGTCAGGCGCGCGTTGCGGAAGCTGCGGAAGAGTCTCTCGACCCGCTCGGCGTGACGCCCGAACCTCAGCGCCGGGTCGGCCGCCGACGCCTCGAAGCCCCCCGCGGCGTATAGGGCGACGGCGCCGGCCGGAGAGGGAACCGGGGCCGGTTCAAAGGCCCGCGCCGACTCCTGCCCCGCGTCGCGGCCCGGTGCCTCTCGACTCTGAAGACCCGTCCGGGAGTCGTCACGTCGGAGCCGTGCATTCTCTCGGGCGGGCTGTGCGACGCCAGGGGGACGCGGTGCCTTTGGCGTCTGTGCTTGTCGGACGGGCGGACTGTTGACGGCGGCAGGTTGCTCCGACCTCTTCCCGCCCTCCTTTGCCAAGTCCTGTGCGGGAGCCGGCAAGCTATTCGTGTTCGCAACCGTGGGCGTGCTTGAACTCTTGAACCAACGCACGCCGAGCACGGCCCCGACGAGAAGCAGCGCCAGCGCCGCGACGTGCGCGGGCCGGAGGCGGCTCACGCCGAACGCCCCGGCGAGACTTCCCGTCAGCCGACCGAACATCCCGCGCGGAGTCTGCGCACGCCCGGCGGCTTGCGCCTCGAACGTGCGGGGGCCGAGGATGGCGGCCAGCGCGCTGCTCTGCGCGTGCGGGTCGGGCACAAGTTCGTAGGAGCGCAGCTCCCGCCGGAGGAGCAGGAACGCCTCCCGCGCGCGCCTACAGTCCGCGCAGCCCTCGACGTGCGCGCTCAGCCGCGCGGCCTCGTGCGGCGCCAGCTCGCCATCCACGAGCAGGGAGACTTCTTCTGTGAACTCACAATCCATCGCCTGGTACGCGCGGCCCGCGGGCTACCATCAAGCCCCGGCCGAAGCCTCCTGCGCCCTGTGCCAGCGCGCGCGCAGCGTCGTGCGGGCGCGGAAGATGTCAACCTTCACCTTGCCCTCCGAAACGTCGAGGACGCGCGCGATCTCGCCGTAGCTCATCTCCTCCTGCTCGCGCAGGAGCAGCGCCGCCCTCTGGTGCTCGGGCAGGTGCTTCAGCAGACTCAGCACCAGCTCCCTCCGCTCGGCCGCCTCAAGTTGCTCGGCCGGGCCGGGCGGCTCGGCGCGGAGCGCGTCAACCACCTTGCCGAAGAGCCTCTGCCGCGTGCTCCTTCGGCTCAACTCGTTGAGGGCGAAATTCCGCGCCACGCGGAAGAGCCAGAAGCGCACCTCCTCCCGCACAATCTTCTCCACGCCGGTGCGGTACAACTGCATAAAACTCTCCTGCGCGATGTCCTGGGCAGCGCCGGAAGCGCCACCCAACAGGCACTCTAAAAACCGGCAAAGGCTTGGGTAGAACTCATTGAAAATCTCTGCGAACTCTGCGTCGGTGTTCGCCATAATTCCTTTTACGCCTGGAAAACAGCCGGCGGGGGAAAAAGTTACAGCTAATTTGCCGGCGAGGGTCGGCGGTGCTATATGTCCGAGGTAAGGCTGCCTGCATAGACGAAGGGGTGGCACGCCGAGCGCCACCCCTTCGTCAGGCTCATCAGCCCGCCCGCCGCTTTCACCGGGCCGGCAGGCGCCTCTGCCCGGCAGCATTTCGTCGAAGGCTATTCGTCGAGAGATTTCGCCAAATCGGTCAGGACTTGGGCGAGCCTTCCTGCTTCTTCGGCGGTCAACTCAACCGGGTCGCCGAATTCGGTGACCGCTTTGAGCTGAATCGACGTGCCTTGTTCCGCCCACACGTACGCTTCGCCGACCTGAAACACCTCGTCATCCTCCGCCATCTCCCATGTGCCCCCTTTCAGTTCCCCCTCGTCGGGAAGTGTGGATTATTATCCGCCGGGTGCCGTATTTTGGTCGTCCCGTTCGGGGCTTCGCCCGCCGGGTTGTCGGTCAGTTAAGTTCAGTGAAAGCGTCGTTGTCGTAGTAGAACAAAAACGCTTCCACTAACAGCTCGACACTCGGGTTCTGGTCTTGGCCGAGCAGATTTGTCACCACTCCCTGCACCGAATACATGTCGAGCGCGTACGCCAGCCCGTGTTGCTTGGCGAATTGCGGCTCGTCGTTATGGCTATCTTCAAGACTGAGAACCGCACACTTCGTCCCTGCCCCCCACACTTCATCAGGGGGCAGGAACAGGTGAGCCTTCGGCGCGTAAGAAGAACTGTGCTTCAAGACATCTCCCAGTGTCGTCAGATCGTCCATGAAGCCTACCTCTCTCTCGATCTGCCGCGGCCGCCGCCCCACTCTTCCATCCCGCCACGCCTGTTCGGGTGGAGGGCACGCTGGACGGCGCCGGGGGCGGTATGTTGTTCGTAGGGGATCAACTCCATCACGCCTGGCTCCGTAGCGTTATGGTGCCACGTGAGACCTTGCTCCGACGGGGCCTCGCGCGGGAAAGCGCCCCTGCCTCCGGGCGCGACGGATTCTGTCAGACCCCGGTAGGTCTCCTCCATGCCCTGGCCGAATTCCGGGTCTGCCTGCATCTCAGAATACAGTTGCCGGTTAGACTCCTGGAAATGGTAGGGCGACCTTTGATTCGGGTAGTGTACGCCTTCTTCTAGCTGTGCCCGGTACGCGACCGAATAGTGCGGGCTATCCGGCGGTCGAGGTGCGAGCTGCTCAAACGGCCCCTGCGGCCCGACCTCGTTGAGGTTGCCGCGCGGCGCACTCGCGCTGCTGACGCCGCCCTCGGCGTCGGCGACGAAGCCCTGCGGCTCGATTGGGTTGAGCCGCCCGCGGCCCAGCGAGTCGAGCGTGTTGCCGTCGGCGTCGGCGTAGAAGCGCGCCCTCCCGCCCGTGAGTTGCGGCGGGGCCTCGGCCCGCCATCGCCCCCTCGGTCAGCTCCCGCGCCGCGCCGCGCGCCTGCTGCGGGATGTCGGCGATGACCTCGGCCGTCGCCGACCCGCCCTGCCCGAGGATGCGCTGCGTCACCGCGCCGACCGCCTCGCCGCCCACCCCGCCGAGGACGCCGAGCCCGGCGGCCGCGAAGTAGTTGCCCGGACTCGACAGCCCCTCCTGCTCGCCCGCCAGGTTGTTGATCAGGTCGTTGGCGAACTGCTCGCCGCCCCCGATGCCGGCGTAGGCGCCCGCCCGGCCCAGCAGCCCGTAGCCCGCGGCCTTCACGCCGCCGGCCGCGGACTCACGTCAGGCTTCCGGTGGCTGAAACTCCAGTGAGTCGCAGACGAGGTACCCCACGCGGCGACCGTCAATGACGGGAAGGAGGCTCAGGTCTTCATAGTCACCGATTGCGGTGAACACGAATAACTTCGCCTCTTCCATCCCTTCCCGAGAAAGCCAGGAGAAGCCGGCGGGAAGCTCACTGCCGGGGAATACGTCGAGCCTGTCAAATGATTCGCGTTGGGTCGCGAGGCACATCAATCGAACCCCCAGGCAGACCAGCGTCCCCAGGTCGTATCCGTCACAGTCGCGGAGCCGGAACGTGGCCCGGTGTGCGTCATCGTAGGAGATGAGGAGCAACTCCGGCTCCCCGGCGTGGATACGCTCCTTAAGCCTCTCGTACATTGTGCCCCCTACCTAAAATGGATGGCCTCCTTCTCGGCCTCGGTCATCGCCCCAAAGTGTTTCCACGTCCCGTCCGGGAGCATGTAGACCTTTTGGCCGCGCAGGTTGACCTGCGTGGTGTAGTTCGACGTTGAGTATTTGCCGGCGGGCGCATTCGGATTGGGCGAGTGGTAGCGCACCTCGACCCGCCCGTTGCCAGGCGCCCCCTGGATGTCCCGGAACTCGTGCCTGACCTGGAACCAGATGTCCTTGGTCTCGTCGGCTCGGTATTGGAACTCCCGCTCCAGTCCGATCCTCGGATTATAGGGGTTCTGCGCGGGCAGTTCGAACTTCGTTCCCACCACCCGGTTGGCGATCCCCGCATCAAGTTCCGCGTCCAGGAGCGCGTCCCACTCCTCGGGCGATGACGCAGCACCCTCAACCTCATTGGCAGCCGAAGCGGGCCTGGCGCCGGGCGTCTCCTGCATCGACAGTTCGTCGTCGAGGAACTCGGCGGCGCCCTGGTCTACCCGCCGCGGGCCGAACCGCCCCGCGCCCGACCCCTTGCCGCCGCGCAGCGCGGAGCCCGCGTCGTCGGCCGCCTGGAGCGCGCCGCCGCCGGCCGGCTCGCCGGCCAGAAGCTTGAGCCCCGCCCCGGCCTGCTGCGGGCTGTCGGCGACCACCTCGGCCGCAGCCGACCCCCCGCCACGCCCGAAGATGCGCCGCCCGGCCCAGCCCAACGCCTCGGCGCCGAGCCCGCCCCCGGCCCCGAAGAGGCCGGCCGCCGCGTATTGGCCCGGACTCGACAGCCCCTCCTGCTCGCCCGCCAGGTTGTTGATCAGGTCGTTGGCGAACTGCTCGCCGCCCCCGATGCCGGCGTAGGCGCCCGCCCGGCCCAGCAGCCCGAGGCTTGAACCCGCCACGGCGTTGCCCGCCGCCGCGCCGTAGCCGAATGACGCCGCCCGCAGGATCGCCACCGACGAGTCGCGCGTCACCTGCGCCGTGGCTATCCCGAAGTCGAGCCAGCTCTTATCGCTCCGATTGTACTCGCTCACCGCCTGGTCGATGCTCTTGTTCCGGCCGAAGCTCATGAACGAGACCACCGAGAAGGCGGCCTTCATGGCGAACCCGCCCTCGCGCGCGGCGGCGGCGAAGTCGCCCTTCCCGTCGGACGGGTCGGCGAAGCTGAAGAGGTCGGCGGTCTTGTTGAGCAGCCAGTTCGACCACGAGTCGTAGGTCTCGTGGCCCGTCGGGTCGGTGAAGCGCAGCGGGTTGTTGCGGACGTAGGCGTAGCGGTTGAGCGTCTGCACCTCGGCGAGCCGGCCCGCGAGGCTGTCCTGCTGGATGAAGCGGCCCAGCGCCGGCGAGTAGTAGCGCTCGCCGTTGCCCATCGCCGTGAGCCCCGTCTCGCCGTCGAGCCGCTGCCCCGTGTAGCCGAACTGGTTCGAGGAGTTGCCGGCCAGCAGCACCTCGCCCCACGCGCCGTACTCGTAGCGCGTGGCGAGTCCCGGCTGCCCGCCCGACACGGCCGAGAGCGCCGTCACCGAGCCGAGCCCGTCGGAGAAGTGCCAGCGCTCGCCCTCGCCCGAGAGCGTGCTGCGGACGAGGTCGGTGCCGTAGTCGAAGGCGGCCGTGAGCACCCCCTGCGGGTCGTACTCGCCCGCCAGCCCGTCGCCGTTGTAGACGTAGCGCCGCTCGACGCCGGAGGCCGTGCGCCCGATCCTGCGCCGCCCGGTGTCGTAGTCGTAGGCGCCCACCTCGCGCCCCGCGCCGTCGAGCGCGCGGCGCAGCTGGTCGCGCACGTCGTACTCGTAGCCGGCGGTCGCGTGGCCGGCCTGCGTCACGCCGGTCAGGTTGCCGTTCGGGTCGTAGGTGTAGCCGAGGTCGCCGCCCGCGTAGCCCGTCGCCTTCTTGAGCCGGTTCAGGTCGTCGTAGGTGTAGGCGTGGTTGACGGTCTGGCCGTTCGCGTCCGTGCCTGCCTCGCTCGTGCGGTTGCCCGCGTCGTCGTAGCCGTAGGCGAGCGCCGTCTGCGGCGCGGCCTGCGCCGGGGGCACGTTGAGCTGGCTCTGCGGGATGATCTGCTTCGGCTGGCTCTGGCTCGACCAGGAGAGGTGCGCCTCGGCGTCGCCCGTCTCCTCGCGCAGCTCCAGCTTGATGTCCACCTTGCGGCCGGCCGTGAGCTGGTAGGTGCCCGTGTCCTCGGCCGAGGGGTGCGGCTCCCAGTGGTCGATGACGAGCTGGCCGTCCACCCACAGCCGCACGCCCTCGTCGGCGCGCACGTGGAAGGTGTAGTTCTCCGAGTAGAGCGGCAGCAGCTGCCCCGTCCAGCGCGCCGAGAAGGTCTCGCTGTCCACCGACGGGTCGGGCGAGGAGAGCGCCGGCCAGTTGAAGTCCACCGCCGCGTCGGTGCGCGTCACCTTCAGGTCGGTCAAGTCCGAGTTGTCGAAGTATTCACCCTTGAGGCCCTTCTCGGGCTCCGCGCCGTAGGCGACGCGCGTCAGGCGGTCAAGCTCGTCGTAGGTGTAGCTCGCCTGCCGGAAGACGGCGCCCGCGATCTTCTTCGTCTCGGTCTCGCGGTTCGCCGCGTTGTCGTAGGTGTAGCCGTACTCCTCCGCGACGTTGCCGCCGAGCTGGTTCTTGACCGAGAGCAGGCGGTCGGCGTCGTCGTACTCGTAGCGGCGCTCCATGCCCGACGGGTACGCGACCCTTTCCAGCCTCCCGTCGCCGCGCCACGTGTAGCCGACCGTCGCGCCGCCCGGCAGCGTCGCCTGGCGCAGCCGGCCCGCCCCGTCGTACTCGTAGGCGGTCGCGCGGTTCGAGGGGTCTGTGAACGACTTGAGGCGGTCGTCCGCGTCGTAACCGTAGGAGACCCGGCGGCCGTTGGGGTCGGTCGCGGATTCGAGCCGGTTGCGCGCGTCGTAGGTGCGCGCGTAGGAGCGCGCGCGCGTCTGCCCGGCCGCGTCGGCGAGCGTCTCGTTGACGGAGGTCGGGTTGCCCTCGGGGTCGTAGCCGTACTCGAAGCGGCGCGGCCCCGCGCCCTGCGTGTTGCCGTAGTCGATGACCTTCGCCCGGTCGAGGGCGTCGTAGGTGACCGAGGTCGTCTGCCCCTTCGGGTCGGTGACCGAGGTGCGGTTGCCGTTCGGGTCGTAGTCGTAGGAGGTCTCGACGCTGCCCGGCCGCGTGACGGTCTTCAGCCGCCGGAGCTTGTCGTAGCTGTAGCCGACCGTCCGCCCCAACGCGTCCTTGAAACTCTTGAGCGTCTGGTCGTCGTTGTAGGCGAACTCCCAGCCCTTCTGCCGCGCGTCGATCACGCCGACGAGCGAGCCGAGCGCGTTGTAGCGGTACTCGGTCTTGTGCTGCTTCGGGTCGGTCTGCTCGAGGAGCAGCCCCTCGCCGTCGAAGCGGTAGTCGGTGACGCGGCTCGCGCCGTCCGTGCGCGTCTTGAGGTGGTCGAGCTCGTCGAAGGTCTGGACGACTGTCCCGCCCGCCCCGTCGAAGTAGTTCGTCAGGTTGCCGGCCGCGTCGTAGTCGTAGGTCTCCGCCCAGACGGTCGCGTGGTCGGCCTTCTTCAGGCGGTTCAGCCCGTCGTAGGTGTAGTTGGTCGGGAAGCCGCGCCCGTCGCGCGACACCGTGCGGTTGCCGTTGCCGTCGTACTGGAAGGAGGCCAAATCTTCGCCGCCCGAGGTGACGGCCGTGAGCCGCCCGAGCGCGTCGTAGGTCTCGACGCGCGCGTTGCCGCGCCGGTCGTTGACCTGCCTGGTCAGGCCGTTGCGGTCGTTGTAGTAGACGGTCGTGTACTGGCCGTCGCGGTCGCGCGCCTCCGTGAGGCGGCCCAGCTCGTCGTACTTGTACTTGCTCGTCTGGCCCTTGAAGTCGGTCTCCTCGACGAGGTCTTGGCCGTCGTAGGTGAGCGTGCGCGTCTGGCTGTCGGCGTTCGTCACGGAGACGGGGCGCCGCAGGCCGTCGTAGGCGGTGACGGTCTCGTGTTCGAGCGCGTCCTTCTCGCTGACCTTCGAGCTCGCGTCGTCGTAGGTGACGGAGGAGACGCGCACCTGCTCCGCGCCGAGCCTGACCTTCGTCACGAGCCGCCGGCCGAGGTTGTCGTAGGTCGTCTCGGTGACGGCGCCGCGCCGGTCGGTGTGCGAGAGCACGTTGCCTTCGCCGTCGTAGGTGTAGGCTTCGCCGAAGCCGCCCGGGAGCTGGACGGCCGTGACGCGCCCGAAGCCGTCGGACGTGTAGGTGGTCGTGCGCTGGAGCGGGTCGCGGACGGACTTCGGCGCGCCGAAGGCGGCGTAGCGCGTCTCGGTCGAGTAGGCGGGCGCCGCGCCCTCGACCGTCACCGAGCCCTCGTCGCCGAAGGCCGAGAGCGTCTTCGCGACGGCGGTGTTGCGCGGGTCGGTCATCCGCACGGTGCGCCCGTCGTAGGCGTAGGTCGTCCGGTAGTCGGTGCCCTCGAACTTGTACTCTTCGAGCACGGGGCGGCCGAGCGCGTCGGTCTGCCGCGTCGTCGAGAGCCCCTGCGGGAAGGACTGGGTCTTGACGGTGAGCGTCGCGTCGTCGTACGTCCAATCGACGACGTGGCCGGCCGGGTCGCGCCGCTCGGAGGGCCGGTCGAGCGGGTCGTAACTCGTCTTCGTCTGGCGGTCGTTGCGGTCGGTCGAGGAGGTGACGTTGCCGTCGGCGTCGTAGTCGAATTTCTCGGTGTAGTTGCCGGGCAGCGTCTTCTTCCGCAGCCGGTGCAGCCCGTCGTACTCGTACGCGGTCGTCTTGCCGTAGAGGTTGACGACGGCGCGCGGGTGGCCGACCTTGTCCATGTCGGTCACTTCCTCGACCGTGGCGGGCGCGCCGAACGGCCCCGTCACGGTCGTCTTCGTGCGGAAGTTCAGCTCGTCGTAGACGTAGGTGTTGGTGACGCCGCGGCGGTCGGTCTCGGTCAGCAGGTTCGAGTTGTTGTCGTAGGCGTATTCGAGGGTGAACTGGCCGGCGCCGCTCACGGTCTCGGTGCGCCGCTTGACGCGGTCGAGGTTGTCGTAGGCGTAGGCGGTCGAGAGCTGCTGCCCGCCGCCCGAGCGCGCCCCGGTGAGGACGCGCCCGCCGGCCGAGTAGGTGTAGGTCTGCGTGACCGACTCGTGGAAGTTCGCCGGGTCGCTCATCTCCGAGCTGGTCACGCGGTCGAGCGCGTCGTAGGTGTTGGCGGTCGTCGGCCCGAGCGTGCTCTCCGAGGAGGTCAGGCGCGAGCGCTCGTCGAAGTGGTTCGTCGTCGTGACGAACGTCCCCTGGCTCGCCTCGCGCACGACCGTCTGCGGGTTGCCGTACGCGTCGTAGGTGTAGTTGGTCGCGAGCCCGTGCTCGTCAACCGCGCGGCGGAGGTCGCCGTTCGAGGCGTACTCCAGCGTGCGGGCGCGCCCGGTCGGCAGGCCGACGCGGGTCACGTTGCCGCGCGTGTCGAGCGAGTAGGTCGTGGTGTTGCCGTTGCCGTCGGTGACCGAGGTCGGCTTGTTGAACTTCGAGTCGTAGACGGTCGAAGTCTCGACGGTCACGCCGCCGCCCGTCACGGTCTGCGAGACGGGGTTGTTGCGCTCGTAGCGGGTGCGCGTCACGCGCCCCTCGGGGTCGCGCTCGTACTCCTTCTGCCCCTTGCTGTTCCAGCCCATCAGCGTCTCGGCGCCGCGCGGCGCGAGGATGCGCGTGACGTAGCCGTGCTCGTCGAAGGTGTAGACGGTGTCGTTCGAGCGCGCGTCGGTGACGGTCGCCTGCGTGACGCGGTTCTGCGCGTCGAGCACGTAGGCGAAGAGGTTGTTGACCGACTCCGGCGAGTGGATGGCCTTGACCGGGTTGCGGAAGTGCGCGAAGTCGTACTCGTAGGTGGTGGTGTGCGACCCGTTGCTGTCGTCCGGGCCGGAGGCCGACTTGAGGAGGTGCGTGACGCTGGCGTGCGCGCCGGCCGGGGCCTGCGGGCCGTAGGCGTAGCGCCAGGTGCTGTCGGCCGCCGCGACGCTGATCTTGTCCTCGCCCGAGCGCGTGGCCGCGGCGAGGTTGCCGTCGGCGTCATACTCGTAGGCGATGGAGAGGCCGCCCGGCCCCTCGACCTTCGTGAGGCGCCACGCCTTGCCCACGTCGGCGTGCGTGAAGCGGTTGCGGACGATGCCGAACTGCTTCTTGTTCGTGCAGGCGATGTCGCCCGCCAGTCCCGTCGGGACGAGGCCGACGAAGGGCGTCTCGGCCTGCTCGTAGGTGAACGTCAGCGCGCGGCCGGACGAGTCGGTGACCCGCGCGAGACGCCCCTCGCCGTCGAAGGCGAGCGTGAGCCGGTTGCCGTTCGGGTCCTCGATGTATTCGAGGTTGCCCATGTAGGCGCGGTTGAAGAAGTTGGTGCTGTCCTGGTCGAAGGCGCCGGGGAAGTGGTAGCGCGTCCGCGCCCTGGTGTAGAAGTCGAAGCTGCCGTCCGAGTTCTTGGCCAGCGTCCCCTGCTGCGGGTCTTGGGCCTGCATCTCGCCCGCCGTCGCGTCCTTCTCCTTGAAGCGGAAGCCGCCGCCGTCGCCGCCGTGCATGGTGTACTCGACGCCGTCCGCGCCGGGTTGGCGCACGAGCGTCACCTGGTAGTTGTCGCGCCAGCCGTAGCCGAGCGGGCCGAACTCGCCGGCCGAGCCCGTGTTGTAGGAGCGCGTGAAGCTGAGCGGGAGGCCGCGCCCCGTGACGGAGATGTCCGTGGCGCTGAGGCCGAGGTTGCCGCGCGACAGCTCGACGCCGTTGACGACGGTGCTGCCCGGCAGGCGCACGTCCTCGTCGCCGCCGTCCGAGACCGTGACCTCGCCGTAGACCTCGTCGAAGACGGCCGGGTTGCCAACCAGCGCCGCCCGCAGCGTGAACGGGTAGGTGCCCGCGGGCAGCTCGACCGAGGTCGGGTCGCTGTTGAGGCCGTAGGTGCGCGGGTGCGGGTCGGCCGCGTCGAAGAGGCGGTTCGCCCCCTCGACCGTGAGCGTGACGTTGGCCGGCGCGCCGAGGATGTAGCCGTACAGCGGCTTGGTGCCGTGCGAGGCGCCGAACGACTGCTGGTACTCGGCGATCAGCGTGCTGAAGGGGACGGGCTCGCGCCGGGCGTGATACTCGGACGACTCGCCCTCGTCGAGCACGACCTCGGCCGTGTAGCTCGCCAGCGGGTCTACGACCTCCGCGCCCGGCCACTGGGCGCTGCCGACGATGACGCGGTCGTTGCTCTGCGCGCTGATCTGCGCCGGGAGCGCGGCGAGCACCTCGTCGGTCGGCTGCCCGTTGACGGTCTTCGTCTTGCGGAAGACGACCTTGGCCGCGTGCGGCAGGTCGTGGCCGAAGACCTGGAAGAAGACGGCCGCGGGCTGCGACATCTTGCGCGTCGCGCGGTCGATGACCACGGGGTTCGTGCAGAAGTTGGCCGGGTCGCCGCCCGTCGCGCCGTAGACGACGACCTGCGAGGCCGGGCGCGCGATGCTGACGTTGATGCCGTCGTGGGCGCCCGTCCCGTTCGAGATCGTGTAGATGAAGCCGTCCTTGACGGCCAGCCAGCTCAGGTTGTCGCCCACGCCGTCGAGCGTGGCGACGTGCGCCAGGTGCTCGGGGTCGGCGAAGTCGAAGACGGCCACGCGGTCGGCGAAGATGACGTAGGCGAGCGTGCCCTCGACTTCGAGGCGGCGCGCGAAGCCGGCGTCCACGCCCAGCTCGGCGAAGGACTTCGAGGTGTACTGGACGGGCGCCGACGGGTTCGTGACGTTGAAGACCCAGAGGCGCGAGTTGCCGAGCAGCACGGCGAGGTCGGTGCGCTGCGTCCCGACCATGACGCCCGAGACGGCGCGCACGTCGATGACCGGCGCGGCCGGCACGACCTCCTTGCCCGGGGGGCCTTGGAGGTAGCGGTCGTCGCGGCCGTCGTTGGGGGTGATGTCGCTGAAGCCGTTTCGGAAGTCGTACTTCTGGCTGAGGTCGAAGGAGACGAGTTGCGACTTCTGCGAGGCGACGTAGGCGACGGGGCTGTCGTACTGCTGGATGACCGAGACGGCGGCCGTCGGCGAGGGGTTGCCGGTCGGGGCCGGCCCGTACATCGCCATCTGGACGACCGCGTCCCAGGCGTAGCCGCGGTTGGGGACGACGGCCTGCACCGTCGGGGGCTGGACGTTCGGGCGCTTCACGTCGCTGGCCCACTCGCCGAGCGCCTTCTCGATGTCAACGACCATCACGCCCTGGCTGGAGACGTTGGCGACGTAAGCGCGCTTGCGGTGGACGGTGACGGAGACGGGGACGGCCGTCACGCGCGCGGGGATCGAGAGCGAGGCGACGCCGACGAGCTGGATGTTCTTCGGATCTTGAACGTTAAAAATCCAGAGGTTGTTCGGGCGCTCGCCGTCGGGCAGGCCGGAGCCCGTGACGAAGGCGAGGCGCGTGTACTCGGTGTCGGTGCCCGGCACCTTGAAGGTGTCGCCGCCCTCGTCCACCTCGACCATCGCCACGTTGATGGCGCGGAAGGGGATGAACCCCTGGCCGGCGAGCACGGGCTGCGTCGGGTTCGAGATGTCGTAAAGCTTGAGCCAGGAGTTGTTGACGTTGTTCGCGTTGTTGGCGACCGAGACGGTGGCGGCGTACTGGCCGGCGACCGCGATGCGGAGGCCGAGGTCGGCCACGGGCGCGTCGGTCAGCACAATGCCGTCGAAGGTCTTGAAGCTGCTCTTGAAGTCCGTGCGGTTGACGTCGCCGTCGCCCGTGTAGTCCTGGTCGAGCTGGTGCTCGTCCGAGTCCTCGACCTCGTTGGTGACGTTGACCTCGTAGCGGGTGCCGCCGGCCACGCCGGCCGGCAGGTAGTCCACGCTGGAGACGGGGGCCGAGTCGGGCGCGACGGGGATGCCGCCCGAGGTGATGCTCCCGGCGAGCCTGCGCTGCGTGGCCGGGTCGTAGAGGTAGACGGACTCGCCGGCCCTGAGCTTCGTGACCGGCTCGGAGAATTCGAGGTGGACGGGGGCGCCGGCGTCCACCTGCGTGGCGCCGTCGGCCGGGCTGACGCTGATGACCTTCGGCGGCCCGGGCAGCGGCGGCCGCGTGTTCGGGTTGCGCAGCGCGATGAAGTTGAGCGTCGCGCGCGACTTCGTCCCCGGCAGGTGCGTGTCCGTCAGGGTCTCGACCTCGACGCTGTAGCTGCCCTCGGTGGTCACGTCGAAGTCGGCCCGGCGCACGTACTCGTCGGGCGCGTTCGGGTTATTCTCGGGCTTGGGCAGCAGCTCGGGCGCCGCCCACGTCAGCGGCGGCCCCTCGGCGCCGTTGACGCGCATCGTGCCCTTAAAGTCCCCCACGACCGGGTGGTAGAGGGCCACGACCTGGACGTGCTTGCCGACCGAGACGAGCCCCAGCTCCCGCAGAGAGTCGTGCGGCTGCTCGCCCGTGCTCGCGAGGAGGTGCAGCTCCGCGGGGCGCGCGGCGGCATCGGGCGGGAACTCGACCGCCGCGTAGAAGGACTCGACGCCGACGAGGCCCGGCTCGGTGAGCGGGTTGATGTTGAGGTGCGGGCTGGCGACGGCGTACGCGCTCTGCGGGCCGTGCATGGCGACTACCGAGAGGGCCGGGTTGTAGGCGATGTAGGAGAAGAGGCAGAAGCCGCCGTCCTTGTTCGTGCGCGCGATGACCTGCGGCGACGCCGCGAGATGGGCCGGGTCGGTCGTGACCAGGCAGTTGACGCCTTCGAGCGGCACCGAGGGCTCGCCCGCGACCTGCTGCTTGACGGTGCCGCTGATGGCGCGCAGCTTGATGGGGACGAAGAAGACCAGCTCCAACTGCTGTGTGCCGGCGATGGTGCCGTTCGAAGAGACCCCCGCCGACATCACGACGCCGGGGAAGGGCGGCGAGGTCGTCTTGAACTTCCCGCCCTCGACCTTGCCCGAGGTGACGGTCTCCCACACGTCAACCTCCTGCCCCTGCCAGTCCATCTTCGAGGGCTTCATGACGGCGACGCGCTGGCCCTCCTGCACGTTCGTGCCGGGGGGGACGGCGACCTCGACGTGCATCTCCTTCTCGTTCCTGAACTCGCCCGACGCCTTGATCTCGACGGCCGCGCCGAAGGGCACGTCGGCCGGGTTCATCTCGCCCGTGCGCGGGGTCGTGAGCTGCGCCTCGGTCTTGGCCGCGAGTTGGAGGTCGGCCTGGCCCGTGATGGCGCCGGCCGGGATGTCGAGCAGGATGCGGCCGTCGTCGGTCGTGACGGTGCCGCCGTTGGCGCCGACCGAGGTCACGCCGTCGGCGCGGCGGTAGGCCGCCTGCGAGACGCGGTACTCGACGCCGTCGGGCTGGCGGATGATGAGCGTGAGCTGGTCGCCGACCTGCGCGGAGATGTTCAGCTCGAGCCCGCCCGAGCCGGCCGTGGCCGTGACGGTCGCGCCGCTCGTCTCGTTGACGGCGATGATGATTGAGCCCTCGGGCACGGAGGCCGCCGGAATCTGCACGCGCGAGACGCCCGCGTCGTCCGGGTAGTTGACGCGAATCTTCTCGGGCTTGAGGCGGTCGTCCACCTTGACGATGGCCGACGTGTTGAAGGCCGAGTTGAAGCCGGCAGCGAGCGGCTTCCCGTAGATGTCGCGCACGCCCTGGCCGACGGCGACGCGGTAGGCGGTCGAGCCGGAGAGCGTTGCCGCGGGGGTGAAGACCGCGACGCGCCCGCCCGCGAGCACGGTGATAGTCCCGAGCACGGGGTTGCCGGCGGCGTTCGTCAGCTTGAAGTTCGAGGCGGTGACGGTCTGCGGCGCCACCGGCTTGTTGAAGGTGACGGTGACGGCGGTCGTCGCGACGACGCCCTGCGCGCTGTCGGCGGGCGTCACGGATTCGACGGCGAGCGCGACGCTCGCCAGCGCGATGTCGAGGGTCGCCACGGCGTCCTGCGCCGCGAGCGTGGCCGTGGCCTTGCCGGTCGCGTCCGTCGCGGTCGCGGCGGCGCTCAACTGGTTCGCGCCCGGCGCCGCGGCGCTGCCCAGGAGAAGGAAGCGGCCGTCGGCGCCCGTCAGGTCTGCGAAGGGCGTGCGGTCGTTCGACACGCGCGCGGCCGCCGAGGGCTGGCCGCTCTCGGTGACGCGACCCGTCGCGTAGCCGAAGGGCGCGGGGACGCGGATGAAGAGGTAGCGGCCGGCGGCCGTGATGCCGGGCAGCGTGACGCCCGCGGGCGCGTTCGTCGTCGAGACGAGGTCGCCGTCAACGACCGCCGCGCGCGCGACGAGCTTCGGCGCGCGCAGTCCGCCGACGTTGAGCATCCGCGCGACGACGATGTTGGCGGGGTCGCCGCCGAAGCCGGGGACGGTGATGGAGGCCGCGCGCGCGAGCGTCGCGCCCGCGAGGTCGAGGTCGAAGGCGCCGACGATCTCGTAGCCCTCGGGCAGCGTGACGTTCGCCTGCTGCGGCTCGACCTCGCCGAAGAAGACGGGCTGCGGGTCGGTCACGGCGTTCGCGGGCACGACGAGGCGCGCGCCGCCCGGCGAAGTCACCGTGCCCCCGGCCGTGCCGACGAGCGCGCCGGTGCGCGAGGCGCGGCCCGAACGAATCTCGACGTGGACGTTGGCGTTAATCAGCTCGGCGACGGTGAACTCGGTGCGCGTCGGCTTGGCGACGAAGAAGGCGCCGAGGCGGTTCGGCCGCTCGGCGGTCGCGCCGGGGAAAGAGTAGAGCACGAAGTCCTGCGCGGGCCGTCCCACGAGGAGTTGATCCTTGCCGCCGAGGAAGTTGTAGGTCTCGTCAAACGTTGCCTCGACGGAGACGCCCGAGGGGAGCTGCGCGGGCGCGTCGGCGACGAACGAGATGGTCGAGCGTGCTTCCGAAGAGTAGGCGGCGCTGCGCGGCAGCGAGACGGCCGTGGCCTTCGCCGCGTCGAGCGCGGAGGGGTCGGCCGAGCGGGACGCGGTCAGGGCCGCGCCCGCCGTCGGCGCGGCCGGCGCCGTCGCGCCCACGTCGGCGACGAGGAAGGCGTACTGACCGGGTCGCGCGAGGTCTGCTTCGAGCGAGCCGTCGGCCGCGGCCTGAAGACCCGCGGCGACGACCGTCCAGCCGTGCGTCTGCTCGTCGTAGTAGGCGAGCACGAGCGCGCGGCCCTCGGTCGGGAAGGTGGTCTGCGAGACGCGCAGCCGCGCGGGCGCGTTGAAGGACTGCACGCCGGCGGCGCGCACGTCAACGACCGCGCCCGGCACGGGCGACCAGCCGTAGGGCAGAAGGTTCTCAAGCCCCTGCGGCGAGACGGAAGTGACGCGCACGTCCGCGTCCGCGGGGAGCGCGCCCGAGTTGAAGGTGACGCGCAGGCGGCCGCCGTCGCCGTCGGCCGCGCCGCCCGCGGGCGTGAGCGGGTTGGCGTGCGAATCGAGCGGCGTCAGGCGCGCGTCGAAGAGCGCGGTGCCTTCGCCCGGCGAGACCGTGTAGAGCCGCTCGACCGGCGTGAAGCCCGCCTTCGACAGTCGCACCACTCCCGTGGGAGTTGAAGAGACGAGGCTGTATGCGCCCTCCTCGTCGCTGTTCGCGCTGGTCGTCCCGCCGTCGAGCGAGGCCAGCGCGCCGTTGATGACGTAGCCGGTCGCGTCGTCGAAGACGTAGCCGGAGAGGCCGCCCGGCCCGGTCGTGCGCGTCTGCGCCGTGGCGACCGAGGTCGCGCCGCCGAGGTCGCGCGCGACGGCCGTGAGCGTGATGAGCTGGCCGGCCGCCAGGGTAGACGGGACGTTGAACGTGAACTCGTAGGGCGCCGCGGTGTCGGCGCCGACCTGCTCGCCGCCGACGCGGAACTCGACCTCGGCGACGCCGACGTTGTCGGTCGCGTCCACCTGAATCCGGTACGAGCCGCCGGGCTGCACGACACCCGGCACGTTGACGAACGAGACGGCCGGGGCCGTCTGGTCGCGCAGGACGGTGACGGACGACTGCGTCTCCTGGCCCTGCGGGTCGCGCGCGACGACGTTGATGGTGTTCGCGCCGTCAACGAGCGTGACGGTCTTCGTGAAGGAGTTGCCGCTGACGTTGGCCGGCGCGCCGTTGACCGTCACGGTCAGGGGGCCGGGGCCGACCGAGCTGACGGTGCCGGCAACGGTCATCGTCGCGGCCGTGTAGACGCCGCCGTTCTGCGGGTTGCTGACCATCAGTGACGGGGCCGGAATCTGTAGGCGCGTCACGCGCAGCTCCGCGCGCGCTTCGTGCGCCGGGCTGGCGCCGTCAAACGCCACGACCGGGATGACGTTCTCGCCGAGCGCCAGCTCGAAGTTCGAGACAGACCAGTGCTTGGTCGCGGGGTCGTAGGCGGCCTCGCGGCTGCCGACGGTGACGCGGCGGACGCCGGTCGCGTTGAGGCCGTCGTCGGTGGCCGTGCCCGAGACGTTGACGGTCGTGTCGTAGGTCGCGGGCGAGCCGAGCGGCGAGGTGATGTTGACGACGGGCGCGTCGCGGTCGGGCGTGTGGAGCGTGACGTTGACGTGCGCCTGGCTGCTGTTGGCCGTGGGCGCGGCGTCCGTCGCGACGACGTTGATCTTGTTCGGCCCTTCGGTGAGCGCAACGCCGTCCGCGCGCCAAATCTTCGTCGCCGGGTCGTAGGTCGCATCGACGCCGTTGACCTTGACGAAGCTGACGCCCGCGGCGTTGTCGCCTTCGTCGGTCGCGGTGCCCGTGACGGTGACCGTCCCGGTCTCGACCGTCACGCCTTCGGCCGGCGACGCGATGACGATGACGGGCGGCGCCGTGTCGGGCGGGTACACGCGCGTCACCGTCCGCGTGATCTCTTTGGTGTTGCCGGCGTGGTCGGACGCCAACACCGTGATGTGGTTCGTGCCGAGCGCGAGCGGGAAGTTGGCGAGCGACCAGGTGCCGGCCTGCGGGTCGATGGCGGCGGGCGTGCCGTTGACCTTCACGTAGTCAACGCCCGAGTGGTTCGGGCCGATGTCGGAGACGGTGCCCGCGACCGTCAACGAAGTGGCGTCGGTGGTCAGGCCGTCGGCCGGATCGGAGACGGCGAGGGTCGGCGGCGCGGTGTCGGGCGGCTCCTGCCGCGTGACGTTGATCTGCGCCGTGCCCTGGTTGTTAGCGCCGTCCAGGGCGACGGCCGTGATCGGGTGCGTGCCCATCTCGACGGGGACGTGCGCGTTCCAGCGTTTGGTCGCGGGGTCGTAAGAGGCCGTCACGTCGTTGACCTTCACCTGACGGATGCCGGTCTGGTACTGGCCGTCGTCGGTGGCCGTGCCCGAGACGCTAATCTCGGACTCGTAGGTCGTCGAGTTGTTGGCGGGCGCGTCGATGTTGACGACCGGGTTCTGCCTGTCGGTCGGGTCAACGCGCGTGACGTGGACGGAGACGTTCTGCGAGACGTTGCCCGCAGCGTCCGTGGCGCGCACGACGAGCGTGTTCGGCCCTTCGGCGAGCGGGAAGCTGGCGAGCGACCATGTGCCGGCCTGCGCGTTGAGCACGGCGGCCGTGCCGTTGACCGTAACTTGCGCGACGCCCGAGACGGGGTTGCCCGCGTCCGAGACCGTGCCGCCGACGTTGACGGTGTCGGTCTCGACGGTCGCGCCCTCGGCGGGCGTCGAGACGCCGACGGTCGGGGGCACCGTGTCCTGCGGCGGCGTCTGGCGCGTCACGTTGATGACGGCCTGCTGGAAGTTGCCGGCGCCGTCGGTCGCCCTCGCCGTGATGGTGTTCGCGCCGAGCGCGAGCGCGAGGCCGTTGACAGTCCAGGTGCCCGCGGCCGGGTCGAAGGTCGCGGGCTGGTTGTTGACGGTGACGGAGGCGACGCCCGCCTGGTACTGGCCCGGGTCGGAGGCCGTGCCCGAGACGGTCAGCGTCGCGTTGTAGGTCGTGAAGCCGTCGGCGGGCGAGGCGATGGCGACGGTCGGCTTCTGCGTGTCGGGCGGCGGCGTGAACGAGGTGTTGCCGACGATCTTGCCGCCGTTCATGTTGAGCCAGCCGGCGATGACCTGGCCGGTCAGGACGGGCGTGCCGTTGAAGTTGACGTTGGCGTTGGGCGCGCGCAGCAGGCCCGTCAGCGTGCTCGTGTTGTTGAGCGTGCAGGAGGTGCTGACGACGTTGTAGATAACGTCGCCGGGCAGCGTGCTCGCGCCGAGCACGAAGAAGCCGCTGTTGAGGTTGAAGGCCCCGCCGATGTTGACGGTGATTTGCCCCTTCGTCTCGACCGTCGAGCCCGCGTTGAGGTTGACGGTGCCGGAGAAGTTGTAGGTGCCGGCGCTGAAGCGGAGGCGGCTGTTGTTGTTGACCGAGAAGGTGCCGTAGTTGCCCGGCGGCACGTCGATGACGAGCCCGGCGGGCGTGACGTTGAGGTCACGCACGGTGGCCCAGTTGCCGATCTGGGACACGTCGGCCGCCGAGTTGACGTTGACGGTGCGCGTGGCCGTGGGCGCGGGCACGGAGGTCGGAATCGTCGGGAGCGTGAGCGCGTCGGCGCGCTTGTGAATCTTGCCGGGCAGCACGACGTTGCTGTTGAGCGTGACGGGGTAGCCCGTGGGCGTCGAGGCGCCGCCGTCGTCCACGAGGCCGCCGTAGGAGGCGCCGCTGTTGACGACGAGGTTGGGCGTGCCGACCGTGTAGAGGTCGCCGGTCAGCTGAAACGGCGTGTTGATGCCGAAGGTCTCGCCCTTGAAGACGCGGAGGCTGCCCTCGATGCGGCCGCTGTTGAGGGAGGGGTGGTTACGCGAGACGGCCGCGTCCGTGATGGCGGGGGCGGGCGTCGGCGCGGGCTCGCCGCCGAAGAGCGACGAGAGGTAGCCGAAGACGCCGGACGCGCTTTCGGCCGCGGCGTCGAGCCCGAGCGCGGCGCCGACGGGGCGGAGCGTGCCGGCCTGCCTCCCGGCCTCGGCCGCGAGCGCGAGGTTCGACTGGCCGAGCATCAAGAAGATCAACAGCCAGACGACCAGCTCGCGCGCGCCGCCGAACCTGCCCGCGCGCCGCGCGCCGAGTGATACGTGCCTGTGCGTCGCGCGTCGCGCCGTCGCGCTTGCCCGGCCCGGGAGGGAAGTGTCTGCCGTGGTGAGGCGGTTGCTTTCTGCTGGTCTCATGGCTGTTCTTCTGAAGGGGTCTTGGGTTCTGTCAAACGCCCTGCGTGCGGGCGTCCACGCGTTCTTCCAGTCAGCGCCGCCAGCCTCGGCCGCCGCGGGAGTAGTCGGCGGAGTTGGGTGCCGGCGGCTCCGGGGGCGCGGGGTGCCGGGGCGGGCGATCCTCGTGGAGGCTGCGCGCGGCCGGCTCGGGCGGGGCGGCGGCCGCCACGGTGGCCGGCGCGTTCTTCTGCCGCCCGCCCCTGGCGCCCGCCGCCTCCGAGACGCTCATCTCGACGGAGGCGCTGCGCGCGAGCGGGTCGGACAGGCCGAGTTGAAACGGGCCGGGCGGCGCCGAGGCGGGCACGCTCAAGAGCAGCTCGACGCGCGTGCGCGTGGACGAGACGACCTCCGCCCGCACCCCTTCGGGCAGGGCGCCGACCGTCGCGCCCGCGAGGCCGTAGCCGAAGAGTGTGACGGCGAACCGCTCGGCCCCGCGCGGCACGTTCGCCGGGCGGGCGAAGGTGATCTCGGGCGCGTCGTGTCCGAAGAAGTCGGCGGCCACCTTCTCGGGCGAGTGCGCCGTCGAGGAGATGCGGAGTTCGTCGAGCGCGCCGGGGAACTCTTCCGCCCCGGCGGCGCCCGCGGCCTCGGCGTCGGCGTGCCCGGCCTGGAGCATGTGCCCGAGGCTGCGCACCTCGCCGAAGTCGGCGGGCGGCTCGGAGGTGGCGCACGCCGCGCCGTCCACGTAGAGCGTGAGGCGGCCCGCCTCGCGATCCACGACCAGCGCCACCGAATGCCAGCGTTCGTCGGACAGGGCCGGCAGGTCGGCCTGCCTCTCGACCGCCCACTGGCGGCCGTCCGTGTCGAAGAGTTGAGCGCGCAGCTCGCCCGAGGCGAGCAGCTTCAGCGCCCAGTCGTCGGCCGTGCCGGGGTTGCTGCCCTTGCCGACGAGGACGTAGTCGCGGCCCGTCTGCCCGGCCTTCATCCACGCCTCGACGGTGAAGCTCTGCCTGCCGAAGGGCAGCGAGCGGATGTCGCCGCCCGTGGCGGCCTGCGCCCGCGCGCGCGCGCCGCCGAAGCGCCCCGGCAGCGCGACCGAAGAGGCGCCGGCTGTGGCCTCGACCGAGCGCGGGCCGGCGTCCGCGAGGCGCGCGGCGCCCGCCTCGGGCTCGTCCATGTGCCAGAGCAGGAGCGTGTCCGGCTCGACCGCGAACTCGCTCTGCTCGGCGACGCGCAGCTCGACCCAGCGGTCGGGCTGCCCCGGCTTCGACAGTACGAGCACGGCCGGGCCGAGCGGGGCCGAGGGCTCGACCGAGACGCTCAGACGCGCCTCGCCGTCGGCGCTCGACTCGACCTGCGCGTTCACGCCCGCCGGCTTGCCGTCCCTGAGCACCTGCGCCTGCACGCCTTCGAGCCCGCGGCCCGTCAGCGTGACGGGCGTGACGAGCGGCTTGCCCGAAGCCGAGTCGCGCCCGACGAGAGACGGCGTCAGCGACTCGACCGTCATGCCCTCGCGGGCCGACTTCTGCGCCGCGGCCGCAAACGCCTTCTCGGCGAGCGCGGACATGCCGCCGCCGCCGGCCGTCTCGACACCGAACCACGTGTCGTGGATTTCGGCCGCCGTCCGCGCGTACCTGACGAGGCGAATCTCGTCGAGGGCGCCTGTGAACTCGGTGACGCGCGGGCCGTCGGACAGCGGGCCGGAGTCGTCGATGGTGCCGGCCCGCAGCGGGTAGCCGCTGATCATCGAGCCGAACCCGGCCGGCATCGCGGCCGACCCGCGCTCGATGCCGTCCACGTAGAGCGAGAGGCGCCCCTGCTCGCGGTTCACGACCATCGAAAGCAGGTGCCACCTGTCGTCGTCGGCCGACACGAGCCACTGGCCCGCGGCCGGCGAGTAAGCCTTCGGCACGTCCACCTGCCAGCGGATGTTCGCCGTGTCGAAGAGCAGTGCGCGCATGGCCCCGGAGGGCAGGAGCTGGAGGGCGAAGTTGCCGTAGATGTAGTTGGCGCTGGCCTCGGTCGAATGGTTCTTGCCGACGAGGGTGTAGGTGCGGTTGACGG
>JAFAVK010000016.1 GCA_019242475.1 Acidobacteriota bacterium | reverse complement strand
TTCGCGAGTAGCCATTCGCGGAGCTGCAAATCCAATGTCGTGGGTTCGTGGCGCGAGTCTACGATGTGAATTGATAGCACAAGCGAGTCGCGCTTGGCAAGGTAATCGGCGACCAACTGCCCCCACGACTCGCGCACGTCGCGCGGGACGCGGGCGAAACCGTACCCGGGCAAATCCACGAAGTAGAACCGTTCATTAATCTGGAAGAAGTTCAGCGCCTGCGTCCGCCCCGGCGTCGAGGAGGTGCGCGCCAAGCCTTTGACCCCGAGCATCGAATTAATCATGGAGGACTTGCCCACGTTCGAGCGCCCCATGAAGGCCACCTCGGGCCGGCGGTCGCGCGGCCACTGCGACTCCTCGAACGCGCTCTTGACGAACTTCGTGCTCGTGACCTTCATTTAGGCGTTCGCGGCGTCGGCCTCCGCCCTTTCCGCGGAGGCGGCGGCGCGGGCCTCGGCGACGCGCCGGGCCATCTCGCGGACGCGCGCGAGCCGCTCCTCGGCGTTGGGCATGGCGAGGACGGCGCGCTCCAGGTGCTGCATGTAGGTCGGGTTGCCGACGGCGCGGATCTCTTCGAGGAACGGCTGAATCTTGGCGAAGACGAAGACCTGCTCGCCGGTCGCGTCGTTGAACATCTCGGCGTCGATGGCGCCGTGGTTGACGAAGGAGCAGGCCATGTCCCAGTAGGTCGTCACCATCCGGAGGTGGCCGCCGTGCTCGCCCACCGAGACGTGCAAAATCTCCTCGGCGCTCTGGGGGTCGAAGGTAAAGAACCAGTTGCGCGCCTCACGCATGACCGCCTCGCGGCGCAGGTCGTAGAGCTTCAGGATAAGCTCGGCGCTCTTCACTTTGTCTGTCATCAAGTTTGTCTCCTCGGGGAAGAATCGGAAGTAGAGCGAAAGCTTCTGGCGAGTCTTAAGCGCAGAGCGGCAGCGGGGCGAGGGCTGCTGTTGCTCGGTCTGCCTTCAGAGCTGCCTGCTGGTTTGAGACGCCGGGAAGGCGAACTTTACAGGCGGGGGCGCGGGCTGTCAACTTCGGGGGTTTGAAATTTCAAACTTGAAATTTCAAACCCCCGAAGTCCGTGCGGCCGGTTTTTTAAAACCGCTCAGTCGGCGAGCGTCTGCGCGCCGCCGGCCGAGGGCTGCTCGGTCGTCCAGACGGGCGGCGCCGCGTCGGTCGCCCCGGCGTCGGTCGGGCACGCGTCTTCGAGCGCGAGCGACAAGACCTCGTCGATGGTCTCGACGAACTGGATGGTCATGTCGGCGCGCACCTCCTCGGGCACCTCCTCCAAGTCCTTCTCGTTGTCCTTCGGGATGAGCACCGTCGAGACGCCGACGCGGTGCGCTGCGAGCAGCTTCTCCTTGACGCCGCCCACGGGGAGCACGCGGCCTCTCAACGTTATCTCGCCCGTCATCGCCACGTCCCTGCGGACGGGGACGCGCGCGAGCGCCGAGGCCATCGCCGTCGCCAGCGTGACGCCCGCCGAGGGGCCGTCCTTCGGGATGGCGCCCTCGGGGATGTGGACGTGCAGGTCGCGCTTGCGGATGAATTCGAGATTCATGCCGAGCCGTTCGGCGCGCGCCTTGATGCAAGTCAAAGCGGCCTGCGCCGACTCCTGCATCACCTCGCCGAGCTTGCCGGTCAGTTGCACGCCGCCGCGGCCGTTCGTGAGCGTCGCTTCGATTTGGAGGACTTCGCCGCCGACCTCCGTCCAAGCCAGCCCCAGCGCCAACCCGACCTCCGACGCCGCGGCCATGTCGGTCTGGCGGAAGCGGATGGGGCCGAGCATCTCGCGGACGGACTCGGACGTAATCGTCATCTTGAACTCTTCGCCCTTGCCCTCGGCGACGAGCTTGCGCGCGACCTTGCGGCAGCACGAGCCGATCTCGCGCTCAAGGTTGCGGACGCCCGACTCGCGCGTGTAGTGGCGGATGATTTCGAGGATGCCTTCGTCGGTGAACTCGACCTGCTCGTTGCGGAGCCCGGCGCCCTCGGCCTGCTTGCGGACGAGGTGCCGCTTGGCGATCTCCAGCTTCTCGCGCTCGGTGTAGCCCGAGAGGCGCAGAATCTCAAGGCGGTCTTGCAGCGGCGGCGGGATGGTGTGCAGCACGTTCGCCGTCGCGATGAAGAAGACCTTCGAGAGGTCGTACTCGACGTCGAGGTAGTGATCCTGGAAGGTCGAGTTCTGCTCCGGGTCTAAGACTTCGAGGAGCGCCGCCGACGGGTCGCCGCGGAAGTCGGCGCCGAGCTTGTCCACCTCGTCGAGGAGGATGCAGGGGTTGACCGTCCCTGCCTTCTTCATCATCTGGATGATCTGGCCGGGCAGCGCGCCGATGTAGGTGCGGCGGTGGCCGCGAACCTCCGCCTCGTCGCGCACGCCGCCCAGGGAGAGCCGGACGAACTTGCGCCCCGTGGCGCGCGCGATTGATTTACCGAGCGAAGTCTTGCCGACGCCCGGCGGGCCGACGAAGCAGAGGATGGAGCCCTTCGGGCTCTTCACCAGCTGCCGGACGGCGAGGTGTTCGAGGATGCGGTCTTTGATCTTCTCCAGCCCGTGGTGGTCTTCGTTCAAGACGTCTTCGGCCTTCGTGATGTCGCGAATCTCCTTCGACTTCTGCTTCCAGGGCACGCTCAACAGCCAGTCGATGTAGGTGCGCGAGACCGTCCCTTCGGCCGACATCGGCGGCATGGCTTCGAGGCGGTGCAGCTCTTGCAGAGCCTTCTCCTTCGCCTCCTCGGTCATGCCGGCCTCTTCGATGCGCTTGCGCAGCTCCTCCATCTCGGCCTTCTCGTCCTTGCGGCCGAGTTCCTTGTGGATGGCCTTGATCTGCTCGTTGAGGTAGTACTCCTTCTGCGCCTTCTCCATCTGCCGCTTGACGCGCGCCTGGATGGTGCGGTCGAGCTGCCGCTTGTCCACCTCGACTTCGAGCAGCTCGACGAGCCTTTGCAAGCGGCCGTGCGTGGAGAAGATTTCCAGGAGGCCCTGCTTGTCCTCGACCGAGATTTTGAGTTGCGACGCCAGGGCGTCCGCGAGGTGCGAGGGGTCTGTGTTGCGCAGGGCCGTCTGCAAGGCGTCGGTCTGCATCTCGGGCGCGAGGCGGACGTGCTGCTCGACGAGCTGGCCGACCCTCTGCATCAGCGCGTCGATGCGCGGCCCCGACTCGGGCGCGGCCGGCGCGCGCCGGACGGTGGCCGTGAAGGCGCCGTTGTCGTTCTCGATGCGGATGGTCGTGGCGCGCTCGCGCCCCTCGACGACGACCTTGGTCTGCCCGTTCTCCTGGCGCTGCGCCTGGAGGATGCGGGCGACGGTGCCGACCGTGTAGACCTGGTCGGGGCTGGGCTCGTCGATGGAGGCGTCGTGCTGGGTGGCGAGGAAGATCGTGCGGTCGGTGGCGAGCGCGTCTTCGAGGGCGCGCACCGAGCCGGGCCGGCCGATCTTGAAGGCGACCTTGGTGAAAGGGAAGATTACGACATCGCGGATGGGCACCATCGGCAGCCGCACGATGTCGGTGGGTGTGCGATCAGAATATTCTTCCATAAATAAAAAAGCTTCGGCCGAACCTTAAAGGGCACAAAGGGCGAGCCGCTCTTGCAAGCTCCGCTCGCCCCGTCGCTGTAGGCTTTAATTCTAAATCATTTCGCGCGCCCTTGCCACCGGCCTTCGGAAAATAAGCGCGGGCGCGTCAACGCCCCTCGGCGGGGAGGCCGCGGCCGAGCCTCTTCGACAACTCGGCCGCCGACGCGGGGTCGAGCGACTTGAGCCGTTCGCAGTACGCGGCGGCCGAACGACTCTCGCCGAGCGCGGCGTGCGCGAGGGCGAGGCCGGTGACGGCCCTGCGGTCGTCAGACTTGAGTTCGAGCGCCCGGCGGTAGGCGCCGACGGCGTCGCGGTAGCGCTTGAGGTAGGAGTAGGCGCCGCCGAGCTGGTAGTGCGCCTCCTCGTAGTCCGGCTGAAGGTCGGTGATGCGTCGGTAGGTCTCGGCCGCCTCTTCGTGACGGCCGAGGTAGCCGTAGGCGTTGCCCAGGAAGTGGAGGGGCGCGACGGCGCGCGGGTGAATCTTGACTTCGTGCTCGAACGCCTCGGCCGCCTCCTGGTAACGCCCCAGCTCGTAGAACATGCGGCCCGACCAGTCGTAGGCGCACTCTTCGTTCGGGCTCAACTCCTCGGCGCGGCGGAAGGCGCGCTCGGCCTCTTCGTAACGGCCCGTCCGGTAGTAGACCACGCCGAGTCCGCAGAAGGCGCACGAGTCCTCCCCGATGCCGAGCGCCTGCTTGAAGGAGGCGCCGGCCTCCTCATACTTCTCCATCCGGAGGAGGGTGTCGCCGAGGTCGATGTAGGGGCGGGCCTCTCCCGGCATGAAGAGCGACGACCGGCGGAAGGCGGCGGCCGCATTGCGGTACTGCCCGGCGTCGAGATACTGCCTGCCGGATTCGTAGGAGTGCTCGCCGATCATCCTCGGGATTCGCTGGAGGTTGAGCGAGACCAGCGCGAGAAGAGACAGGCAGGCGAAGACGACGGTTCGTGTTGACAAGGCGTCACCTCGAGGCGTCCGCGGACGCGTGAAGTAAGAGTGACGAGCCGGGGCGGGCTGCTTTACGCGGGCTGCTCGTGAATGCCCGCGCGTGCGCGGCGCGGGCGTCGAGAGGATGCTCAAGGCCGACTCCGGCGTGCCCTATGGCAGGGGCTACCCGGCGGCGTCAGCTAAAGGCAAGAATAAAGGCGGACTGCTTTCTTCTACAGATAGGAAAGGCCATCGCCAAATCTTACGAGGACAAAGGGCATTCTCTGTGCGGCCCCCGTTCTAATAAAAGTATAAAACATTTCGCTCGGGTGTGTCATCGTGCAAAAAAAGAGGCGTTTGGTGTGGGGAGGCGGGGTGACGGCGCGGGCGCGAATGCGGTCTGGAAGGCTCTGCCGCGCTGAGAATCGTCGGGGCCTACTTCTTACTGTCGGCGATCCGCCGCTCCAGGTCGAAGAGCCGCTCCTCAATCTCCTGGATGAACTGGGCGCGCCCAGTCTTGCGTGCGAAGTGAAGGGCTGTCCCCAGCAGGCGAGCGGCCTCACGCAGCTCCCCGTCGTGCTCTTCGGCAATCTTTGAGAGAGCGTTGTAAGCGGTCGCCAGACTCCGCGAGTCGTTGGTTATTTCCGCGGCCCGCTGGTGGGAAGAGCGCGCCGGCTCCCATTCCCCGGTGCGCAGGTAGAATGTCCCGAGGCTGTTGAGAACCTTCGCCTGCCCGTTCACGTCGCCGAGACGTTCATTAATTTTAAGGCTCTCCTGGAAGAGACTCACGGCCCGGGCCGGGTCTCTGTCCCACACCAGAATGGCGAGGCTCAGGAGCACCTGGGCCTGCCCGCGCAGGTTGCCGAGTTGCCTGTCCAGGTCGAGGCTCTGGGTTAAAAGCTCTTCCGACTCCGCCGGCCTGCTACGCCGAATCAGATTCGCGAGGCTCTGCAAGGTCTGGGCCTGCCCGCGCAGGTCTTTGAGTTTCCGGCGGAGCTCGAGGCTGCGCCGGAGGAGCCCTTCGGCCTCGTCGGGCCGCTGCTGCCCGGTGAGGGCTCCGAGGCTGTTGAGCGCCTGCGCCTGGTGCGCCTCGTCGCCGAGGAGTCGGCCGATTTCGAGGCTGCGCCGCAAAAGCCCCTCGGCTTCTTTCGGGTCTTCCTTGCCGACGACCGTGGCGAGTGTGTTGAGCACCAGCGCCTGGCCGTGCCTGTTGCCCAGCTTGTCTTCTATCGCGAGACTGCGGCGCAGGATGGCGGCGGCCTCCTCGGGGTCGTTGCGCCGGAGGTAGACGATTCGTCCCAGCACGTGCAGGGCGATTGACACCTCGATGCGAATTTCGTCGCTCTTCGCGACCTGCCGGAAGTTTCGCTCGGCCTCCTCCCAGCGCCCCTCGTGGTAGGCCGTCATCCCCTCGAAAAAGTATGGCTCCACGGCCCCCTGAGGCAGGCGGCCGCGGTTGAGCTGCTCCCGGCTGAGCACTCCGAGCAGCCACAGGGAGCCGGAGTACTTGGTGTCGCGCGCCGCCGCGGCGTAGATCTCGCGGCCGCGCTGTTGGTCGAGTGCCGTCGTGTGGTACGCGAGGCCCGCCGGCCAGGTCAGGTAAGCGGGCAGGTGTCGCCGGGCCGCACCGGCCGCCGCCTGTGCCATGTCTCGCAGGGTGGAGTGGGCCAGCCGCTCCACCTCCGGCTCGCGCTCCAGCCGGTCGAGCAGCGTCGCCCTGACGGCGGGGTCGAGGTGCCACTCGCCGTTCCGCGCGTAGACGAAGTCGCAGGCATGCAGGCACGCGACGATGGCCCCGGCGTCGGGCCGTTTAGCCCGGCGGCCTGCGTCCGGCGCGTCCGCCTTCGCCTGCTCGGCGCCGGTCGGCACACACTCTTTGATCAGCGTGGAGGCCACCTCGTCCGTCAGCGCGACGGCCGCACTGAGCGCGACCAGCGAGCGCGCCGCGTCTGCGGGCATCGCTTGAAGGACGGCGGTCAGGGAGTCCGGCCTCTTGGGTCCCGAGTTCACGTTCAGAATTGATTTAAAAGATACCAGGGGAGTCTGACATGAGCTGTTTGCGGCTCATACGACCACTCTCTCAAAAGCACGCCGGCCGTCACCAGCGCCTCTTCCATCTCTAGTCCCTCCGCTCTTGCGAGGATTCCCGCCACGTCTTGCCTGGCGTGTTCCCGCTCCTGGCCGTCATAGCTCGGCCGCAGCAGTATGGACAGCTCGGGCGTCGGAGCGCCCCCGTCGTGCGGGGGCCTGCCGCTGTCAGTGGTGTAGGCGCAGACGATAAGCAGACCCTTCCCGGTGAGCCTTTCCAGCCTGCCCCCGCCCATCAGCTTAGACCAGAACCAGTCGCGAGTCCTGCGCGGCATCTCGTGCCAGTTGTAAAGTACGAGCACCACCCGGTTGCTTCTGAGCGTCAGGTTGAGCCCTTTCTCGACTATGCGCTTGGCCCGCTGATTACCCGCGAGTGAAACCTCGTAGGCGGTCGGCTCCCCCGAGATGTTAACGTCATTGATGTTGACGCTGCCGCCGTGGGCCGTGATGCCGGTGACGGCGGACACCGAGCCGCCGCCGGGGAGGAACGCCTCCATGCCGAGCGCCTCTTCCAGCGTCACGATCAGGTCGTCCTCGGAGCGGCAGGCCGCGTCGCCCGGCGAGAGCAGGAGCGCGACGTTGCGCGGGTCGCGCTCCTGTAGGGAGTGCATGAGCAGCTTGGCGTAGGTGTTGCAGGCGGAGGTGGGGTAGCCGGCCACGGCGATGACGCCGCCCCTGCCCGCCAGGTAGGGCTCCGCGAGGCGGTGCGCATCGCGCCAGTCGATTCTCAGCGGCCCGCTATTCATCATGGCCCGCGTCGTCTCCACCGCGGCGCACACTAATGCCCGACACGCTGATGCCCCCCTTGCGACTAACTAAATCGCTCGCGGCCTTTGTGTTCTTCTTCGGGTTCGTTTCGATGTCCAAGTCCCTGACCTCGACATCCCCCCTCCCGCGCAGGTCACTGCCGTACTTGTCCGTGTTAGGGTCGGCGGCAGTCGCCGGAGTGGGCTTACGGAGTGTGAAGACGACGAGGGCGATTGCCAACCCGAACGCCCCGCTCACGAGCAGACGGCCCCGCGTGTCTAGAGACGGCCAGTATGAAGACAGCCACGCCGCGAGCAGCGAGCCGACCGCCCCGAGTATGACCGGCGCCAGTAACCTTTCGACCAAGGGAGCCTCCTTTGCCAACGGGATTGTGAAGTCAGACGCCGGGGACTTGCCCCGGCGAATATGGCTCGGGATGATTCGGTGAGCGCGCTGAAGGCAGCCGCCGGAAGCTACGCGCGGTCACGGGCGCGCCGAGTCCCCGTCGGGGCCGCCTGTCAAGATACCCTAAAGCCCGGAATCCGATGTGCCGTCGGAACTCACGATACCAGACCGAAGGCGGCCGGCCTCGCGAGGCGGACGTTATACGGAGGCCATCTACCTCCTATGCGGCCTCGTCCACGCCGGTGAGAATCTCGCCGGGGACGGCGCGGCGGCGCTCGACCATCTCGCGCGTGATGGCGAACTCCTTGACGCGCTTCTGCGACGGCAGAGTGTACATCGCGTCGAGCAAAAGCTCCTCCATGATCATCATCAGGCCGCGCGCGCCGACCTTGCGCTCGACCGCCTGGTGCGCGATGGCCTTGAGGGCGTCGTCGGTGAAGCGGAGCTTGACGTTGTCGTACTCGAACTTCTTCTGGTACTGCTTGATGAGCGCGTTCTTCGGCTCGGTCAGGATGCGCATGAGCGCCGCCTCGTCCAACTCGTGCAGGACGCCCGTCACGGGCAGGCGGCCGACGAACTCGGGGATGAGTCCGTACTTGACGAGGTCTTCGGGCTGCACCGCAGAGAACGCCTCGGAGTAGCGGCCCGAGGACGACTTGATCTGCGCCTGGAAGCCGAGCGACTTGTTGCGCATCCTCCGCTCGACGACCTTCTCCAGGCCGACGAAGGCGCCGCCGCAGATGAAGAGGATGTTGGTCGTGTCTACGGGGAAGAACTCCTGGTGCGGGTGCTTGCGCCCGCCCTGCGGCGGGACGTTGGCGACGGTGCCTTCGAGAATCTTCAAAAGCGCCTGCTGGACGCCCTCGCCCGACACGTCGCGCGTGATGGAAGGGTTCTCGTCCTTCCGGCAAATCTTATCGACCTCGTCGATGTAGATGATGCCCTGCTGCGCGCGCTCCACGTCGCCGTTGGCGGCCTGGAGGAGCTTGAGGATGATGTTCTCCACGTCCTCGCCGACGTAGCCCGCCTCGGTCAGGGTCGTCGCGTCCACGATGGTGAAGGGGACGGAGAGCATCCGCGCGAGCGTCTGCGCGAGCAGAGTCTTCCCCGTGCCCGTCGGCCCGATGAGGAGGATGTTCGACTTCTGTATCTCGACATCACTACGCCGTCGCGCGAGTTCGATCCGCTTGTAGTGCTGGTAGACGGCGACGGCCAGACGCTTCTTCGTCTCCTCCTGCCCGATGACGTACTCGTCGAGGAAGGATTTAATCTCGGCCGGCTTGGGGAGCGGCGGGCGCGACGCGACGGCCTCGGCCTGCTGGTCGTCGGTGATGATCTCGTTGCAGATGTCGATGCACTCGTTGCAGATGTACACCGTGGGGCCGGCGATCAACTTCTTGACTTCGTTCTGCGACTTCCCGCAGAAGGAGCAGCGCAACGTGTCGTCAGTTCGGCGTACCATAAGATTTTCGAGGGCGGACTTACTCTTCCTGTGTGAAACCTGAGGGGTTCAGGGCTCAGTCGCTGGTGCGACGCGCCGCAAGTCTTCTAGACGATTACGAGGGGGATGTCAACGCCCGGCGCGGCTGACCTGCGGGCCGGACTCCACATCCGTTAATGTATCACAGAACGGGCGCGGGCGCGCACCGCCGAAACGTTGTGTGTGGGAGGCGGCGGCGCGCACTGCAAACGCCGAGTCCGTGTGGCGGAAAGAACGCGGGCGGGAGACGGCGAGAGTCTCCCGCCCGACCTTTTCATAAACCGTCCGCGCGGGGCCGTGCGCGGGCTCTTCGCCGTTACTGGCGGTGCGTGATGACCTCGTCGATGAGGCCGTACTCCTTGGCCTGCGTCGCCGACATGATGCGGTCGCGCTCCACGTCGCGCTCGACCTGATCGAAGGGCTGCCCCGTGTGCTTGGCGATGATGTTGGAGGTCAGCTCGCGCATGCGGATGATCACCTCGGCCTGAATCTTGATGTCGCTGGCCTGGCCGCCGATGCCGCCCGAGATCGACGGCTGGTGGATGAGGATGCGCGAGTTGGGCAGCGCGAACCGCTTGCCCTTCGCGCCCGCCGTCAGCAGCAGCGCCCCCATCGACGCGCACTGGCCGAGGCTGATCGTCACCACGTCCGGGCGGATGAACTGCATCGTGTCGTAGATCGCCATGCCGGCCGTGATCGAGCCGCCCGGGCTGTTGATGTAAAGGTTGATGTCCTTCTCCGGGTCTTCCGCCTCGAGGAAGAGCAACTGCGCGATGATGAGGTTCGCGACCGTGTCGTCAATCGGCGTGCCGAGGAAGACGATGTTGTCGCGCAGGAGGCGCGAGTAGACGTCCGAGTAGCGCTCGCCGCGCGGCGTCTGCTCGAAGACCGTCGGGTTGGGAATGTACTGACTCATCTTTGAACTCCCGTACTGCTTTCTCTCTCAAAATAGAACCGGAGACTTGAAACTCCAAACTCGCATTTGAAATTTCAAATCTCCTGGTTGTGAACTTACGCCCCGGCGGCATCAGAAAGCCTTAACTGCCCTCGGCTCCTGCCGCCTGCTCTTCGCCCGCCGCCTCTTCGGGCTCTGCGGGCTGACCTTCGGCGGGCTCTTCTTCGCGCCACTCTTCGTCGCGCACCTGCGCGTGTTGGACGAGGAAGTCGAGCGCCTTGCGGTTGCGCAATCTGTCGGCGATGCTACGTTCGCCCCCCTGCTTTGTCAAGGCGGCCCGCACCTGCTCAACCGACTGCCTTTGCCCTTCCGCGATGGACTCGATTTCGGCGTCGATCTCACCTTGCGTGACCTCGATGTTCTCGGCCTCGGCGACGCGCTCCAGCAGCATCGAGCCGCGCACGTCGTCGCCCGCGCGCTCGCGGACGAGGTCGCGCATGGCCTCCCAGTTGATGTCCTGCGTGCGCGGGTCGGCGCCGCGCGAGATCATGTCGCGGATCATCGACTGGAGGATCTGGTTCGCCTGGTACGAGACGATGGTCTCGGGCACCTCGAAGCGGTGGCGCTCGATGAGCCGGCCGAGGACTTCGTCGCGCAGGCGGTGCTCCGACTCGTGCTCGGCGCTCTTCGACAGGTTCTCGCGGACGCGCACGCGGAGCTGCTCGACCGTCTCGACCTCCTCCTCGCCGAGGCTCTTGACCCAGTCGTCGTCGAGCGCGGGCACCTCCTTGCGCCGGACGGCCGTGACGGTCGCGGTGTACTCGATGGTCTTGCCGGCGAGCCCCTTCCGCTCCTCGCCCTCCTTCGGCTGGGGGCCGAAGTCGTCGGGGTACTTGACCGTGAAGGTCTTGACCTCGTCGGGCTGGACGCCGGTCAGGGCTTCGTTGAACTCGTCGAGCACGCCCTCGCTGCCGAGGACGACGTCCACGTCCGAGACGTTGATGTCCTCCTCCTCCTGCGGCTCGACGTAGCGGCCCTGGAAGTCCACGGTGACGGTGTCGCCCTCCTGCGAGGGGCGGTCTTCGACGGGCTGGAGCGAGGCGGAGGCTTCGCGCAAATTCTCGACGACGCGCTCGATCTCTTCTTCGGTGACGGGACGCGTGCGGCGCGCGGCCTCGAGCCCGCGGTACTCGCCCAGGTTGAGTTCGGGCATCACCTCGACGTGCGCGTGGAGCGTGACCGACTCCTCGCCGAGCTTGTCGAGGTTCTCGTTGTCGAGGTGCACGTCGGGCTGGCCGATGACCTGGAAGCCGCTCTCCTCGATGGCCTGCTCGACGGCCTCGGGCACGAGCCGCTTGAGCACGTCGCCCTGGATGTCTTTCTTGTAGCGCGTGCGCACGACCCCGACGGGCGCGTGCCCCTTGCGGAAGCCGGGCACCGTCACGGCGCGCGCGTACTCCTGCGTCACGCGCTCGAACTCGGCCCGCACGTCCGCGGCCTCAATCTCGATCTTAATCTCCTTGCGCGTCGGGGAGACTTCGCTGATTTCAGTCTTCATAAACACGAATCCCGCCGACTCTCTTCGGCTGCAAAGGCCACCGAGAGCGCGGGCGTCCTTCCTTAATTGATTTCACTTTTAATGAATCCCAATGCGAAAGGGGGGACTCGAACCCCCACGCCTTGCGGCGCCAGAGCCTAAATCTGGTGCGTCTGCCAATTCCGCCACTTTCGCTAAAATTTACGAGATGGCTAAACTTTCATGCTATGGTGGGCGCCCTTTCCCGCATGATTATCAGTGAGAGCATGACAGTTAGGACAAAGCAATTGCAAGTTCTCAAGTCTGTTGTCGAATCGGTTGCCGTTTATGTGATGCAGTTCAATAGGTATCGGCTCACTCAGCCACGCACTTAGTCCGCATCTTTCGCAGCAGTGTTCCTTCACTCCGTCCCTCAATAACCTTAGCTTGAGTTTATGGCTGCTAATTAAAGGCCCCTTTTTCAAATACTCATAGACGTTCTTACGATGCGGGGACTGTTTATGCCCCTTCGCACCCATATTCCCCCGATAGTTCAGTCCGAACCTTTTCAAATAACTATCAAGCGTCAGAGGCTTACACCTTAGTTCCCGACACATGAAGGCTTTCGGACGATGTTCACTAACCCACGCCCGGATTTCTGCTTCCCGTTCCAAAATATCTTTTCTCATAATGGCACGGGCAGCCATGTGAGAAATTTCCGAAACACGGGCACTTCTTTAGCCAATGAGGTTAAAGGATTCGGCAGGTGAAGTCTAGCCGGTTAAAGGTTGGGCAGTGTCCTAATCAATCTATGTTGCTGATTCGTCGTTGTTATCTTCCCACTCTAGGGTGAGCTTCATATTTGGCGGCGGGGCTTCTCCTATCTCCCGTCGCCAAATATAAACACCGTCCACAGTCGGACGGCCGTTATAAGTGTTCCGTTCGTTGCTCCGATATAGCCAGTAAGACATTTGCGAATATTCAGGGTCTAGCCAGAGGGTGAACGTCTTTATCATTTGCTCGCCTCTTAATTAAAGATTCGGGCTGCGCGGGAACTTGAGGAACGGGAGGCGGGTGCCGCGGACGATGATCTGGTCGGCGCGGATGGCGGCGGGCGGCTCGTAGCCGTTGGCGCCGGCCGCGGAGATGAGGTCGTCCTGCTCCACGCCGTCGCCGCTGATGCCGATGGCGCCGACCAGCTCGCCGTTCTTGTAGAGCGGCACGCTGCCGGGGAAGATTTGGATGCCGTTCGGCAGGTTCGGGATCGAAGTGCAGTTGACGTTCGCGCCGCTGAGTGCCGCGAGCAGGTTGGTCTTGACGAGGTCGAGTTGCAGACCGTCGTTGAAGACGCTCCACTCCGTGATCTCGCGGCTGAAGGGGCCGGCCGGGTTCGGGTTCAGCCCGTCCGGGTAGAAGGGGCGCGAGAGGAAGCCGCCCGCGCGGTCGGTGAAGGCGACCGAGCCGTCGAGCCTGAGCCCGTCGGCCGCCGCCCGGTCAACGTAGCTGCCGAAGCCCGCCGCGCGCAGCAGCGCGCCCGCGTTCCGGTTCGAGTAGAAGGCCGCGGTGCGCGCCTTTTGCACCGACACGTCGAAGCCGAAGACCGGCGCGTCGGTCGTGCGGAAGATGCCGAGGACGTTCCCGTCAACGTCAACCACCGAGATGGAGACGCGCGCGGCGCTGCCCAAAGGTTGACGGATCGCGGCGCGCGTGATGTCTGCCTGCTGCGCCGCCTGGTTGATGATGCGCTGCACGTCGGCGGCCGTCAGCGCGTTCGCAGAGCCGCTGGTGCTGCCGACGAAGGGGAAGAAGCGCGTGTCGGCCGCGCCGCTCACGCCGCCCGTCGTTGTCGGGACAAACTCGGAGGGCTGTGCCGCGACGACAGGGGAGAGGAGCGTCCCCGAAAGAGATGCGAAGGGCGTCGTCGCAGGTCGCGGCGCGTCCGCGTCCGTCACGTTCAGGTAGGCGAGGCGCACGCCGCCGACGATGATGTTGTCGCCGCGGATGAGGTCGGGCGGCTGGAAGCCTCTCTGCGCGGCGACGGCGACGAGCTCTTCAAAAGGCTTGTCGAAGTCGGCCGGGTCTTTGTCTAAGGTGTAGAGACCGTCGCCCTCGATGCCGACGCCGCCGACCGCGGCGCCGTTCTTGTAGAGCGGCGCGCTGCCGGGGTCGGCCGAGAGGCCGAGCGGGAGCGCGGGCCGCTTGATGTCGCTGCAAGGCAGTTGCGAGAACTGCACGCCGAAGAGCGGGCCGCCGGGCTGGAACGCCGTGCCCGGCGGGAAGTGCTCCTGGATGATGAAGCTCGCCGTGCGCGACGTAAACGCGTTGCCCTGCGTGCTGAAGACGCTGGCCGTGCCCGCCTTCGAAACGGCCGCGAGCTGCGAAGGCACGTCGAGCCCTTCCAAGCCTTGCCCGCTCAAGCCGCCGCCGCTGATGCGCGTCGTCGTGGGCGCGCCGGTCATGCGGAAGAGGCCGAGCGTGTTGCCTTCGCGGTCTGTCACGGCGACGGTCACGGCGCGGTTGAGGGCCGCCGCCGCGGAGACGGCCTGCGCGATGACGGTCTGCACATCGGAGGTCGAGAGGTTGCCGGCGGTGACGGGGTTGCTGTTCGGCGTCGGCGTGGGCGCGGCAACGGCGGGCGTCGGCACGGAGCCGGGGTCGTCGGGCGGGCCGCCGCCGACGTGGCCGAGCGCGACGCGCACGCGGTTGCTCGGCGCGCCTTTATACGTGATGCGCACGAGCACGTCGCCCGCGTCCGCCGCGAGCTGGTCGTTGAGGCGGACGACGATTGAAGTCATCCACTCCTGGCCGGGCACGGGGCCGACGTGCTCGACCGCGAGCGCGTAGGTGCGGTGCGCTTCGTCCTCCGCGTCGGCCGTCATCGAGGCGGCGTCTTCGCCCGGCGCGAGGTGCAGGTTCATGGCGAAGAGCATCAGGCGTGTGCGTTCGTCCGGGCCGAAGCGGACGGGCGCGGTCGGAGCGAAGGGCTCGGGGACGCGCGTTGTCGATTCGTAGGCTACGGCGCGCGTCGAGCCCGCCTGGCTGATGAGCACGGGGCTCGCCGATTGGGCCGCGCCGCGCCGCGCGGGCGTCGAGAGGAGCGCGCCGCAGGCGAGCATGACTGCCGCGAACAGCAGCGCACGTTTCGCGCTCGAAGTGTCGGAAGCTTTCATCGTCCGGGGTTGAAGACGCGGGCGTTCCCGCCGCTTGGCCGACAATGTATCACCTCGCGGCTTTCAGTCAAGATACTTTTCCGCCAGGCGGCCCATGCTCGAAGTGAAAGATAAATTTTATTGTCGGCGGCGCGCGGGCGTGCTAAAAGAAAGCCGCCCATCGTTTATTTTAATTCAGACGCAAAGATGACTCCCTGCATCCCCCGGATTCTTTTGACGACGTGCGCCGCCTTGCTCCTCTGCGCGCCCGCGGCCTTCGCGCAGGAGCGCGGGCGCCTGACGGGGCGCGTCCTCGACTCGCCCGGCACGATGCCGAAGGGCGTCGGGGGCGCCGTGGTCGTCGCCGTCAATCAAATCAGCTCGCGCGCCTATCGAGCAAAGACGAAAGCCGACGGGTCTTACACGCTCGGCCTCCCCGCGGGCGCCTACCGCGTCCGCCTGGAAGCGCCGTTCAAGGCGAGCTTCGACAGCAAGGTCAAGTACGGCCCCTTCGCCATCGCGCGCGGCGAAGCGGTCGAGAACGTGGGCGTCGAGCCGGGGCAAGATACGAAGCTCGACATCGTGCTTGCTCCGAAGGAGGGCACGCCCGCGCCCTCGACGCCTCCCCCGGGTAAGGGCGACGAGGGCGAGCCGAACGGCTACGCGGGCTCTTCCAGCGTTGCGACCGAAGCCCCGACCGCGCCCGACCGCGTGCCCGTCCGCGACCGCTGGCGCATCAGCTTCCCCGAGTACGAGCGCTACGGCGGCGTCTCGCGCGGCCGCGACATCCTCTTCCGACACGGCAGCGCGCTCAACCCTTACGACCAGAGCATTCTTAAAGGCGACTACCCCATCTTCGGCCAGCACGTCTTCATGATCCTTTCGGGGACGAGCTTCACGGCCGTCCAGCAGCAGCGGACGCCCATCCCCTCGAACCCGAGCAGCGCACGCCCCGGCACCGCCGAAGCCTTCAACAAGCCCGAGGTGCTCGCCTTCAACCAGGTCTTGCAGTTCTCGCTCGAGATGTTCAGCGGCGACACGACCTTCAAGCCGCGCCAGTGGGCGATCAAGCTCTCGCCCACCTTCAGCGTCCCGAACTACGTCCGCGCGCGCGAGCAGGGCGTCATCAACATCGACCCCCGCCGCGGCACGACCCGCACCGACTGGCACTTCTCCTTCGAAGAAGCCTTCGCCGAGGTCAAGCTCGAAGACGTGAACGCGAACTACGACGCGATTTCGATTCGCGCGGGCATCCAGCCGTTCGTCTCCGACTTCCGCGGCTTCATCTACGCCGACAACAACCTCGGCGCGCGCATCTTCGGCGCCTTCAAGAACAACCAGTACCAGTTCAACCTCGCCTACTTCGCGCAGCTTGAGAAGGACACCAACAGCGGTTTGAACCGCTTCGACCGGCGGCGGCAGAACGTCTACGTCGCCAACCTCTTCAAGCAGGACTTTCTGGCGAAGGGCTACACGGCGCAGGCCAGTTTTCATTTCAACGACGACCGCGCCGGCATCGAGTACGACCGCAACGGCTTCAAAGTCCGCCCGGCCGTCGTCGGCGACGTGCGGCCGCACTCTTTGAAGGTCGGCTACTTCGGCCTCTCGGGCGACGGCCACGTCGGGCGCATCAACCTGACCAACTCCTACTACTTCGCGCTCGGCACCGACTCGCGCAACCCCATCGCCGGCCGCAAGACGCGCGTCAGGGCGCAGATGGCCGCGGCCGAGGCGTCTTTGGATAAGGACTTCCAACGCTTCCGCGCCTCTTTCTTCTTCGCCTCGGGCGACAAGAACCCGACCGACGGAAAGGCGACGGGCTTCGACGCGATTCTGGACGACCCGAACTTCGCGGGCGGGCAGTTCTCTTTTTGGAATCGCGTCGGCATCCCGCTCGTCGGCACGGGCGTGGGCTTAGTGCAGCCTTTGAGCCTTCTGCCTTCGCTTCGCAGCAGCAAGACGCAGGGGCAGGCGAACTACGTCAACCCCGGCATCGTCATCGGCAACCTCGGCTACGACATCGAGCTGACGCAGCGCATCAAGGCCGTCTTCAACTTCAACCACCTGCGCTTCCAACGCACCGAGCCGCTCGAATATCTTCTCTTCCAGAACCACATCCGCCACGACATCGGCGAAGACCTGTCGGTCGGCGTCGCGTATCGCCCGCGGCTCATCAACAACATCACGCTCAACTTCGGCGCGTCGATGCTCAAGCCCGGGCGTGGCTTCCGCGACATCTACACCGACCGTTCGCGCAACTGCCCGCCCAACGTCGCCAGCTTCTGCACGCCCGACGACACGGTCATCAACCCGTCGAAGCCGCTCTACGCGCTCTTCGGCACGCTCCGGTTCAACTTCTGATTCGTCATGCGTCGGCTCAGCCCGGTGGAGAGGTTCAAAGTCATTCTCGTGCTCGCGACCCTCGTCGCGCTCGGACTCGTCGCGTCGGGCGGCGCCCGCTCCTCCGCGCGCGCCGGCAAGCAGACCCCCGCGCGGACGAGCCCGACTCCCGCGGCAACTCCGGCGCAGGCCGAGGCGCCGAAGGTCGAGGGCTGCCTCAGTTGCCACGCCGGGAGCGAGCCGATGCACAACACGCGCGACGGCAAGCTCAAGGACGACGGCACCGACCGGATGAGCCTGACCTGCACCGCCTGCCACGGCGGGAATCCTTTCCCGAGAATTGACGAAGGGGCAAGGGCAAGGCTTCACCGCGGCGACGCGGAGTTCGACAAGACGATGCGCGCCGCGCACGTCGCGCCGCGTTACCCGGAGCGCTGGGCGGGGAAGGACGGCAAGTATTCGAGCGCCAACCCCGAGCGCACCAACGCGCTGCTCGCCGCCGAGAGCCGCGAGTTCGTACGCTTCATCAACCCCGGCGACTTCCGCGTCGCCGAGTTGACCTGCGCCACGACCGGCTGCCACACCTCTGAAGTCGCCGCCGCGCGCAACAGCATGATGCGCCACGGCGCGATGCTCTGGGGCGCGGCCCTCTACAACAACGGCGGCTACCCGCTCAAAGACACGCGCTTCGGCGAGAGCTACAGCCCCGAGTCGGGCGCGCCCGAGCGGATGATTCAACTCCCGCAGCCCTCGCCCGCGACGCGCACGTGGATGGGCGCGCTCTCTTACCTCGACCCTCTGCCGCGCTGGGAGATTTCGCAGCCGGGCAACGTCCTCCGCGTCTTCGAGCGCGGCGGGCGGGGGCGCTCCGAGGTCGGACTGCCCGAGCGCGAGAACGACCCCGGCAAGCCCGACAAGGGACTGAGCGCGCGCGGCCTCGGCACGCTCAACCGCACAGACCCCGTCTACCTGGGCCTTCAGAAGACTCGTCTCTTAGACCCGACGCTCAACTTCCTCGGCACGAACGACCACCCCGGCGACTATCGTTCCTCGGGCTGCACGGCCTGCCACGTCGTCTACGCCAACGACCGCTCGCTCGTCCATTCAAGTCCTGAATGGGCGAAGTACGGCAACCGCGGGACGACCGCGAGCGAAGACGCGCAGCTCAAAGAGAAGAAGGACGAGCCGGGCCACCCCGTCAAGCACCAGTTCACCAACCGCATCCCGACCTCGCAGTGCATGACCTGCCACATGCACCCCGGCAACAACATGGTCGCCACCTACCTCGGCCTGCTCTGGTGGGACAACGAGACGGACGCGCGCGCCGCGGGCATGTACCCCTCGAAGCAGCGTTCTATTTCGGCGGAGGAGGAGTACAGAAGATTAGACCGCAACCCCGAAGGCTCCTCCGTGCGCGGCAACTGGTCTGACCCGGACTTCCTACAGAAGACCGGCACGGACGAGTTCAACTCGAAGATGACGCGCACGCAGTTCGCGGACTTCCACGGCCACGGCTGGCTCTACCGCGCCGTCTTCAAGCGCGACCGCGAGGGGCACATGCTCGACTCCGCGGGCGCGCGCGTGGACGACGTGACGCCGGAGAAGTTGAAGCAGGCCGTCTCGTACCGCGACGACTCAAGCGACAAGACCGTGCCGCCGCCCGCGGGCGTGCCGGTTCATTTGAAGGACATACACCTTGAGAAGGGGATGCACTGCGTGGACTGCCACTTCCGGCAGGACGCGCACGGCAACGGCGTCCTCTACAACGAGCCGCGCGCCGCCGTCGAGATCGACTGCATCGACTGCCACGGCACGATCAAAGAGCCCGCGAAGCTGACCGCCTCCGGCCCCGCCGCGGGCTTCAACCTCGTCGAGCCGGCCGACGGCCAGAGCACGAAGGACGGCAACTACGTCAAGGGTCAAGGCCGCAACCTCGTCCGCGACCTCAAGACGCCCTTCACGCGCACGAGCGGCGGCCGGCAGGTTCCGATTCCTGTCTTTGAACGAATATCCAGCGACCGCGACCGGCCCGACTCGACGGGCAAGCCCGTCCGCCTCCACGCGGGCGACATCGTGCAGAACTCTTCGGTCGAGCCCGGCCGCTGGTGGCGCGTCAAGCAGACGGCCTACACCGTGACCGAGACGAAGGGACACGAGCAGGACTACAACTGGCGCTCGGCCTACGCCAAGACCGTCCGCATCGACGAGAACAAGCAGGAGGTCTGGGGCGACGTGCCCGCGGACGAGTCGAAGCTCGCGCACCGGAACGACACGATGAGCTGCTACACCTGTCACTCCTCGTGGATGACGAGCTGCTTCGGCTGCCACCTCTCGATGCGCGCCAACGCGAAGATGCCGAACCGGCACTTCGAGGGCGAGACCTCGCGCAACTTCACGACCTACAACTTCCAGGTCTTAAGAGACGACGTGTTCATGCTCGGCCGCGACGGCACGGTGACGGGCAACCGCGTCGCGCCCGCCGCCTCGCGCTCGGCCGTCCTCGTCAGCTCGCAGAACCAGAACCGCGAGTGGATCTACTCGCAGCAGCAGACCATCTCGGCCGAAGGCTTCAACGGCCAATCCTTCGCCACGCACGTCCCGCACACGGTGCGGACGACCGAGACGAAGACCTGCGCGGACTGCCACGTCTCAAGGCGCGGCGACAACAACGCGTGGATGGCGCAGCTCCTGATGCAGGGGACGAACTTCGTCAACTTCATGGGGCGCTACGTCTACGTCGCCGCCGATGACGCGCTCGAAGTCGTCCCCGTCACAGAGCGCGACGAGCCGCAGGCCGTCTACGGGAGCACTTTGCACGAGGTCGCCTACCCGGACGATTTTAAAGAGTTCGTCGCGGGCGGCAGGAAACTGAAGACCGTCTACGAGCACAAGGGCAACCCCGAAGTGCTCGGCGTGCAACTGCGCGGCGAGTACGCGTACGTCGCGGCGGGCGAGGGCGGCCTGCGCGTCTACGACGTGGCGCAGATCGACCACAAGGGTTTCTCCGAGCGCATCACGACCGCGCCCGTCTCGCGCTTCGGGCAGAAGTTCTGGGTCGATACGAAGTACGCGACGGCCGTCGCCTCGCCGACAACGCTCGGCGTTGACCCGGCGCGCTGGCGCCTGACCTCGGACGGCCGCGCGGTCTCGCCGGCCGACGCGAAGGTCATGTGGGACGCGTGGCAGCAGCTTCCTCTGAAAGAGCGGGAAGGGAAGCCGGCGCCGCTCGCCAACGAGGAGCAGCCGATACATCCCCTGTACGCGTACCTCTACGTGGTTGACCGCTACGAGGGCCTGATCCTCGTCAACGCCGCGACGCTGCTGGACGGCGACCCGCTCAACAACTACCTGAAGCGCGCGACGCTGACCGTTGACGGAAAGCAGGAAGACCACTTCAACCCCGGCGGCATACTGACCGACGCAAACAGCATCACCATCGCCGGCACGTTCGCCTACGTGACGACCGCGAGCGGCCTCGTCATCATCGACATCGACAACCCACTGGAGCCGCGCGTCGTCAAGGCCATCGGCGCGCCCGCACTCCGGCAGCCGCACGCCGTCGCCGTCCAGTTCCGCTACGGCTTCGTCGTGGACGACGAGGGGCTGAAGGTCATCGACCTCACGCTCACGCCGCCCGACCCTTGCCGCGGCCCCGTCGCGGCGCCGTGCAAGTCGCTCCCGCGCGGCGAGGTCGTCAGCGGCGCGACCGTCCCGCTGCTGCACGCGCGCGACGTGTACGTCGCGCGCACCTACGCCTACGTGGCGAACGGCCCCGAGGGCGTCGCCATCGTGGACGTGACGCGCCCGGAGGCGCCGCGCCTCTACAAGAAGTTCGACGCCGAAGGCCAACTCAACGACGTGCACCAGGTGAAGGTGGCGATGACGAACGCGAGCCTCTTCGCCTACGTCGCCGACGGCAAGAACGGCCTGCGCATCCTCCAACTCACCTCGCCCGAGACGATGGCGACCTACGGCGGCTTCAGCCCCGCGCCCGAGCCGCGTCTGATTGCGACCTTCAAGACGAAAGGCCCGGCGCTCGCCCTCTCCAAAGGGCTCGACCGCGACCGCGCCGCCGACGAGAGCGGCAACCAGCTCTCCGTCTTCGGCCGCCGCGGCGCGCGCCCCTTCAACCTCGCGGAGACGCAGCGCCTCTACCTGATAGACGGCCGCCTCCGCACCGTCCTCGACCCCGAAGAGTTAAAGACTCCGCCGCCGCGCACACGCGACCCGCTCAAGTAGAGACCGGCCGCAGACCTCGGGAGATAATGATGAAGACTTCACCGCACGCCTTCGGAGCCAAGGCCGCGCTCGCCGCGCCGGCCCTCGCCATCGCCCTCGCGGCCGCCTGCTACGCGCAGGCGGGGCCGCCGCCGAGCATCGAGGAGTTCCCCATCAAATACGCGGGCGAGGCACAGCCTTCAGCGCAGGGCGACTGCCACGTCGCGCGCGACGGGGGCGCGCCGATGGGCTCGACGCACGAAATCACCTTCGACGAGCGCCGCCGCGGCGACCTCTGGGTCACGGGGCAGAACTACGACACGCTCGTGCGCGTCACCCGCGACGGCCGGACGCGCCTGTTCCGGATGCCGCAGGGCAGCGGTCCCCACGGCATCGAGTTCGACGCGGCGGGGAACATCTGGCTGACGCTTGAGTTCCACGGTCGCATCGTGAAGCTGAACGAGGACGGGCAGATTCTCGAAGACTACGACGTGCGCCTCGACTGTAGCTCCTGCCCGGACAAGATCAACACGCACCCGCACGGTTTGGGCATCGGCCCGGACGGCAAGACCGTCTGGTTCACGGGGAAGGGGACGGGCACCGTGGGGCGCATCACGCCCGACGGGAAGGTGCAGACCTACGCGCTCCCGACGGTCGGCAGCGTGCCCATCTACATCAAGAAGGGGCCGGACGGCAACATGTGGGTGACGGAGCTGGTCGGCAACAAGATCGCGCGCGTCACGCCGTACGGCGAGGTGACGGAGTTCGCCATCCCGACCCCCAACAGCCGCCCCATCGCCGTCGTGCCGGGGCCCGACGGACGCATGTGGTTCACGGAGGAGGCCGGCAACCGCGTGGGGCGCGTCGAGCGCGACTGCAGCATCACCGAGTTCGCCGTGCCGAAGTCGCACGCGAACGTCATCCTCGCCGGGCTGGCCTTCGACCACGAGGGCAACCTCTGGGTGCAGCAGTACGTAGACCACAACAACCCCGACCCGACGGCGCCCGACAACATCGTCAGAATCGACAAGGCCATCCTCAAGGCCCGGCCCGGCGGCCTCTCGGCGAAGGACTTCACCTCCTACCCCGTCGAGACGAGCGACACGGTGATGCACCGCATCATCCTGGGGCCGGACGGCAACCTCTGGTTCACCGAGCTGAACTCCGACAAGGTCGGCCGGCTAGCCGAACTGCCCGCCCGCGCGGCACGCTGAATTTCATCCAACAAGCTCGGACGCGCCGGCGGGCTCGAAGACGTGGTCGCGGGTGGTTTGCCCGACGCGGAGGAGCGGCCAGATGTCCACCTTCAGCTCTTCGGCGTAGTGGAGGAGGGGCGCGACGGGGGGCGTGGCGACGCCGAGCGCTTCGAGCATGGAGGAGTCGAAGTCGCCGACCTCGGCCGCGCGCAGGGGCCAGGGCGCGTGGTGGATGCGGCAGCGGTAGAGCTGTTCGTCGTTGACCGAGTAGAGGCAGTAGCGCTCCGTGAGGAAGAATTCGAGCGAGTCGGGCTCGGAGGCCGGCAGGCTCTCGCCGATTGTCCAACGGCCGCGGAAGGCGGCGGGCGGCGCGTCCCTTTGCGTGCGCGCGGAGGAGTAGTCGATGGCGTCACCCTGCTGGCGCAGGCTCATCTCGGCCTGGTGGTAGGGCAGGTAGAAGAAGCGGCGCGCGCCCCAGGTGGCGACGGCGCTGTCGATGTCGAGCGAGTGGAACCAGACGCCGGGCACGCCCTGGTGGTGGACGTAGGTGCGCACGTTCAGCTCAAGGAAGTCGTTGAGGCCCGGCACGGGCGGCGCGAAAGAGGCGCGCACGCCCCACATCCGGAACGGCACCACGCCGACCCACGCCTGCCCGCCGTAGGTGTCGATGGAGAGCTGCGGCGGGACGAGCGGCCGGAGCGCGCTGACCGCCACCGGCCAGTGCATGAAGAGGAGCTTGCCCCACCACTGCCGCATCAGCGGCAGCCCGCGCGGGCGTCGTCGGATGGAGAGTCGGTCGAGGGTTCTCGCGGTCATGCGCGGTCGGGGCGGCGCTCGTGCCGCCACCCAAAGGGGGTGTGGTTTGACAACGCGTCCGGCCGAGTCGAATAATGCCCGGGCGCCGCCGGCGGCCGCCGGCCGAGGCGACACGGGGCGCTTTAACTCGAACGCTTTTTTATCATCAAATCACGCCCGTGAACAGCGCCCGTCGGTTTTAACCCAGATGAGACTCCTCGCCACGCTCGCCCTTCTGTTCGCACTCATCCTCGGCGCCGCCGCGGCGCAGGTCAGGCGGGGGAAGGGTCGAAGGACATCCGCCCCACCCAAGCCCGCGTCCAAGGTCTCGAAGACGGCCGAGCCGACGAAGGCAGACGTTAAGACGGACGTCCCGGACTCGGGCCGCACCGTCGTCTGCATCGACCCCGGCCATCCGTCCGAGGTCGCCAGCGGCCAGAACGTCCAGAACGGGACGAGCGAGACGCACGTCGATTGGGCCGTCGCCTCGAAGCTGCGCGAGGCGCTTGAGGCGCGCGGCTACGAAGTCGTCATGACGAAGTCTTCGGAGGGGGAGCTGGTCAAGAACAAGGAGCGCGCGCTCGTCGCCAACCGCGCGCGCGCCGCCTTGATGATCCGCCTCCACTGCGACGCGAGCACCGAGCGCGGCTTCGCCATCTACTACCCAGACCGGCAGGGCAAGGCCAAAGACGGAACGACCGGCCCCGGCCCCGGCGTTATAGAAGGGAGCCGCCGCGCGGCCGAGGCCGTCCACGCCGGGCTCGCCGAAGGCTTGCAGGGCGCGCTCAACGACAACGGCGTGCGCACCGACAACCAGACGAAGGTCGGGCACGACCAGGGCGGCGCCCTGACGGGCTCGATCTTTTCGGAAGTGCCCGTCGTAACGATTGAGATGGTCGTCCTCTCGAACGCGGACGACGCCGAGTTCATCAAGACCGAGGAGGGGCAGAGGCGCATGGCCGAGTCGATTGCCGACGGCGTCGCGCGCTTCGTCGCCCCCGCGAAGGACAAGTAACCCCCGTTAACTTTAAACAGACAGGACGCGCTGGAAGGAGCGTTCCCCCTTATGAAGAAACTGCCAGACAAATTAAGAAGGGCGGCGGCCGCGGCCGCCCTCGTCCTGCTCGCGGCGGCCCTCTGCCCCGCGCAGGACGACGCCTTCAAAAAGCTCGAAGCCATCGACTACGCGAAGCAGAAGGCGACCCGCGAACAGCTCAAGGACGTAGACCTCGGGAGCCTCAAGCTCCTGCGCGGCGTCGTCTTCGGGCGCCACGGCCGCATCTTCAAAGACCGCGACATCCAGGGCTACCTGAAGGATCAGGCGTGGTACAAGCCGAACCCCGGCTTCACCAATTCGCTGCTCAACGAGACCGAGCGCGAGAACCTCGACCTCATCCGCGAGCTGGAGGCCGAGCAGCACGACCAGATCGAGCCGGGCGACCTGCGCTGGTGGCAGGCGAAGGAGATGACCGAGGAGAAGCTCGGCACGCACTCCTCGGCCGAGTGGCAGGTGCTGCGCGCCGAGGTCGAGGCCGTCCGCGGCAAGCCGTTCGACGACGACCCGTGGCTCAAGAGCTACTTCGAAGACCGCTACTGGTACAAGGCCGACCCCAGCTACGACGCGCGCCAGCTCACGGCGACCGAGCGCAAGAACCTCACCGCCATCGAAGCCGCGCAGCGCAAGCAGCGCCACGCCGCCATCTCGCCCGGCGACATGGAGCACTTCGAGAACCGGCTCGTCACCGAGGAGATGCTCAAGGGCCTGAGCCTCAACGAGCTGCGCCTGCTGCGCAACGAGGTCTACGCGCGCCACGGCCGGCAGTTCAAGACCGAGTGGCTCGCGCAGTACTTCTGGAGCCAGCCCTGGTACGAGGCGCGCGAGGACAACAAGGAGCCGGAGCTGTCCGAGACGGACAAGAAGAACATCGAGACCATCGTCGCCTACGAGCGCAAGGTCAAGGAGTCTCTGAGCACGACGCCGGTCACGAACGCGCTGCTGGAAGGCATGTTCCTCGAAGACGCGCGCAAGCTCCGCAACGAGATTTACGCGCGCCACGGCAAGGTCTTCAAGGATCGCTGGCTCCAGGGCTACTTCAAGAGCTTCGACTGGTACAAGCCCAACCCGAAGTACACCGACGCCGCGCTCACCGAGGTCGAGCGCCAGAACGCGGCCGCCATCGCGGCCTACGAGAAGAAGGCGACGAGCGTGCTCGACGCCGTCGAGGGTTGATAAGGCACTCTGAGTCCCGCGTGACGGGACAAGAAAACTGAAATGATGAATGATGAGTGATGAATGATGAATTAAAGGCAGCCCGCTTTCAATTCATCATTCATCACTCATCATTAGCTTTATGAACTGTCCGAACTGTCACGAGCCTTTGCGCGAGGGGGCGCAGTTCTGCACGCGCTGCGGGGCGCGCACCGTCGCCGCGGAGGGCGAGGGGCCGTCCGCGTCTCTCTCCACGGTCGAGTCCGACGGGGGCGCGGCGGCGGACGACTCGTTCGAGGCGGGCGACTCGCTCGTGGGGCGCGTGCTCGACGGGAAGTACGAGATCGTCGCGCCGCTCGGCTCGGGCGGGATGGGCGCCGTCTACCGCGCGCGCCGCGTCCACATCGGCGACGAGGTCGCCATCAAGGTCTTGCACTCGCGCCTCACGGGCGACGAGAAGCTGGTCGAGCGCTTCCGGCGCGAGGCGCGCGCCGCCGCCCAGCTCCACCACCCGAACGTCGTCACCATCCACGACTACGGCGAGGCGCGCGGCCCCGGCGGCTTCGCCTACATCGTCATGGAGCTGGTGCGCGGCGAATCTTTGCGCGACATCCTCCGGCGCGAGGGCCGCCTCGCCCCGGCGCGCGCCGTCGCGCTGATGCGCGACGTGTGCGCGGGCGTCGGCGCCGCACACCGGCGCGGCATCGTCCACCGCGACATCAAGCCCGACAACATCATCGTCACGCCGGCCGACGAAGACCACCCCGCCGAGAGCGTCAAGGTCGTGGACTTCGGCATCGCCAAGCTGCGCGACCTCGCCGCCGAGGGCTCGACGCTCACCGAGGCCGGCATGATGGTCGGCACGCTCTTCTACATGTCGCCCGAGCAGTGCAAGGGCGAGCCGCTCGACTCCCGCGCCGACGTGTACTCTCTGGGCGCGATGCTCTACGAGATGCTCTCGGGCACGCCGCCCTTCACCGCCTCGAACATCACGAGCCTCATCTTCAAGCACGTCGCCGAGCCGCCGCCGCCGCTGCCCGAAGATTTGCCCGTCACGCCCGCGCTGCGGGCCGCAGTCCTGCGCGCACTCTCGAAAGACCCGGACGCGCGCCCGCGCGACGCCTCCGAGTTCGCGCGCGAGATACAGACGGCGCTCTCGACCCCCGCGACCGGGACGACCGCCGCGGCCGCCGGCACGACCACGGCGCAGGAGCCCTTCTTCCCCGCGACCGCGCACCCCGTGCCCGTCACGCCTTCGAGCCCGCCGCGGCCGAGCGGGCGCGCGTCAGGCACGACGCCGGATTCGTCGGCGCCGGACGAGGTGACGGTCGTGCACGACCCCGCCCGTTCTCAAACGCGGCCGTCGGCCCCGCTCCCCGCGCCGCGGCCGACCCCTTACCCGCCGCGGCCGCACGCGCAAGCCGCCCCGCCGCCGATGCCCGCGCCGCCGCGCCGCTCGCGCAAAGGGTACTTGGCCGGCCTGCTCGTCGTGCTCTTCGTGGGCCTCGCCGGGCTGGCGGCGGTGGGCGTGCTGCTCTACCTGAACCGCGGCGGCGGCACGACTGTCAACGTCAACGTGCGGCCGACCCCGACGCCCGTGCGCGCCAACACGAACGCGAACTCCTTCGCGAGCCCGACGCCCACGCCGCTCCCGGACGCGATGCAGCTCGCCGAGGTCAAGGTGGTCGGCGGCTCGCTGCTCTCTGCTTCCGACCTCGCGGGGATGACGGCCGAGCAGTTGCGCATACTGCGCAACACCGTGCCCGCGCGCCACGGCCGTACCTTCAAGGACAACGACCTCCGCGCCTACTTCCAGTCGCGCGCCTGGTACAAGCCGAGCGGCGACTACGACGACGATCAGCTCACGACGAACGACAAGGCCAACGCAGACCTCCTCAAGGCGTTCGAGGAGAACGACGGCCAGCCGCCGCGCGGCGACCCCGAACGCGTCAGGAGGGATGTCCAGGACGCGCTCAAGGAGTGGGCCGACTCGACCCGCGACCGCGACCTCGACAAGCACATGAGCCGCTACGCCGATACGCTGGAGACTTATTATAAGAAGCAGAACGTCGGCGCCGCGCAGGTGCGCACCGACCGCGGCAACGCCTTCCAACGCTACGACCGGATCGACGTGAAGCTCGACAACGTCGAGGTCACGCCCGACCCGACGGGCCTGCGCGCCACGGCCACCTTCGACAAGACCTGGGAGTTCGACTCGCCCGACAAGAACTCCACGGGCTCCGTGCGCCAGCAGGTCACCCTCGTCAAGGCCGGCGGCCGCTGGCTCATCAACGGCGAGAAGGACTTGCAGGTCTACCGCACGAACAGCCAGGACTACACGAACCAGTAGGCATGCGACTCATCGTCACCGAGAAGCCTTCGATGGGGCGGGACGTGGCCGCGGCCTTGGGGGCGGCGCGGCGAGGCGAGGGCTTCATCTCGGGCGAGTCGGAGATCGTGACGTGGTGCGTCGGGCACCTCGTCGAGCTGGACGACCCGCAGGCTTACGACCCGCGGTTCGAGCGCTGGCGCGTAGAAGATTTGCCCATCCTGCCCGGAGAGTTCAAGTACCACCCTTCCGAAAGAACGCTCGAACAGTTCAACGTTATCCGCGCGCTGCTCGGGCGCGAGGACGTGGTGTCGGTCGTCAACGCGGCCGACGCGGGGCGCGAGGGCGAGCTGATCTTCGACCTCGTCTACACGCTCGCGGGCTGCCGCAAGCCGGTCGAGCGCCTTTGGATTTCGTCGCTCACGCGCGAGGCGATTCAGGAGGGTTTTCGGAACCTGAAGCCGGCCGAAGAGTACAAGGGGCTGCGCGAGTCGGCGCACGCGCGCCAGCGCGCAGACTGGCTCGTCGGCATCAACGCGACGCGCGCGCAGACGGTGCGCGCGCGCCGCGCGGGGCATGAGGGCGTCTTCTCGCTCGGCCGCGTCCAGACGCCGACGCTTGCCCTGATTGTCGAGCGCGACCGAGAGATTTCGGAGTTCGTGCCTACGGACTACTTCGAGGTCGTCGCAGACTTCCGCGCGCCCGGCGGCGAGTACCGCGGTCGCTGGTTCGGCAAGGACGGCAGTCGTTTTGATAAGAAGGATGACGCCGAAGCGGTCGTCCGAAAGGTTCAGGGGAAGCAGGGCGCGGTGCAGTCGGTCGAGAAGAAGGCCGCGCGCGAGAAGCCGCCGCTGCTGCACGACCTGACCTCCTTGCAGCGCGCCGCCAACGTCCGCTACGCCTTCACGGCGGCGAAGACTTTGGAGCTGGCGCAGTCGCTCTACGAGAAGAAATTTCTCACCTACCCGCGCACCTCCTCGCGCCACCTCTCGAAGGCCGTGGCCGAGGAGATCGAGGCGCACGTCCGCGCCGCCTCGGTCGGCCCTTACGTCCCCTTCATCGAGAAGATTCTCGCGGGCGGCAAGCCGAAATTGACGAGCCGGCACGTGGACGACAAGAAGGTCACGGATCACCACGCCGTCATCCCCACGAAGCAGAAGATAAAGGGCGACTCGCTCTCGCCCGACGAGAAACGGATTTACGATCTGGTCGCGCGCCGCTTCCTCGCCGCGTTCTACCCGGACGCGGAGCTTGAGCGTACGACCGTCGTTACCGAAGCCGAAGGCGAGCGCTTCATCACGCGCGGCACGGTGGTCTTGAAGGCAGGCTGGCGCGAGGTGGAGCCGCCGGGGCGCGGCGGGAGGTCGAACGAGGAGGGCGCGAAGAAGGCGGGCGAGGAGGAGGAAGAGGAGGCGGCGGAGCTTCCCGCCCTCAAGGCGAAAGACCCGGCCGAGGTCTTGAACGCGGAGGCGCTGGCGAAGCAGACGAAGGCGCCGCCGCGCTACTCGGAGTCGGCGTTGCTGGGCGCGATGGAGACGGCGGGGAAGAAAGTTGAAGACGAGGAGCTGCGTCTGGCGATGAAGGAGGCGGGCTTAGGGACTCCCGCCACGCGCGCCTCCATCATCGAGACGCTTTTAAAACGCGAGTACGTCACGCGCGAGAAGAAGTCGCTCGTCGCGACGGCGAAGGGCGCGGCCCTCATCAAGATGTTGCCGTCGCCGCTTTTGAAGTCGGCCGAGCTGACGGGGCGCTGGGAGCAGAAGCTTTCGCGCATGGCGCGGCGCGAGTACGAGCTGGACGCCTTCATGGTCGAGGTGCGCGGGATGGTCTCGGAGCTGGTCGCGCAGATCGCGGGCTCGGAGGTCGAACGCCCTTCGCAAGGCTCCGCACAAGCGCGGCAACTCCCGCGGCCCGAAGGCGCGCTCGACTGCCCGAAGTGCAAGAGGGAAGGGCGCGAAGGATTTTTGGTCGAGCGCGAGGGCGCGGCGGGAAAGTTCCTCGCGTGCTCGGCAGGGCGCGAGGCGTGCGGCTATCTGAGCGACGCGCCGAAGAACGCGAAGCAGCGCAAGGCGCTCTTACAAACTCCCTGCCAGACCTGCGGCGGCGCGATGCGCCTGCGCCTGCCGAAGGAGAAGGGCAAGCGCGCCTTCCTCTCCTGCGTGCGCTACCCGGACTGCCGCGGCGCGCGCTGGTTCGACGACAAGGGCGCGCTCGAAGAGCCCCGCCCCGAGCCCGAAGCCGGCCCGCCCTGCCTCCTCTGCAAGACGCCGATGCTCAAGCGCGGCCCCACCTCCGCCGGCAGCTTCTTCTGGTCGTGCCCGCGCTGGCGCAGCGACGGCTCCGGCTGCAACGCCAGGCCCGTCTGGATCAACGAGCGCGCGGGCTGAGCGGCGAAAATAAGTGTTGATTAAGCGGCGAGCAATCCGCTAAGGTGGAAGACGCGGGCCGCACGTTCACGCGGCCCCGCGCCGTCGTTAAATCCGACCTCTCACGTCCCGTCCAAAAGAGTTGGCCCGCCGCCCCGGAAGGAGTCCCGAACCCGCATCATGATCGAACCCGGCACCCTGCTCCAGAACCGCTACCGCGTGACCCGACAGATCGGGCGCGGCGGCATGGGAGCCGTCTACGTCGCCACCGACGAGCGCTTTAACAGCACGGTCGCCGTCAAGCAGACCTTCTTCTTCGACGACCCTTCGATGCGCAAAGCCTTCGAGCGCGAGGCCGTCCTGCTCAACCACCTCAAGCACCCCGCGCTGCCGCGCGTCAGCGACCACTTCGTGGAGGAGGAGGGGCAGTTTCTCGTCATGGAGTACGTCGAGGGCAACGACCTCGGCGAGCTTTTGAAGGCGCGCGTCGGCTGGTTCCCCGTCGCCGAGGTCTTGGCCTGGGCCGACGAGCTGCTCGACGCGCTCGAATACCTGCACGCGCAGGAGCCGCCGGTCGTCCACCGCGACATCAAGCCGCAGAACATCAAGCGGACGAAGCAGGGCCGGATGGTTCTGCTCGACTTCGGGCTGGCGAAGGGGACTCCGACGCGCGCGACCGCGACCGCCACGTGCAGCATCCTCGGCTACTCGCCGCACTACGCGCCGCTCGAACAGGTGCAGGGGACGGGCACAGACCCTTCCAGCGACATCTATTCACTGGGCGCGACCCTCTACCACCTTCTGACGGGCGAGGCGCCGGTTGACGCGCTGACGCGCGCCGCGGCCGTCGTCAACAACGAGGCAGACCCCCTGCGCCCCGCGCACGTCGTGCAAACGCACATCCCCGTCGCGGTCAGCCGCGTCGTCCGGCGCGCGTTGGCGCAGAAGGCCGCGCTCCGCCCGAAGTCGGCCGCAGAGATGCGCGAGCTGCTGCGGCAGGCGGCCGCCGCCGGCGCGCAGACGGCGCCCTTGGCCCCCGCCCTGACCCGCGACCAGAACTCGAACGTCGAGGCGACCGTCGTCGATTCGCTGACGAAGGCGGCGGGCCAGTCCTACTACTTCGGCGAAACAACACTCAACGCCGCGCGGGCCGGCGCATCTCCTTCTTACACGACCAACCTCCCGACGCACTTCGACGCGGAGCCGGAGCGGCGTTCGTTCGGCGCGACGGCGAAGCTGCTCGTCGCCGCCGCCGTCGTCGCCATCTGCGCCGCGGTCGCCTACCCGCTCTTGAGCGCGAGCGCCCCGGAAGTTAAGCCTGCCCCGGCCGCCGCCTCGGCGACGCCGGACGACGAGTCGAACGAGGTCGCGGAGCCCGAGCGCTCGAAGGCCGCGAGTCCCGTCGCCCCCGCGAGCGCGGCGGCCGCGCCGACTCAAGCCCCCGCGAAAACGACGGACGCTTCCGAATCGCAGAACGCTTCCGGCGCGGGTGCCGCGTCCGGCGCCGCCGACGAATCGAAGAAGGCCGCGCCGACTCAGAACACGAGCCCCATCGTCATCGTCGTCAACCCGACCCCGACGCCCTCGGACGACGCATCTGCCGAGTCCGACGAGGCGGCGCGGCGCGCCGAGGATGCGCGTCGCAGGCAGCAGGCCGGCCCGCCGCCCGGCGGCCAGCCACCGCAAGGCTACCCGCCGCCCGGCGGCCCCCCACCATATGGCGGCCCGCCGCCGCCACCGCCCGGGGGCTACCCGCCGCCACCGCCGCGCCGGCCGCCGCTATAGTGAAGAGCTTCAGTGTGTGATGACGAAAGCGCCCGGGCGCGTGAAGGTGTAGAAGATGAAGCCCGCGCACGCGAGTAAGAGCAAGAGGAAGGGCGCGAACGTCCGCCAGCTCACCCAGCGGAAGAAGCGGCCCGACTTGAGGCGGTACGCGACGTTGACCAGCGCGAGCAGGGCTGCGTAGGCCGGCGCCACGACGAAGAAGGCAAAGATAAGCGCCCACTTCGCCAGGATGTAGTAAGGGTACATGCGAGCCCTCGCCGGCGAAGGGTCAGTCGGTTGGTTCGGCCCGGCGCCTGCGGCGGAGCCAGAGGGCGACCCCGCCCAGAGTCAGAGACGCCAGCGGGGGCAGCAGGAGCATCGCCGCGATAACGCCCTCGAACATCGCGCCGAGGAAAAAGTACGCGGCCGCGGCGAGCAGCAAGCCGACCGCCCCGACGAAGAGCGCCGTCAGCGCTGACACGAACCCGACCCCGCGCATCCTGCCGCCGACGAGCGTGCCGACGACCGCCAGCGGCCCCGCCAGCAGCGCGCCCGCCAGGCAGAACACACACACAATGAGTGCCAGATAAACGGCGCCCTCAATCCCGTCCATTCCCGCCGAAGCCAACATGGCGCGCATTTATATACCAGGAGCGCCGAATCCGAATAGAAAAAATTTAGCCGCCCTCAGGGGTTGACCGCGGCGTGGAGCGAGCGCCAGGACTGGTGGAGCAGTTCATCTATCCTGCGCCAGTCCTCTTCGTTGACGCCGCCCGCGTCGGCCTTGTCGTCGCGGATGGTCATCGCCTCGGCGCGCAGGCGCGCGTGCTCGGCGAGGCGGTCGGCGGGGACGCGGAATAGTTCGGCCTGGAGGTCTGCGAGCGCGCGGTCGAGGTCGCCGGGCGCGTGCGCGCGCCGCTCGCGGTGGACGATCCACCATTCGAGTTCGAGGCGCGCGGCGCGCTCCACGTCGAAGTCCGTGTCGGAGACGGCGCGGATGGACTGGTAGAAGCTGACGAGGTCGGGCAGCGCGCGCTCGTAGTCCGCGCGTGAGTGCCCGTCCTTGAAGACGAAGGCGGCCTTGGCGGCGCGGTAGGCGACGGCGTTCGAGCGCAGGAGCGGGAGCCGGTATTGCGTGCGCAGCAGTTCCGTCATCTCGCGGAAGAGCTTGACGCGCTGGCGCGAATAGTAGGAGCGCCACATCGCCGTCTCAAGCCGCGCCACCTCGTCCGGGTCAAAGTCGCGCAGCGAAGTGCGCCGCGGCGCGTAGAGGTCGAAGCCCGCCCAGATGAGTAAGGCAATGATGAGAACCGCGCCGTACTTAATCCAACGCCTGCCGCGGCGGCGCGGGCGCGCGGCGGTAACTTGTGGGGCGGTGGTCGTCGAGGTCGTCATATAACCTCCTGATAATTGAGAGGGACTGAACGTCCTCCCTTACGGTCGGGCTTCCGCCCTCTTCACGCGCCAGAGTTCGAAGCATTCGTTGTCGAAGCCCTTGAGCATGGCTTCGGAGGGCTCGGCGGCGAGGCCGCTCAAGGGGTCTGCGAGCAGCTCCAGGACTTCGGGGTCACGCCGCACGTCCGCGGTGATGACGCAGTCCTCGCCGGTCGAGAGCGGTTCGAGGCGCGCGGCGATGTTGACGTTCGAGCCGAAGTAGTCGAGCCGTTCGTTGAGCGTGACGGCGATGCAGGGGCCGGCGTGCAGCCCGGCCTTGACCGTGAGCGGGCGCACGCCCTCGGGCGGCGCGGCGAGCGCCGACTGCGCGTTGATGATGGCGCGCAGCGCGGGCGCGGGCCGGGGGAAGACGGCCATGATGGCGTCGCCCAGGGTCTTCACGATGGAGCCGCCCTCGCGCGCGATCTCTTCGCGCAGCACGTCGAAGTGGCTCATCACGGCGCCGAAGGCCACGGCGTCGCCGATCTCGCGGTAGAGGCGCGTCGAGTTGCGCAGGTCTGTGAAGAGAATGGTCATCTGGCCGACGTTGATCTGGTCGCCGGGGCGCAGGGCCTCCGCCGCGAAGAGGTCGCGGAAGAGTTGGAGCGCCGTGACCTCGGCCGCGGTCGCCGCCTGCCCGCCCCACGCCTCGCGCTCGATGCGGAAGAGGCGCTCGCCGTCCGTGTTGTTTTGAAGTCTGATGACGGGGCGCGTCGAGACCGTCAACTCCTCTTCGACATCTTCGACCGCGCGGAGCGTCAACTCTCCCGAGCCGGAGGCGTTGACGAGGAGCGCGCGCGCGTCTTCGTCCGCGCCGGCGCGGAGGCGGTGGCGGCCCTCTTCGAGGAGGGGCGAGACGGTGCGCGTCTCGCCCGCGGGGACGAGCTGCTGGACGACGACGTGCGGCGTGACCTGCGGGCCGCCGACGCAGAAATCGCGCGACTCGACGCGGCGGACGGAGGGGCTGGGGCGGAAGACGACCTCGACCGAGCGGTCGAAGGCGACGGTGAAGTTTATCTGGCAGGAGTCGCAGTGCTGGTCGGCGCGCACGTCGCGCAGAGACTCGGCCGACTGCCCCGCGCCGCGGCAGACGGGGCAGAGCAGCTCCCACCGCAGGTCGAGCAGCCCGGCGCGCGTCGCACGCAGGCACAGCTCAAGCGCCTCGCGCCGCGGCACGCCCCACGCGTCGGCGAGCGCGTAAGGGCGCACGCGCGCGAGCGCCAGCTCGTCGCCGGACGCGACCGTCTCGCAGAGGCGCGCGGCGAGGCGCGCGTCCGCGCCTTCGTTGACGAGCTTGTCGCGCAGCGTGGCGAGCAGTGCGCGCGCGCTCGCGCCGAGTCCGACCGCGCGGTTCTCAACCACGCCCCGCGCCTCTTCGGCGAGGGCAAGCCGGTCGTAGCGGCGGAAGACCTCCGCGAACTTGCGCGCGCTGACGCGGCCGATCTGGTAAGGGATGACGGCGCGGCCGAGCGCGCCGCGCGGCCGGACGCGCACGTCGTAGACGAGGCGCGTGCCGCCGCCCTCGCGCTCGTTGAGTTCGGCCGCGACGCGCATCTCCGCGACCGGCCCCGAGCGGTAGCGGCGCACCACGCCGAAGCGGAAGGGGCGCACCCACTCGAAAGGCTCCTCCTCCCATTCGACGCCGACGCCGAGCTTCTTCAGGCGCAGACGGCGGCGGCCGGCCGTGCCTTTAACCCCGGACGAGCCCTGCGTGGAAACGTCGGGCAGGCCGGCGTCGCGGTTGAAGCGGTTCGTGTCGGAGACGAGCGGCCAGAGCGCCTGCGGGCTCGCTCGCAGGTCGTACTCCCAGCGGTAGTGGAACTCTCTATCGCTCACGCCGCCCCACTTGATGAAAGGAATGTGTCGCGCAAAGCCTTTGAAGGGAAGGCCGTCGCCCGTCGGTGCCACATTCTTGACGCCGCGGCGCGGCGCGTCAACAAGTTTCTCGACCACGCGTTAAATTACGCGGCCCCACACGCGCGCGGATTTTTGAGTCGGGCGGGAGAGAAAAGTTGATGACAGCGGCGACGTCATTTGCTACAAGATGTCGGAGCGGTACAAAGATCAAGCGAAGAAGGAGAAAAGGGAATGGCTTCCAGGAAGTCCTCGAAGAAGTCGTCAAAGAAGGACGACGAGAAGACCTCAAAGAAGGGCGGCGCCAAGAAGTCGGCCGGTAAGAAGTCGAGCGGCGGAGGCGGCGCGAAGAAGGCCGGCGGCTCGAAGAAGGGCGGGGCCAAAGGCGGCGGCGCTAAGAAAGGCGGCGCGAAGGGCGGTGCGTCCAAGGGCGGAGCCAAGAAGGGCGGAGCCAAGAAGAGCGGAGCCAAGAAAGGCGGAGCCAGGAAGGGCGCCGGCGCGTCGAAGGGCGGAGCCAGGAAAGGCGGAGCCAAGAAGGGTGGCTCGAAGAAGGGCGGCGGGCGCTCGATTCTCAACCAGGCCAAAGAGGTCGCGGGCGACATCCTCGTCGGCGCGGGGGTGGGGGCGCTGATCGGCGCCGTCAAGGGCGGCGTCGAACAGATTGACGAGAAGGCCGAGGCCGCCCAGAAGGAACTCAAGGCGGCCGACGAGCAGGGCGGCGGCAAGAAGTAGTCGTCAGGCGTGAACCGTAAACCATAAACCGTGACAGGAGGAAGTCAATTCCTTCTTGTCACGGTTTACGGTTCACGGCTTTCAGTCCTTGCGCCGCTTGAAGAAGATGGCGGTGGTGGTGGTGCCGGGGGCGTTGGGGCGCGGGTCGGGGCGCACGTCGAGCGGGCCTTCGCCGACCATCTCCCAGCCGTCCTCGCCGAGCTTCGCGATGGCCTTCGCCTGGGAGTTGCCGCTGAGCGAGGCTTCGACCGTCTCGGTCTTCGCCGCCCCTTCCTCCTTAAAGTAGATGATCCAGTAGAAGAGGCGGGGCGTCGCGATGGCCTGCGACTTCACGACCGCGCAGTATTCGTACTGCGCGTCGCGCCGCGGCTCGGCGCGCGCCGCGGTTGGGGCGGCGAGCGGGCCGTAGAGCGCGTGCCCGGCGAGGCCGGCGGCGAGTGACAGCGCGACGGTCAAAAGGTAGTTCCTTCTGTTCATTCTCACTCTCCTTTTAAAAAGAAGGCCGGCGCGGGTCGCGTCTCGGAGTCGGATGCGAGCGCAGGCGCGCGGCGGGCGGGCAGGGGGACTGACGGCGTACACGCGCGGGGTACACGCTCAGAGCCGCGTGGTGTTCCCCTTGTCGCGCGCGAGCAGCTTGACGATGAGGTTGCGCAGGCGGTCGAAGTCGATGGGCTTGGTCAGGTAGCCGTTGAAGCCCGCGTCGAAGGCCGCCTGGCGGAAGCCGTCGGTGTCGAAGGCCGTGAGCGCGACGACCGGCACGTCCTGCAACTCCGGCTCCTCGCGGATGCGGCGCGTGGCGGCGAGCCCGTCCTGCTGCGGCATGGCGATGTCCATCAGGATGAGGTCAGGGCGCGCCAGCTTCGCCACGTTGAGCGCGTCGGCGCCGTTGGTCGCCGTGACGACGCGGTAGCCGAGGTCTTGGAGCGAGAGGCTGATGAGGATGAGGTTGTCGCTCATGTCGTCCACGACCAGAACGGTCTGGCCGGTCTCGTTCTCCTGAGGCAGTTCGGCGGTCATGAACGGCATTATCTCCCACTCGCGCGAAAACCGAAACCCTTGAACGGCGGTCGTAAATAAGCTGAGGCCCGGCTGCGCTCTCCCCTTCACAGCCGGGCCTCGACTTTGTGGTTGCCGGCGCATCGGCACCGTAACCAGTCTCGTTTAGGAGACGCCATTCAGCTAAACAACCTGCGTGCCACGTCCGAGGCGGGGGAAGGTGGACGAAGTCCGGCGCGTTTCCGGCCTTTTTCTTTCGGTAGGGGAAGGGAGTTCGGCGCTGGCCTCTGAGACGGGTGACGAAATGGTTCACGGCCTTAACCAAATCGGCGGTGTGGCTCAGAGCATGTACGTCCAGCTCTGCTCGCCGTTCATCAGGACGACGATGCGGACGCCGGCGGCCTTGAGCGCGCCGCGCAGGCGGCCGTTGCCGAGGAGCTGGTTGCCGGCCTCGCGCGTCAGCGTCTCGCCCGTCAAAGAGAGCGTCGCGTTCTGCGCGTTGCCGCTCAGGGCCGCGTGCACCCTGTGACCGTTGGCGGCGAGGTCGCGCGTCACCTCCGCGATGGCGTCGGCGCGCGCTGGCGCCGGAGTCTTCGGGGGTTGCGGCGCGGGCTGTGCGTTCGGCTGGGGTGGGGCGGCGGCGGGCGCGGCCGACGCGGGCTGTGTGCCGTTGCCGGCGGGCGGCGCGGGCTGCCAGTTCGTCGCGGAGTTGCCGGAGGGCGGCGGCAAGGAGGCGGGCTGGCCCGAGAAGTTGCCGACGAGCGCCGAGTGCGCCTGGTTCGTAGGGTTGCCCTGCGGCGTCTGCTCCGACAGGCGCGTCTCGGGGGGCTGCTTCTCCGAAGGGCCGTTCGTCGGGAGGAGCGCTTTGGGCTGCGCGGGCTCGCCCGCCGTCTGTCGCGCCTGTTCGGGCGAGGGCTCGGGTCTCGGCTCGGCCCTGTAGACTTCGTAGGAGATGCCGCCGATCATCCAGAGGCAGAGGAAGGTTGCGACCCCCGCCAGCATCCAGACGGTCGAGACGTGCAGACGACCGACCACGGGGATGTCGTAAAAGACGCGGACGGCGCGCCGGCGCCCGCCCTGCCTGCGGTCGGAGATATAGATAAAGGTCAGGACGCCGAGGATGCCGAGGGGGCCGCAGACCGCCCCCAGAAGGAGCCCCGGCAGAAAGCTGCGCCCGCGCTCCCTGAGCATCCAGCCCGTTATCAGGCCGGGCACAACCCCCCAGAAGAAGATCAGCAGAGCCGTAATCACTATGGTTGCCCCTGGAATCCCGCCTGTTCTGTGGGAAGAGGACTGACGACCCCCTTTTTATCACAAACTCAAGCCATTTTTTGAGCGGATTTCATGCCCCGAGGCTCGCCCTTGCGGTCTGAAACCCGAACATTCGTCCCCCGAGGAAAAAACTTTGAGCTTTTTTCTCCGACTTTGAGTCTCAAGAAGGGGAATTTGAGTCTCCGAGACGGAAGATTGACTCTCCGAGACCCAACGTTCCGTCACAGAGAGTGAAATTTGGGTCTCGGAGACGGAACGTTGGCTCTCAGAGACGGAACGTTGGCTCTCCGAGACGGAACGTTGGCTCTCCGAGACGGAACGTTGACTCTCCGAGACGGAACGTCGGGTCTCGGAGACCGAATAATCAGTCTTGGAGACCCAAATTTTACTCTCCGAGAGCCATCCTTCCGCCTCTGAGACGCACCCTTTAGCCTCGGAGGTGAAAAGTCGGGGCTCGGGACTCCTTTTGCCCCTCCGTGCGGGCGGTTCGTGGAACCGGCGGGCGGCGAAAGCGTCTAGTTTTCAGGGAAAACGGCCAATCCGCGCCGAAGGCTGGAATATATGTGTAAATTATGCTATTTCTTCGGGGTTAAGGCTTCGGATTTGGTGCCGTGCGAACGAACCGGGGCGTTGTCTGCTGCATCACAGGGGCGTGTCCGTGTTTGAACCTCCCTTTAACTGCTCGCCGCCGGGGCGGAGGCGCGAGTACAACCGGAAAAGAGTGTCAGACATCTAATGTCCCTCGCATCAACGACTTAATTGTGTGCGAGGTGGGGCGGCCGACGGCGTGAGGGCGGAAACATTAATGTCTGAAGCCACGTATGAGACGCTTTCCGCGGCTAAGGCGTCTAACGGGGGGGCGACGATTTGAGCGAGAAGATGAAGAAGCAGGGGCTGGATCTGTTGGAGACGGGCGGCGAGAAGTTCTACGAGGGTTACGGAGAGGTCGTCTCGGGCGACCCGGTCGCAGACCGCGACATCGACGACGTGCTTCAGAAGTTGGAAGCGGCGACCATCGGCGCGGTCGAATCGGACGAGGAGTTGATCTCCGAAGTCGCCTCGCTCGCCACCGACGTGGAGGAGGAGGGCACGCTCGACGAGGTTGACGACCTCGACCTCTCGGCCGGCGAGGACGAGAAGTCGGCCGACCCCGTCCGCGTCTACCTGCGCCAGATGGGCACCGTGCCGCTCTTGACGCGCGAGCAGGAAGTCTCCATCTCGCAGCGCATCGAGCGCGGCCAGATCAAGACGCACAAGGCCATCTCGCGCTCGCCCATCGCGGTCAAGGAACTCATCCGCATCGGCGACGAGTTGCAGACGGGCGACCTGTCCATCCGCGACATCGTCAACTTCTCCGACCAGGCCGACGTGTCCGAGGCCGAGGACAAGGCCGACGAGTATTTGCAGTGGACGCTCGAAGGCGTCGAGAACATCCGCAAGCACTTCCGCGAGGGCCTGAAGGAGTGGGAGAAGCTCGCCGCCGAGCAGAAGCTGACGCGCGGCAAGCCGACCAAGAAGCTCCTCCGCCTCAAGCGCAAGGTCGCGCGCACGCGCCTCGAAATCTCGCAGGAGATTAAGAACCTCAACCTGAAGGAGTCGGCGCGCCAGCGCTTGATCGACGCCATCGCCATCGCGCACAAAGAGGTGCGCTCGGCCGAGCGCGAGATCAAGAAGCTCTCGGACAAGCTCGAGAACAGGCGCATCAAGCCCGACGCCGAGAAGGAGTACAAGCGGCAGCTCCTCGCGGCCAAGCGCCGCCTGAAGAAGCTCGAAGAGGAGCACAGCATCTCGGTCGTCGAGATCAAGCGCACGCACCAGGCCATCGTCGCCGGCGAGGCCGAGACGCAGGAGGCCAAGCGCGAGCTGACCGAGGCGAACCTCCGCCTCGTCGTCTCGATTGCGAAGAAGTACACGAACCGCGGGCTCCAGTTCCTCGACCTGATTCAGGAGGGGAACATCGGTCTGATGAAGGCCGTGGACAAGTTCGAGTGGCGGCGCGGCTACAAGTTCTCGACCTACGCGACGTGGTGGATTCGGCAGGCGGTGACGCGGGCCATCGCCGACCAGGCGCGCACCATCCGCATCCCCGTCCACATGATCGAGACCATCAACAAGCTCATCCGCACCTCCCGCGCCCTCGTGCAGGAACTCGGGCGCGAGCCGACGACCGAGGAGATCGCGGCGAAGGTGGACATGCCGGTGCCGAAGGTGCGCAGCGTCTTCAAGCTGGCGCAGCAGCCCATCTCTTTGGAGACGCCGATTGGTGAGGAGGAGGACTCGCACCTCGGCGACTTCATCGAGGACAAGTCGCGCGTGAGCCCGGCCGACTCGGTCGTCACGACCAACCTGCGGCAGGTGACGGACGCCGTGCTGGCGACGCTCTCGCCCCGCGAAGAGGTGGTCATCAAACTCCGCTACGGGCTCGGCCCCGCGGGCGAGGAGCACACGCTCGAAGAGGTCGGCAAGAACTTCGACGTGACGCGCGAGCGCATCCGCCAGATCGAGGCCAAGGCGCTCCGCAAGCTCCGCCACCCGTCGCGCGCGCGCCTGCTCAAGGCGTTCACCGACAGCTTGCAGTAAGCGGACAAACTTAAACGACGGTCAGAGGCTTGCTCGCTCCCTCTACTTGAGGGGAAATGGGGCAAGCCTCTTAACCTTTTGCGCGCGAGCTTGACGGGCGGGGGATAAACGTACATCCTTCCACGGTCGTCTCAATCAAAGTTCAGGTCAATTCGTAAAGGATGGAAGACAGGATCGGCTCCATGTCGGCGTTCGAGCGCGTCAAGCTGGCGCGCCACCTCGAACGCCCGTACACCTTAGACTTCGTCGAACGCCTCTTCGAGGACTTCGTCGAGGTCAAGGGCGACCGGCGCTACGCGGAAGACCCGGCCATCGTCTGCGGCTTCGCGCGCTACCGCGGCGTGCCCGTCGGCGTCGTCGGGCAGCAGAAGGGGCGCGACGCCAAGCAGCGCCGCTACCGCAACTTCGGCATGACCAAGCCCGAGGGCTACCGCAAGGCGCTGCGGCTGATGCAGCTCGCCGACAAGTTCGGCCGCCCCGTCGTCACCTTCATCGACACGCAGGGCGCCTACCCGGGCATCGACGCCGAGGAGCGCGGCCAGGCCGAGGCCATCGCCCGCAACCTCTTCGAGATGTCGAGGTTGAAAGTCCCCGTCGTCGGCGTCGTCATCGGCGAGGGCGGCTCGGGCGGCGCGCTCGCCATCGGGGTGGCCGACCAGGTCTTGATGCTTGAGAACGCCGTCTACTCCGTCATCACGCCCGAGGGCTGCGCCGCGATTCTCTTCAAGGACAGCGCGCAGGCGCCGCGCGCCGCCGAGTTTCTGCGCCTGACCGCGCCCGAGCTTTACCGCGCGGGCATCGTTGACCTCGTCGTCCCCGAGCCCTCGGGCGGCGCGCAGAACGACTACGACGAGGCGGCGCGCCTGCTCGACGCGGCGCTCTGGGAGAGCCTCCGGCAGACCTCCGCGCTCGACCCGGCCGAGCGGCTCGCCAAGCGTTATAAGAAGCTGCGCGCGCTCGGGAGTTGGGACACGTTGAAGTAAATCGGGCTTCCGCCTCTGTTTCCCATTTGTCGGGAATTGGTGGATAATCGAAGAAAATTAATAAAGGACTGAATAAAGAAGTGACTGTAGCAGAGGTGGATAGACCGCAGGAGTCTGATTTCGAGCTGGCGAAGAAGGCCGCCGGGGGCGACGGGAAGGCGTTCGAGGAGTTGTACCGCCGCCACTACCGGCGCGTCTACGCGCTCACCCTGCGCATGATGGGCAACCCCACGGAAGCCGAGGACATGACGCAGGACGTTTTCCTCCAACTCTACAACAAGATCGGGATGTTCCGCGGCGAGTCGGCCTTCACCACCTGGCTCCACCGCATGACGGTCAACCAGGTCTTGATGCACTTCCGCAAGAAGAGCACGCGCTCCGAACTCCTCACGGAGGAGGGCGAGACCCCCATCCAGATCGTCAAGGGGACGGAGAACCCGGGCACGATGCCCGTCATCGACCGCATCTCCCTGGAGAGGGCTTTGCAACAGCTCCCGCCGGGCTACCGCACCGTCTTCGTCCTCCACGACGTGGAGGGCTACGAGCACTACGAGATTTCCGGCATGCTCGGGATCGCCGAAGGCACCTCCAAGTCGCAATTGCACAAGGCGCGGCTCAAGCTGAGGCAATTAATCCGGGAGCAAGCCGCATCTAAGTAATCTTCCGGGATTCACCCGGAAGGCCGGACTCTATTCCACCCTCGAAGGAACGGCCAATGGACTGCGCCAGAAGTATCGAACTGCTCAGCGACTACGACGCCGGTTTGCTCGGCGACGACGACAAGCTCTTCGTGATAACTCACCTGAGCACCTGCTCCGACTGCGACGGCGTCTTCCGAGACCTGAAGCTCATCGTCCAGACGGCCTTCGCCATGCGCTCGGAGAACGGCATCGCCTACCCGGACGAAGAATCCCTCTGGCAGCGCCTCAGCGCCAGCCGCGTCGTCCACTGAGACGGCCGACCAAGAGAGTCGGCGCGGGCGCACGGGACTTCAATCCACGGCGCCCGCCGCGAGCATTTCCCGCGCTTCAGACAGAGCCTTCCGCTCGCCCTTAAAAGCCAACATCCCTTCGGCCTCTTCCGCCTCGACCCAGCGCGCCTCGTTCACCTCGTCGTCGTGCCCCGACACGTCGCCCGAGACGAAGCGCATCAGGTAGAAGTGCACGAACTTGTGGAAGCGCACCCGCCGCCCGCCGCCCTTCGAGAAGTACCAGTACTCGACCCGCTCAAGCTCGCCTTCGACCTCGCAGGCGAGCCCGGTCTCCTCCCGAACCTCCCGCAGCGCGGCCTCCAAAGGCGTCTCGCCCCGCCCGACCAAGCCCTTCGGCAACTGCCACCGCGCGGGCTCGCCGACCGAGATTAAAGCCACCTCCGTCTTCCCGCCGCGCCGGCGGTAGACGACGCCGCCCGCGGAGACCTGCTCCTTCGTCTCGAAAGTGCTCATGATTACCGGAGAGCTTAAGGCAGAAACACGAAGGCGCGAAGTGCCCGGGAGGCGAACTCCCGGACTCCTCCGCGCCCGCGTGGCTTGAGGGGTGAGGTGAAAGTCTGAATCTTCAGGCAGCCTTGCGGCGGGGCACGCGCGCGGCCGAGGGCTTCAGGCCGAGCCGCGCGCGCAGGCCCTCGCAGGCGTCCAGCTCCGCCGCCGGGATGCAGCGGGCGCAGACCCACTTGCCGTCCGAGTTGCGCATGTGCAAACTCTCGGACGCCGTGCGGCAGGCTTCGCACTTGAAAGTCTTGCTGCTCATCTTCTCTTCCGTCTCCTGAAATTCTTACGCGACGCGCGACATCTGGCGCCGCGGGTCGTACTCGAACCTGAGGTACTGGCGCGCGATGAACTTCAGCACCGCGGCGACGTGCTTGCACTCGTAGCCGGGCTCGGCGTTGCCGCGGAAGATGAAGTCGGCGCAGGTGCAGGCGAGCGCCCGCGTGTCGGGGTCGCGGAAGAGGTGGTAGCCGCGCTCGACGCCCGACTCCGACTGCGCGATCCAGCCGTAGGGCTCGGCCTCGAAGACCTTGACCCGCGCGGCGCGCGCCGAACGCTGCTCGGCCGGCGTGAACTGCTCGACCCGCGCCCCACGCTTTTTCTCCGTCGTTTTCATGAGAAGGATTCTACCACAAAATCCGCGGAGATGAAACGGCGTTTCGTGCGTGAAACAGAAATTATTTTAGGGTGAAGATAGAACCGTCCGGCCCGCGTCCCGCTTGACCATTGTCTGAAGGGTTCTCTAGGATGAGTGCAATATGAGTAATGAGTCGAGGGGAGCGGGGGTGGCCGAGCCGCCCGCGGAGGCGGAGGGCGGGCGGGTGCGTGCCCGCGCGGGCGCGGGCGACGGCGCGGGCGTTCCCGCCGAGGCGCCGCGGAAGCCGGCCCCGCCGCACAGCGTCCTGCGCGAGTACTTCGAGTCGCTGGTCGTCACCGCCGTGATGGCGCTCTTCGGCATGACGTTCGTCGTGCAGGCGGTGAAGGTGCCGACCGGCTCGATGCAGAACACGATCAACATCGGCGACCACCTGCTCGTCAACAAGTTCATCTTCGCGCCCGGCCCGCGCCTGCCGTTTTTGCCGCAGCGCGAGATCGAGCGCGGCGACATCATCGTCTTCAAGTACCCGGGCAAGTACCAGGGCGAGGAGCGCTTCCGCGACAGCACCAAGGTGGACGACGCGCGCCCCGACAACACGCCCTACCGGACGAACTACGTCAAGCGCGTCATCGGCCTGCCGGGCGACGTGGTCGAGGTGCGCGACTCGAAGGTCTTCATCAACGGCCAGCCGCTCGACGAGCACATCGTCCGGGCCGAGAACCCGCCGGGCGACGACTCCTCGACGCCGGAGAACGAGGGCGGCGCCCCGCTGAAGGTTCAGGGCGAGCAGGCCCCCCCGGCCGACGGCTCATACACCGTCTACCTCGACCCGGAGCAGCACGAGCTGATGTGCCACCGCGGGGCGTGCGACGGCGACGGCAAGTTCATCGTCCCCGAGGGCTTCTACTTCGCGATGGGCGACAACCGCGACAACAGCCTCGACAGCCGCTTCTGGGGCTACGTCCCGCGCAGCGCCATCATCGGCCGCGCGATGTTCGTCTACTGGTCTTTCGACGAGAGCCTGCCGCCCAGCGAGGCCCCGACCCCCGTCAACTACTTGATCGACTTCTTCAGGAACACGCGCTGGCGCCGCACGGGCACGCTCGTCAAATAGGCCGCCGACCATTTAAAAAAGCCTGCGGCCGCCGGAGGGGGAACTCGCCTCCCGGCGGCCGCAGGCTTTTTAAGCACCGGTCGGCCCGGCCGTCGCGCTACGGCGTGACGCGGATGTCGCCGGCGGTGTTATCGGCGTCCGCGAAGTCGTAGGCGATGATGGGGTTGGTCTGCGCGGTGATGCTCTCGTCGCGCGGCATCTGGTAGCCGCGGTCGCCCTTCACCTCGTAGTCGGTCGCCCACCACTTCAGCCCGACGCCCGGGTCTTCCTTCAACTCGGCGTCCGAGGGCACCCAGTCCCTTTTGATCTGCTTGTAGACGCCCCACGTCAGCCTGTCCGGCACGCGCGTGTTGTCGCCGTTGTCCTCGACCGTGAGCAGCACGCGCTGCCCGACGAAATCCACGACGCTGGAGGAACTGACCGTGCCGCTCAGGACGGCCTGGTTCTTGTTGACGACCATGCCGTCCACATCGACCTTGAGGTCGTAGCCCGCGAACCGGCCCTTCTCGCCGGAGCCGTCCACGTCCTGGATGATGATGTCGGCCTGGTCGGTGAAGTAGATGGAGCCGGTCGCGCTGCCGTCGGCGTTCGTCTGCGCGCTGAACTCGACGGTCTTCAGATACTTGTCGCCCGTTAGCGTGAACTGGTAGCTGCCGGAGGCGGCCGACTGTGCCGCGGCCGTCTGCGCCGCCGCGAAGGTCAACAGGGCCAGCGCCAGCAGCGAGGGAAAGCGTAAAGTCCTCATCGAAAAACTCCTTCTTTCGTCGAACAAGCAGTTTCGAGGGGGGAAGGCCGTCCGCGAGCCTCCCGCTTTTTCTTAAGTCGCGTCTTCGACCACGTCGCGCACCCTACGGAGTACGTCCGGCGCGGTCGTCAGGGTTTAGAAAAGGTTTGGTAAGGGGGCGGCGCAAGGGGCATAGGGCGAAGGCGGCACGCACGGGCCGGGAGAGAGAGCCGGCCGCGCGTTCTTTAGCCGCGGGTGACGACACAAGGGAAATAAAACTCACAAAAAAACTCCTTCTCGCGTGACCAAAGGTGCGGAGAGGAGGGCAAAGCGCCGCGTACTGTACTCCGAAATCACTCCGGCGTCCAGCCGCGGCGGGTTCCTCGTGGACAACTCTTGAGGAAATCGTGACGGTTTCGCCTTCGCGCGCGGTAAAACTGCGCCCGACACTTTCGGAGCGGAGGAGCATAAGTCATGTTCAAGTCAATGAGCCTCGCCGGCTTGAGCTGGAAGGAGCTGGGGAAGCGCGTCTACGCGGAGGTGATGGACGACGACGTGCTGGGGCGCTCGGCGCAGCTCTCCTACTACTTCCTGCTGGCGCTCTTCCCGGCGCTGCTCTTCCTCACGTCGCTCCTGGGCTACCTCGCGGGCGAGAACGGCCAGCTCCGGCAGGGGCTCTTCAAATACCTCGCGACGGTGCTGCCCGGCGACGCCTCGAAGCTCGTGGCCGAGACCGTGACCGACGTGACGCAGTCGAGCGGCGGCGGCAAGCTCTCCTTCGGCATCCTCGCGACGCTCTGGGCGGCGTCGAACGGCATGGGCGCCATCAGCGACTCGCTGAACGCCGCCTACGATTTGAAGGAGTCGCGGCCGTGGTGGAAGGTGCGCCTGACGGCCGTCGGGCTGACGCTGGCGCTGACGCTGCTCATCGTGACGGCGCTGGTCTTCGTGCTCTACGGCGGCGACATCGCCGAGATCGTTTCAGGCAAGCTCGGGATGGGCCAGGCGTTCGAGACCGCCTGGAAGATTTTGCAGTGGCCGCTCGTGCTCGTCTTCGTGCTGCTGGCCTTCGCGCTCATCTACTACTTCGGCCCCGACTCGCGCGACCAGGACTGGAAGTGGATCACGCCGGGCGCGGTCGTCGGCGTCGCGCTCTGGCTGCTCATCTCCTTCGCCTTCAAGGCGTACCTCAGCTACTTCAACTCCTACAGCGCGACCTACGGCTCGCTCGGCGCGGTCATCATCCTGATGCTCTGGTTCTACTTCACGGGCACGGCGATTCTCGTCGGCGGCGAGATCAATTCGGAGATCGAGAACGAGATGGCGCGGCAGGGCGCGCCCGACGCCAAGGAGAAGGGCGAGAAGGCGCCGGGGCAGAAGGAGGCGGGCGGCGCCGCCGCGCGCGTCGCGGAAGGCCGCCGCGGCGAGGCCCGGGCCGTCGAAGGAGAACGAACCGCATCAACTTCGTCCTCAACTTCGTCCTCCCTCGAAGAGCGGCCCCGCGTCCGCGCCGCGCACGGCCGCGTCCGGCGCGTCCACGCCGACGAAGAGGGCTTCAGCCTCGGCAAGGTCGCGGTCGTCGCCGCCGCCTGGGCCTTGGCGAAGGTCGGCATCCGCACGACCGACAAGCGAATCCACTAAGGAAGGGAAGAAGGGGAGACGGGGAGACGGGGTGACGGGGAGAAGAAGGTAGCTTTCTCCCCGTCACCCCGTCACCCCGTCTCCCCCTCTCAAACTCCCGCCGTCGCGGCGAGGAGGAGGATGACCTTCTGGATGCCTTTGTAGAGCGGTTCGATCTCGCAGTATTCGGTGAGCGCGTGCGAGTTGCTGCAAGGGCCGGCGCCGGTCGAGATGGCGGGGATGCCGGCGAGCAGGGCGACGTTCCCGTTGTTCGAGCCCGAGAGCGTAATCGACGGCTTGAAGCCCATCGCGTAATGCACGGCCTCGGCCGTCTTCACGAGCGGCGAGTCGCGGTGGCCCGGTATCTGCGCCGCGGGCGTCGAAGAGATCAGCTCCGTCCTGACGGTCATCCGCTCGCGCTCGGCCTCCTCTTTCACAATCGCCGCGATCTTCTTCTCCAGGTCGGCGATGACCTCGTTGCTCGTCGAGCGCAGGTCAACGGTGAACCACGCGTCGGCGGCCTTGGCGTTGACCACGTCCGAGCCGCCGAGCATGCCGATGTTGAGGTTGGCGGGGACGCCCTGCGGGAGCGGCAACTGGTAGATGCGCTCGATGGCGCGCGCCGCGGGGAGCGTCGCGGAGTAGGGCGGGGTCGAGGAGCGCGTGTGGCCGCCCGGCCCGATGAAGTGGTGCCGGTACCAGTTGATGCCGATGCCGCCGTAGGTGAAGCCGTCGTAGCCGCCGTCGAGCGCGATGTACTGGCCGATGCGCCCCTTGTTCGCCTTGACGAACTCCTCGACGCCGCGGAAGCTCGTCTCCTCCTCGACCGTGAAGAGGAAGACGATGTCGCCCTTCGTCTTCAAATTCGCCGCGTCCAGCGCGCGCACGGCCGCGAGCAGCGCCTCGACGTTGCGCGTGTCGTCGCCGACGCCGGGCGCGTAGATTCTCCCGTCGCGCACCTCGGCCTTGATCTTCAAGCCCTCCTGGAAGACCGTGTCCATGTGCGCGTCGATGACGACCGTGGGGCCGCCGCCCGTGCCCCTGCGCGTGGCGACGACGTTCCCCGCCGGGTCGCGGCTCACCTCAAGCGACTTGTAGCCGCGCAGCAGCCCCTCGATGAAGGCGGCGCGCTCGGCCTCCTTGCCCGAGGGCGCGTTGATTTCGGTAATCGCAATCCACTCTTTGAGAATCCGTTCGCGTTCGCGCTCGACGTGTGCGAAGGCCGCGCGCACGTCGCCGCGCGCGAGCAGGCCGCGGACGCGTTCGTCGTAAGGCTGGCCCGCGCCGTTCTGCTCGGCGCGCGCGGGCGCGGCGCCGGTCTGCCCGCGCGTGGTCGTGGCGCAGCAGAGAAAAAGGCAGAGCGCGAGCAGGGAAGAGTTGAAAGAGAGTTTCGTCCGCATAAATTTCAACCGCGTCGGAGCTGCTTGATTCTGGGGGCGAGCATGTGGAAGGGGACGTGTTCGGCCTGCCGGCCGGTGCGCCGCAGCAGCTCGACCATGCGGAGCGCGCCGTCGGCGTTGCGCGTGTGGACGATGATGGTCGCGGCGGCGAGCCGCGCCGGCGTCTCGGCCAGCCAGCGCGCGACGGCGTAGCCGCTCCGCTCGTCGTCGAACCCCTCGGCGTAGTAGTGCTCGGGCAGAAGGTCGTGGTCGAGGAAGACGACGTCGTAGTGTTTCGAAGAGAGCAGCTCGATGGCGTGCGACGGGTCTTCGGCCACGTCGAGCCGCTCGCCCTTGAACTGCCTGGCGAACCAACCGTGCCGCAGCCTGTCGTCGTCGAGGAGGAAGACGCTTAAGGGGCGGCCGTACGACCCCCCGAGCCCGATCTTGTTCAGAAGCCCCTGGATGATGCTCATGCTCGGACGAAAATATATCACACGCCCCCTCGCCGCCGGGGAGTGCCCGGGGCCGGCCCGCGCCCCTTCGGCCCGCGCTTTTTAGCCTTTGGTACGCCTCCGGACTTGAACGCGGGGGCCGAGTCGTGGCATTTTGCATTAGCCCCACCCATAAGCGACTGATGCCAAAATGTCCATACTGCGCCAGGCCCCTACGCATGGGCGGCCTCAAGTGTCGAGCATGCCGCCGCTACGTGCTGCGGCGCTGGCACGTCGTCTTCCTGATAATGGTGGCGCTCGTGGCCGTCTACGGCCTGCTCGAATTCATGAGCTACCTGACGCCGCCCCCCTTAACAAAATAGTCTCCGCCCGCGCGCGAGACGGAAAGGCCCCCGGACGATGAAGACGTGTACCCGACTGCCTGTCTTTGCCCTCCCGCTCCTCGTCTGCTCCCTCGTCGTGTGCGTGAGCACGGGCGCGCGGCAGAAGCCCGCCGGCGCGGGCGCCGCGCAGGGCGGCGGCACGGTCGTCCTCGCCGTCTCGAAGTACGAGTCGAGCGTGACGGCCGAGCCGGTCGTCATCTACAGGAACGGCGCGTACGTCGCCCCGCCCATTGACAACGACGACGGGTCGAAGACCTTCGCGCGCGACTACTTCCGGCCGGGGCGCAAGTTCCGCATCGTCTCGGGCGGGGGCGACGCGGGGACGCTGACCATCGTCAAGTACCAGGAGCCGGGCTGCGTGGGGCTGGTCGCGGACGCCACGGTCGAGACGCCGGCGCGGCTCGGCGGCCGCGTGAAGGTGCTCGCGACCGACTCGCAGGCGCTCGGCCGCGGCGCCCCCTCGCGGCGCGCGCCGACCGACGCGGAGCGCGCGAGCGCCGTCGAGCTGGCGCGCGCGGCCTACGCGAAGAACGGCGTCGGTGCCGCGCTCGCGGCGAAGATGGAGGTGGTGAACCTGACGGCGACCGACCTCGACCGCGACGGAAAGTTCGAACTGGTCGGCAGCTTCGTCGCCGGCAGTAAGGACGCGTCGGCGATGTCCTACACGCTCTTCCTCATCATGGAGCCTTCGGGCGATGCCTTCAAGACGGCCTGGGAGTGGTTCCACAAGGGCGCAGAGGACGCTTACGAAGACCGGCACTTCGTCGATCAGTTGGACTTCGACGGCGACGGCGTGGGCGAAATCGTCGCCGCGGGCACCTACTACGAGAGCAACGACTACGTGATTTACAAGAGGCAGCAGGGGCACTGGCGGCCCGTCTACAAGGGCGGCGGCGGGGGCTGTTGAGGCCGCGAACGTTTTTCCACACTGTGGAAATTCTCGAACGCGGCAAACCGTCTTGCAAAGAAAAGTTTGAGTGCTATAATCCGCGCGGCCTGAGGATCAAGAAAGAACGTTAGTCTCCCGCATGCCTTCGGACAACCGCAAAAAGATTCCGCCGCTCTTCGCCGTCCCCGAGAGGGACGAAGCCGTCGAAGACTCTCCCGCCGAGGAGCAGTCGAAGCCGGCGCGCAGGAAGAGGGCCGAGTCGCCCACGGCCTGTCAGAAGTGCTTCGGCACCGGCTTCGAAGTCACCCCCGGCCGCGGCGCGCGCCGCTGCGAGTGCCGCACGCAGGACACGCGCGGCAAGCTGCTCGAACAGGCGCGCATCCCCAGACGCTACCGCGAGCCCGCGCCGCCGCGCCGCGAAGCCTGCACGCTCCAGAACTACTACCCCGCGCCCAACAACGGCTCGCAGCTCAAAGCCTTCAACTACGCCTTCCGCCTGGTGCGCGAGTACCCCTCGGTCGAGCGCGGCCTGCTTTTGATGGGGCCGGTCGGCGTGGGCAAGACGCACCTCGCCGTCGCCATCCTCCACGGGCTGATTGAGAAGGGCGTGCCGTGCCTCTTCTACGAGTTCGGCGCCCTGCTGAAGGAGATTCAGGACTCGTACAACAAGGTCTCGAACACGTCGGAGATGAGCGTGCTCGCGCCGGTCTACCAGGCCGAGGTCTTGGTCTTGGACGAGCTGGGCGCGTCGAAGCCGACCGACTGGGTGCGCGACACGATGATGCAGATCATCGGCAAGCGCTACAACGACAAGAAGCTCACCGTCTTCACCACCAACTACTCGGACGCCCGCCGCAATCCCGCCGAGGAGACCCTCGAAGACCGCGTCGGCGTCCGCCTCCGCTCCCGCCTCTACGAGATGTGCCGCACCGTCGAACTCGACGGCGACGACTACCGCAAGCAGCTCGACATCGCCAAAGTCTAGCCCCTCCGGCGCTCGTCCTCGCCTTATTCTTCATTCGTTCAGTTGTACACAGACTGTGTCGGGAGGCGGCCCTGAAGCCGTTCGGACTCAGGCGTTGGGTGTGTTGCCGAAACTGACGCCCGCGTAGATTTCGGCCAGAGGCAACTCGCAGCCGAGCGAAGTCAACGTCAAGGTCGATTCCAGGTCGTTAACGTCCGTGTGAACCCACAGGCCGTCATCCTGCTTGAACAGGCGCGTGACGTGCGGCCGGTGCTGCGCGACGAGCAGGTATTCGCTGAGCGCCGGGATGGACTTGTAGTGCGTGAACTTGTCGCCGCGGTCGTAGGCTTCGGTCGAGGGCGAGAGCACTTCGACAATCAACTGTGGATTGACGAGCGCGTCAACGCCGCCGATCTCCTCAAACGTTGCCTCACCGCAAAGAGCCGAAACGTCGGCGTAGCGGTACGGCGGGGCACTCGGAACCTTGACGCGCACGTTTCCGGTGAAGACGCGGCAGCCGCGTTCCCTCAGATGTGACTTTAAGAACGCGAATATATTTCCTTCAATCTCGTAATGCCATTCGCTGCCGCCGCTCATGCAGAAGACTTCGCCGTCCCAGAACTCAAGACGTTCTTCCGAAGTCCTGTCCAATTCAAGATACTCCTCCAGCGTGTAGCGCCGCTCGGGGTTCGCTGCCATGATGGTTTTCCTTTCCACGGCGCCCTTTAAGGTACGCCGTCCGCTAAAGGTTTTCAATCCTTGCGGGCGGGCGTGTCGGCGCGCGTCCGGCGGGTTCGTGGCGGGTCGGCGGGGCGTGTATAATGCCACGAATCCACGCACGCAGGAAGGAACTTTCGCCGCCGCCGCGAAGCCCGCAAGTAGATGCCCAGACGCACAGACATCCGCAAAATCCTAATCATCGGCTCCGGCCCTATCGTCATCGGCCAGGCGTGCGAGTTCGACTACTCGGGGACGCAGGCGTGCAAGGCCCTGCGCGCCGAAGGGTTCGAGGTCGTGCTCGTCAACTCGAACCCGGCCACCATCATGACCGACCCCGAGACGGCCTCCCGCACCTACGTCGAGCCGCTCACGGTCGAGTCGGTCACCTCCATCATCCGCCGCGAACGCCCCGACGCTCTGCTGCCAACCGTCGGCGGCCAGACCGCGCTCAACCTCGCGATGGCGCTCGACGAGGCCGGAGTTTTAAAAGAGTTCGGCGTCGAGATGATCGGCGCCAAGCGCGAGGCCATCCGCGTCGCCGAAGACCGCGAGCTGTTCAAGCGGGCGATGGAAGAGGAGGGCCTGCCCATGCCCCTTGGCGGCTTCGCGCACACGTGGGCCGAGGCCGAGAAGATTGTCGAAGAGACGGGCTACCCCGCCATCATCCGCCCGTCGTTCACGCTCGGCGGCACGGGCGGCGGCACGGCCTACAACCCGGAGGAGTTTGAAGAGATCGTCCGCGGCGGTCTGGCCGCCTCGCCCGTCAGCCAGGTTCTGATTGAAGAGTCGATTCTTGGCTGGAAAGAGTTCGAGCTGGAGGTGATGCGCGACCTCGCCGACAACGTCGTCATCATCTGCTCCATCGAGAACTTCGACCCGATGGGCGTCCACACCGGCGACTCCATCACGGTCGCGCCCGCGCAGACGTTGACCGACGTCGAGTACCAGCGCCTGCGCGACATGTCCATCCGCGTCATCCGCAAGGTCGGCGTCGAGACCGGCGGCTCGAACATACAGTTCGCCGTCAGCCCCGAGAACGGCGAGGTGCGCGTCATCGAGATGAACCCGCGCGTCTCGCGCTCCTCCGCCCTCGCGTCGAAGGCGACCGGCTTCCCCATCGCCAAGATCGCGGCCAAGCTCGCCGTCGGCTACACGCTCGACGAGATCGACAACGACATCACGCAGAAGACGCCCGCCTCGTTCGAGCCGACGATTGATTACGTCGTCGCCAAGATTCCGAAGTGGAACTTCGAGAAGTTCCGCGACACCGAGGACGTGCTCGGCACGCAGATGAAGTCGGTCGGCGAGGTGATGGCGATAGGGCGCACCTTCAAGGAGGCGCTCTTCAAAGGGCTCCGCTCGCTCGAAGCGGTCAAGCCTTTAAGACTGCGCGACGTGCCCGCCGACGAGTTGCAGCGCAAGCTCGCCCGCCCCAACTCGCAGCGCTTCTCCTACGTCACCTACGCGCTCCAACAGGGCGTGCCGATTGAGGAAATCTACCGCCTCTCGCGCATCGACCCGTGGTTCCTCGAACAGCTCAGACAGGTGATGTTGATTCAGAAAGGCGTCGAGGGGCGCAAGCTCGAAGAGATTCCGGAAGACACCTTGAGGGAGTTCAAGGAGACGGCGCTCTCCGACCGCCGCCTCGCGTATTTGACGGGACGCACGGAACTCGAAGTCAGGGCTTACCGCAAGCAGCTCGGCCTGACGCCCGTCTACAAGCGCGTGGACACCTGCGGCGCGGAGTTCGAGTCGTACACGCCTTACCTTTATTCGACCTACGAGGAGGAGGACGAGTCCGCGCCCACCGACCGCCGCAAGATTATGATTCTCGGCTCGGGGCCGAACCGCATCGGGCAGGGCATCGAGTTCGACTACTGCTGCTGCCACGCCTCCTTCGCGCTGCGCGACGCGGGCTTCGAGACCATCATGGTCAACTGCAACCCCGAGACGGTCTCGACCGACTACGACACCTCCGACCGCCTCTACTTCGAGCCTTTGACGTTCGAAGACGTGATGAACATCGTGGACGTGGAGAAGCCCGAGGGCATCATCGTCCAGTTCGGCGGCCAGACGCCCCTGAACCTCGCGGTGCGTTTGCACGAAGCGGGCGCGCCCATCATCGGCACCTCGCCCGACTCCATCGACCTCGCGGAAGACCGCAAGCGCTTCGGCGCGCTCCTTAATCAGCTCGGCATCCCGCAGCCCGAGAACGGCACGGCGACCTCTTTCGAGGAGGCGAAGGTCTGCGCCGAGCGCATCGGCTACCCGGTCATGGTGCGCCCGTCGTTCGTCCTCGGCGGGCGCGCGATGGCGATTGTGTACGACGAGCGCAGCCTCGACGAGTACATGCGCACGGCCGTCGATGCCTCGCCCGAGAAGCCCGTGCTCATCGACAAGTTCCTGGAGCGCGCGGCGGAGTTCGACGTGGACGCGCTCGCCGACGAGGAGACCTGCGTCGTCGCGGGGATGCAGGAGCACATCGAGGAGGCGGGCATCCACTCGGGCGACTCGTCGTCCGTGCTGCCGCCCTTCAAGATCGCGGAAGAGCACCTCGACACGATGCGCCACTACACGCGCACGCTCGCGCAGGCGCTCAAGGTGCGCGGCCTCATCAACATCCAGTTCGCGATTAAGGACGACCGCGTCTACGTGCTCGAAGTGAACCCGCGCGCGTCGCGCACCGTGCCCTTCGTGGCGAAGGCGACGGGCGTGCCCCTGGCGCGCATCGCCGCGCTCGTGATGGCGGGCCGCCCGCTGGCGTCCTTCGGGCTCCCCGAGGATTTGACGGGGAGGCTCGACCGCTTCTACATCAAGTCGCCGGTCTTCCCGTTCAAGAAGTTCCCGGGCGTCGATCCCGTGCTCAGCCCGGAGATGCACTCGACCGGCGAGGTGATGGGCGTGGGCCGCACCTTCGGCGAGGCGTACGCGAAGGCGATGATCAGCTCCGGGCTTGAACTGCCGACCGAAGGAACGGCCTTCATCAGCGTCAACGACTCGGACAAGGGTCTGTCCGCGCTGCTCGCGCGGCGTCTGTCGCGTCTGGGCTTTAAGCTGGTGGCGACCGTCGGGACGGCCGCGCGCCTGCGCGAGGTGGGGCTCGAAGCCGAGACGGTCTTCAAGGTCAACGAGGGGCGGCCGAACATCGCCGACAAGATACGGCTCGGCGAGATCGCGCTCGTCATCAACACGCCCCTGGGCCGCGCCTCGCACTTCGACGAGCAGGCCATCCGCCGCGCCGCGCTCCAGTTCAACGTCCCCTGCGTCACCACCATGACCGGCGCCCAGGCCATCGTCGAGGCCATCGCCGCGCGCAAAGAGACCGACGCCTTCCAGGTCTACTCTTTGCAGGAGCTGCACGCGCAGGCGCTCACCGCCGGCTGAGGCGCGGACGGGTCGGAAGGACTGTATGCCTATGGCGTTCGAGGTTCGCGCGGCGGTGTTGACGGTGAGCGACCGCAGCGCGCGGGGCGAGCGGGAGGACGAGTCGGGGCCTTTGCTGGCGGAGCTTCTGCGCGAGGCGGGCGCGCTGGTCGTCGCGCAGGAGGTCGTCTCGGACGAGTCGGGGCCGCTCGCCGAACGCCTGCGGGCGCTGGCCGACCGCGCGGACGTGAACCTCGTCGTGACGACCGGCGGGACGGGCCTTTCGCCGCGCGACCACACGCCCGAGGCCACGCGCGCCGTCGTCGAGAGGGAAGTGCCCGGCGTCTGCGAGGCGATGCGCGCCGAGACCCTCAGACAGACCCCGACGGCCATGCTCTCCCGCGCCGTCTGCGGCACGCGCTCCGGCGCCCTCGTCGTCAACCTACCGGGCTCGCCCAGGGCCGTGCGCGAATGCTTCGCCGTCATCCGCCCCGTCCTCGCACACGCCGTCGCGCAGCTCGCCGGACACGACCATAAATAGAAAGCTTTTGACAACGTCAGACGCGCGGCCTAGAATCCGCACAGTTCTTCACGTCGCCGCACGCACTTTCGCGCACCAACCGAAGGCGAGACCAGAGAGATGCTGAGCGCGCTCCTACTGCAAGCGAACCCACCGGCCGCCGCCGCGGGCGGGCCGCTGACGGCCTACTGGCCCGTGATGATCTTCCTCGCGGTGGCTGCGGTCTTCCCCGTCCTGCCCGTTGTCCTGGGCCGCTTCGTACGGCCGAACCTCTACGGCAAGGCGAAGCTGCGCCCCTACGAGTGCGGCATCGACCCCGTGACCGAGGCGCACGACCGCTTCACCGTGCGCTACTACATCGTGGCGATGCTCTTCCTCGTCTTCGACGTGGAGACCATCTTCCTCCTGCCCTGGGCCATCATCTTCATGGGCGACCAGTTCTCCTTCACCAAGTTCGCGCTCCTGGAGATGTTCGTCTTCATCGGCATCCTCGTCGTCGGCTACTACTACGCCTGGCGCAAGGGCGCGCTGGAGTGGGCGTAAAGGAAACGACGAATGATGAGTGATGAATGATGAATTAAAAACCGGTTGCCTTTCATTCATCATTCACCACTCATCATTCATCACTCAAAAATATGGCTGAGCACCAAGAAGGCATCGTACTGACCACGGTCGATTCGATCTTCAACGCGCTGCGGCGGAACGTGGCCGCGCCGGTGATGGGGGCGAAGCCCGTGCGGGGCCTCGTCAACTGGGGGCGCAAGTCGGCGCTGTGGCCGATGACGTTCGGGCTGGCGTGCTGCGCCATCGAGATGATCGCGGCCGGCTCCTCGCGCTTCGACATCGACCGCTTCGGCGCGGGCGTCTTCCGCCCCTCGCCCCGCCAGAGCGACCTCATCATCGTCGCCGGCACCGTGACCTTGAAGATGGGGCCGGTCGTCCGCCGCGTCTACGACCAGATGCCCGAGCCGAAGTGGGCCATCGCCATGGGCGCCTGCGCCTCGACGGGCGGGCCGTTCGACTCCTACTCCACCATGCAGGGCGTTGACCGCGTCATCCCCGTGGACGTTTACATCCCGGGCTGCCCGCCGCGCCCCGAAGCCCTCCTCTACGGGCTGATGTGCCTGCAAGAGATCATCATGCGCGAGGCGCCCGCCGCCTACATCTTCGAGTCCGACGGAAGCGTCCACCGCCGCCGCGAGCTCCCCGAAGAGGACGAAGAGACGCTCGCCGAGATCGCCCCCCTCGACGCCGAGGCCGCCGAGGTCGTCGCGCAGATCAAGGGCTGAGCCGCGCCGGGCCGTCGGCGCGTTGTCAAAGCGAAAGGCCGCCGTTAGGTAACGGCGGCCTTTCGCTGTTGCCCGACGCGCCTGGGGCGTGCGTCAGTTCTGCGGGGCGGAGTCGCGCGCGAAGCGGAGTGTCTCCTCCATCTCCCGCGCGATGTTGGCGATCTGCACGGCCTTGTCGTGGCCGTTGATGATCGTCCGCGCGTCCTCGTAGAGGGGCGGCTGGCCGTCCTTGATGAACTGGCTGAGCTTCCGGCCGGTGAACCAGCCGTCGATCATCCCCTGCACGGCGATGTTGTAGGCGATTTCGGGGACGAGGGCGCGGTCGGGATCGTTCAGGAGGTCTTCGCCCGTCAGCCGCTTGGCCTTGGTGTAGTTGGTGCGCCCGGTCAACTGGACGTAGCCGCGCCCGTGGAAGAGCGCGCCGTCGCCGGCCGTGGTGTTGCCGAGCGACTGCCCCACCTTCGTCCCCGGGCCGTACAGCTTGTTGAAGCGGGCGGCGCTGCCGAACTCGTGGATGGGCTCGAAGGTGTGCGCCGTCTCCCACTTGAAGGTGGCGAGCGCGTAGGCGATCTGGCGCAGCCCCGTGTCGGTCTGGGGCCAGCGGTTGTCCGACTCGATCTTGCCGAGGAGGAATTCGAGGGCGTTGACCAGCTCCTGCTTGAGCGGGCCGAAGACGGTGCGGTAGTGGTCGAAAAAAGCAGTCCGGTCGAACTTCATGGCGTTTGATCCTCTGGGGTTTGAGTGACGGGGCGGGGCGACCCGCCCTCCGGTTTACTGCGAAAGCTCATCCATGATCTCGCGCAGACGCGCGGCGCCCGGCGGCTCTGAAAGGTTGCACTACCGGGGGCTTTCGCTCGAGATGAGCAGCCGGTGCTTCCGCATCTTTGGACTCCTTCTGATTGAGAGTGAGAGAGGCGCGAAGAGCTTTCCGGACGTTAGAGCGGGAGGAGATTACCCGCGGGCGCGCGCTCTGTCAACAAGTATTTGAGCCGATGACGGCCCCCTGTTGGTTAACGCACCGTTTCCACGCCGCGACCGTTACCACCGGATCGGAGTGAGAGGACGGGCGTTCGAGGCGCGGCCTAAATGCCTGCGAGGTGGCGCGTGTCGTTGAGGGCTTTGACGCGGATGAGTCCGCCGTGTTCGATGGAGAAGCGCGTGACGCCGCAGTTAGAGGAGGAGAGCCAGACGGGCTTCAGGTGCGGGGCGTCGAGGGCGCCCATGAGGTGGAGGGCGAGGATGCAGATGGTGCCCGTGTGCGAGAAGAGGGCGACGGTGCCGCCGCGGTTCTGTTCCACGGCGCGGTCGAGTTCGGCGGCGGCGCGGTCGAGGAGCTGGCGGTAGCTCTCGCCGCCCTTGAGCACGTGCTCGAAGTCGCGCCGGAGGAGCGCGGCGTACTCCTCGGGGTGGGCGGCGGCGGCCTCCTCGAAGGTGAGCCCTTCCATCAGGCCGACGCTGCGCTCGCGCAGGGCGGGCGTCTTCGTGAGTTCGAGTCCGGTCGCGCGCGCGAGGGGCTCGGCCGTTTGCACGGCGCGCAGGAGGTCGCTCGAATAGATGGCCGTCACGCGCTCGGACGCGAGCGCCCGCGCCGTCGCCTCGGCCTGCCTGTGCCCCAGCCCGCTCAAAGGCGTCGGCGAGTGGCCGCCGAAGCGGCCCTCGGCGTTGCCCTGTGACTGGCCGTGGCGGACGAGGAGGACGCGCGTCGTTTCCATAAGAAAGTGCCGTGAACCGTAAACCGTGAACCGTGACAAGAGGAAAAGCAATCTCTCTTGTCACGGTTCACGGTTTACGGTTCACAGCTCTTAAACCGTGACCGGGTCGTTGTCGGGGGCCTTGAGCTTCTCGGCCTGGTAGTGCGCGACGAGGGCGTTGATGAACTCGTCGAGGGCGCCCTCCATGACGAGGTCGAGCTGGTGGATGGTGAGCTGGATGCGGTGGTCTGAGACGCGGTTCTCCTTGAAGTTGTAGGTGCGTATCTTCTCGGAGCGGTCGCCGGAGCCGACCATCGAGCGGCGCTC
>JAFAVK010000101.1 GCA_019242475.1 Acidobacteriota bacterium | reverse complement strand
CCGAGCCCGACCCCTCGGAGGTCGCGCAGTGGCGGTGGGTCACGCTGGCGGAACTGTGGCGGGGTTTAAATGAGGAGCCGCAGCTCTACAGCCGGTGGCTCAAGCTCGCCGTCGAGGGCCAACACTGGCGCGGTGTGGCCGCGCACGCAGTCGCCTTTGACGACGACTGACGGGGGCGGCGGACGCCGCCCCGAACAACAAGGAAAGGTTAAAAGGGGAAGAGAGATGGCAGACGACAAGCAGAACGAAGGGCAGTTCCCGCAGAACACTTCGACGGGGCAGAGCACTCATTCGACGACCGGCGACGGCCACCCGCCACGACCAGGCGAGCCCGGCTACGAGGAGGGCGGTCAGCAGCAGGACTCGGGCGGCGGCTCGCAGCAGTAGTCGGGCCTTAAGGGCGCGCCCCCCGACCGCGGGGGGCCGTAAATAGTCGGGGGTTTAATTCATACGAACTCCGCGGGCCGCAAGGGGCGGCGCGCCCTTATTCAAAATCCGAGGGGGTAAGTTTATGAGCAAGGCGGTGACGCAGGAGGAGAAGCTCGCGAAGCTGCGGGAGATAATCAAGGCCGTGGACATTTGCATGCTGACGACCGTCGGCGAGCGCGGCGAGCTGCACAGCCGGCCGATGTCGAACAACCGCGAGGTGGAGTTCGACGGAGACCTTTGGTTCTTCACGTACGGCTCTTCGCACAAGGTTGATGAAGTCAACCTTGTGTCGAAGGTGAACGCGAGCTTCGCGGACGTGGACGCTCAGCAGTACGCGTCCGTCTCGGGCCGCGCCGAGGTCGTGCGCGACCGCGCGAAGATAGAAGAGTTGTGGCAACCGCAGCTCAAGGCGTGGTTCCCCGAGGGGAAGGAGACGCCCGACATCGCGCTCCTCAAGGTGACGGCCGAGCGGGCCGAGTACTGGGACGGCTCGCAGTCGATCTTCGCGCACGCCGTCGGCCTCGTCTCGTCGCTCGTCCAGGGCGAGCCCGCCGAGCTGGGCGAGAACGAGAAGCTTGAGCTGAAGTGACGGTCGCCTCCCCGAACCGAGGCGCCGCGCCGCCGCCGGAGGATGTGCCGGGGCCGGGCACGCGCGTCGATGATTTCACCGTCGCCTACCGCATCTCGCGGGGGATGAGCGCCGACGTGTTCGCCGTCTGGCACCACGGGCTGCTGGCGCCGCTCGTGTGCAAGCGCCTGCGCCCGGCCGACGCCGGGGACGAGAAGAGCCGGCGCCTGCTCCGCGCCGAGTGCGACGCGCTCAGGCGTCTGTGCCACCCGTGCGTCGTGCGGCTGGTCGGCGAGAACATGCACGCGCCTTTGCCCTACCTCCTGCTCGAACACGCGGGCACGCACACGCTGCGCGCCGAGCTGCGAGAGTCGGGCGCGTTCGAGGCGGCGCGCGCCGTCCGCCTCGTCCAGCACCTCGGCGGGGCCGTCGGGCACGTGCACGCGCGGGGGTTACTCCACCGCGACCTCAAGCCTTCAAACGTCGTGCTGCGCGGCGGCCGACCCGTGCTCATCGACTTCGGCGTCGCGTGGGACTTGGGCGACGTGCGCAGATGCCCGCCCGACCGCAGCGGCACGCCGCAGTACCTCGCGCCCGAGCAGGTGACGCGCATGCCGCTCTCGCCCGCGACGGACGTGTACGGCCTCGGCGCCCTGCTGTTCGAGCTGCTCGCGGGCGAGCGCCCCTTCCGCGCGGGCGTGGAAGACTGGCGTGCGCCGCTCTCGGCGCGCTACCCGCAGCTCGTGGATGAGCCGGACTTCGAAGCGCTCTCGGCGCGCGGCGTACCTGAAGGGTTAACTTCTGTCATTCGTAAATCTCTCTCGCGCAACCCCCGCGCGAGGTTTCAGAGCGTGCCCGAACTGCTCCGCGCGCTCGACGAGTTCACGCCGGTCAAAGTCTACCCCGAGCACCTGACGCCCGAGGCCGCGCTGCTCGCATGACGTTCGACTACACGCTCGACTTCGGCCGCACGGACTTCCGCGCGCACCCCGAGCTGTACCGCGTCGGGCGCGGCGAGCAGGGCGTGCTCCTCGTCGAGCCCTACAAGAGCGAGCTGCTTCCGCACTGGCGCTTCCGCACGCCGGAGGTCGCGCGCGCGTCGGCCGGGAAGCTCCGAGAGATGTTCGAGGCGTACAGGCGCGCCGGCGACTTCGTCGGGATGGACATGGCGCGCAAGTACATCCAGATGGGCTGGACGCGCTCGATGCGCTACGCCAACCACCGCTCGGGGAAGAAATATGTCGGCCCCGTCCCCGCCGACAGGAAGGGCCGGAGCGGCGCCCACGGTCGCAAGGTTGCCCGCCCCGCGCGCGACGAGCAGAAGCTCAAGAGCGCGCGGATTTTTAAGCGACTGCTCGACACGATCCTCAAAGACTCCGAATACCTCTCCGCGCTCGAAGAGCACCGCCGCCGTTACGAATCGGCACAGCCATGAAGTCGCGCCTGACTTCAACTTTTGCCGTCAGACTTACGCCGGGCGGGAATCGTGTCCAGTAAATCGAGCACCTCCCGCTGGTCTTCGATGAGCGGCGCGAGCGTCGCCGTGCCGTCGGTAAAAACCATTTCGATTTTCAGGTTTTCAAAGCCGGCAAAGATGTAATTGCTTAACGCCCGCAATAAAACATGGTAGACCCGGTAACCCCTCACAAAATTCCGGTGAACCGTGACGTAATCGAGGTACTGCAAATTCTCCCAACGGTACTTTCCCCCGCCCCGCGTCGTCACGCCGTCGGCGCTCAAAAATCTGACGAGCTTTCTTCTTAAAGACCGCACGTAGAAAAACAGGAAGACGGCCAGGCCGCCGAAACCCGCCAGAAAAAAGATGCCCAGCCGCAAAAGCCTGGAGACTTCCGCGCCCCAGCCGTTGGTGAGGAATTTAGCGGCGGCGTTCAAGAGAAGAATCGCCGGAATCCCGAAAAAGATCGCGCCGAGAAAGAGCATCGCCAGCACGACCAAGACCCGCGCCGGCCACGAATTTTCACGCAGCTTGATTTCGATCTCCTGCGCCAGATTGCGCCTCGCCCATTCGGCGGCGGCTTGATTTGAGTATTGTCCCGCCATTTTTATCTGCTATTTTTTCGGTAAGACCGGAAAAAAGTATAACGTATTCTTTTCTGCATCAATCAGACGCCGCCCGGTCTCCGGGGTGGTCGCACGACGAAGAAGCCGCTAACGGCCTCCTCCGCACTTTAGCCTTTTCCGCAACACGCCCGCCCTGCACGCCGGCCGGCATCGGCCGGAAGCAGCGACGTTTGTCATTCTTCCGGCCGCCGTGCTACGCTGCCGCGGTCTCAGGGTGCCCCGGCGAAACAGATCTCCTCAAAGCTCAATACGTCGAAGCAGCCTCGCCAGGCCGTAGCCCCGTGCAGTTGGGTGCATGGGCTACGGCCGTCCGGACTCGGGGATAGTTTTTTTGTCGTTTCGCGCCGCAACCTCTACCCGCCCTCCCGCAGCCTTTGTCGGCGAGCTTGCCTCGATGTGGGCCAACCGTCGCGCCCTCGGCGCGCTCGCGCGCCACGACCTGCGGAGGGCGAATGCGGGCACGGCCGGCGGCGCGCTGTGGACGTTCCTCGCGCCGCTCGTCCCGCTGCTCGTCTTCGCCGCGGTCTTCTCGTTCGCGTTGAGACTGCCGCTCGGCGGCGCCCCATACATCTACGGCTTCGCCGCGGCCTACGTCCCCTGGCTGCTCCTGTCCGCCTCGATCACGAGGGCGACCGGCTTAATCGTCGAGCACGGTTACCTGGTTAAGCGCGTCCGCTTTCCCGTCGAGATCATCCCGGCCGGGGCGCTGCTCATCCATTCCGTCCCGCACGCGTTCCTCCTCGCCCTGACGTGCGTAGTATGTTTCGCCGGAGGCTACGGCGGGCCGTCGCAACTGCTGCTCGTCCCATACTTCTACCTGTGCGCCGTCGTGCTCGCCGTGAGCGCGGGACTGCTGGTCTCGTCCGTCACGGTCGTCGTGCGCGACGTGCAGCACATGCTGCCCTCGGTGATGCACGTCTGGTTCTGGGTGACGCCGGTCGCGTGGGCCGGCACGCAGCTCCCGCCGCGCGCCCGTGTGCTGCTCGCGCTCAACCCGGCGGCTTACGTCGCCAACGGCTACCGCCACGCGCTGATGCCGAAGGTCTTCGACGCGCCCACGGCGTTCGACGCCGCGGCCTTCTGGGCCGTGACGGCCGGGTTGCTGTTGATAAGCTCGGTCTGCTTCAGGCGCCTGCGCGTGCATTTCTGGGACTGCCTGTGAGGGCGAGCCGGCGGGCGGGGTGATTTAAGACTTTATGCCTTCAACTTTCGAGGACAGGGACTACGTCTCGCCGGGGCTGCGCGTCGTCGTGCCCGACGCGCACTTCCCCCACATGCGCGCGGGCGACCGCCAAGCGCACCCCTGGAAGTACCTCCGCCGCGAAGTCCCGCACCGCTGGTACGTGGACGAGCGCTTCCCGCTCATGGGCTTTATGAACCGCGACGAGGCGACGCTGCTCCACAACATCGCGCTCCGGTTCGCCGGCCGGCCGGCGCTCGAAATCGGCGCGTGGCTCGGCTGGTCTACGTGCCACCTCGCGCTCGCGGGCGTGAAGCTCGACGTGATTGACCCGGCGCACGCCGACCCCGACCTCCGCGCCGAAGTCGAGGCCGCGCTCGCCGGCTGCGGCGTGAGCGGCGGCGTGAGTCTGAACGCCGCCCGCAGCCCCGAAGGCATCGACGAGCTGGCCGCGGCGCGCGGGACGAAGTGGAGCCTCTTCTTCATCGACGGAGACCACGAGGCGAACGCGCCCGAGCGCGACGTGCGCGCCTGCCTGCCGCACGCCGACGAAGACTGCGCGTTCGTCCTCCACGACCTCGCCTCGCCGCACGTGGCCGCGGGGCTGCGGCTGCTCGAACGCGAAGGCTTCAAAGTCCTCCTCTACCAGACACAGCAGATCATGGGCATCGCCTGGCGCGGGCGCGTGCGGCCCGTCGAGCACGTCCCCGACCCGGAGGTCGTCTGGCAGCTCCCGCATCACCTCGTCGGCCTGCCGGTCTCCGGCGTCGAGCTCGGCGCGCCCGCCGGCACAGGCGCGCCTTCGTCAACAGCATCACCGGAAGTTAATTCAACCGGAGAGCGCGCGCCGACAGGCTCGGGCGGTTCGCAGTCGAACGGGGGGCCGCGGCGGCTTCCCGACCTCTACGACGGCGAGGCGGGGGACTGGCGGCCGTCCGTGTGCGTCGTGTCGAACGAAGTCGTCGGCCCGTTCAAGAACGGCGGCATCGGGACGGCGATGACGGGACTGGCGGAACATCTCGCGGCCGCGGGCTGCCGCGTGACGGTGCTCTACACCGGCGCCGTCTGGTCGCCCGACGTGCCGCTCGAAAGATGGAGGAGGCGCTACGCGGAACTCGGGATCGAACTGGTCGCGCTCTCCATCGAGGAGATGAAGACGCTCGCGGGGCCGGTGAAGGACTGCGGCTTCGGCGTGCCGTTTCTCGTCTACCGCCACCTCGCCGCACGCCACTTCGACGTAGTCCACTTCAACGACTGCGGGGGCGAGGGGAGCCTGTGCCTCGCCGCCAAGAGGCTCGGCCTCGCGTTCAAAGACACGCTGCTCGTCCTCGCCCTCCACAGCCCCTCGCGCTGGGTGCTGGAGTTGAACCACACGGCGCCGGCCAGCCTTCTGCTCTCGGCCTACAACTACGCCGAGCGCCTGAGCGTGAAGTGCGCCGACGTGCTCTGGAGCCCGAGCCGCTACCTCGTCGAGTGGGCGCGCGAGCGCGGCTTCGAGACGCCCGCCGAGACCTTCGTGCAGCAGTACTGCCTGCCCTCGCAGCGCCTGCGCGAGCAGGGCGGCGGGCCTTCGGACTTCCCCGAGGTGAGCCACGGCCGCTCGGCGCCGCCGAAGGAGATTGTCTTCTTCGGCCGGCTCGAAGAGAGGAAGGGGCTGCGCCTCTTCTGCAACGCCGTCCACTCGCTGCGGGAGGAGTTCGCGCGCCGCGGCGTGACGGTGACGTTCTTGGGGAAGGCCGAGAAGTGCGCCGGCATGGGCAGCCTCGAATACATCGCGCGCCGCTCCGAAGGGTGGCAGTTCCCCGTCCAGACCGTGACCAACCTCGGCCAGCCGGAGGCGCTCTCCTACCTGCTCTCGGGCGAGAAGCTGGCGGTGATGGCCTCGCCGGTGGACAACTCGCCCTGCACGGTCTACGAGGCGCTGGCGTGGGGCATCCCTTTCCTCGCGGCGCGCACGGGCGGCGTGCCGGAGCTGGTGCAGGAAGAGCACCAGCGGCACGTGCTCTTCGAGTGCAGGGCCGAGGCGCTGCGCGACGCGCTGCTCGCCGCGCTCGACGCGGGCGGCTGGGTCGCCGCGCCTGCGCAGACGCAGACGGAAGTCCGCCGCGTGTGGACTTCGTTCCACGCCGACGCGCGACGTTACCTCAAGCCGCAGACGGACGAGGCGGGCGGAAGACGCACGCGTGATGTCGTCGCCTTCGTCGAGGGTCGGACGGCGGCGGAACTGGAAGCGACGCTCGACTCGCTCGCCGCCCTGGACGCCGTCCGCCGCGTCGTCGTCCTGAACCGGCAGGGCGTGCAGCTCCCTGCGACGGCCGGCGAGTTCTACGTCAGAAACATTGACCTGACGGTCGAAGACCCGTCGGCGCTCGACGAGGAGCTTGAAAGGCTCGACGGCGAAGCCGTCCTCCTCATTCACTCCGGCATCCGCGTCCGCGCCGACGCGTTCGCCGGGATGCTCGCGGCGCTCGAAGGCGTCGGGGCCGACGGGCTCCAGCCGGCCGCGTCGGCGTCGGGCGCGGGCGCGCCGAAGACCGTGCCGCCGCTCGGCGGCGACCCCTCCTTCACGCTCTTCGAGGGCGCGACCTACACGGGCGGCCTTCTCGTCCGCGCCGAATCGCTCGGGCGCGCGCGCGCGTGGCGCGAGCCGTCGGCCGAGAGCGCCTTCGCGGGCCTCGCAGACTTCTGCGTGACGCGCGGCATCGAAATCTGGCCCCACCCCGAAGCGGTCTTCGAGCAGGCGGAGGGCTGGGCGCGGGACGCGGCGCGGCCGCTGCCGGCGCGCGTGCAGGCGTTCGACGAGTGCCCGCCCGCCGACCGCTATTACATGCTGTCGGCCGGCTACGGCACGTCCGCTTACGTCGCCGGCGCGGGCGGGCGGGCGGGGGCGCACAGGCGGACGGTGTTGGCGCTCATCGACCTCGGGCTGCTGCCGGTCGTGCGCGCCGCGTCGTGGGCGCGCAGGCGCGTGCGCGCCGCGGGGTCGCGCGTGCCGCTCTTCAGCCCCGTCGAACGTTACCTGGTGCGGCTGCTGCGGGGAAACGGATGAAGGACGCGGGCGCGGCCATCGTCTTCGACGGCGTGGCGAAGAGCTTCCGCTACTTCGCCTCGCCGCTCCAGCGCGTCAAGGAGGCGCTGCACCCGTGGGGGAAGGTCTACCACGCGCCGCTGCCCGTCCTGCGTGACGTGAGCTTCGCCGTCCCGCGCGGGCAGGCGGTCGGCCTCCTCGGGCCGAACGGCGTGGGGAAATCGACGCTCCTCCACCTCGCCGCGGGGGTCGTCGAGCCGACCGCCGGCGCGGTGAAGGTCGCAGGCCGCGTCTTCGCGCTCCTCGACCTCACCTGCGGCTTCGCGCCGGAACTGACGGGCCGGCAGAACGTCCGCTTCTTCCACGACGTGATCGCGCGCCGCGACGGCGAGGCGGCCGAGACCGAGCGCGCCGTGCAGGCGTTCGCCGAACTCGGCGAATACTTCGACCGCCCCGTGCGCACCTACTCGGCGGGGATGCTCCTGCGCCTCGCCTTCGCCGCGGCGGTCGCGGCCGCGCCCGACGTGCTGCTCATCGACGAGGTCATCGCCGTCGGCGACGCGCGCTTCCAGCAGAAGTGCTTCGCGCGCATCCGCGAGCTGCGCGAGGCCGGGGCGACGATCCTGCTCGTCACGCACGCGGCCGAGCTGGTCACGGGCCTCTGCGACCGCGTGCTGCTCTTCGACCGCGGCGAGCTCGTCTACGACGGCGAGCCGGCCGCGGGCGTCGAGCGCTACTACCAGCTCTTCTTCAAGCTGCCCGCGCGGCAGGGCGCGCAGTCGCCGCACGGCGCGCGCCGTTACGGCGAGGGCGGCGCGCGCGTCGCGAGGTGCTTCGCGACCGCGGACGGCGTGAGCGAGGCCGCGCACCTCGAAAGGGGCGGCCGCGTCACGGTCGTCATGGACGTGGAGTTCGAGCGAGCGGTCGCCGCGCCGCACTTCGGTTTCAGCTGTTCGACCAAGGAGGGAGTCCGCGTGTACGCGACGACGACCACGCTGCTGGGCGCGACGCCCGCGCCCGCGTCTGCCGGCGAGCGCCGGCGCGTCGAGATGACGTTCGATCTGTCGGTCGCGGTCGGCGACCTCTTCATCGACCTTTCGGTCTTCGAGGTCGAGCGCGGCTCGGCGCGCGTCCTCGAAGCCTGCCTCGGCGCGCTCCACCTGACGATCTCCTCGGCGCGCTACTGCATGGGCGTCATCGACCTCGACGCCTCGTTCGCCGAGCAGACGCTGCGGCGCGGCGCGGGCGAGGCTGTTCCCGCGTTGGCTTCGCTCGCCGCGGCGCGGGGCGGGGAGGTGCGCCGTTGAGCCGCTCGACCATGCACGTCATCATCAACCTGAACGGCGGCGGCGCCGAGCGCCTGCTGACGAACCTCGTCACGCAGCAGAGCGCGGCGGGCGGCGACGCCTGCGTCGTCTGCCTGCAAGGCGAGGGCGTCTTCCGGCGCACGCTCGAAGCCGCGGGCGTCGAGGTCATAGACCTCGGCATCCGGCGGCGCCGGAACGCCGCGGCCGGGCTCCTGCGCCTCGCGCGCCTGATCCGGCGGCGGCGGCCGTCGGTCGTGCAGGGCTGGATGTACCACGCGAACGTCTTCGCCTCGCTCGCGCTCATGCTCGCGGGGCGGCGCGGCACGCGGCTCATCTGGGGCGTCTTCTGCTCGGACGTCTGCCCGAACCGCGAGCCGCTGAAGAACATCTTCCCCGGGCTCGGCCGGCTCTTCTCGCCCTACGTGGACGGCGTCGTCTACAACGCGGGCGAGGCGCGCGACTTCCACCGCTCCTTCGGCTTCCGCGAGCCGCGCTCGCTCGTCATCCCGAACTGCCTCGACACCAGAAGGTTCGTGCGCGAGACGGAGCTGCGCCGCCCCGTGCGGCGCGAGCTGGGCGTGCCCGAAGACGCCGTGATGGTGGTCGTCGTGGCGCGCGTAGACCCGATGAAGAACTGGCCCGGCGTGCTCGCGGCGGTTCGCGACCTGCCGGGCGTCGTCACCGTCGGCGTGGGCAAGGGGACGGACGAGCTGCCGCCGCAGCCCGGCTACGTCGGCTTGGGCTGGCGCGACGACGTGCAGCGCATCCTCAGCGCTGCCGACATCTTCCTCCTCGCGTCGGACTTCGGCGAGGGAACTTCGATGGCGCTGGTCGAGGCGATGTCGTGCAGCCTCCCCTGCGTCGTGACCGACGTGGGCGGCAACGGCACCGTCCTCGGCGACGGCGGTCTCGTCGTGCCGACGCAACAGACGGCCGCGGTGCGCGAGGCGATCCTGTGCCTCGCGCGCGACAGGCGGGTGAGGGAGCGCATGGGCCGCGCGGGGCGCGCGCGGATCGCGACCGGCCATTCGGCCGACGACGTGGCGAGCATGTTCGACGTCTTCCTCGAATCGGCCGGGGGTGCCGCGTGAAGTCCCGGAACGCGACGCGCGTCGGCCCCGTCCTCTTCCAGCCGCTCGAAGACGAGCTGCGGCCGGTCACCGAGTACCTCGCGGGCCACGTGCTCAACGCCGGCTGCGGCAGCCGCAACGTCAACGCGTACCTGCTGGCGAACTCGGCCGAGAGGATCACGAGCTACGACATCGCGTCGGAGGACGCGGAGGTCGTCACCGGCCCGCTGGAGGCGATGCCGTTCGCGGACGGGAGTTTCGACAGCGCGCTCTGCAACGCCGTGCTCGAACACGTCAAAGACGCCGAGGCGTCGATCCGCGAGCTGGCGCGCGTGGTGCGGCCCGGGGGCCACGTCGTCGTCGCCGTCCCCTTCCTACAGCCCTTCCACGCCTGCCCCACGGACTTCCGCCGGTACACGGCCGACGGGCTCGGCGAACTCGGGAGCCGCGCGGGGCTCAAAGTCGTCTGCGTGCTGCCGGTGCATTCCGTCGCGCAGACGCTCGGCTGGATTCTGTGGGAGTGGGCGCAGGAGAAGGGCGGGAGGCTGCGGCGCTCGGCCGCCTACGCGCTGGCCTACGCCGCGACGCGGCTGAGCAGCCGCACCGACACGGCCCTCGTCAGGAACGCGAACACCTTCCAGGCCGTCTTCCGCCGCCCCGAGCAGGAGCCGCAAGAACCGGCGGACGCCTGGCGCGCGCGGGCCGTGCCCGAGACCGGCGCGCGCGTGCCGACGATGCTCGTGCCCGACGAGCTGCGGCTGTTGAACTATCTCGCCGAAGAGTACTACGCGGGCGAGGGCGCCATCGTGGACGCGGGCTGTTTCCTCGGCGGCTCGACCGTCGCGCTCGCCGACGGCCTGCGGCGGAACCTGCGGCGGCGCGGGCGTCGGGAGGAGAAGCTGATTCACTCCTACGACCGCTTCGAGATCGAGGGCTGGACGGTCGGCTCGTTCTTCGACAAGTCGGCGCGCGCGGGCGAGAGCTTCAAGCCCGTCTACGACCGCAACGTCGAGCCGTATGCGGGTCTGGTCGAAGTCCACCCCGGCGACATACGCCTGCACCCGTGGGCGGGCGGGCCGGTCGAGATCCTCTTCATCGACGTGGCGAAGCACTGGCGGGTCTGCGACTGGGTGACGTGGCAGTTCTTCCCGCGCCTGATCCCGGGCAGGTCGCTCGTCGTCCAGCAGGACTACCTCTTCCACCACTGGGTCGCGTGGATTCACGTCACGATGGAGTTCTACTCGGAGTACTTCGAGTACGTCTGCGACACGGGGGTCAACTCCGTCGTCTTCAGGAACACGAAGCGCATCCCCGAGGGCGTCCTGCGCGAGAGGACGGTCGAGAGCCTTTCGACGGCCGAGAAGGCGGGGCTGATGGACGCGGCGGCCTCGCGCTTCTCGGGCACGCAGGCCGCGATGCTCCTCTCCGCCAAGCAGCACTTCCTCCAGATGTTGGAGGAAGAGGAAGAGAGCGCCGTGCGTTAGCGCAAAGGCGGAAGGGACAGCGCGACCTTGAAGACAGCGAACGGCACGGGCCGAACGGAGCATACCAACACTCGGGCGCAGGGCGACCTCGCGCCCGCCGAAGACCCCGTGGCCGACTTTCTGAAGCGGCGTCCGCGGCGGGAAGACGCGCCGAAGCTGCGCGCGCGCGCACGCGCGTGGGCGGGGCGGCAGGCGGCGCGCGGCGTGAGGGCTCTGTCGGGCGCGGCCGCTCTGCGAACGATGCTCCGGAACTACGTGCGCCGTCGCTGGCTCGGGCGCGCGTGCTACGACTTCGTCCCGGCGGGCGGCGACCGCGGGGCGATGCTCTCGACCGTTTCGGCACACCTCGAAGTGCTGTGCGGCCGGCTTGAGGAGTGGAAGGCCGACGCGGGCAGAGGCAGGGCGTTCGCCGAGTCTCTGCTGAACGCCTGCGCGTCGATAGACGACGGCAGCGTCGGGCACAGGGAACTCAAGCTCAGGTCTTACGTTGACGTTACCATTCAGCTCAGACTGCTCAGAATCTTCCTCGACTACCTCTCGCGCGGCGGCGCGGATGATGCGCTGAGTTTGACGGCGGTGCTGCTCGAGCATCTCCCCGATTCGCGCCCGGCCCTGCTGGCACGCGCCGAGCTTCTGCTCGAAAGGGGCGAGGCGGACGCGGCGCTCGAAGTGATTCAACGCGCGCTGCGGATTCAGGCCGTCTGCGTCACCGCGCAGCAGCTCCTGTTCCGTGCCTACCGCGCGAAGCGCGAGGAGGGCTGCGAGGACGCGGCCCTCGACGTTCTGGACTACGACCTCAAAGATAAGTTCTGCCTCGTGCCGTTCACGTACCTCTCGACCGGGTGGAAGGGGAGCGCCTTCGCCTGCTCCTGCCCCGCGTGGGTGCCGTACCCGGTGGGTAACGTCCTTGAGGCCGAGTCGGGCGACGCGGTCTGGAATTCCGAGGCGGCACAGGAGATTCGCCGCTCGGTTCTGGACGGCGACTTCAGCTACTGTAGCCGCACCCTCTGCTCTTTCATCACGGCGCAAAAGCTCCCGCGGAAGGACGAGATCGAAGACCCCGTGCTGCGCGGCTACATCGACGGGCGCGTGACGCGGCTCGAAGGGTCGCCGGGCGTGTTCGAGCTGAACTACGACTCGACCTGCAACCTCGCGTGCCCTTCCTGCCGCACCGAGATCGTCGCGGCGAAGGCGGACGAGCAGGATGCTTACGAGCGCGCGCGGGAGCGCGTCATCCTTCCGCTGCTGAGGGGCGCGAAGGGCGGCTACATCTCCGGCGGGGGAGAGGCGTTCGCGAGCAGGCATTACCGCTCCATCCTCGCGGCGCTGAACCGCGAAGAGTATCCGCGCCTGCACATCCACCTGATCACCAACGCGCTGCTGCTGACGCGACAGAGGTGGGAGACGTTCCCCGAGCTGGCGGAGATGGTCGGGCAGTTGTCGGTCTCGATAGACGCGGCCCGGGCGGAGACCTATGAGAAGCTGCGCCGGCCCGGGAAGTGGGCGGTGCTGACGGCCAACCTCGAATTCATCGCCGGCCTGCGGCGTTCGGGACAGATACCGCAACTCTGGATTAACTTCGTCGTGCAGAGGGAGAACTTCCGCGAGATGCTCGACTTCGTCGAGCTGGGCAAGCGGCTCGGGGCCGACCAGGTCTGGTTCCAGCGCGTGACCAACTACGGCGCGTATGACGAGGAGACCTTCGCGGAGGTTGACGTGACCTCGCCCCGCCACCCCGAACACGCCGAGCTGCTGGAGATATTGAGGAACCCGCTGCTGCAAGGCCCGCTCATCAACCGGAGCATGTTGATGTCGCTCCTGCCCGAGGTGGTGGCTTCCGACGAGCGCATCGAGACTTTATACGGGACGCCGACAGACTTCATCTCCAACTGAGGTGACTGTTCGGTTGTGTCGCAAGCCTTGCTTTGAACCGGCTAGGGTGAAGTCTTCTCTTGACATCCCCTTGTCCTAGAACACAGCCCCGCTCACGAGGTATACCGAACAAGCCGCCGCCCACTATACTTCCCGACTTTTCGGAGTATCCTATCGACATGAACGAGCCGCGAACACCGACTGCGCCTGACGACTTCGAGGGGGAGATCATAGACATCGAACCGCACCACGCGCCCGGAAGGCGAAGGCGTAGGCGCTGGCTTCTGATATTGGCTACGGTCGTGCTCTTCGTCGTGCTCACGCGCGCGGCCGGCGTGTACCTGGAGACGCTCTGGTTCGGCTCGCTCGGCTACGAATCCGTTTACTGGACGACCTTCGGCTACGAGTCGGCCTGCTTCGCCGTCTTCGCGCTCGTGACGACGTTCGTCCTGCGTGGGGCGTTCTGGTTGTTGGAGCGCGCCTTCGGCGTCTCCGCGCTCGCGCCGCGGCGCGTCGTCCTCAACAACCAGCCGCTCTTCGTCAAACCCGCACGCCTGCTGAAGCCTCTGGCGTGGGTCGTCGCGTCGCTCCTCGGCCTCGTCTACGGCCTCTCGATGAGCGAGTCGTGGCAGACTTTCGCGCTCTGGCTGAACGCCCCGCCGACCGCCGAGGCCGACCCCGTCTTCGGCCGGCGGCTCGGCTTTTATCTCTTCACGCTGCCCGCCGTGCAGTCACTCTCGTCTTGGCTCCTGACGCTGGCGTTCGTCGTGCTCTGTGGCGCGTGCGCCTACGCGCTCCTGGGTTTGCTTCCGACCGGCAAGGACGTTCGTGAGACGTTGCGGGCGAAGGGCGCTCACCTCTCCTCGGCGGCGCGCGACGCGGCTTACGCGAGCGTCTCGGCGGCGCTGGCCGCGCTCCTCGTCGCGCTGGCGCTGCACGTCTATCTCTCTCGCTTCGCGTACCTCTTCGACGACCACCCGATCTTCAGCGGCGTCACCTACACGGAAGACCATTACCTTCTGCCCGGCCTCTCGGCCGTCGCCGTCGCGCTCGCCGCCGCCGCCGCGCTCGCGCTCGTCAACGCCTTCGCCCTGCGCCGCCCGCGTGTGCTGCTCGCGTCCATCGCTCTCCCCCTCGTCGTCTACATCGTCGCGGCCGTCATCGTCCCCGGCTACGTGCAGAGCTTCGTCGTCAAGCCGAACGAACTCGAACGCGAGTCGCCCTACATCGGGCGCAACATCGCGGCCACGCGCCGCGCCTTCAACCTCGAACGGGTCGAGGCGCGCGACTTCCCCGCCGACGCCGACGACGCGGCTTACGCGCTCGCCGATAACCGCCCGACGCTCGACAACCTCCGCATCTGGGACTACCACGCGCTCCAGGACACGCTCCGGCAGGTGCAGGAGATTCGCACCTACTACGACTTCAGCGACGTGGACATCGACCGCTACACGGTGGGCGGGACGACGCGGCAGATGATGCTCGCGGCGCGCGAGCTGGACGTGGCGAAGCTGCCCGCCTCTTCGCGCGGCAACTGGATCAACGAGCGTCTGATCTACACGCACGGCTACGGCGTGACGATGAACACCGCCAACGGCTTCACGCCCGAAGGCCGCCCGCAGTTCGTCCTCTCGAACATGCCCGTCGAGTCGGCCGCGCCCGAAATCAAAGTCACGCGCCCGCAAATCTACTTCGGCGAGAAGACCGACACGACCGTCTACGTCAAGACGAAGCAGAAGGAGTTCGACTACCCGCAGGGCGACGCCAACGCCTCGACCGTTTACGAAGGCGCGGGAGGTTTCCCCGTCGGCGGCACCCTCCGCCGCCTCGTCCTCGCGTGGGAGCTGGGCGATCTGTCGCGTCTGCCCTTCGCCGACGACGTGACGCCTGAGAGCCGCGTGCTCATGCGCCGCCGCGTCGGCGAGCGCGTGCGGACGCTCGCGCCCTTCCTCCTCTACGACGCAGACCCTTACATCGTCGTCAACGGCGACGGCCGCCTCTACTGGATGCTGGACGCCTACACGACGACCGACACTTACCCTTACGCGCGCCACAACGAGGTCGCCGGGGGCGCGATCAACTACATCCGCAACAGCGTCAAGGTGACGGTTGACGCCTACGACGGCTCGGTGGCCTTCTACGTCTTCGACAAAGACGACCCGCTGCTGCGCGCCTACCGCAACCTGTTCCCCGCGCTCTTCCGCGACGCCGACGCGATGCCCGAGACCCTGCGCGCGCACGTGCGCTACCCCGAAACGCTGTTGACGGCGCAGGCCGAGGCTTACAGCCTCTACCACACGGACGACACCAAGGTCTTCTTCCAGCGCGAGGACATGTGGAGCGTCGCCCGCGCGCCCGCGGCGAAAGAGGGCGGGGGCGGCGACGCGCGCCCGCTCGAACCCTACTTCGCGCTGCTGCAACTGCCCGGCGCGTCCGCCGGGGTGTCGCCCGCGACCGAGTTCACGGACGTCATCGTCTTCACGCCCGCTTCGCGCGACAACCTCATCGGCTGGATGGCGGGCCGCAGCGACGGCGATTCTTACGGCTCGCTGCTCGTCTACAAGTTCCCGAAGTCGAAGCTCGTCAACGGGCCGACACAGGTCAACGCGCGCATTGACCAGAACGCACAACTCTCTTCACAACTGACGCTCTGGAATCAACAGGGCTCGCACGCGCAACGCGGCAACCTCCTCATCGTCCCGCTCGGCCGCGGGCTCCTCTACGTCGAGCCGATCTACCTCCAGGCCGAGCGCTCGCCGATGCCCGAGCTGCGCCTCGTCGTCCTCGCCACGCAGGATCGCCTCGCCTTCGGCACGAGCTTCGCCGAAGCCCTGACGAGCCTCTTCGGCACCGACGCCGGGGTCAAGCCCCCGCCCGGGGCGGGCGGCGCGCCCGCGACGCCGGCGCCGCAAGCTGCTGCGGGAACGACGACGGCGGCCGAGTTGATCAGTCGTGCCGCCGCAGACCTCGCGGACTATCAGCGCCTGACCGCCGAGGGCAAACTCGGCGAAGCCGGCCAGAAGCTCGACGACTTGAAGCGCACGCTCGACGAGTTGCAGAAGGCGAAGCAGTGACCCGCACGGCACAGTGGACGAAAATGTATTGGATGTTTTATTGCTTTATGGTACAAAGACCTTGACGTGACTTAAGGGCGCCACCTTGCGGGGGCTTACCTGCGGCTCAAGTAGTCGATAACGGAGAAACGCTTTGACGTTGAAGGTGAAGATGATTCTCCCGGCTTTGACCGAAGCCAAAAGCCCTTTCTTCCGCCCGGTCAAGTATTCACTGTTCCCGCCCCTGGGTTTAGCCACCCTGGCCGGATACCTCGATGACGGTGTCGAAGTCACCCTCCAGGATGAGCACGTAGAGGCGATCAAACTCGACGACCGCCCCGATCTGGTGGTCATACAGGTTTACATCACCTCGGCCCGGCGCGCTTACCAACTGGCAGACCGGTACCGCCGCCGCGGCTCGTACGTCGTACTCGGGGGGCTGCACGTCACCTCTCTGCCCGACGAAGCGGCGGCGCACGCCGATACGATCTTTCTCGGCCCCGGAGAAGACACGTGGCCCGCCTTCCTCGCCGACTACCGCGCGGGGCGCCCGGGGAAGATTTACCGCTCAAGCGTGCGCACGCTCGAACGCCTGCCGAGGATTCGACGCGACCTGATTAAGCGCCACCTGTATCTCGTGCCGAACTCGATTGTCGTCTCCAGGGGGTGCCCGCACTCTTGCGACTTCTGCTACAAGGAGGCTTTCTTCGAAGGCGGGCGGGGCTTCTACACGCAAAGGGTTGACGACGCCCTGGCGGAGATAGAGAGACTCCCGGGCCGCCACCTCTACTTCCTGGACGACCACCTGTTCGGCGACACGCGCTTCGCGGAAGCCCTCTTCGACGGGATGCGCGGGATGAACCGACTCTGGCAGGCGGCGGGCACCGTGCAGTCCGTGCTCCGCCCGCGCCTTTTGGAGAAGGCCGTGGCGTGCGGGCTGCGCAGCCTTTTCGTCGGATTTGAAACGCTCAGCAACGATAATCTAAGGGAGCAGCGAAAGCCCCACAACCTGAACAGGGATTACGGGGCGGCCATCCGCCGCCTGCACGACCTCGGCGTGATGGTTAACGGGAGCTTCGTCTTCGGCATGGACGGCGACGATGAGACCGTGTTCGAGCGCACGGTCGAATGGGCGGTCGGTCAAGGGATAGAGACGGCGACCTTTCACATCCTGACGCCTTACCCGGGCACCGCGCTCTACGAGAGGATGCTGAAGGCCGGGCGCATTCTGCATACGGACTGGGATTTATACGACACGCGCCACACGGTCTTCCGCCCCGCACGCATGACCGCCGGGGCTTTAGAGAAGGGCTACCGGAAGGCTTACAGTGAATTCTATCGCTGGCGCTCGATTATGCGGGGGGCGGCGACGAAGCCGGACTTAATCGGCGCGGCGCGGCACGTCGCTTACGCCGGGGGTTGGAAAAAGTTCGAGCCCCTCTGGGACGTGGTGATCCGCGCCAGGCGCATCTCAAACATGCTGCCGGTTTTGGAAGGCGTCCTCACGGGATTCGGCAAGCACACTCCGGGCTGGACGTTGACCGGCGCAGCGGGCCGCCGCCGCGCGACTTCTACCCCGACGTAGACCGGCCGGCCCCCGCCGCACTTACTCCGTCATCGCTTCACGCGCCGCCGGGCGAGAATGTACTCTTATGCCTGCCTCTCCAAAAACTTCGGAGGAAAGTTTATGGTTGGATTTCTCTTCGGCAGGAAGTTGAAGACGATTGGCTGCGGCCTTTTGCCGCTGGCGCTTGTGCTCATGTCCGCCGCCCGGGCGCGGGCGCAGGGCGCGTCCCCGGCGGTCGTCGAGAGCGGGAAGTTCACCCTCCACAAGTTCGAGCAGCCCATCGGCGAGGAGACCTACGAGGTCTCGCGCGACGGCGACTCCCTCGTCGTCAAATCGCACTTCAAGTTCACAGACCGCGGGACGCCCGTCCCGCTCGAAACGACGCTGCGGACGAAGCAGAACCTGACGCCCGAGTCCTTTGAAATTAAGGGTCAGACGGCGCGCGGCTCGACCATCGACACGTCCGTCGAAATCAATGGAGATGCGGCCACCGTCCGCGAAGGCAAAGAGACGAGGCAGGCGTCCGTGCCGGCGCGCTTCTTTACCATCGCCGGCTACGCGCCGGCCGCGGTGCAGATGATGCTTCTGCGCTACCTCGCGGCCAACCGTATCGAGGGCGCGCTGCAAACCCTCCCCGGCGGCTCCGTGACGGTCGAGAGGCGCGGGGCCGACCGCGTCGGCGTCGGCGGCCGCGAAGTCGAGCTCGAACGCTACAGCGTGAGCGGCCTCATCTGGGGGCGCGAAGCGCTCTGGCTCGACAAGGAGCGCAACCTCGTCGCCCTCGTCTGCGTGGACGCGGAGTTCGACCACTTCGAGGCGTTGCGCGAGGGCTACGAGTCCGCCCTGCCCGTCTTCGTCGGCAAGGCCGCGGACGACGGGATGGCCGCACTCGCCGGGATTTCCAGGCGCATCAGTCCGCAGCGTAAAGGCGCGCTCGTCATCACGAACGCGAACGTGATTGACGGCACCGGCCGCGCGCCTGTTCAAGACGCCGTCGTCGTCATCGAGGGCGGGCGCATCACCGCCGTCGGCCCGCGCGCGTCGGTCAAGATTCCGAAGGGCGCGCGCCTCTTCGACGCGCAGGGGCGGTACGTGCTGCCCGGCCTCTGGGAGATGCACGCGCACTTCGAGCAGGTCGAATGGGGGCCGGTCTACCTCGCCGCGGGCGTGACGACCGTGCGCGACGTGGGCAACGAGTTCGAGTTCATGACCGCCGTGCGCGACGCGATCAGGGAAGGGCGCGGGCTCGGGCCGAGGATTCTGCTCGCCGGGGTCGTGGACGGTGACAGCCGGATGGCGCTCGGCGTCATCCGCGCCAACACGCCCGAAGAGGCGCGCGCCGTCGTCAGGCGCTACCACGGCGCGGGGTTCCAGCAGATAAAAATCTACAGCTCAATCAAGCCGGACATCTTGAAAGAGATTACGGCCGAGGCGCACCGGCTCGGGATGACCGTGACGGGGCACGTGCCGAACGGGATGAACGCCGTCCAGGCCGTCGAGGCCGGCATGGATCAGATTAACCACATTCAATATTTGCCCGAAGTCCTTTTGCCGAAAGATTACAAACGGCAGCCGGGCGTCGTGCCCAGGGTTGACTTCGAGTCGCCCGAGGCGAAAGCGGCGATACGGTTCTTCAAAGCACACGACACCGTCTTCGACCCGACGCTCGTCGTCTTCGAGTGGCTCCTGCACCCGGCGGACGTGCCCTTCGCGCAGATCGAGCCGGGCGCGGCGAAACTCCCGCGCGAGCTTGACGCGCCCATCAACAACACGGGCGTCCCGCCCGAGCGCGCCGCTTACGGGCGCGCGCTGCTTGACCTGTTCCTGAAGATCACGGGCGAGCTGCACCGCAACGGGCTGCGCATCGTCGCCGGCACAGACCAGGTCGTGCCCGGCCACAGCGTGCGCCGCGAGATAGAGCTGTACGTGCAGGCCGGCTTCACGCCGCTGGAGGCCATCCAGGCCGCGACCATCGTCCCCGCGCGCGTGATGGGAATGGAGAAAGATTTGGGGACGGTCGAGGCGGGTAAGGTCGCCGACCTCGTCATCGTCGAGGGCAACCCGCTCGAACGCATCGGCAACATCCGCAACACGAAGTTCGTCGTGACGGAGGGCAAGCTTTACGACTGCGCGCAGCTCTGGCAGAGCGTCGGCTTCAAGCCATAAGCTCAACCGGAGGCTGAAGGCTGAAGGCGGCGCCGGGCGGGCGACTGAGGCAGTCCGCTTCTCAAACCTGTGAGGTTCTGATGAGCATGCGTAAATTAATAATAGTTGCGGTTGGAATACTTCTATATGTGCAAGGCGGCTCCGGCCACCTCTTTGCCCAAACTGAGCCTATTACCCGGCAGGAGATGCTGCGCGGCTCTGTCACGCCCGAGCGCGAATGGTGGGACGTGCTGCACTATGACCTGAAGGTCGAGTTTCTGCCTGAAACGCGGAGGCTGAAAGGGTCGAACGCGATAACCTTTAAGACTCTCAAGGCGGGGAGCAGAATGCAGATCGATTTGCAGCCGCCGCTCGCGATCACAAAAGTCACTCACGGTGAGTCTCAACTCAAATTCGAGCGCGAAGGGAACGTCTACTGGCTAACTTTCGAGAAGGAGCTTCCGAAAGGCGTAGAAGATAAGGTCGAAATATTTTACGAGGGCGTCCCCGTCGCGAGTAAGAATCCCCCCTGGGTCGGCGGGGTCACCTGGGGCCGTGACGACCTCGGAGAGCATTTCATCGTCACCACCTGTGAGGGAATCGGGGCGAGCATCTGGTGGCCGAATAAAGACCACGGGGCCGACGAGCCCGACCGCGGGATGAGAATCGGCGTGACCGTGCCGGAAAATCTGGTGGCCGTCTCCAACGGCCGCTTGAAAAAAATAGACCACGACACCGCCGCCAAGACGAAAACCTTTCACTGGGAAGTCCTCAATCCAATCAACAACTACGGGGTCAACGTCAACATCGGCAACTACGTCAACTTCTCTGAGAAGTACCGCGGCGAAGGCGGGGTGCTGGACATGGACTACTGGGTGCTGGCCCACCAAAAAGAGACCGCGCTCAGGCAATTCAAGGAAGTCCCCCGCATGTTGGAAGCCTTCGAACACTGGTTCGGGAAGTACCCCTTTTACGAAGACAGCTACAAGCTGGTCACGGTCTCATACCCGGGGATGGAGCACCAGAGTTCGGTCACTTACGGCAACTGGTTCAGGAACGGCTACCTTCAGCGGGACATGAGCGGCACCGGGGTCGGTTTCAAGTTCGACTTCATCATCGTCCACGAATCCGCGCACGAGTGGTTCGGCAACAACATCTCGATGAAGGACGCGGCCGACATGTGGATTCACGAGGGCTTCGCGAATTACGCGGAGAGCCTTTTCGTCGAGTACCACTTCGGCAAGCGAGAGGCCGAAGATTACATAATCGGCACTCGGCGCGGCATTAGAAACGACAGGCCCATCATCGGCACCTACGGCGCGAACAGGGAAGGGTCGGGCGACATGTACCCCAAAGGCGGGAACATGCTGCACACCATCCGCCACATTATTAACGACGACGCCAAATGGCTCTCCATCCTGCGCGGGCTCAACGCCGATTTCTGGCACCAGACCGTGACGACGCAGCAGGTCGAATCTTACATCAGTCAGAAGGCCGGCCTTGACCTCGGCAAGGTGTTCGACCAATACCTGCGGACGACGGACATCCCGCTCTTCAAATACAGGGTCAGCGGAAAGACGCTGTCGTACAGCTACGAGAGAGTGGTTAAAGGGTTCGCGATGCCGATCCGTGTATCCATTAACGGCAAGGAGGTCTCAATCACGCCGACCGAGGCGGTACAGACCTTCGTCTCCCCCGAAGAGATCAAGACATTCGAAGTCAACCGCAACTTCTACGTCGATGCGGAGAAGCTTGATCGGTAATGTCTGTACAGACGTACGACACCGTCGTCACCGGGCCGAGCCGCCTCTTCATTGTTTCCGCGTGCCTGGCCGCGCCGCCAACCAATTACCGGCGAGCGCTTCGGGCCGACCCGACTACGGCACAGACCTGCGTTCCTGCGTCCACCCTCCGCGCGTAAAGTCCGGGAATTTAACCGGGCCGGAGCCTTTGGCGACTGAGATTTCACTCAGCGGCCCGGGCGCGCTCCAGGCGGCCGCGTCGTAAACGTCTATGTCGGGCGCGAGCCCCCGCCGCAGGCATTCGACCAACCTGAAGCACATCAAATAATCCATGCCGCCGTGCCCGCCGAGACGCCGCGCCGTCTCGCCCTCTTTGCGCCACAGCTCGTGCTCGTACCGGGCCTTAAACTTATCCGTGTCCTGCCAGGCGTGCTCGCCCTCTTGCCCGTCTATAAAGATGCGCGCGGGGTAGTCGCGAAAGATGCCTTTCGTGCCCTGAATCAGGTTGATGCGGTCGTACGGCCGCGGGGTGCTGACGTTGTGTTGCAGCATGATCGTGCGGCCCCTGGCCGTCTTAATAATGGACGTGTTGTAGTCGCCGCATCGGTACGCCTCTTTCTGCCGCGGGTCGTCGGCCGCGAGGTGCTCCTTCCGGTAGGCTTCGAGCCCCCGGTGCCCCGAACTCATCGCCACGAGGTACTCGAACTTGTCGCCGCGGTTGATGCCCATGTAGTTGGCGAGCGGGCCGAGCCCGTGGGTCGGGTAGAGGTTGCTGTCGCGCAGGGTGTGATGGCGCCGACGCCACAGCCCCTCGTCACGCGTCTCGAACAGGATTTGACGCAGGTCGTGGTTATAGGCGCACTCCCCGTGCACGAGCTCGCCCAGGAGCCCTGCGCGGATCATGTTTAAGACCATCAGCTCGTCGTAGTCGTAGCAGCAGTTCTCCATGATGAGGCAGTGGCGCCGCGTCCGCTCCGAAGTCTCGACCAGCTTCCAGCAGTCTTCGATGGTGTAGGCGGCCGGGACTTCCGTGCCGGCGTGCTTGCCCGCGTTCAGCGCGGCCAGCGCCTGCGGCACGTGCCACTCCCAGGGCGTGGCGATGTAGACAAAATCGACGTCGTCGCGCGTGACCGCCTCCTCGAACCCGCGCTCCCCCTTGAAGTAGAGCGCGGGCGTCTTCTGCCCCGCCTTCTCGACCAGCGCCTTCGCCTGGACGACCTTCTCCTCCACGACGTCGCAGAGGGCGGTCACCTGCACGCCCGGCACGTTCAGGAACTCGCCCAACACGCTCCGCCCGCGCAGGCCCGTGCCCACGACCGCCAGGCGCACCGTCTCGTGGCGTTCGAACGGCACGCCGATCATGGACTGGTGTTTGGGCTGCGGCCCCGCGATGAGGGACTCCAGGGCGCTTCCGCCTTCGCCGGCAAGTATCAGGGTGTGCGCGCCCGCGATGCCCAGACCTGCCAGTGCCGCGCGGCGCAGCATCTCCCGGCGGGACAGTTCGTCGTCGCTCATTCAGTGCCTCCTCGTGCCGTGTAGACCTCAATCATAGTTGTGGGAGATGCGGGTACGGAGAAAGAAAGCAGGCGGTTCAAAAGACTGCGGGTGAGCCAACTATATCGATGCCCGAGGTTGAGATTCTATATACCCGCGGCCCTTCTTCTTCGACCCATCAACATCATGACCAGCCCGGCGGCCGCGACGATGAAAGAGAAGACCAGGGCGATGGCGCCCGGGATGATGCCGAACATCGCCTCGTCCCAGCTCGTACGGCCGTCGGTCAGGGTCGGCAGGAGGAGCGAGACGAGCAGCGTGCCGCCCCCGAGCAGCACCCCGAGGATGCCCAAGATGAGCACAATCATTCCTATCTTAACCACCCCTCACCCCTTTTCGCGTCCGCGCCGAAGAAGTATTAACCCCACGGCCGCTATCGCGGCGGCCCCCGCCAGCCCGGCCACGTAGAGCCCCACACGACTCTCGCTCGTGGCCGCCGCGACCCGCACGGGCTCTGCCACGGCGTCTGCCAGTGCGGTGACGAATCCGAGGAATATACTCATCTCAAACCTGTTCAGGGAATTAGACGCGCTCTTCAGTCAGTCCTTCGTAGCCCAGAATCTTACCGCGCCACATAAAAAGTTATAAGACAATTCTTATCGCGTGAGAAGAAAATTCCTGGGGAGGGGACACAGGCGCCCCGCCCCTCCGCGTTGAAGCGCACAACGCGGAAGAGTATGCTCGCGCGGGGCGGGTCGGGCTCTAATAAGCCGGGCGGTAGAATTTGAGGTCTGCCGTGATTCCTAAGCCCGACGCCGAACTTCCCGGCTGAGAGTTTGAAGCCTGAGCCGCCCCTCACAGTCCGTTTGACACCTCTTCTTCCCGGTAATATCTTCCCGTCGCTTCGGGCGGCCGCCCGCGCGTTTGTCGGCGGCTGTAGTACGTCTAACCTTGTAGTCGGGTGGCAGGAGGGCACAGGCTTATGAATGAAAGTGTGCGGGTTCGCTGCCGCGTGGCCGCCTGCCGTGAGCCGCCGGTCGGCGCCGGCGAGTGGCGCTTCTACCTGATTAATGACGGCGACGTGCCCCTCGAATCCGCGGCGTTATACCGGGTCAGCACCGAGTGGGGCGACTTCGGGCACAGCCAGGCCGCCGACGTGCTCGTCCGAGACCTCGCCCCCGGGGCGCACGCACCGATCTGGCGGGACGACGGGGAGTTCCGCATCGAACTGTCGCTGCTCGTACGCGCGGGCGGCCGCGAGGCGCGGCTGGATTTCGAATTCCCCAAGCTCTACATCCAGAGGAACCTGCGGCGCGTGGAGGCCCTGGGCCGGCTCGGGTGGGAGGAGTCCGCCGAAGGCTGAAGATGTATAGGCGGGGAGAAAGACCGTCCCCTCCGGCAAGGGCGAGACGACGGTCGCGTATAACACGACGGACGGTAAATGGGAGTTCATCTCCGTCGTCGTCGAAGGCGATGACGGGACGCGCTACACGTCTCCCGCCTTCAGGGACTACAAGTTTTAAGCGCCGCACGCCGCTTCGGTCGGCCTATGAGTTCCATCCTGCCTTCGAAGCAGAACGTCTGCCCCTCCTGCGGGGCCTTCAACCCCGAGGACGCCGCGGCCTGCGAAGCGTGCGGGGCGAAGCTGTACGTGCGGCGCCGGGCCGGGTATTTCGACAGCAACACCCACCTGGCCGTCGCACTGTTCATCATCCTCTGCGGGGCGCTGGGCTTCCTCGGCCATTACCCGCCGGGGAGCGAGAGGGTCGGGAAGACCGGCGGGCACTACGCGACGACGGCCGGCGACGTGTTGGTCTGGGGCGTCCTGCCCTTAACCCTCGGCGTGATCTACCTACTCTTCGCCATCGGGCTGAAGGTCAGGGAGAAGTATTTTCACTGAAGCGCGACACCCGCGGCCGGGGCGTCGTCAATCGTCGCCGTAGAGCGAGTTGACGTCTTCGATCTCGGCGAAGAAGAGCACGGTGGCGGGGCCGGGGCCGAACGCGTTTATGAGCAGGCCGTCGATCCCCTGAAGCGGCAGCCTCTTGATCAGGGTCATGCCGTCGGGGGCTATGCGCTCAAGACCCCGGCGCTGCTCGTCGGTGAGGCGGGCCAGGAAAGCCTCGACGCAATCCGGGGCGGTGAACACGGCCGCCGGATTCTTCAGCCCGCCCTGATTCGGCAGGGTGATGACGGAGCCGGACGGGCCGTTGAAGAGCATGAAGCCTCGGAAGCGGGCGATGGCCTCGTAGAACGATTGGCCCCCGTCCTCGAAGCTCTCTTCGAGCGCGACGACCTGCGCCCAGAGCTGAGCCACCTCGTAACCGCCGGGGAGGAATTGCCAGCCCTGCTCGACGGGCGAGTAGGGGTTCACGCGGACTATCTGGAAGCCAGGGTCTATCTTGGCGAATAACTCGGTGCCGGCGATGTCGGCCGCGTACGGCCCGAGCAGCGCCCCGGCCGCCTGCGCGCGCTCGGCGGCGGCGCGGTCGGTGAAGACCCACAGCTCGCCCGGCGGCAGGCGCGTCTCCGTGCCGAACAGCACCATGCTGTCTAGAAAAAGATCCTGCCCCTCGGCCCGCGCGAACATCAAGGCCGGGGCGAGCCAACCCTTGTGGCTCGCGAGCGCGCGCATGACCTCGTTGGCGCCGGCGCGCTTTTGGCTGTACTCGGTGAGTACGCGGACGGGTTCCGACAATGATTCATTCCCCATAGAAGCAAGCCTCATTAAGAGATTAGAGAAGAGCGCGGTAAGAACGGCAAGCCTTATATAACAACAGAAGGGGCCAGTCAATTTTTCAGCTCTAAAGTGAGACTGATGGTTAGCAGTACCTTCTGCGGGTGCGCCGCCCGACGACGGCATGCGCCCGACCCGCGACGGCGCGGCTTTCATCGGCGATCTTGCGGGCGGGCGATGCCGGGCGTTAGGCTTCTGTCGAAAGGACGGCACAGAGTACTCATGAGAATCATCATCTTAACCCTTACCATCACCTTAACCTTCGTGGTTGGGGGCGGGCTTGGCGCTGCGACCCCGGCCTCGAATTCGTCGGGGAGGCAATCCGCCGCCCCTCCGGCCGCAGAAGGTCAGCCGTCCGATGCCTTCACAAGAGAGCTGCGAGACGCGCGCGCCAAGCGCAAGGCTTCCGCCATCTTGCTCACGCCGCAAAGCCGCAACATCCGCCCGAGGTTAATGAACCTCGCCTGGGGAAGGCTGCCCGTCCTGAGCCTCCCCGTGACCATAAAGAATTCTTCGGCGCACGACATCAGGTGGGATCTCGCCCACGAGTGGTACGGCGGCATCTGGCCTCCGACCGATCTCTATGTGGCCGTACGGCCGGCCGGTGGCGGGGCGAAATTCTGGTCTAACGGCCCCGGTTATCTGGTGGGCGAGAAAGCGTCGGCGGATAACCTGGTTACATTGAAACCGGGGGAGACCAGGAACTTTGACATCCGCCTCAACTGGCGGGGCACCGGCTCTGTCCCCTTCGAGCCTTTGATTGATGAGTCAAAGCCGGGCAGGTATTCGATCAAGTTCCTGCTCTTCTTCAAGGCGGATGGCTCTGAAGAGTATCTGGAATCTCAGGCCGCGGAAATCGAAGTCGAGAACTAGCTGCAACGGACGAAGCGTAACGGCGGCGGCCGCCTCCGGCGGCCCGGGCCTCAATCATATCTGCGCAACAGGTAGGCGCCGTACCCGACCACCTCTCGCGCGAGGGAATACAGGTCTCTCAGCTCGTAGTACTCCGCGTGCGCGCTGTACACCGGCCCCACCCCGAAACCCTCGACGGCCAGCCTCGTGCGCGCGATGTGAAAGTACTGCGAGACGATCAGCGCGCTCCCCCACCCGTTCCTTTTCATCAGCTCGGCCGCGTTCCTCGCCGTCAGGTAGGTCGTCGCCCCCCCGCCGTCGGCTATGACGCGCTCCTCGGGCACGCCGCGGCTGACGAGGTAGCGCTTCATCACCTCGGCCTCGTCGAAGCCCTCGGCCCCGACGCCGCCGCTCACGATGACGTGCCCGAACATGCCACCCCGGTAAAGCTCCAGGGTCTTATCCAGGCGAGCCCGCAGCCTGGCCGAAGGCTGCCCGTCCCTCTCGACGGTGTTACCCGGGACGATTGCCACGTCGGCCGGATGAACCTCGTCCCTCAGGCCGTCCGCCGCCACCAGCGCCGCCGCCACGAGGAAAGAGGCGGAGAGCACTGCGAAGGGTAAGAGCAGCACCTTCTTCGTTCGCTTGTTCATCGGCTACACGGCATCACGCGAGAGCGCCTAAGGGTTGAGCGCAGCCGCCTGCGGAGGCCGGCGGAGACAGCCGCGGCAGGTCGGCCGCGGCGAAGGGTTAGGCCGCAGACCGCCGCAGGGCGAGACGGAGTTGGCCGACGCCCCGGATGACTTACGACGCCTTCAGGGCTAAGCCTCTACGCCGCTAGAACTTCACACGGAACGAGAGCTGCAACCTGCGCGGTGGCTGGGCCGCGACCGCGCGCCCGAAGAAGGGCGAGCTGAGGTTGCCGACGAAGCTGGTGTAGTTGACGCGGTTGAGGACGTTGAAGGCGTCGAGCGCCACTGTCGCCTTCACGCCCTCGTCCTTCTTCTTCCCCCTGACCAGAAAGAAGTCCCTCGACCAGCGGAGGTCAACGTCCGCGTAGCCGGGGCCTTGCAGGCTGTTGCGCGGGACGCCCGCGGGGCGCGCGCTCGCCGTCCCCGTGTGGAACTCGTCGAGGCCGGTCGTCAGCGTGTAGGGGAGGCCGGAGTAGAGCGAGAGCGAGACGCCGAGGTTGAAGAGCCGGCCGGGGTTGATCGTCCCGAGCATCTCGAAGCGTTGGCGGCGGTCGAAGTCCGCCCGCGCCCACTCGCCCGAGAGGTCGTACGTGTTCGGCGGGAGGTAGTTGATGCCGGCGGTGTTGTCGTGTGCCGCGGCGAGACGGTATTGAGCCATCCCCGTGAAGTAGTGCGTGGCGTTGCCGCGGAAGGTGACTTCGAGCGAGTCGCTCGTGCGACGACCCGCCGATTCTATCTCACGCAGCACGCCGAAGGCCGAGATGGGGCGTACGGAATAAGTGGGCGGGGTCGGCGCGTTGATGTCGCGCGAGAGGAATTGACTGACGCCGCGGAAGCCGAGGTAGGCGACGGCCAGCGTCGTCTGCTTCCACAACTGCCGTTCGACGGTGGCGCTGTACTGGATCGTGTAGGGGGTGCGGATGTCTGGGTCGAACCGCGTGACGCTGACGGGCTGCGCCGAAAGCGTTCCGCCCGTGCCGAGCGGGTCGGGGAAGCTCGGATTTGAAATTACGTACTGCCGGAGTCGTGAGCCGTTGAAGAGCAGAACGTCCTGAACGGGACGCACGCCCGTGCGGTCGTAGAAGACGCCCGCGCCGCCGCGGATGACGGTCTTCTGACTCTTGTCGGGCGAGTAGGCGAACGAGAGGCGCGGCGCGAAGTTGTTGTGGTCGCGGAAATAGTTCTGCCAGTCGTAGCGCAGGCCGACGGTGAACATGAGGTTCTTGCGCGGGTGGTACTCGTCCTGCGCGAATAACCCGATGACCTTCTCGAAGAAGATTACGTGCCCGTCGCCTTGTTGCCGGACGAAGGAGAAGGGGCGGCGCTGTAGGTAATCACTCAGGCTCGAAAAGTAGAACGTGCCCGACGTGTTCAGGTTGTTGTCGAGGCCGCGCCGGCTCAGGTCGGGGACGTTGACGCCGCCTTTGAGGAAGTGCTTGCCCGTCGAGTAGGAGAGCGTCTCCGTGAGGTTCGCGTGGTACTCGGTACGCAGCAGGTCGGCCTGCGCGCCGCCGCCGGTGAAGGCGTCGAGCACGACGACCTTCGCCGCGTCGGTGACGCTCGCGGCCGACTGTCGCTCGGCGCCGAGCAGGATGCGGAAGTTATTGACCAGCTTCGGCGAGAGCACGAGCGTGTGGCTGAAGGTCACCTCCTGCTCCATGTTCCGGTAGTTGACGCCCGCCTCGGGCAGGGTCGTGCCGCCGACGCCCTGATTGTCTGTGCCCTCTCGCAGGAAGGATTCGCGCACCGAGAAGCTGTTCTTGTCGCTGAAGGCGTGGCTGATCTGCGCCGTGACTTGCAGCGTGCGCGCGGGCGCGGCGACGTTCTCGCGGATGGCCCCGCCCGGCCCTTCGGCGAAGACGACCGCCTGCAAGTCCTCCTCGCTGCGGTTCGCCGAGAGGAGGAAGGACGTTCTTTTGCTCCGCCGGACGGGGCCGGTGAGCACGCCCTCGTAGATGCGCCGCTGCTCGGGCGGGCGCGAGAGCGCGAAGGGGTCTCGCGCGTTGAGGTGCGCGTCGCGGAAGGTGAAGTTGAAGGCGCCGTGGTACTCGGGCGTACCGGGCTTCGTCGTCACCTCGATTCGCCCGCGGCCCGGCCGCTGGAACTCCGCCGAGTAAGGGTCTTGATTAACCTTGATCTCCTTGATGGCGGAGGCGGAGACGCCGAGGTTGCTGACCTCCATCCCGTCCACGACGAGCGAGGCGCCGCCCGTCCCCGTGCTGCCCGGGTCGAGGAAGCGCGACATCGCGCCGACGTAGTCCTGGTCGAAGACCGGGAGGTTGCCGAGCGACTCATCACTCAGCGCGACGCTGTCCTTGTTCTCGCCCGAATCAGTGCTGACCGGCGCGGCCTCGTCGGTGACGGTCGTCTCCAGATGCACGTCCGCCACGGCGAGCGAGATGCTTAGAGGGGCGACGGGCTGTGCGCCGACCGTCAGTTCGACGGCGGCCGGCTCGAATCCTTCGCTGCTCACGCTGAGCTGGTACTTCGCGGGCAGGACACGCGTGAACCTGAAGCCGCCGGACTGGTCTGTGGCGACGGACTGCGGCGAGACGCCTCCGCCGCTCAACTCGACTTTCGCGCCGACGATGGCGGCCCCCGTCTGGTCTTGGACGACGCCGGTCAGGACGCCGCGGTTAGACGGGGTTTGCGCGACACCGGCCGCCGCAAGCACTATGAGCAGACCGGCCACACGAAAAGAATGACGCACACGACACTCCCGAAGGATTAGAAAGGGGTGGGTGGAATCCGCTCTATCTGACATGAGCCGTATTAAGGGAGCATTCCAGCGACGCGGTTTCAGACGGTTAAGTTGGCGCGCCGTCTGAATATTCGGGGGAACGTCCCAACCTTCTTGACGATAGAATTATCAAGACGACCATGACCGCCGCGATGACGAGCGAGGAGGTGATGCGGCTCAAGTTGAGGCCGCCCTGGTCGGGGGGCTTCGTCAGCGTGTCGCCGAGCGTCGCGCCCAGAGGCCGCGTCAGGATGTAGGCGGCCCAGAAGAGCACGCTGTCCGAGAGCTTCGTGAAGTAGTGCAGCGCCGCCACGAGCGCGATGAGCCCGGCGAAGACGAGCGCGCCACGCTGGAAGCCGAGCCCGAGGTCGTCGGCCGTGAAGTCGCCGAGCGCCGTGCCGAGCGTGTTCGACACGAGGATCGTCAGCCAGTAGAAGACCTCGTCCCGCCGGTCGGTGATGTTCTCGAACTCCAAACGCCCCGTGACGCGGCGCCAGACGAAGAGAATCACGAGAACCAGGCAGAGGAGGATGGCCGAAGACTTCACGTAGCCGAGGCCGAGCGTGCGGTCGAAGTAGTCCGACATCGTCGTGCCGACGGTCGTGGTGGCGACGACGACCGCCCAGTAGACGAACGGGTGGTAGCGCTTCGACGCGACCTGCGCGGCGAGCGTGACGGCGAAGAAGGCGAGGAAGATCAGGCTCCCGACGGCGTAGCCGAGTTGGAGCGTCATGGTCACCGCGTCGCCGCCCGTCTCGCCGAGCGTCGTCGCGAAGATTTTGATGATCCAGAACATCAGGGTAACTCGCGGGACTTTGCTGAGCAGATCGAACCCGCGCGCCTCATCCGTTTGCCCGTCCGTCATCATTTCACTCTCCTTCCACCAAACGGCCCCGGTAAAGCTGTTGCCGCAGTCAGACTATTCGGGGTGTGCCAGCCTCTTCCCATTCGGGCCGACCTGAACTTCGCGCCGCTTGGCTCCGGTCTTCACCACCGCCTCGTAGGCGACCAGCTTCCCCCGCTTCGTGAGGGACTCGACTCGGCTGATCGTCCCGCGCCCCGCCGCCCGCGTCAGCCCCTCTTGAACTGAAGTCGGCAAAGAGTCCAGGGCGACTTCTTCCTCCACCTCGACGACGTTGCCCCGCCCGTCCATCAGGAGGTCTTTGCCGCGGCCGTCGATCTTGAGTTCGACCTCGTAGAGCCTCCTACCGCCTTCGACCTCGGTGGAGAACCCTTCGATGGTCGCGCCCGCGCTCTCCCTGGCGACGGTCTGCTCGACGGCGGGCGGCAGTTCACTCCGCTTGATTTTCTTCTCCTGCCCCTGCGCGGTTGACCACACCGCCAACGCGGCCGCCAACGACGCCGGCAGCAGTTTGCCGTGTATGTTCATCTGACTGCTCCTCCGAACTGTGATTTACGGACTGTAGATTCGGTCACTATACCCCACGGAAGATGACGGCAGGGTTAAGCCTTCAACCGGCTCGCACTGTCTTCACGCTCTGTTCTCAAGGACGCAGGAAATTCCTGAACGGGCTCTCGTCTCTAACGGCGAGGGTCGCGGGCGTGACCTGCGTCCCGTTCTCCGAGACTAGTTATGATTTAAGAAGTACCGGTTGGGAAAGTTGGATGCCGGCCGGCCCCGCCCCTCCGCCTTTTATTCAATCGCCTCGGACTCAAGGATTTAACTCCGCCTCTCATTCAAGGCATACCGGTTGCCCCTTCCCCCGCCGAGTTGGCCGCGCGGCGGGCATGTCTCCCTCTCGACCGCTGCCGTCGGGCCACGGACGCAGATTAAATCTGAGAGGTCAATCATGAGGATTAAGAGAACGCTCTTTGCCGCCGCGCTCGTGCTGCTCGGCGTTTTGGCAATGTCGGCTTCGGGGCAGACGACGGGCGGCGCCGTCAACGGCGAGGTCGTTGACGCGCAGGGCGCGGTCGTCCCCAACGCGACCGTCAAGCTGACGGACAAGGCGAAGGGGCAGACCCTCACGACGCAGACCACCGAGGCGGGCTCCTACCACTTCCCGAACGTGGCCGTCGGCGACTACACGATCTCTTTCGAGAACGCCGGGTTCGCGCCCGCCACGCAGGAAGTTAAGGTGTCGCTCAACCAGGTCACCACGGTCAACGCGACGCTCCAGGCCGCGGGCGTGACGGAGAGCGTCCAGATCACGGCGGCGAGCGAGGCGCTCGTCCAGACCGACACGTCGCAGCTCAACACCTCCTTCGACAACCGCCAGGTGCTCGACCTGCCGGTCTTCAACAACCCGAACCAGCTCGCGGTGCTGGCGCCCAACGTCGTCGAGCGCTCGGCCGGCGTCCTCGGCGCGGGCGGGTCGGTCGGCGGCGCGCGGCCGCGCGGCAACAGCTTCACGGTTGACGGCGTGGACAATAACGACGCCGTCGTGACCATCCCCGTCATCGGCGTCATCCAGGACACGGTGCAGGAGTTCACGCTGCTCGCCAACAACTACAGCGCGGAGTTCGGCGCGGGCGGCGCGGGCGGGCAGTTCAACACCGTCACGCGCACCGGCACCAACGACTTCCACGGCGCGGGCTGGCTCTACACCCAGAGCGAGCGCTTCAACGCGCTCTCGACCGCCGTCGAAGAGCAGGTGCAGTCCGGCCAGCTGGAACGCGCGCCGCGCTTCCGTGACAACCGCTACGGCGGGATGCTCGGCGGCCCCGTGCTGAAGAACAAACTCTTCTTCTTCGGCGCCTTCGAGCGCGAGAAGAACGTGGGCACGGGCAGCGCCTACCAGTTCTTCGCGCCGACCTCCCGGGGGCTCGACCAGATCGCCGGGCTGCCGGGGGCGAGCGCCTACGTCGTCAACCTCATCCGCAATAACGCGGCCCTCGCCCCCGCCGCCGAGTTCCGCAAGCCGGTGCTGACGACGCTCACCGACGCGCAGTGCGCGACCGCGACGAGCCTCAACTGCGTGCCCTTCGGGACGGTGACGGTCATCAGCCCGAACGGGTTCGGCTCCAAGCAGTTCCAGATCAACATCGACCACGAGCCCGACGCGCGCAACCAGTTCCGCTACCGCTACAACGACTACCGGCTCAGCCAGGAGCAGGTCGGCGGCAGCCAGGGCGGCGCGCTCGCCAAGTTCAACAACAACCTCCTCTTCAACGCCAAGCTCTTCTCGGCGACGTGGGTGCACACCTTCAACTCGAACGTCGTCAACGACCTCCGCCTCGCCTACCGCCGCCACACGCAGGACTATGTCATCAAAGACCCCGCGGCCGCCGAATTTCCAAACATCCTCGACGCGGTCGAGACGGGGATCGACATCGGGCCGTTCGGCGTCCTGCCGCAGGGCACGCCGGTCGATAACAACTACCAGTTGTTCGACACGGTGAGCTACCTCCGCGGCCCGCACACCTTCAAGTTCGGCGGCGAGTTCCGCGTCCTCATCCTGCGCAGCCTCTTCCTGCCGCGCGCGCGCGGCGACTACTTCTACGGCAGCTTCGACGAGCTAATCAGCGACAGCTTCCCCTCGCTCGTCGCCCTGCGCGGCGTCGGGAACCCCGAGTTCGTCGGGAATCAGAAGTCCTACTTCGGCTTCGCGCAGGACGACTGGAAGGTGCGCCCGAACCTCACACTCAACCTCGGCCTCCGCTACGAGTACGAGACCCTGCCGCGCGACTCGAAGCTTCAGGCGCTCAACTCCGTCTCCGACGTGCCGGGCGTCATCACCTTCGGCCTGCCGAAGACGGACAAGAACAACTTCGCGCCGCGCGTCGGCCTGGTCTATGCGCCGGCCGGCGGCGGGCGCCTCGGCCGCCTGCTCTTCGGCTCGCAGGGGCAGAGTTCGCTGCGCGCGAACTTCTCGGTCAGCTACTACTACAACTTCCAGAACCTCGCCGAGCTCGAGCCGCCGCCGCAGGTTCAGTCCGAGATCAACATCAACCTCGCCACCGCCGTCTTCAACTTCGACCCGAACCGGCCCTTCCTACAGAACGGCGGCTTCCCCTCGACGCTCCCGCCGGCGAACACGCCCGCGTCGGCGCGCGCCCTGACGGCCAACCGTCTGGCCGATCAGGTGAACCCTTACTCGCTGGCATGGACGCTCTCCTACCAGCGTGAACTCTCGCCGTCGATGGCGCTTGAGCTGCGTTACCTCAGCACGCGCGGGCGCCACCTGCCCGTGCAGGTTCGTCTGAACGCGGGCGTCGTCCCTTCGAACCTGAACATCCCGACCTTCTTCGGCCAGCCGACGGCGGCGCAGTTGTCGGCGCTCACGACCACGCTCGGGCAGCTCAAGGCCGAGCGCCAGCCCGCGCTCGGGCGCTACGGCTTCGCGGGCAACATCACCGAGTTCGAGCCCGAGGGCAACTCGCAGTACGACTCCGGCGCGCTGAGCCTGACGCGCCGCTTCACGCGCGGCCTCGCCTTCACGACGGCCTACACCTGGAGCAAGGCCATCGACGACTCGACCAACGAGCTGAACTCCAGCACCGTCAACCCGCGCCGCGCGCAGGACGCCTTCAACATGCGGGCCGAGCGCGGGCTCTCGGCGCTCGACGTGCCGCACCGCCTCGCCGCCTCGGTCAACTACGACGTGCCGTCCTTCAACCGGGGCGCGAACAAATTCCTGCGCGCCGCGCTCGGGGGTTTTCAGGTCAACGCGATCTTCTCGGCGCAGTCGGGCCAGCCCATCTCGCCGCTCTCCGGCATCGACTCTAATTTGAACTTCGACTCGGCGGGCGACCGCGCCATCGTCAACCTGGGCGGCCGCCCCGGCACGGGGACGAGCGTGACGGCGCTCAACGCCCTGGGCCAGCCGGTCGCGCTCGGGAGCAACTCGACGGTCGCCTACGTCGCCGACGACCCGACCGCGCAGTACGTGCAGGCCGGGCCGGGCGCGCGCGCCAACGGCGGGCGCAACACGCTCCGCACGCGCGGCGGCAGCCGCACCGACGCGGTCTTCATCAAGAACTTCCGCTTCGGCGAGCGCTACAACTTCCAAATCGGCGCCGAGTTCTTCGACCTCTTCAACCAGCGCCCGAAGACCGTCAACGCGACCTCCTTCGGGCCGGGCGGCGCCGTCAACCCGAACGGCGGGCTCGAAGTCAACGGCGAGTTCGCCACCGTTTCGAGCAGCGCCTTCAACAACTACGCCCTCGGCGACTTCCCCGGGCGCAGCGCCGTCCTGCGGGCCAAGTTCATCTTTTAGGTCGAAGGCGGCCACACCAGGGAGACGAACATGAGAAGATTCTTGTCCGCAGTTCTCGCCGCGCTGGCGCTCGCCGCCTCCGCCTCGGCGCTCGCCCTCGCCCCGCTGAGTCAGTCGAGCACGGGCCGCCTCGTCGGCACCGTCTCTGACGCGAGCGGCGTGGTCGCGGGGGCCACGGTGGTCGTCAAAGACAACCAGACCGGCAAGGAACCCGAGCGCGATTGACCCGAACACGGGGCGGCTCTCGAACGGGCCGCTCTCCGCGCCGTTCACCGGCCAGGTCTTCTTCAACAACGCGCCGGGGTCTGTGGGCAACACGCCGCGCAACGCCTTCGACGGGCCGGGCTACTTCAACCTCGACGCCTCGCTCTTCAAGAACGTCCGCATCACGGAGCGGGTGAGGTTCCAGCTTCGCGCCGAAGCCTTCAACCTGCTCAACCACACGAATTTCGCGATCACCACCCAGAGCCGCAGCATCAACACGGCCGGCGCCTTCAACCTGACGACCACGTTCCCGCCGCGGGTCGTCCAGCTCGCCGGGCGGCTTGAGTTCTAAGTTTAACCACGGAGACACGGAGGCGCGGCTTGAAGAGGTATACCTTCAAGCCGCGCCTCCGTGTCTCCGTGGTTAAATCCTTCGAAACTTGCGAGCGCGGGCTCTTCAACGCTGCTTGGGCAGAGGCTGCGAGGCGGCCGCG
>JAFAVK010000038.1 GCA_019242475.1 Acidobacteriota bacterium | reverse complement strand
AACCGCGACCGGCAGGAGACCTGGCCGCACACGCTCTCGGCCACCTCGACGCACGACACCAAGCGCGGCGAGGACACGCGCGCGCGCATCAACGTCCTCTCCGAGATTCCCGAAGAGTGGAACCGCGCGCTCCACCGCTGGCGCGAGTCGAACCGCGGGCTGAAGGCGAGCCTCGAAGGCGCCGCGGCGCCCGACGCGAACGAGGAATATTTAATCTACCAGACGCTCGTCGGCACCTGGCCGCTCGCAGGCTTAACGGATGAGAACCGCGGGGACTACACGCGCCGCTTGCAGGAGTACATGCAGAAGGCTCTGAAGGAGGCGAAGCTCCACACGAGCTGGATCAACCCGAACGAGGAGTACGAGCGCGCCGTCTCGGACTTCGTCGCTTCGCTCCTCGACCCTTCGGCCAGCGGCAATTTCATCCGCGACTTCGAAGAGTTCCAGAGACTCCCGACGCGCGCGGGGCTCCTCAACTCGCTCTCGCAGACGCTGCTGAAGACGGCGGCGCCCGGCGTGCCCGACTTCTACCAGGGCACGGAGCTTTGGGCGTTCACGCTGGTTGACCCCGACAACCGCCGGCCGGTTGACTACGGGCTGCGCCGTCGGCTCCTCGCGTCGCTGCGTGAAGTTGGAGGGGGCGACGTTTCGGAGTTCGTCGGGGGCTTGCTCGAACAGCCTGAGGACGGCCGCGTCAAGCTGTACGTCACGTCGCGCGCGCTCAACTTCCGGCGCGAGCGCGCGGAACTTTTCGCGCGCGGCGAGTACCTGCCGCTCAGCGCGTCGGGCCGCCGCGCCGACAACGTCGTCTCATTCGCGCGCGCGCTCGAAGGCGACGCCTGCGTGGTCGTCGCCTCGCGCTTCTTCACGCGCCTCGGCGTCGGGCGCGAAGGCGCACTCGGTCTCAAGCGGGAAGTGTGGGGCGGCACGGCGCTCCACCTCGAAGGCGTCGAGGGCGTGCGCTTCCGCGACGTGCTCACGGGTCGCGAGTTCGAGACACGCGACGGCGTGCTGCCGGTCGGAGAGATTCTGTCGCCGCTGCCGGTGGCGCTGCTGGCGCGCGTCGGAGAGTAGTTCAAGGGGGAAGGGATGACGACGGTGGTGAGGGAAGTCGAGACGGCGGCGTGGGAGCTGCGCTTCGGCGCGCGGCCGCAGGCGGACGGGAGCACCGTCTTCCGCGTGTGGGCGCCGCGGGCCGAGGGCCTTGAGGTGAAAGTGTTGGGCGAAGGGCCGCGCACGTTCCCTCTGGAAGAGGTCGGCGGGGGCGCCTTCGAGGCGCGCGTGCCCGGAGTCGCCGCGGGCGCGGACTACTTCTACGTGGTGAACGGGAACGAGCGGCCCGACCCCGTCTCGCGCTTCCAGCCCGCGGGCGTGCACGGCCCTTCGCGCGTCGTCGCGCCCGACGGGTTCGAGTGGACGGACAGGGATTGGAAGGGAATCGAGCTTAAGGACTACGTCGTCTACGAGCTGCACACGGGGACGTTCACGCCCGAGGGCACGTTTGAATCTATCATTCCGAAGCTCGAACACTTGAAGTCGCTCGGCATCACCGCGGTCGAGTTGATGCCCGTCGCAGAGTTCCCCGGCGCGCGCAACTGGGGCTACGACGGCGCGCACCTCTACGCGCCGCAGTCCACCTACGGCGGCCCCGACGGCCTGAAGAAACTCATCGACGCGTGCCACCGCGCGGGGCTCGCCTTCATCCTGGATGTCGTCTACAACCACCTCGGCCCCGAGGGCAACTACGCGGGCGAGTTCATGCCGCTCTACAGCGAGGCGCACAAGTCGCCGTGGGGCGCGGGGCTCAACTTCGACGGCGGGGGCGCGGAGGGCGTCCGCCGCTACTTCGTCGAGAACGCGCTCTACTGGCTGACCGAGTACCACGTGGACGGCCTGCGGCTCGACGCCGTCCACGCCATCGTGGACACGTCCGAGAGACACCTCCTCCGACAACTCGCCGAAGAGTTCCACGCGCAGGCCCGCGCCCTCGGGCGCACGGCCCACCTCATCGCCGAGAGCGACCTCAACGACGTGCGCGTCCTCAAGCCTTCGGCGGAAGGGGGCTTGGGGCTCGACGCGCAGTGGAGCGACGACTTTCACCATTCGCTTCATGCAATCTTGACGAGGGCCGACCGCGGCTACTTCGCAGACTTCGGGCGCGTGGGGGATTTGGCGAAGGCGATTGAGGAGGGCTTCGTCTACTGCGGTCAGCAGTCCGTCTTCCGCGGCAGGTGCCACGGCACGCGGTCGGTCGAAAGGCCGGGCGAGCAGTTCGTCGTCTGCATCCAGAATCACGACCAGATCGCCAACGGCTACTGGGGCGACCGCCTCTCGCGCCTCGTCGAGCCGGCGCGGCAGAGGCTCGCGGCGGCGATCCTCCTGTGCGGCGCGCCGAACGTGCCGATGCTCTTCATGGGCGAGGAGTGGGCGGAGCGCGCGCCCTTTCTCTACTTCACGAGCCACACAGACCCGGAGCTGGGGCGCGCCGTGCGCGTGGGCCGGATGGAGGAGTACGACTCCTTCGTCCGCGAAGAGGGCGAGACCGAATCGACCCTCGGCGGCTTCTCCGACCCGCAGTCCGAGATCACTTTCGTCCGCTCGAAGCTCAACTGGGACTGCCTGGGCGAGCAGCCACACGCCGGCATGCTCGCCTTCTACCGCGACCTGCTCGCGCTCCGCCGCGCGCACGCGTCCCTCTCGAACTGCGACAAGACGCGCACGCGCGTCCGCTTCGACGAAGACAGACGCTGGCTCACAATCGAGCGCGGCGACGAGACGGGCGCGCGTGCTATCCTCCTCAGCAACCTCTCACACGAAGCCCGGCCCGTGCCTCCGGCGGAAGGCGCGTGGCGACTCGCACTGTGGAGCGGCGGCGCACGCTACGGCGATGCTTTGCGGCCCGCGCCGCCCGCGCGCGTCGAAGGCGAGCAGTCAATCGAACTCGCCGGCTGGGGCGCGGCGCTCTACGTTAATGCAGAATGATGAGTGATGCATGATGAATATGACGACGAAGCCGTATTCATCATGCATCACTCATCATTCATCACTTCTTCCAGGAGCACTGAATGCAAGTCTGGCCCGGGCAGCCCTACCCGCTGGGCGCGACGTGGGACGGCGCGGGCGTCAACTTCGCGCTCTTCTCCGAGCACGCGACGGCGGTCGAACTGTGTCTCTACGACGCCGAAGACCCCGCGCGCGAGACGGCGCGCGTCCAACTGACCGAACGCACAGACCTCGTCTGGCACGCGTACCTGCCCGAGGCGCGGCCCGGTCAGCTCTACGGCTACCGCGTCCACGGCCCCTACGAGCCGCAGGCCGGACACCGCTTCAACCCGCACAAGCTCCTCGTAGACCCCTACGTCAAGGCCATCGCCAGCACCGTCGCCTGGGACGACTCGGTCTTCGGCTACACCCTCGGGAGCGAGGATGCCGACCTCTCCTTCGACGAGCGCGACAGCGCGCCCTTCGTCCCCAAGTGCGTCGTCGTAGACCCCGCGTTTAGCTGGGGCGACGACGCGCGCCCCCGGACGCCCTGGCACAGGACGCTCATCTACGAGCTGCACGTCAAGGGCTTCACCATGCGCCACCCCGAGGTGCCCGAGGAGCTGCGCGGCACCTACGCGGGGCTCGCGCACCCGGCCGCCGTCGAGTACCTGCACGCGCTCGGCGTGACCGCGGTCGAGCTGATGCCCGTCCACCAGTTCGTCTCCGACAAGTTCATTCAAGACCGCGGACTCACGAACTACTGGGGCTACAACTCCGTCGGCTTCTTCGCGCCCGACGTGCGCTACTCCTCGACGGGGACGCGTGGGCAGCAGGTCTCGGAGTTCAAGACGATGGTCAAGACCCTCCACCGCGAGGGCATCGAAGTTATTCTCGACGTCGTCTACAACCACACGGGCGAGGGGAACCACTTCGGCCCGACGCTCGCCTTCCGCGGCATCGACAACGCCGCCTACTACCGGCTCGTCCACAGCCAGCCGCGCTACTACATGGACTTCACCGGCTGCGGCAACACCCTCAACATGGTGCACCCGCGCACGCTGCAACTCATCATGGACTCCCTGCGCTACTGGGCGCTGGAGATGCACGTGGACGGCTTCCGCTTCGACCTCGCCTCGGCGCTCGCGCGCGAGCTGCACGACGTTGACCGCCTCGGCTCCTTCTTCGACATCATCCACCAAGACCCCGTGCTCTCGCAGGTGAAGCTCATCGCCGAGCCCTGGGACTTGGGCGAGGGCGGCTACCAGGTCGGTAACTTCCCAGTCCTGTGGGCCGAGTGGAACGGCGTGTATCGGGATAACGTGCGGAGCTTCTGGCGCGGCGACCCGGGGCAGCTCGACGACCTCGCTTTTCGTCTGACGGGAAGCAGTGATTTATATGAGCGGAGCGGCCGGCGCCCTTACGCCAGCATCAACTTCGTGACCGCGCACGACGGGTTCACGCTGCGCGACCTCGTCAGCTACAACGAGAAGCACAACGAGGCCAACCAGGAGGGGAACCGCGACGGCCACGACCACAACATCAGTTGGAACTGTAGCGTCGAAGGCCCGACCGACGACCCCGAGGTGAACGCCATGCGCGCGCGCCAGCAGCGGAACTTCCTCGCGACGCTTTTGCTGTCGCAGGGCGTGCCGATGCTCGTCGCGGGCGACGAGATGGGGCGGACGCAGGGGGGCAACAACAACGCCTGGTGCCAGGACAACGAAATCTCGTGGGTTGACTGGGAGCCCGACGAGCAGGGGCGCGACCTGCTTGAGTTCACGCGCCAGCTCATACGCATCTTCCACCAGCACCCCGTCCTGCGCCGCCGGAAGTTCTTCCAGGGGCGCGCCGTGCGCGGCGCCGAGAGCAAGGACATCTCCTGGTTCCGCCCCGACGGCCAGGAGATGAGCGACGACGACTGGCGCAACGAGCAGGCGCGCAGCCTGGCCGTGCGCCTCGCGGGCGACGCCATCGACGAGGTGGACGAGCGCGGCCGGCGCGTGACCGACGACACGCTGCTGCTGCTTCTGAACGCGCACCACCGCGCCGTCTCCTTCACGCTGCCGGCGCACCGCGCGGGCGACAGTTGGGAGCAACTGCTCGACACGCGCGAGAGCTTCGGCCGGCGGCGCACCCGCAGCAAGACGACGCGCGGCGGCGGCAGCTACCGCGTCGAGGCGCGCTCGCTCGCGCTCTTCCGCCTGGAGCCGGGCGGCGAGGGCGTGCCGGAGGGCGAGTCGAAGGGGGCCGAACAGGCGGCGCCCGCCATCCCCGAGACGCCCGCCCTCTACGACGAAGAGCCTCCGGTCGAGTCGGTCTACTGCGCCAACGCGGGCACCATCGTCCCGCTCGACAACGGCTTCTGCCGCGCTTGCAGCCGCCAGGTCTCGGAGGGCGACGGCGTCCACCGCCCCGTCACCCCCGACCTGCTCAAGCCGCTCGACTATGACACGACCGGCCGCCCCGAGCCGGTCGAAGAGACGCAAGGTGAAGAGGCCCCCGCGGACGGGGCGCAAGGCGAGGGCGACAAAGACGGCGAAGAGGACTAGCGCTCCGCCGCGTCAGCGGCCTCGGGCCTAGTCGTTGAGCCTACCGTACATCCACGTCATCTCGCGGAGTCGGGCCGCGAGTTCGTCGGTGAGCGCCCCTTGCGTGTAGCGCCAGTTCCAGTTGCCCTCGGTGCTGGCGGGCGTGTTCATGCGCGCCGCGGAGCCGAGGCCGAGCACGTCCTGAAGCTGCGCGACGGAGAGGACGGCGACCGACATCTGCGCGGCGCGGATGAAGTCCCAGTTGATCTCGCGGCCGTCCGCGCCGAGGTACTTCAGGCAGAGCGCGCGCTCGCGCCTCTCGCCTTCGGAGGCGTCGTCGCGCGAGCGTTGCCGGAACCAGCCGACGACGGTGTCGTTGTCGTGCGTCCCCGTGTAGGCGACGGTGTTGTGGACGTACTCGTGCGGAAGGTGCGTGTCGTGCGGGTCGCCGCCGAAGGCGAACTGGAGGACGCGCATGCCTGGGAAGCGGAGCTCGTCGCGCAGGGCGTGCACGTCGGGCGTGATGGTGCCGAGGTCTTCGGCGACGATGGGCAGGTCGTCGCCGAGCGCGTCCTTCATCGCGCGAAAGACGTCGCGGCCGGGCGCCTCGACCCAGCGGCCGTGCTCGGCCGTCTCGTGCTCGGCCGGCACCTCCCAGAAGGCCGCGAAGCCGCGGAAGTGGTCGAGCCGCACCACGTCCACGATCTTCAAAGTCTCGCGCACGCGCGCGACCCACCACGCGAAGCCGTCCCCGCGCATCCGCTCCCAGTCGTAAATCGGGTTCCCCCAGAGCTGCCCCGTCGCGCTGAAGGCGTCGGGCGGCACGCCCGCGACCACCGACGGCGAGCCGTCTTCTTTGAGCTTGAACAGCTCGGGCTTCGACCACACGTCGGCCGAGTTGTGCGCGACGAAGATGGGCATGTCGCCGACGACGCGGACGCCGCGCTCGTTCGCGTACTTCTTCAGCTTGAGCCACTGTTGGAAGAAGGCGTACTGCGCGAACTTGTGCGCCTCGACGCGCTCGGCGAAGGACTGGCGCGCGGCCCCGACCGCCGCCGGCTCGCGCCCGGCGAGCCCCGGCGACCAGGTGTTCCACGGACGGCCCTCGTACTCGTCCTTGAGCGCCGCGAAGAGCGCCCAGTCGTCGAGCCACGTCGAAGCAAATCCTTCAAAGCCCTCGTAGTCGCGCCGCAGCCCCTCGTCCTCTTTGAGCCTGCGGGTGAAGTTCCCGAAAGCCTTCTCAAGCAGGCCGCGCTTGTACTCGATGACCTTGCCGTAATCGACGCGCTCGGCGGGGAGGTCGGGCGCGTCCTGTATGTCGGAGCCTTCGAGCAGCCCCGCCTCGACGAGCTTCTCGGGGCTCACGAGGTTGGTGTTGCCCGCGAAGGCCGAGAAGGCCGAGTAGGGCGAGTCGCCGTAGCCGGTCGGCCCGAGCGGCATGATCTGCCAGTACGCCTGCCCGGCCGCCGCGAGCCAGTCCACGAACCTGTAAGCCTCGCCGCCCAAATCGCCCACGCCGAAGCGCCCCGGCAGGCTCGTCGGGTGGAGCAGAATCCCGCTCGATCTCTTTAACTTCATTCTTCCCTCTTGTTCTTAATGATGAATGAGGAGTGATGAATGATGAATATAACCACGCGGCCAGATTCATCATTCATCACTGTTTGAAGTCAGCACCCAGCACCTTAAAACCTCCGCCACGCTCCACGCCTGCGCGATGCAGCCGCGCGCGGTGAAGGGCGGCACGGCGTCGAAGACTTCGCTGATGGAGCCGACGCACGCCTCGTCCAAATGCGGCACGAAACCTTCGAGCAGCTCGCGCGCGCCGGCGCGGTCGTCTGGGTGGACTTTGAGCCAGGCGTCGGTGAAGGGGCCGATGAGCCAGGCCCAGACCGTGCCCTGATGATAGGCCGCGTCGCGCGTCTTCAGGTCGCCGTGGTAGGTCGGTTTGAAGTCCGGGTGGTCGGGCGAGAGCGAGCGCAGGCCGACCGGCGTCAGGAGCTTCTCCCGCACCACGTTCAAGACCGATTCCCAACGCGCCCGCTCCAACACGGGGTGTTCGAGCGAGACGGCGAACAGTTGGTTCGGCCGGCACGCCGGGTCGTTCTCGCCGTTCAAGTCCCAACTCTCGACCACGTCGAAGAGGTGGCCGCCCTCCTCGTACCAGAAGCGCTCGTTGAAGGAACGGCGGCAGCGCTCGGCGTGGCCGTGCAACTCCTCGGCCTGCGCCGACTGGCCCGCCGCGCGCGTCCAGCCTTCGAGCAGGCGCAGGGCGTTGTACCAGAGCGCGTTGATCTCGACGGCCTTGCCGCGCCGCGGCGTGACGACCCAGCCGTCGCACTTCGCGTCCATCCAGGTGAGCTGGTAGCCCTCCGCGCCCTGCACGAGCAGCCCGTCCGCGGGGTCTACGTGGATGCCGAAGCGCGTGCCTTCGAGGTGGCGGCGGACGATCTCCTGCATCTTCGGCAGGAGCACTTCGAGCGTGACCGTGTCGGCGGTCGTCTTCAAATAACGGTCGAGCGCGTGGAAGAACCAGAGCGTGGCGTCGGCCGTGTGGTAGAGCCCCTCGTTCGCGCCGTCGGGGAACATGTTCGGGATGAGTCCGTCGCGCACGTACTGCCCGAAGGTGCGCAGAATCCAACCGGCCTCCTGGTGCCTCCCGGTCGTGCAGGTCAAACCCTCCAGACTGATCATCGTGTCGCGGCCCCAGTCGGTGAACCAGTGGTAGCCGGCGATGACGCTTCTGACCTCTTCGCCCGCGGCGTGCGCGCGCGCGGCGTCCTCCTGGCGGCCCGAGGGCGTGATGACGAACTGGTCGGCGGCGAGGACGAGTTCGGCGGCCACGCCTGCTTGCGCCGCGGGCGCGGCCGCGGCGAGGAGTCGTTCGCGCCGCTCCTGCTCCGCGGCCTGCGCGCCCTCGGGCGAGAGCGCGCGGATCAGCTCCCAACTCTCGGTCGAGCCGACGAGCGTCGCCGTCGCGTCCTTCGTCACGTCCACGCTGAAGTAGCCGGGGCTCCAGAGCGCGCCCGTGTGTTCGTAGCCGCGCCGCTCCTCACTCCTGTAGTGCACGTTCTGAATCTTCCCGCCGTCGAGGGCGAACGTCGCGCTCAGGCCGTAAATCTTAAGACGCAGCGGCGGGTACTTCTGCCCGGTGCAGAGTTCGAGGCGGTCTTCGACGGCGGTGATCGTGTAGGGCTCGTCGGCCGCGGGGTGGACGGCCTCTTCGAGCGGGCGGAGCTGAAGTGACGGCCTCAGCTTGAGCCTGAGCGGCCCGTCGCCTTCGACGAGCCTGTAGGTGACGTGGACGGTGTTCTGGCTGTGCACCAACAGGACGCGCTTCTCGACGACGTGGCCGTCCAACTCGTAGCGCCAGACGGGCAAGCCCCCTTCCAGACGGAACTCGCACAGGTGCTTCGCGCCGGGCCATTCGAGCTGGCCGGCCGCGCGCTCCTGGCCGCCGATCTGCTGGCGCACGCCCTCGGGCAGGCGCAGCCACTCCGAGAGGTGGTTGAACATCACCGTCCGCCCGAGCGGCGTCGGCAGGGCCGCGATGAGCAGCCCGTGATACCTCCGCGTCGGCACGCCCGCCAGCGTCCCCGAGGCGAAGCCGCCCAGCCCGTTCGTCACCAGCCACTCGCGCCCGAGCATCAGCTCCGCGTCGTGCGTGTCCTTCTCGCTGAAAGTTAACTTGCGAACCGGTTCCTTCATCCTTCCCAGCACCCCTTAAGAGTTTGAAATTTGAAGTTTCAAATTAAAGCCTCAGCCCTCCTCTTCCCACTCGCGCAGAGACTCTTTGCGCACCTCCTCCTCTTCGCTCGGGCCGCCCCCGCCGCGCGCGGGGTCGCCGGCCTCCGAGGGGTCGGCGGGTGCGAGCGCGACCGCCGTCTCGCCGGGGAGGTACCAGTTGTTCTGCGTCTCAAGCCGCGGCGTCCCCGTCCCGCCGTAGGCGTAATCCTCGCTCGACCAGACGGCCCGCCAGACCTTCTTCGCGGGCGGCGCGAGCAGGGGCTCGGGCGCGGGGTTGAGGTTCAGGTCGGGGCCGAAGTTGACGACGAGCAGGCGGTCGTCCCCGTCGCGGCCGAAGTAGCGCAGCACGAAGGCCGCGGGGCCGAGCACGGCGCCGTCGAGCGCGCGCGGCTCCTGCGCTTTGAAGACCGCGTCCGCGCGCCGCAGGCGGAGCAGGTCGCGGTGCAGCTCAAACACTTCCCGATGAGAGTCGCGCTCCGCGTGGTCGAGCTTGCAGCGCTCGAAGGTCTCAAGGGCGCCGGGGTCTGGAAGACGTTCGCGCGTCTCCGGCGTCGCGATGCTGCGGAACTGCGCGAGGAACTCGGCGCGGCCGCGGCGAACCTTCCCGGCGAGGTCGGGCTCGTGGTCGGCGAAGTAGTGGAACGGAGCCGTTGCACCGAACTCCTGACCCATGAAGAGCATCGGCGTCGAGGGCAGGAGCAGCAGCAGCGCGGTCATCGCGCGCAGCCGTCCGGGGCTCGTCTGTTGGTGCGCGCGCAGGCCGCGCGCGGAGTTGGCAACCTGGTCGTGGTTCTGTATGAAGTTGACGAAGGCGTGCGGCGCCAGCCCGAAGGTCGGCGTGCCGCGCCGGTCGCGCTGCCACTTGTAGCGCTGACCCTGGTAGAGGAAGCCGTACTTGGCCGCCGAGACGAACTCCTGCGGCGTGCCCTTGTAGTCGGAGTAGTAAGCCTCGCTCCTGCCCGTCAGCGCGACCATCGCCGTGTGGTGAAAGTCGTCGTTCCAGAGCCCGTCGAGCCCGAAGCCGAGAATCATCTTCGTCTCCTGCGGCTCGTTCTCGCCGACGATGATGGTTGCGCGGCCGCGGGCGGCGGCGCGCACCTCGCGCGTCAGCGCCGCGAGGAAGTGCTCGCGTGAGTCGTCCCTGATGCTCTGCGTGGCGTCGAGGCGCAGGCCGTCGAAGTGGAACTCCTCGACCCAGTAGCGCGCGTTCGAGAGGAAGAACTCGCGGACGGGCGCCGAGTCGCGGCCGTCGTAGTTGAGCCCGTCGCCCCACTCGGTCTTGTGCCGGTCGGTGAAGTAGTGCTCGGAGAACTGCGCGAGGTAGTTGCCGTCCGGCCCGAGGTGGTTGTAGACCACGTCGAGGATGACGGCGATGTTGTGCCGATGAGCTTCATTCACGAACCGGCGCAGGTCGTCGGGCTCGCCGTAGAGGTGCGTCGGCGCGTAGAGGCAGACGCCGTCGTAGCCCCAGCCGAAGCGGCCCGGAAACTCCGCCACCGGCATCAGCTCGACGCACGTCACTCCGAGTTCGGCCAGCTCTTTTAAATGAGCCGTCGCCGCCGCGAGCGTGCCCTCGCGCGTGAAGGTGCCGACGTGCAGCTCGTAGACGACCTGCCCCCTGAGCGTCGCGCCTTTCCAATCCGCGTCAGTCCAGCGGAACGTCGTCGGGTCTACGATCCGCGAGGCTTGGTGCGGCCCTTCGGGTTGAAAACGCGACGCGGGGTCTGGGTAGAGGTAATCGTCGCCGTCGAGGCGGAAGCGGTAGAGCGCGCCTTCGTTTAAACCTTCGGCGAGGCCGGAGAAGTAACCGCCCTCCTCCTCTCCGAGCGCGAGGGCTTCGGGCGTGCTCTCGCCTTCGAAGACGACCTCGACCCTGCGCCTGCGCGGCGCCCACACGCGGAAATGCACGCCGCCGCCCGGCAGCGCCTCGGCCCCGACGGGCAGTCTCCTCGCCAGCTTCGTCGCCTCCATCCTTAAATCTGTTCTCGGCCTGTTGGTCTCTTGACCCAATTCTAAACGCGCCCCGCGAAAAAAGGCGAATACTCGCGCGCCCGCCTCGCGTAAGTGTCGCGTTTGTCTGTCAAACTTATGAGGCGCGCTACTCGCTTGCCAAAGCGCGGCGGCTTCGGTTACGAACACTCTCATGCAGCCCCTGCCGATTGACGAGATTCTGCCCGCGGCCGTCGAGACGTTGCGGCGCGGGCGGAGCCTCGTCGTCGAAGCGCCGCCGGGGGCCGGGAAGACCACGAGACTGCCGCCCGCCTTGCTCGACGCGGGGCTCGCGGGCGGCGGCGACGTGCTGGTGCTTGAGCCGCGCCGTCTGGCGGCGCGCATGGCGGCGCGCCGCGTGGCCGAGGAGCGCGGCGAGAAGTTGGGAGAGACGGTCGGCTACCAAATCAGATTCGAGGAGGTCGCGGGCCGCGCCACGCGCCTGCGCTTCCTGACCGAGGGCGTTTTGACGAGAAGGCTGCTCGCAGACCCGCAGTTGAAGGGCGTGGGGTGCGTCGTCCTCGACGAGTTTCACGAAAGGCATTTGCAGGCCGACCTCGCGCTCGCGCTGCTCCGCAGACTTCAGAAGAGTTCGAGGCCCGACCTCAAGCTCGTCGCCATGTCCGCGACGCTCGACGCCGCGCCCGTCGCACATTATTTAGACGACTGCGCGGTGCTGCGTTCGGAGGGCCGGCGCTTCGACGTGGCGGTCGAACACCTCGCGCGGCACGACGAGCGGCCCCTGGAAGTTCAGGTCGAGGCCGCGGTGCGGCGGCTCGCGTCGGAAGGTTTGGACGGGCACGCGCTCGTCTTCCTGCCGGGCGCGGCGTCGATCAGGCGCGCGCAGGCCGAGTGCGCGCGCGTCGCCGCCGAGCACGGCCTGCTCGTCCTGCCCCTGCACGGCGAGCTGCCCGCGGCCGAGCAGGACGCGGCCGTGCGGCCGTCGGAGCCGCGCAAGCTGATTCTCTCGACCAACGTCGCCGAGACTTCGGTGACGATTGAGGGCGTGGCGGCCGTCGTCGATTCGGGGCTCGCGCGCGTGGCGGCGCACTCGCCGTGGTCTGGGCTGCCACAGTTTCAGGTCTCGCGTGTGAGCCGCGCGAGCGCCGTGCAGCGCGCGGGCCGCGCAGGGCGCACGCGCGCGGGGCGGTGCCTGCGCCTCTACACGGCGCAGGACTTCGGCGCGAGGCCGTTGCACGAGACGCCGGAGGTGCGCAGGCTCGACCTCGCCGAGCCCGTGCTTGAGCTGCGCGCGGCGGGCGTCGAAGACCTGCGGGAGTTCGAGTGGTTCGAGGCGCCGCGGGCGGAATCGCTCGAAGCCGCCGAAGAGTTGCTGCGCAGGCTCGGCGCGGTTGACGTTGCGGGGCGTGTGACGGAGTCGGGGCGCTCGATGCTGCGGCTGCCTTTGCACCCGCGCCTCGCGCGCCTCGTCGTCGAGGCCGAGTCGCGCCGAGTCGCGCGCGAGGCTTGCACAATTGCCGCGCTCATCAGCGAGCGCGACGTACGCGCCGGCCGCGTCAGCTTCGCCGGACGTGCGAACGTCCATGAAGGCCCGCGGGCAAGGCGTGTTGCAGACGCACACGGCTCCTCAGACCTGCTCGAACTCCTCGACCTCTTCGCGCGGGCGGAGGCGCAGGGCTTCGCCGCGGAAAGGTTGCGCGCGCTCGACCTCGAACCGAACGCGGTGCGCGCCGTCGAGCGCGTGAGCAGGCAGTTGCGACGCATGCTCCGCATTTCAGATTCGAAAGCGGAAGGCAGTGTCGGACTGTCGGACGAGAAGGAGACCGCGCTGCTCATCTCGATCCTCGCGGGCTACCCCGACCGCGTCGCGCGAAGACGCTCTAAGGCGAGTGAACACGACGCGCCGGTCGAACTGCTTCTGTCGGGCGGAGGCACGGCCGAGCTTGCGCCGGAGAGCGTTGTGCGCGCGGCGGATTTCCTCGTCGCCGTGGACGCGGAGGAGAGAGGCGACGCTCAGCGCACGCCCAAGCGCGCCGCGAAGACCGTCGTGCGGCTCGCGAGCAAAGTCGAGCCCGACTGGCTGCTCGACCTCTTCCCGGAAGCGCTCGCGGAGAAGACCGAGGCGCGCTGGAACGCGCAGGGGGAGCGAGTGGAGCTGCTGCGCCGTCTGACCTACGAGCAACTCGTCGTCGAAGAGTGGCGCGCGCCGCGCGCCGAAGGCCCGGAGGTGACGCGTGCGCTCGCCGAAGCCGCCTTGAACGTCGGCCCGCAAGCCTTCGCGGACGCGGAAGAGACCGAACGCTTCCTCGCGCGCGTCGAGTTCGTGGCGCGCACGTTCCCCGAGGCCGCGCTCCCCGAGTTGAATGACGAAGACGTTCGGGTCGCGCTCGCCGGGCTGTGCGAAGGCCGCCGCAGCTTCGCGGAGTTGAGGGAGGCGGCGCGCGGCGGCGGGCTCGTCGGAGCGCTGCGGCGGCGGCTCACGCCGGGGCAGACGCGCCTGCTCGCGCAGATGGCACCGGAGCGCGTCGCGCTCGCGCGTGGAAGACAGGCGCGCGTGCGTTACGAGCGCGGCCAGACGCCTTCGGTCGCCTCGCGCCTGCAAGACTTCTTCGGCATGCGCGAGGGGCCGCGCATCGCGGCGGGCCGCGTCGCGCTCGTGCTGCAACTGCTCGCGCCGAGCCAGCGCCCCGTGCAGGTGACGACCGACCTCGCCGGCTTCTGGTCGCGCCACTACCCCGCGGTGCGGCGCGAGCTGGGGCGGCGCTACCCGCGCCACGCGTGGCCCGAAGACCCTCTGCAAGCTTAGTAGCAACGGGCGCGAGATGCGCTTATGAAACTTTACAAAGCCGGTGTGGTAGATTAAACAGTGAGTGAAGTATAATCCCGGGCACAGTCCCAAATTCCCCGTTGGAGAACGAAACAGACAATGCCAGAGTTACGCGGTAAGCAGGCGACCGAGGATGTCAAGGAAGAGTGGAAGCGCGCTTACGAGATATACCAATCGGCCCCCGGCGTCCCGCACAACAAGAAGCTCGACCGCACGGAGCGCATCAACTACGTGGCCGACAAGATGCGTCTGACGCGTAAGCAGGCCAAGCGGCGCGTGAAGAATTTCGAGGCGTGGCAGCGCAACATCAAGAAAGGACTCGTCACGCCGTAAGCGCCCCGAAGGCCGCCCCGGTTTGAAGGGAACCGGACGGCCCTCTCCCGCCTGAAAGTCACGCACAAACGGAAGCGCTGATCGCCACGAGCCGGCCGCACTCTGCCCGCCACGCGCGACGAGGGGCGGAGTGTGCTGTTATAGTGAAGAGTGATGAGTGATGAATGGTGAATGAAGGCACCTTGCTTCTTATTCATCATTCATCACTCATCATTCATCATTCATGCAAAGCGCACATATTCAAACCACTCCTTCGAACGAGAGGGCGCCGGACGCGGCGGCCGAGGCGGAGCGTCTGGCGGCGCTGCTCGAAGGGCGGCGGGCGGAGCTGTCTGCGTTGCAGGAGGAGTTCCGCGAGTTCAAGGAGCGTTACGCGCGGACGGTCGGCGGCCGCCTGGCCGAGTTGGCCGAGGTCGAGGCCGAGATACGTCGCGCCGAGGCGCGGCTCGCCGGGCTCGAAGCGGATGAAGAGGATGAGGAAGGCCGTCCCGACTTCGAAGGCACCGCGCCCTCGGCCGCGCCGGGCAAGGGCGGACTGCGGAAACTCTTCTGGTCGGTCGCGCGGATGTTCCACCCCGACCACGCGGCCGACGAGGAGGAGGCGCGCCGCCGTCACCGGATCATGGCCGAGGCCAGCCGCGCCTACCGCGACGGCGACGTGGAGAGTCTCTCGACGCTCCTCGACGACGAGCAGCTTCAATCTTATTGCGCGTCGGCCGCCCGCGACGAGGTGCCCGAGGACGCGGCCGCGCGGCTCGTCTACCTGAAGGAAGAACTCATCACCATCGAGTTCGGCATCAAGCGGCTCAGGCAGGACAGGCTCTACCACCTCATGCTCTCGACGGCCGACGAAGCGCGCCACGGCCGCGACGCGCTCGCCGAGCAGGCCGCCACCCTCACCCGCAAGATCGCCAAGGCGCGCAACCGCCTCGCGCACCTTTCTTAGCAGCATGAAAGTCGTCATCACGGGCTCGGGCGGTCTGGTCGGCGGGTGCCTCGCGCGCCGCTTCGGGCGGGGGCATGCGGTGCTCGCGCCGCGTCGCGCGGAGTTGGACGTGACGGACGCGGGCGTGGTCAGGCGCTTTATCGAAGAGGCGCGCCCGCAGCTCGTCGTCAACTGCGCCGTGCTCGGCGTGGACGAGTGCGAGCGCGACCCGGCGGCGGCGAGTGCCGTCAACACGGAGGCGCCGCGCGCTCTGGCCGCGGCCGCGGCGTCGGTCGGCGCAGAGTTCCTGCACTTCAGCACCAACTACGTCTTCGACGGCGAGGCCCGGGAGCCTTACGGCGAGTGCGACGAGCCGCGCCCCGTCAACGTCTACGGCCAGACGAAGGAGGCGGGCGAGCGCGCGGCGCTCGGGGCCAACCCGCGCGTCTACGTCGTGCGCACTTCGTGGGTCTTCGGGGCGGGGAAGGAGAGCTTTCTTTCGACGGCGCACAGGGAGCTTGCGGCCGGCCGCCGCGTCCGCGCCATCAAAGACACCCGGGCGAGCGTCACCTACGTCGAAGACCTGGTTTCAAGGGTTGAAGAGATTCTGAGGGCGGGCCGGCACGGCCTCTACCACGTCGTCAACGAGGGCGTCTGCACCTACGAAGATTTCGCGCGCGAGGCCGCGCGCCTCGCCGGGCTGGATGAGGAAGAGGCCGCGCGCTTGATAGAGACCGTCACCGAATCCGAAGTCCGCCGCCCCGCCCGCCGCCCGCGCTACTCGCCGCTCCGCTGCACGGCCGCCGCCGAACTCGGCCTCCCGCCCCTCCGCCACTGGCGCGAGGCGCTCGCCGCATACGTGAATGGAACGATGAAGTAAGAACGCTGAACGATGAACTGTAAGGCAAAAGTCTTCAGTTCATCGTCAGCGTTCCTACTTCATCGTTCCCAACTCTTCTTCGGCCTTAACAATAAACTTGAGTGCCGCGCGCAGGTTCGCTTGCGCGGCGTGTGTGGCGTCGTCGGCGCGGAGGCCGAGGCGCGGGAGTTCGCCGCGCGGGGTGAAGGAGCCGGCGTCAACGACGAGCGCGAGGGCGGGCGCGGCCCTGTCTTGCCAGTAGAGCCCGTCGCGGAGGGCTTCGCGCGCCTCGCGCAGCAGTTGGCACGGGCGGTCGCGCGGCAGCGAGGCGAGCACGCGGTCAACCGCTCCGAGCCTGCCGGCCACGTCGAACGCGGGCCGCGCGTCGTCGCCTGACGAAGAAGCGACGACGAGTTCTTTAAGTGACCGGAGCGCGTCCGCGGCCAGCGCGCGGTCTGTGTCGCGCTCGGCGCGTGTGCGCGCGACCGTCTCGAGCGTCGCGTCGGTGCGGTCGCCGCGCGCGTAGAGCAACTCCGCCTCCGCCCTCCGCGCGTGCAAAGAACCCTTCGCGCGCAGGAAGGCCGCGCGGCCGCCTGCAAGCGTTTCAAGACAGAGACGCGCGTCCGACTCGCGCGGCTCGCGCGAGCAGTCGGGCACGCCGCCGCCCTGTCGCATCGCGCGCAGCGACGACTCGTAGTGGACGACGGCCGTCGTCAGCTCCGTCTTCAAATCCCCTTCGCGCAGCGCGGAGACCTTCGAGAAGAGTGCCGGGTAGAGTCTGCGCGCGGCCTTGACGAAAGCCTCCGGGTCGGCCGCCGCGGAAGACTCCTCCAGACGGCGGAGCCTGGAGAGGACGGCCTCCGCCCTCTTCAAGTCCTTCTTCGACTCTTTAACTTCGGGCGCCGCGTGCGCGGCACCTCCCCCCGCAAAGACGAGTAGGCACAGGAGCGTGAGTGAGAAGGCTCGCCGGGGCATGCGCAAAGTAAAAGGCAAATAGGCCGCGACTTCCCCGAATCTCAACTCGCCGACACCCTTCAATGTGACGTGTGTGCGCGGGAGCCCTAGACCATCTCGTCCGGCGCGCTTCACGCTTTCGTGTGGCGGGCCGGAGCGCTTTTGTGAAGGAGTTCACCGCGGCGACCCGCGCGGGCGGCGCCCAGCCGCTGGCACGTGCGTTGTTTCGTCGCAGCCCGCTCAAGGGGGAAGCTCGACAAAGAATCGCAGGTGAGGTCACACACATGCCCCGGAAACTCTTCTCAAAAAGAATCGCGCTCTTAGTCATCGCCGCCGCGTTGCTCGCCTTCGCGCCCGCGGGCGTTTGGGCGCAGACGAAGGTCAAGGCGCCGCGCAACTTCTTCGGCGTGGGCGACGACGTGAAGTTCGGCGAAGAGACCGCGCGTGAAGTCGAACGGCAGAGTAAGCCGTATCACGACGAAGAGGTTGCGGCCTACGTCGAGCGCGTAGGGCGGAGGCTCGTCGCCAACGTCCCCGAGCAGTACCAACGCCGGCAGTTCCGGTACACGTTCCACGTCGTCGAAGACCGCGACGCGAACGCCTTCGCGCTGCCGGGCGGTCGCGTCTACGTCAACAGCGGGCTGGTCGAGACGGCCCGCAGCGAGGGCGAGCTGGCCGGCGTGCTCGCGCACGAGATCAGCCACGTGGCGCTCAGGCACGGCACGGCCTCGGCGAGCAAGGCGCTGCTGGCCGAGCTGGGCGTGGCACTGCTGGGCGAGCTGGTCGGCGGGAAGAAGGGCGAGGCCATACAGCTCGGCGCGTACGCGGGCGCAAGCCTCTACCTCATGAAGTTCAGCCGCGACTACGAGCGGCAGGCGGATATCCTCGGCGCGCAGATCATGTCGGGCGCCGGCTACGACCCGCGCGACATGTCGCTGCTCTTCCGCCGGCTGGAGGGCGAAGGCGGGCGCGGGCTGCCGCAGTGGCTCAGCGACCACCCCGACCTGGAGAAGCGCGCGCGCAGGGTCGAGGAGGAGGCGGCGTTGCTGCCCGCGCCCCGCGGCGGGCAGGCGTCCGCCGACTTCGAGCGGATAAAGGAGCGCGTGCGCAACATGCCGGACGCGCGTGCGCGGAGGGCGCGGGCGGAGTTGGGCCTGAGGGCTCTGGATAACTGAGCCCTCGGGCCGTCGGAGAAATTATTGAAGGGGAGGCGGTCGGTGGGGTTAGCGGAGGACGGGGCGCGGGTAGCTGGCCGTGCGTCCCGTGTCGTTCAAGTCCCGCATCGTCCAGACGCTGGGCACGCCGCGGTGGAGCAGATGCCCCTCCCGGTCAACCCAGTACTCTGCGACGCCGAACGTCTCCCACGCGCGAGGCGTGTAGAGGCTGCATCCGTCGTGGTAGATCGTGCTGACGACGAACTCCCTGCCGTCGGGCAGCCTGTAGACGCCCAACTCTCTCAGCCTCGGCTTCGGTTTTTTGGCTACTCTCTGAGCCGCGATTGCCTGAACCATGTACTACCTCCCTTGGGAAAAGAACGAACGTGTGCCTCGAAGTGGGGATGCGGGGCGACCACGCAAATCAAATGAGTTTGCCGTTTAAGAGTTGACGCGATGATAGCACAAAGTTTGTTGTTTGGGGGAAATAATGCGACGAACTTAGTTCAAAACCCAAACAATATCAGTACGTTAACTGACAATGTCTTGGGTAATCGGTTCACCGTTCAAGTCTCCCGTTGAGAGACTTGAACCGACCCCTCCCGACCTCCATCTGGCACCTTGCTTGCACGACTTTGCGGCCGGAAAGCAGCGGCAATAGAATGTGCGGAAAAGGACGGGACGTGCGCCCGGCCCGCGTACTGTTTCGGCGGCGCGCACGTACCCTAAGTGAACATCCGCGAAGGCAGGAGGGCTTCTAACTTGCAGGTCGAAGGTGAGACGGGCGGCGCGAACGAAACCGGCTGGCGCGAAAATTTGATTACGACCGACGACGGCCTGAGGGAGCTGTTCGCGGAGACGCGGCGCGTCGCCGTGCTCGGCATCAAGACCGAGCGGCAGGCTTACCAGCCGGCCTTCTACGTCCCGCAGTATCTCGCGAGCGCGGGGCTCGAAGTCGTCCCCGTCCCCGTCTACTACCCGGAGGTGACGGAGATACTCGGGCGGAAGGTCTTCCGCAGACTCGCGGACGTGCCCGGCCCCATCGACATGGTCAACGTCTTCCGCCGCTCCGAGGACATCCCGCCGCACGTCGAAGACATCCTCGCCGCGAAACCGAAGTCGGTCTGGTTCCAGTCCGGCATCCGCAACGACCGCGCGGCCGAGGCGTTCGCGCGCGCAGGGATAAAGGTCGTGCAAGACCTCTGCCTCATGGTCGAGCACCGCGCGCTCGCGCGGAGACGTTAAGGGAAACATTTTCAAGTTCGGGTTCGAGCAAGGGGGAAAGCCGATGGGTGTGCAGTTGAAGAAGTTGAGCGAGCAGGTGTTGGTCATCACCGGCGCGTCGTCCGGCATCGGGCTGGTGACAGCGCGCGAGGCGGCGCGGCGCGGGGCGAAGTTGGTGCTCGTCGCGCGCGCCGAGGACGCGCTGCGGCAACTGGCCGAGGAGATCAACGCGGCGGGCGGCGAGGCCGTCTACGTCGCGGCCGACGTGGGGCGCGAGGAGGAGGTGCGGCGCGCGGCCGAGCAGGCGCTCGCGCGCTTCGGGCGCATCGACACCTGGGTCAACAACGCGGGCGTCTCGATCTACGGGAGGATTCTCGACACGCCGTTCGAAGACATGCGCCGCCTCTACGAGACGAACTTCTGGGGCGTCGTCTACGGCTCGGTCGTCGCGGCCGAAATCCTGCGCCAGCGCGGCGGCGCGCTCATCAACGTCGGCTCGACCGTGAGCGACCGCGCCATCCCTTTGCAAGGCGTCTACAGCTCCTCGAAGCACGCGGTCAAGGGCTTCACCGACGCGCTCCGCATGGAGCTTGAGGAGGAGGGCGCGCCCGTCTCCGTCACGCTCATCAAGCCGGCGGCCATCGACACGCCCTACACGAAGCACGCCAAGAACTTCTTAGAGAAGGAGCCGGCCGTCCCGCCGCCCGTCTACGCGCCCGAGGTCGTGGCCGAGGCCATCCTCCACTGCGCCGAGACGCCCGAGCGCGACGTGTTCGCGGGCTTCGGCGGCAAGGCCCTGTCGCTCGTGGACAAGTACACGCCGCGCCTCGGCGACAAGGTCATGGAGACCTTCATGTTCGACGCGCAGCAGCAGGAAGAGCCCGCGCACCCGCGCGGCGACGGCGGCCTCTACGAAGCCTCGGGCGAGCTGAAGGAGCGCTCCGGCGACCCGATGTACGTCTCCGAGTCGAGCGTCTATACGAAGGCCACGCTCCACCCCTTCCTGACGGGCGCGCTCTTCGCCGGGGCCGGCCTCGCGGCGGTCGCGCTCATGACGCGCCCGCGCCGCGCCGACGGTAAAGGAGGCGGCAACGGCCACGCGCGCCGCCGCACGCAGGAGCACGTCTGGCCCAACGCCGCGGGGCTTCCCGCCGAAGGGTGAAGACGTTCGAGCTTTTAACTTGACGAACGAGGGCGCGCCGGACTTACTCTCTCCCCGGCGCGCCCTTCTTTCTCCGCGCCGCACGCTCGTCGCCCGAGGACTTCTGAAGACGTGAAGACCGACAGCCTGAAATTGGTTGACATGATGCGGCTCGACGAAGAGCTCACGTCGTGCAGCCCGCTGCGCCGCGCCTGGGGCGAGGAGGAGATATTTCTGGATCACTGGGGTCTCTACGAACAGGTCTTCGACAAGCGCCCGCGCGAGTCGGTGTCGAACCGCGACCTGCTCCAGCCCGACGAGGAGGGGACGTTCCTGCTGCTCCGCTCCGAGCACGTCGGACAGATAATAAAGTCTCTCCGCGACCACATCGACGAGCTGCGCATCACGACCCGGGAGCAGCTCGACACGCTTGAGAAATGGAAGACGTTGAGCCTGTCCAACCACCACCACATGGTGGCCTACATTTTTAATCGGGGCGGAGGGCCTGACGCGGCGGGCCGGGCGCCAGACGAGGCCGCCGGACGTGCCGGGGCGGCGGGGGAAGTGGAATCGAAAGCGGGGCCGAACGGGACGAAGCGGCTGGAGGTCAGAACTAGTAACAGGCAGTTCGTCCTGCTGATTCTGCTCGGGCTCTTTATGATCCCGCTCGGCTCTCTGGTTTTAATCGACGGCTTGTCAAAGGGTGCGCGGCCCGCGCCGCTGATGGTCGGCCTGGCGCCGTTAGTGATCTACGGGGCGGTCGCGTGGCTGTTTCGCAGGGCTCACGTCAGGTCGGTTAAATATTTTTCGGACGAGGGGTTGGTGCGCAACGACGGCGGGAGCTTCGCGTGGGCCGAGCTGAGCCGGGTGGTTGACCGGGTCAGGCTGAACCGCGTCACCGGCGCCAAGTTCATCTGGCGAACCGAAATCCAGTTCAGGAACGGCGAGTCGGCGTGGCTGCTGCCGACCAAAATCAGTAACTTCGCCGAAGTTTACGAACTCGTCGTCGGCCTGCCCTGCGAACACGCCGAGGTAAGGGCTTGAAGGGCAGTTGTGAACGCGGCCGAAGAGTTGAGGCGGCGAGTGGGCTCGGACGTGTGGGAGTCCCGGGAGCGAGTGGATGAGCGTGACTGTCGTTGACGTGCTGCTGGTGCTGGTCGTGCTGTTCGGGGTGTGGCAGGGCTGGCACAGGGGGCTTCTGCTGGGGCTGCTCGACCTCCTGCGTTGGGTCGGAGGGCTCCTGTTCGCGCTCAGGTTCTACCAGCCGGTGGCGCATTGGATCGGGGCGCGCGTGAGTTGGGATGAGGCGTGGGACGGGCCGGTCGCGTTCCTGTTGACGGCTGTCCTGGCGGGGCTCGTCATACAGCTCGCCGGGGAGTGGCTGCTCGGGCGCGTGTCGGAGAAGACGCACCGCGGCGTCTTGAACCGGACGCTCGGGATGATCCCGGGCGCGGCGGGCGGGCTCATCTCGGCGGCCATCCTCGCGTCGCTGCTGATGGCCGCGCCGCTCCCCGAAGCCGCGCACGAGTCCGCGCGCCAGAGCGCGTTCGCCGACCGGCTCACCTCTTATACCGCGCGGCTCGAAGACCAGCTCGCGCCCGTCTTCAACGGGGCCATCCAGCAGACGCTTAACCGCCTGACCATCAAGCCCGAGTCGAACGAGCGCGTTGACTTAGGGTTCAAGGTCGAGAGCGTCCGCCCGCGCCCCGACCTCGAAGCGCAGATGCTCGAACTCGTCAACCAGGAGCGCGTGGCCGCGGGCCTCAACCAACTCGCGCCCGACCCTGAGCTGACCGAGGTCGCGCGCGCGCACTCGGCCGACATGTTCGCGCGCGGCTACTTCGCGCACGTCTCGCCGGACGGGCTCGACCCCTTCCAACGCATGACGCGCGCGGGCGTCACCTTCCACACGGCGGGCGAGAACCTCGCGCTCGCGCCGACCGTGCGGGTCGCGCACACGGGCCTCATGAACTCGCCCGGCCACCGCGCCAACATCCTGCGCCCCGCCTTCGGCCGCCTCGGCATCGGCATCATGGACGGCGGCTACCGCGGCATCATGGTCTCGCAGGAGTTCCGCAACTGAATGGGCGCCGAAGACTCGCCGAGTGGCATAAAACGGTTCCGCGTCGAAGACGTTTGGGCGGGCCGCCGCCTCGACGAGTTCCTGGCCGAGCGTCTGACGGCCGTAAGCCGCATGCACATCGCGGGGCTCCTCGCACGCGGCGCGTGCAGGGTCGGCGGCGGGGCGGCGCACGCGGGGCGGCGTCTGTGTGCGGGCGAGTTGGTCGAGGTCGAGTCGGAAGGCTTCGTGCCGAACTCGATGACGCCGGAGCCGCTGCCGCTCGAAGTCGTCTACGAGGACGAGCACGTCATCGTCGTCGTCAAACCTTCGGGCGTGCTCGTCCACCCGACGCTCGGCGTCAAGCGCGGCACGCTCGCCAACGCGCTCGCCTTTCACCTCAACCGATTGCGGATTGAAAGACAGGAGGGGGAGACGGAGAGACGGGGGGATGGGGAGGAAGATGTCTTTCATCAGACATCTCCCCGTCCCCCCGTCCCCCCGTCTCTCCGTCCGGATAATCCGCAATGGATTCGTCCCGGCATTGTTCACAGACTCGACCGCGACACGTCCGGGTTGATGGTCGTCGCGAAGAATCAAGGCGCGCTCAGCCGGCTGACGCAGCACTTCCAGCGCCGCCTCGTCGAGAAGCGTTACGTGGCGGTCGTCGGCGGTCTTTTGGAAGAGGACGAGTTGACCGTCGGGGCTCCAATCGGTCGCGTCGAAGGGGCGCGGCCGCCGTGGCGAGTCCTGGAGTCGGGCAAGCCGGCCGAAACGCGCCTGCGCGTCGTCGAGCGGGGCGCGCGCCGCACGCTGGTCGAGTTGGAGCCTTTGACCGGGCGGACAAACCAGTTGCGGATACACTGCGCGCACCTGGGGCACGCCGTCGCCGGCGACGTGCTCTACTCGGGCGAGCCGCACGCGCGGCTCTGCCTGCACGCGGCGCGGCTCGCGTTCCGTCACCCGGCGACCAACGAGTGGGTCGAGTTCGCCTCCGGGGCGCCGCCGGAACTCCTCTCGGCGCTCGTTTGAAGGGGACGAAAAGCACGAATTTCGTCCGAAAATTCGTGCAAATCGTGCCGCGAGAATTTTTTTCAATTAGCTATTGCAATTGGGGGCGGGAAAGATTTATATTCTCGCCACTTCGGGCATGCGGTGAATCCAAATGCCTAGACGGTTGCTGGGGTGAGGACAGTGACCGTTGCCATGAGTGGGCGCGATGAACCCCAAAGTTCGTCGCGCCCGCTTTATTTTTGCCTGACCTCTTTCACACCTGTCCGTCCTTTTTCGACCCGCCTGTTTTGTCGGACTGCCCGCGCAAAGTTGTACGTCAGCGTACGGCATAAACCGAGACAGCAACGTACAATCCGTTCAAGAGCTTAAATCCCCTTATTTCGCCCGAAGTAGTTTTTAACTCTTCCCCTGTCCGAGGGAGCAGTGTCGCCATGCGTATGTCGTGGAGAGTTCTGCTTTGCTTCTGCGTCGGGTTCGCGTTCGCCGCGTGCTCGAACGCGAACAAGGACGGCGGGCCTGCGGCCGCGCCCCAGCCGAAGTCCCCGCAGGCGACGCGGCTCCCGACCGGCGCGCAGTCGGCCGGCGAGCAGGAGGACGGGCAGTGGCTCATGCCCGCGAAGAACTACGCGAGCACGCGCTTCAGCGGCCTCAACGAGATCAACGCGGAGAACGCGAAGGCTTTGAAGGTCGCCTGGACGTTCTCGACCGGCGTCAACCGCGGGCACGAGGCCGCGCCGCTCGTCGTCGGCGACACGATGTACGTCGTCACGCCCTACCCGAACATCCTCTACGCGCTCGACCTGAAGAACCCCGGCTCGGTGAAGTGGAAGTACGAGCCCGACCCCGCGGCGGCCGCGCAGGGCGTCGCCTGCTGCGACCTCGTCAACCGGGGCGCGGCCTTCGCCGACGGCAAGATTTTTTACAACACGCTCGACGCGCACACGGTCGCCGTGGACGCCGCCACCGGCAAGGAGGTCTGGAAGACGCAGGTCGGCGACATCAACAAAGGCGAGACCGTGACGATGGCCCCGATTGTCGTCAAGGGTAAGGTGCTGGTCGGAAACAGCGGCGGCGAGTTCGGCGTGCGCGGCTGGATACAGGCGCTCGGCGCCGCCGACGGCAAGGTGGTGTGGAAGGCTTACAACGCCGGCCCCGACTCCGACGTGCTCATCGGCCCGGACTTCAAGCCCTTCTACGCGAAGGATCAGGGCAAAGACCTCGGCGTCTCGACGTGGCCGCCCGACGCCTGGAAGATCGGCGGCGGGACGGTGTGGGGTTGGATTTCATATGACCCAGACTTGAACCTCATCTACTACGGGTCTGGGAACCCCGGCCCCTGGAACCCCGACGCGCGGCCGGGCGATAACAAGTGGACGTGCTCGGTCATCGCGCGCGACGCCGACACGGGCGCCGCGAAGTGGGCGTATCAGGTCGGCCCGCATGACCTCTACGACTGGGACGGCATCAACGAAAGCCTGCTCGTCGAGATTCCCTTCAACGGCCAGCAGCGCAAGGTGCTCGTCCGGCCCGAGCGCGACGGCTACGTCTACGTCATCGACCGCGCGACGGGCGAGGTGCTCTCGGCCGAGCCTTTCGCGCACCTGACGGCGACGAAGGGCGTGGACTTGAAGACGGGCGAGCTGGCGCACGTCGAGGAGAAGAAGCCGGGGACGGGCAAGGTCGTGCGCGACATCTGCCCGGCCGCGCCCGGCGCGAAGGACTGGGAGCCCTCGGCCTTCTCGCCGCAGACCGGCCTCGTCTACATCCCGCACCAGAACCTCTGCATGGACTTCGAGGGCGTCGAGGCCAACTACATCGCGGGCACGCCCTACGTCGGCGCGAACGTCAAGATGTACGCCGGCCCCGGCGACGGCCACCGCGGCGAGTTCACCGCCTGGGACCCGGTCGCGCAGCGCGCCGTCTGGAAGATCAACGAGCGCTTCCCCGTCTGGAGCGGCGCCGTCGTGACGGCGGGCGACGTGGTCTTCTACGGGACGATGGACGGCTATTTTAAAGCCGTCAACGCGCGCACGGGCGAGGTCGTGTGGCAGTTCAAGGTCGGGTCGGGAATCATCGGCCAGCCGGTTGTTTACAAGGGGCCGGACGGGAAGGAGTACGTGGCGATTCTGTCGGGCGTGGGCGGCTGGTCGGGCGCGATTGTGGCGGGCGGCCTCGACCCGCGCGACCCGACGGCCGCGCTCGGCTACGTCGGCGCGATGGGCGACCTGCCCGACTATTCGACGAAGGGGGGCATGCTCTATGTCTTCTCGCTCCCCTGAGATTAATTTGCAATTTCAAATCTCGAATTTGAAATTGTTCGTGACGCTCGTCGCGCTCTTCGTCTTCAGCGGTTGCGGCGGCCCGCGACCTCAAGCGCAGACGGCCGCACAGCAGCAAGCTCAACCGCCAACGTCGCAGCAGAAGTTCGAGCGCCCCGCGGGCGTGCTGCGCGTGTGCGCCGACCCGAACAACCTGCCCTTCTCGAACGAGCGCGGCGAGGGGTTCGAGAACAAGATTGCCGAGCTGCTCGCGGGAGATTTGCACGAGAGGCTTGAGTACACCTGGTGGGCGCAGCGGCGCGGGTTCTTCCGCAACACTCTGAAGGCGGGCGCGTGTGACGTGGTCTTGGGCGTCCCTTCGAGCTTCGAACTGGCGGCGACGACCGCGCCGTACTACCGCTCGACCTACGTCTTCGTCTACCGCAAAGGCAAAGGTCTGAACGTCCACTCCTTCGACGACGCGGTTCTGCATGACGTGAAGGTCGGCGTGCAGCTCGTCGGCGACGACGGGGCGGACACGCCGCCGGTGCACGCGCTCAGCGCGCGCGGCGTCATCAACAACGTGCGCGGCTACACGCTCTACGGCGACTACAGGCAGCCGAACCCTCCGGCGCGCATCGTCGAGGCGGTGGCGAAGGGCGAGGTGGACGTGGCGGTGGCGTGGGGGCCGCTCGCCGGCTACTTCGCGCCGCGCCAGCGCGTGCCGCTCGAAGTCGTCCCCGTCTCGCCGCAGTTCGACCTCCCCTTCCTCCCCTTCGTCTACGACATCTCGATGGGCGTCCGCCGCGGCGACGAAGACCTGCGCCAGCAGCTCGAAGGCTTTCTCGAACGCCGCCGGCCCGAGATCGAGCGCATCCTCGACGACTACGGCGTGCCGCGCGCCGCCGCGGCGCAGGTCGTGAGCGCCTCCGCGGGCGTGAGGTGAGGGAAAGGGATGAGACTCGCACGCAGACTGGCAATCGTCTTCTGGGCCGCCGCGGCGGCGCTCACGTCGGCGTCGTGCATGAGGGAGGAGCGTGGGTTCCGCGTCTCGCCGCCGCCCTCGGGGCGCGTGCAGACGGTGCGCCTGACCGACTTCCAGCCCGGCCCGGCGCAGCCGCCCGAGGTGACGCAGAACGCCTACGAGGAGAACGCCTACGCCGTCTCGGAGGGGAAGCGCCTGTACGAGCAGATGAACTGCGTCGGCTGCCACTTCCACGGCGGCGGCGGCATCGGGCCGGCGCTGATGGACGCGCACTGGATTTACGGCTCCGACCCCTCGCAGATTTTTTCGACCATCGTCCAGGGCCGGCCCAACGGCATGCCCTCTTTCCGCAACAAGCTCAACGACGACGAGGTCTGGAAGATCGCCGCCTACGTCCGCAGCCTGAGCGGCCAGGTGGCGAAGGACGTGGCCCCCTCGCGCAGCGACGACATGTCCGGCCCCCCGCCCGAGTCCGCGACCGAGAAGAAGCCCCCGGTCAAGTCGGGCGGGATTCCGAAGTCGGCGGAGATGCCGAAGTGAAAGGCAAAAGGCAAAAGGCAAAAAGCACAAGGCACAAGGGGGGGCGCGCAACGGGCGCGGCTCTATTTTCTATTTTTGCCTTTTGCCTTTTGCCTTTCGCCTTGCGCGTCAGCGCCATGCCTTCTCAGTCCGCGCTGTCTCCGGCGGGGCCGCAGGCGGGGCGCATCATCAGCCTGTGGTGGATGATGTTCTACGTGACGGGGGCGGTCTTTCTAATCGTGATGGCGTTCCTCATGGCGGCGCTCGTGCGCAGGCGCCGCCCGTACGGGGGCGCGGCGGCGGACGTGCCGGACGTGCGGCCGGAGCCTTCGGGCGAGCGGCGGATGTCGCACGTCGTTCTGACGGGGGTGGCGCTGACGGTCGTCATCCTGTTCGTCTTCCTCGTGCGCAGCTACGTGACGGGGCGCGCGCTCGACTCTTTGCACGAGCAGGATCATTTGACGGTGAAGGTCGTCGGTCACCAGTGGTGGTGGGAGGTCAGTTACGACAACGCGACCGCCGCCTACACCGTGACGACCGCCAACGAGATACACATCCCCGTCGGCCGCCCCGTCCTCTTCAAGCTCAGCTCGACCGACGTGATCCACAGCTTCTGGGTGCCGAACCTGCACGGCAAGACTGACCTGGTGCCGGGGCACGAGAACGTGACGTGGCTCAAGGCCGACCGGGAGGGCGTCTACCGCGGGCAGTGCGCGGAGTTCTGCGGCCACCAGCACGCGCACATGGCGTTTACGGTCGTCGTCGAGCCGTACGAGAAGTTCAAGGCGTGGTACGACGCGCAGCTCGCGGCCGCGCAGGAGCCTTCGACCGAGTCGCAGAAGCAGGGCCGTCAGGTCTTCCTCTCGTCGCCGTGCGTGATGTGCCACACGGTGCGCGGGACGGACGCCGGCTCGCGCGTCGGGCCTGACCTGACGCACGTCGCCTCGCGCGGGACGCTGGCCGCGGGGACTTTGGAGAACACGCGCGGGCACCTCGCGGGCTGGGTGGTGGACTCGCAGCAGATCAAGCCCGGCAACCGCATGCCCCCGAACAACCTTGAGCCCGCCGACCTCCAGGCGCTGCTCGACTACTTGCAGAGTTTGAAGTGAGCGCGGAGGTGTGAGTGCCAGGACGGAAGGAAGACGACAGGGCCGAGCGCGCGGCGAGCCTCGAAGCCGCACGCACCGACATCGAAGCGCTGCGCGCGTACGCGGCGGGCGTGGACGCCGCGCGCACGGACGACCTGCTGGCCGACGACATCGCCGACGAGCACGAGCGGCGCGCGCTCGCGAAGACCTGGGGCGACGGGCCGGGCTTCTGGGGCTGGCTCGCCTCGACGAACCACAAGACGGTCGGCCGCCGCTTCATCTACACCGCTTTCGGCTTCTTCATCCTCGCGGGCATCCTGGCCGTCCTGATGCGCGTGCAGCTCGCCCGCCCCGAGAGCCGCTTCCTCAACCCCGACCTCTACAACCAGATTTTCACGATGCACGGGACGACGATGATGTTCCTCTTCGCCGTCCCCGTGATGGAGGCCGTCGCGGTCTACGTCCTGCCCCTGATGCTCGGGGCGCGCAACATCGCCTTCCCGCGCCTGAACGCCTTCAGCTACTGGGTCTACCTCTTCGGCGGCGTCATGCTCTGGGTCGCCTTCGTCCTGAACGTGGGGCCGGACGCGGGCTGGTTCTCTTACGTCCCGCTCTCGGGGCCGGAGTACGGGGCGGGGAAGCGCGTGGACTTCTGGGCGCAGATGATCACGTTTACGGAGGTGTCGGCGCTGTGCGTCGCGACCGAGATCATCACGACCTTCTTCAAGATGCGCGCGCCGGGGATGAGCCTGAACCGCGTCCCCGTCTACTGCTGGTCGGTGCTGGTGATGGCCTTCATGGTCTTCTTCGCGATGCCGACCATCGCGTGGGCGAGCGCGTGCCTGATGATGGACAGGCTCATCGGGACGCACTTCTTCAACCCGGCCGAGGGCGGCGACCCGATTTTGTGGCAGCACCTCTTCTGGTTCTTCGGCCACCCGGAGGTCTACATCATCTTCATCCCGGGCACGGGGTTCGTCTCGACCATCCTCTCGACCTTCTCGCGCCGCCCCATCTTCGGCTACACGGCGCTCGTGCTGGCGCTCGTCTCGACGGGCTTCATCGGCTTCGGCCTCTGGGTGCACCACATGTTTGCCACGGGGCTGCCGCGGATGGGCGAGAGCTTCTTCACGGGCGCGACCATCATGATCGCCATCCCCGCGGGCGTACAGATTTTCTGCTGGATAGCGACGCTCTGGGGGGGGCGGCCCGTCTTCAAGTCGCCGATGATGTTCGTGCTCGGCTTCTTCTTCATCTTCGTCATCGGCGGGATGACGGGCGTGATGCAGGGCGCCGTGCCGGTTGACTTGCAGGTGCACGACACCTACTTCGTCGTCGCGCACTTCCACTACGTGCTCATCGGCGGCGCGGTCTTCCCGCTCTTCGGCGCGTTCCACTACTGGTTCCCGAAGGTGACGGGGCGCCTGCTTTCGGAAAAGCTCGGGCACGCGACCTTCTGGGTGATGTTCGTCGGCTTCAACCTCACCTTCTTCCCGATGCACATCCTCGGCCTGCGCGGGATGCCGCGGCGCGTCTACACGTACCAGCCGAACCTCGGCTGGGGTGACTTGAACATGCTGGCGAGCGCGGGCGGCGTGCTGCTCACCCTGGGCGTCCTCCTCTTCATCGTCAACGCCCTGCGCTCCCTGCGCGCGGGCGCCCTCGCGGGCGACAACCCCTGGGGCGCGGCGACGCTCGAATGGGCGACCTCCTCGCCGCCGCCCGCGTACAACTTCCTGCGCCCGCCGACCGTGGACAGCCGCGACACGCTCTGGACGCAGCCCGCCGACCAGCCGGTCGTCATCGGACTGCGCAGCGACGTGCGCGAGGTGCTCGTCACGCGCGCGCTCGACGCCGAGCCCGATTTGAAGACGGAGTTCCCCGACTCCTCCATCTGGCCGCTGCTGGCGGCGCTGGCGACGACGGCGATGTTCATCGGCACCATCTTTACGCCGTGGGCGCTGCCCGTCGGGATGCTGCCGGTCTTCGTGACGCTCACCGGCTGGTTCTGGCCGAAGAAGAAGCGGCTGGCCGAGGAGCGCCCGCCCGAAGAGGTGAAGGAGAAGCACGGCGAGCGTTGGCTGAAACTTCAGGAGCAGGAGTCTTGAGCGCGCGACCGAACATCGACGTGTCGAACTTGCCGACCTTCGCCTTCGGCCACAGGCCGCTGACGTGGTGGTGCACGTGGAGCCTCATCCTCATGGAGGGCGGGATGTTCGTCGTCCTCTTCGCCACCTACTTCTTCCTGCGCACGCCCGTCCCCGACTGGCCGCCCGGCGTCAACTACCCGCGGCTCTTCTGGGGCACGGTCAACCTCGTCGTCATCCTGTTGAGCTGCGTCCCGAACCACTGGGCGAAGAAGGCGGCGGAGGGGCTGGACTTGCGCGGCGTGCGCCTCTGGCTGCTGGTGATGATCGGGTTCGCGCTCGCGGCCACCGTCATCCGCTTCGTCGAGTTCGGTTACCTCAACTGCCGCTGGGATCAGAACGCCTACGGCTCCGTCGTGTGGGTCAGCATGGGCGCGCACCTTCTGCACCTCGTCACAGACCTGCTGGACACGATAGTGCTGCTGGCGCTGTTCGTCATCGGCCCGATAGAGGGCAAGCGGTTCGTGGACGCGAGCGAGAACGCGCTCTACTGGTACTTCGTCGTGGCGCTGTGGGTGCCGCTCTACGTCGTCATCTACTGGGTGCCGCGATGGATGTGAACGGCGAAGCGGCGAGGGAGTTCAAGGAGGGCGCGGGGCCGGGCGCGCTCTGGGCGGGCATACTCGCCGGGCCGTTGGCGGCGCTCGTGCAGTTGCAGGCCAACTACGCGCTCGTGCTCTGGGTCTGCGGGTCGGGGCAGGTGTGGACTCTGCACGCGGTCTCGCTGGCGGCGCTGCTGGTCGCCGCGGGCGCGGGGCTCCTCTCGTGGCGCAACTGGCAGAGGGCCGGCGCCGAGTGGGACGACGGGGGCGCGGGCGTGCTGCCGCGCAGCCGCTTCATGGCGGCCGTCGGCATGTTCGTCAGCGCCCACAGCGCGCTCGTCATCATCGCGCAGTGGGTCGCCGTCTTCGTCTACAGCGCGTGCCAGAGGACATGAAGGCAGAAGGCAAAAGGCAAAAGGCAAAGGGCACAAGTGAAGACGCGGCGTCTCGCTTCCCGCGCCGTCTTACCCTTTTGATTTTTGCCTTTTGCCTTTTGCCTTTTGCCTTCGTGACCGCCCTCGGTCACGGGGGCGAGCCGCATCACTTCTCCGACCTGCCTTACACCTGGGGGCAAGACCCTCTGGTGTGGTTGTGCCTGGCGGCGTCGGGGTGGCTGTACCTGCGCGGGGTGCGGAGGCTCTGGCGCGAGTCGGGGAGCGGGCGCGGGGTTCGGCGTTGGGAGGCCTGGTGCTATGCGGGCGGGTGGGCGGCGCTGTTCGTGGCGCTGGTCTCGCCGCTGCACCCTTTGGGCGGGGTGCTCTTCTCGGCGCACATGACGCAGCACGAGGTCTTGATGGTGGCGGCCGCGCCGCTCCTGGTGTTGGGGCGGCCGGTGGTCGCGTTCCTGTGGGCGGTGCCGACCACGTGGGCGCGGCGCCTCGGCGAGGCGGCGAAGGCCGGTTGGTGGCGGCGCGTCTGGGGGGCTTTGACGAAACCCCTGGCGGCCTGGGCGTTGCACGCGCTGGCGCTGTGGGTGTGGCACGTGCCCGCGCTCTTCGAGGCGACGCTCAAGAGCGACCTCGTGCACACGCTCCAGCACGTCTCCTTCCTCGGGTCGGCTTTGCTCTTCTGGTGGGCGCTCGTGCACGGGCCGCGCGGGCTGATGGGCTACGGCGCGGCGGTGCTCTATCTGTTCACGACCTCGGTGCACAGCGGCGTCCTCGGCGCGTTCCTGACCTTCACGGGGCGCGTGCTCTACCCGGCCTACTCGAAAACGGCGCCGTCGTGGGGGCTGACGCCGCTCGAAGACCAGCAGTTGGGCGGGCTCATCATGTGGGTGCCGGCCGGGTTGGTCTACGTCGTCGCGGGGTTGGCGCTGCTCGCCGGCTGGATGCGCGAGTCGGAGCGCGCCGTCCTCCGCCGCGAGCAGGCGGCGCTGCGTGCGGCCGGGCGTGAGAGTTTACGGTTCGACGTTTGAAACGATGCGCGGAGACTTACAGACTTTAAAACTGCTCGCGGCGGCGGCGCTGCTCTTTCTCTGTGCGGCGTGCGGCGGGGGTATGAGTGAGGCGGAGCGCGCGGCGGCCGAGATGACCGGCGGCGGCAACCCGGCCCGCGGCCGCGCGGCCATCGAGCACTACGGCTGCGGGACGTGCCACACCATCCCCGGCGTGCGCGGCGCGGACGCGCTCGTCGGCCCGCCGCTCTCGCAGGTCGCCAGCCGCGCCTACGTCGGCGGCGTCCTCACCAACTCGCCCGAGAACATGATGCGCTGGATACGCGACCCGCGCGCCGTGGACGGCCTCACCGCCATGCCCACCCTCGGCGTCTCAGACCAGGACGCGCGCGACATCACCAGCTACCTCTACACGCTCAAATGAAGGCAAAAGGCAAAGGGCAAAAGGCAAAGGGCAAAAGGCCGGACGCCCTCCCGGCGAAGAGCTGTTCTTCATTTTTGATTTTTGCCTTTTGCCTTTTGCCTTTTGCCTTCGCCGCCTGTGCGGCGCGGCCGCGCGGGCCTCTGGCCTACGTGACGAACGAGCGGGACGGGACGTTGACGGTCATCGACACGGCGGACGACCGCGTCGTCGAGACGTGGCGCATCGGCGGGCGCCTGCGCGGGGTTCGGGTGAGCGCCGACGGCCGCACCGTCTACGTCGCTTCGAGCACGCCCTCGGGGAAGAACTACGACGCGCGTGAGAACCACGTCGCGGCGATAGACGCGGGGAGCGGCGAGGTCGTCAAGACCTACGAGGTCGGCACAGACCCGGAGCAGTTGGAGGTGCTGCCCGACGGCTCGCGCCTCTACGCGTCGAACGAGGACGCGGGCACGGCGTCGGCCGTTGACATCAAGACGGGGAAGACGCTGGCGACGCTCGTCGCCGGCATCGAGCCCGAGGGCGTGCGCGCGAGCCCCGACGGCCGCTGGGTCTACGTCACCTCGGAGACGAGCAACACCATCTCCGTCATCGACACGGGCAACGACACCGTCGCCTCGACCTTCATCGTGGACTCGCGCCCGCGGGACGCGGCCTTCTCGCCCGACGGCTCGCGCGCCTACGTGACGACCGAGATAGGAAGGACGCTGGTCGTCGTCGATGCCTCGGCGCACAAGGTGCTGCGCACCGTGCCCATCGAGAACAGCGCGGCGGGCGTCAAGCCGATGGGCGTCGTCGTCTCGCCGGACGGCGGCCGCGTCTACGTCGCGACGGGGCGCGGCAACGCCGTGGACGTTTTCGACACGACGACTCTCAACCGCCTCGCGCGCGTCCCCACGGGGCAGAGGCCGTGGGGCCTCGCCGTCACGCCCGACGGCCGCAAGGTCTACGCCGCCTGCGGCGGCAACGACGCGGGCGCCCCCGGCGCCGACGAGGTCACCGTCATCGACACCGCGACCAACACCGTCACGGGCCACATCAAGGCCGGCGACGGGCCGTGGGGGGTGGCGATCAGTAGGCAGTAGGCAGATGGCAGTAGGCAGTTGAAGGACTAATACCTTAACTGCCTACTGCCATCTGCCTACTGCCTACTTTATACAAGGGGGTTGAAGATGGAAGAGCAGAAGAACTCGAGGCAGCCCGAACTGTCGGAGCAGGAGCAGGAAGAGGTCGAGTGGCGCAGCGCGCCGCGCACGGAGGTCGTCTACGAGGCGATACGCGAGGAGGGCGAGAACGAACTCAAACGCTCCTCCGCGGCGCTCGCGTGGGACGGCCTGGCCGCCGGGCTCTCGATGGGCTTCTCGCTCGTCGCCGAAGGGCTGCTGCGCTCGCACCTCCCCGACTCCGAGTGGCGGCCGCTCGTGGCAAAACTCGGCTACAGCGTCGGCTTCCTCGTCATCGTGCTCGGGCGCCAGCAGCTCTTCACGGAGAACACGCTGACGGCCGTCCTCCCCTTCCTGCAAAGACCTTACATGCACACGCTCGCGCAGGTCTTGAGGCTCTGGGGCGTCGTGTTCCTGGCGAACGTCGTGGGCGCGCTCGTCTTCGCGTTCGTCATCTCGCGCACCGAGCTGTTCGAGCCGCACGTGCGCGAGACGTTCGCCGAGATCGGGCGCGAGGCGTTCGTCGGCTCGTGGCCGCTCACGCTCCTGAAGGGCGTCTTCGCCGGGTGGCTGATCGCCCTGATGGTCTGGATGCTGCCGGCGTCCGAGTCGGCGCGCTTCTTCGTCGTCATCGTGATGACCTACCTCGTCGCCCTGGGCAAGTTCGCGCACGTCGTCGCCGGGTCGGTGGATACGCTCTACGTCGTCTGGTCGGGCGGGGCGGGCCTGTCCGACTACCTCGCTTGGATGCTGCCGACGCTCCTGGGCAACATCGTCGGCGGCGCCACGCTCGTCGCCGCGCTCGGCCACGCACAGGTGGCCGGCGAGGCGCGGAAGAGTTCCTGAAGAGTTAGAAGCCGCTCCCGTCCGCACACGCGGCGACTTACGTCCCGCGCGCATGTGCGGTATATTCCATTCATCCCCTGAACAACTTTCCCCAGCGTTCTACGGCCCCGGCGCACGTGCGCCGGGCGTTCGGCTTTTTCTTGTAACCGGCCTTGGTAAACGGCCGTCTTCAACTTCGAGTCGCAAAGGGGACACAGGCGATGGCTGAGCAGGACAGGGCGGGCGAGGCTGACCGCTTCGCGCAGGGCACGGGGCACACGGAGAAACACGAGGCCGAGCGGGACGGCTTCCGGCCGGGCGAGTCCGGCGGCGGGCAGGCGAACGCGGCCGGCACCGCAAACGCCGCGGCGCAGGGCGCGGGGCCGCAGTCCATCGAGGCCACGACGTCCGCGCTCGGCGACATGGAGCCCTCGGCCGGCTCGGGCGGCGCGGGCCGCGCCGAGACCGACAAAGAGACCGACGTTTGAGCTTTAACTTGAAAGTGGTAGTGAACGAAATGAGAAAGCTTTTCCTCTTCTTCTTAACCGTCTCCCTTCTGACGTTCGGGCGGGCGGGCGCGCAGACGCCGCAGAGGCTCGTCGGCGACATCACGGCCGTTGACGCCGCGGCCCACACGGTCACGGTGCACGCGGACACGGGCGAGACCGTGACGCTGACGACGACCGAGCAGACGACCTACACGCGCATGGCGCCGGGCGTGACCGACCTCAAGCAGGGGCAGCGCGTGACGTTCGCGGAGGTGCGCGTCGGCGACCGCCTGCTCGCGCCGGGCGTCACGGCGGCGGGCGGGACGGCCGCGCGCCTCATCCTGATGACGCGCGCCGGCGGCCCGGGCGGGCAGAACGCGGGGCGCAGGCTCCAGGGCCGCGTCGTCTCGGTGGACGCCGCGAAGAAGCTGATCGTCGTGCAGACGCGCGGCCGCGAGGGGCAGGGGCAGGAGTCCGCGACGGTTGACGCCTCCGCGGCGCGCGTGCTGCATTACGCGCCCGACTCGATGAAGCCGGCCGACGCCATCGCGGGCTCGCTCGCGGACGTGCGGGCCGGCGAGAACATCCGCGCGACGGGCGAGCGCACGGCCGACGGCTCGACCTTCAAGGCCGAGGAGGTCTTGACGGGCTCGTTCGCGCGCTTCTCCGGCACGGTCGCGAGCGTGGATGCGCAGAAGGGCGAGCTGGTCGTCAAGACGAACGACGGCGGCAGCGTCAAGCTCGCGCTCGGCGCGCGCTCCTCTCTGCACCGCATGACGCCCGAGTTCGAGCAGACGCTGGCGAAGCAGCGCGCCGAACGCGAGCAGCGCCGCGCCGAGCGCCAGCAGCAGCAACAGCAGGGCGGGCAGGCGCAAGGACAGGCTCAAGGCGAAGGCGGCCAGCGCCGCCGCGGCGACGGGCAGGGGCGCGGCGAGGGCGGCGGCGGTCGCGGCGGCTTCGGGCCGGGCGGCGGCGGCAACAACTTCCAGCAGATGTTCGACAGCCTGCCCGCGGTCACCCTGGCCGAGCTGAAGAAGGGCGACGCCGTCTCCGTCACGGTCACGCCGGGCGCCGACGCCTCGCACGCGACCGTCATCACGCTCGTCACGGGCACGCCCGAGACGATCCGCGCCATGCAGCCGTTCGGGCGCGGCGCCGGCCAGCGCGGCCCCAACAGCCCGGGCCTGCCCGGCGACGTCATCGGCAACGGCCAGGGGCCGACGCGCGAGCCGCCTCGCTAAACGATGAACTGGGAACGTTGAACGCTGAACGACGAACTGAAGCCCTTTGCCTTTCAGTTCATCGTTCGGCGTTCCGAGTTCATACTTAACAGTCAAGGTACGGTGGAGGGCGATGAGACATTTGAGGAGGGGGGCGTTGCGGGGCTTGGCCCTGTGCGCGGCGGTGCTGTTCTTTAACATCTGCGGGGTGGTGGCGCAGCAGGCGTTGGGGACTCTGCGCGGGAACGTGAAGGACGAGCTGGGCGGCGTCATCATCGGCGCGACGGTGACGGCGGCCGACGCCGCGGGCGTCGCGAAGACGGCGACGACGGACGAGGCGGGCAACTACTCCTTCGCGGGGCTGCCGCCCGGGCGCTACACGGTGCGCATCAACCAGTCCGGCTTCGCGGCCTACGAGAACCTCGGCGTCGAGGTGCAGGCGGGCCGCACGGCCCCGCTCGACATCATCCTCACCGTCGCCATCGAGCAGGAGGAGGTGACGGTCACGGCCGAGGCGCCCGTCGGCACCGAGGCCGAGTCGCAGGCCGGGGCGGTGGTGCTGCGCGGCGCCGACCTCGACGCGCTGCCCGACGACCCCGACGACCTGTCCGAAGCCTTGCAGGCGCTCGCCGGCCCCGGCTCGGGCTCTTCCGAAGACGGCGCGCAGATTTACGTGGACGGCTTCACCGGCGGGCGCCTCCCGCCGAAGGAGTCGATCCGCGAGATACGCATCAACCGCAACCCGTTCTCGGCCGAGTACGACCGGCTCGGCTACGGCCGCATCGAAATCTTCACCAAGCCCGGCACCGACCGATACCGCGGCCAGGCGTTCTTCAACTTCAACGACGAGTCTCTCAACGCGCGCTCGCCCTTCGCCGCGACGCGCGCCCCCTACCAGCTGCGTCGCTACGGCGGGAACTTCTCGGGGCCGCTCTCGGCCAAGCGCGCCTCCTTCTTCCTCGACTTCGAGCGGAGCGAGACGGACGACAACAGCGTGGTGCGCGCCGTCGTGCTCGACGCGGGCCTCAACCCCGTCTCCTTCAACCAGACGACCCTCACGCCCAACCGGCGGACGACCTTCAGCCCGCGCCTCGACTACCAGATCAACCCGACGAACACGCTCGTCGCGCGCTACACCTTCGAGCGGGGCCATCGCCTGAACGAGGGCGTCGGCGACTTCAACCTGCCGACCCGCGCCTACGACGCGGAGACGACGCAGCACACCGTGCAACTGACCGAGACGGCCGTCCTCAACCAGAAGGTCATCAACGAGACGCGCTTCCAGTACGAGAACGACCGGCAGCGGCAGACCGGCGGCACGGACGCGCCCGTCATCCGCGTCCTCGAATCCTTCACCGGCGGCGGCGCGCAGAGCGCCCTCTCTTCGAACGACCAGAACCGCTTCGAGATTCAGAACTACACGTCCTGGACGGTCGGCGGCCACGCGCTCAAGGCGGGCGCGCGCGTGCGCGCCGACCGCATCACCGACGTGTCGCGGCAGAACTTCGCCGGCACGTTCACCTTCGCGGGCGGCACGGCCCCGCAGCTCGACGCCGCGGGCAACGTCGTCACGGACGCCAACGGCAGCCCCGTGCTCGTCCAGATCACCAGCCTCGAACGCTACCGCCGCACGCTCTTCCTCCAGGGGCAGCCGTGCGGCAACGCCGCGGGCTTCTGCACGCCGGCGCAGATCCGCGCGCGCGGCGGCGAGCCCACGCAGTTCTCCATCACGGGCGGCGACCCGGAGGCTTCGGTCACCTACTGGGACTTCAGCCCGTTCGTGCAGGACGACTGGCGCGTGCGCCCGAACCTGACGCTCTCGGCGGGCCTGCGCTACGAGCGGCAGAACCGCGCGGGCGGCGACCTCGACTTCGCGCCGCGCGTCGCCTTCGCCTGGTCGCCTGCGGGCGACCCGCGCAAGCAGCACACGGTCGTCCGCGGCGGCTTCGGCATCTTCTACCAGCGCGTCAACGAGAACCTCGCGTTGCAGACCGCGCGCTTCAACGGGACGAGCCAGCAGCAGTTCGTCGTGACCGACCTCGCCTCGCCCTTGCTCAACCTCTCCACCTTCGGCCAGACGACGGCCGACGGCGCCTACACGCCGACGGTCGCGGGCGTGCCGACGCCCGAGCAGCTCACGGCCTTCCAGGTGCGGCAGACCGTCCGGCAGTTCGCGCCCGACATCCGCGCGCCCTACACGATGCAGACGGCCGTGAGCTTCGAGCAGCAGTTGCCATACCGCGTCACGCTCTCGGTGAGCTACATCGGCGCGCGCACGCTCCACGCGCTGCGCTCGCGCAACGTCAACGCGCCGCTCGTGGACGCTTCGAACCGGCCCCTGCGCGACGCGTCGAACAATCTCATCCGGCCGCTGCCCGCGCTCGGCAACGTCTTCCAGTTCGAGTCGAGCGGCGTCTTCAACCAGCACCAGCTCGTCGTCAACGTCAACAACCGCTTCAGCCGCAAGTTCACGCTCTTCGGCAACTACTCCTTGAACTTCGCGAAGAGCGACACCGACTACTCCTCGAACTTCCCCGTCAACCAGTACGACCTGACGGGCGAGTACGGCAACTCGACGCAGGATCAGCGCCACCGCCTCTTCATCGGCGGTTCCGTCAACGCGCTGCCGTGGGGCTTGAGGCTCAACCCGACGCTCGTCGTCAACTCGGGCCGGCCCTTCAACATCACCATCGGGCGCGACCTGAACGGCGACACGCTCTTCACGGAGCGCCCCGCGTTCGCCACAGACCTTTCGCGCGCGAGCGTGCGGCGGACGGCCTTCGGCGACTTCGACCTTGACCCGCAGCCCGGCCAGGTCATCATCCCGCGCAACTACGGGCGCGGCCCCGGCTTCTTCGCCTTCAACACGCGCCTGAGTAAGACCATCGGCTTCGGCGAGGTGGCCTCGAATCGCCCGAACGGCGCCGGCGGCGGCGGCCGGGGCGGCGGCGGGGGCGGCCGTGGGGGCGGAGGTCGCGGCGGCGGCGGCGCCGCCTCGGCCAGCTGCCCGTGGAAGGTCGAGCCGACGACGACCACGAGCATCGCTCCCGGGTCGAGGGCAAGCAGGCGACGCTGCGCAGGCAGCGGGTGGATGTCGGCCGGTGCGAGCAACCCCGCGAGCGCGACCGCCGCCGGCCGGGCGCCCGGCTGTCGGGCATCGAAGTAGACCCGGGTGTGGAAGAACG
>JAFAVK010000082.1 GCA_019242475.1 Acidobacteriota bacterium | reverse complement strand
GGGCAACGTCAGCGACGAGGTGGTGCAGGAGTACCTTGAGCACCATCGGCATCCATCGAACGGAGAGAGTGACCCGTTCATCCTCGAATGAAGCCGGACTTTCAGTCCAGGCGCAACCTATGCACTTTCAGTGCATAGTGGTTTAGTCTTCTCGTCTGTTCCCTCCATTTTTCTCCTCGTCCGAGTCGGCGGGGATCGGCTTTGACCAATGGCTGTCTGCTACGTGCTCGGCAATAATGTCATCATAAGTCGCGTAGACTCCGTATTCACCGTTGCCTCTTAGAACCTTCCGGTTCGGGCCGTGAATCTTTCCGTCATCGGCCAACATAACCGCGTCCAGCCTAATGATGATTTCCGCGTAATCTTTGAAGTCGGGGAAGTTCTCATTAGACGATTGCATCGGCGGCGGATTGTCCTCCGTCACCATTTGAGGTTGGCGGCCGAGGCCGCAATACTTCGCGGCCCCCGGAGGTATCGCCCCGCCTTTGGCATCGTGATATAGCTGCTTCGTCCAGGGACTCGGGTCGTTGTCGTAGACCCAGGACGGTATTTGCGTCGATAGACGATTAAATATTTCTCCATTCTGGCCGGGGCTATCGCCCTTCTTTCTACGGGTTTCAAAGACAATACGGAAGCCGTTAACCGTGTACGTCCCGTTGTTGCGGATTACATAATCGCCGAGGTTTTCGGGACGGTTGTACGGCACTTCGATAGTTAGACCGAGAGACTCTATCCCCTCTGTTCTAACCGTAAGATCAATGTCTTTAAAGTACATGCTGTGCATAGGTGAATATCTGGATGAGTGACGGTAGGCCGACCTGCCTATAACAACAGAGGCTATGGCTAAAAGCGTAATGATTGAGACGTAAATAAATCGCCTGCGGGTAAAATTTAACATCTACTTCTTTCCTATGTTTGTAAGGAGAAACTGGCGGAATCTTATGAGGATTTCGTCAACTCGATCCGGCTTATCAAAGCAATCCGTGTTCGGTGACAAGGGACATATATTTCAACTGCCTTTTCTTGTCAATAGTATTCCGCATAAATGAAGTAAATTGACTTGCGCCCGCGCGGGCGACGGTGGTACAGTCCGCGGCCGCCGACACACGCAGTCAACGCACGCCTCACCCCGCCAGGTGGCGTCTTCAAGTCAAAACAGAATCAGGCCGAGGCCCGCACAAGGCTTCGGACTTTTCCGCGCGCCTCGACTTCACCGCCATGCCGTTGCGGGGCGCCGCCGGGAGAAGCACAGATGAACGGCCACGCCTCCGCCTTCCACACACGTCCTGCTCACTTGCGTCTCAAACTCATTTTCAACAGCATCATTCTCATCGCCTGTCTCTCGACGCTTGCGCCCGCGCAAGACCTCGACGAGGTCTCCTTCTCCGGGGTCGTCTCGGACGAGCACGGCGCGGTCATCCCCGGCGCGAACGTCACCGCCCGCCTCGTCAACACCGGCGCCGAGCGCGCGACCGTGACCGACGGAGAAGGGCGCTATCGTCTGGTAGAGCTTCAGCCCGGCGCGTACACCTTGCGCGCCGAGCGCGCGGGCTTCGCTGCCGAGGAGAAGAGGGAACTCTTCACGCTCGCCGGGCAGTCCCTGCGCCTCGACTTCACGCTCCGCCCCGCCGCGCTCACGGCCGAGCAGACAATCGTGAGCGAGCGCGACGCGCCCGCCATCGACACGACGCGCACGGTCGCGGGCGGCACCGTCGCGCGCGAGGAGTTGGAGCAACTGCCCCTCTTCTCGCGCGCTCCGCTCGACTCCGTCTTCCTGCTCGGCGGCGTCACGGAGGAGCCGCTCTCGACGCGCGACGCGGCCGAAGACCGAGACGACGCGGGCCGCGTGCGCCGCGCGGCCGAGGCGCCCGAGGAGGCCGGCACCTTCGCGCTCGCGGGCGGCCCCGCCTACTCGAACAACGTCACCATCGACGGCCTCGACGACAACGACGACCGCGCCGCCCGCGAGCGCTTCCAGCCGCCGCTCGACGCGGTCGAAGAGGTGCAGGTCATCACCAACCAGTTCTCCGCCGAGTACGGCCGCGCCTCCGGCGGCCGCGTCAACCTCCGCACGCGCTCCGGCTCGAACCGTTTGAGGGGACGCCTCTCTTACTTCTTCAAAGACGAAGCGCTCGACGCGAACACCTGGAACAACAACCGGCGCGGACTCAAGCGGCTGCCCCTGCAAGAGCACCGCCCGGCCTTCTCGCTCGGCGGCCCCGTGCGCCTCCCCTTTGTCTACGACGGCCGCGGCCGCACCTTCTTCTTCGTCGCCTACGAGCGCGAGCAGGTGCTCGACTCGACGCTGATCGACGTGCTCGTGCCCGTCGAACAGAACCCGTCCTTCCCACTCCCGCGCCCGACGACGCTCGACGGCCGCCGCTTCGAGCCAGAGGCCACGCCGCCCAACTCGCCGGCCGAACTCGCGCCGTTCGTCGAACGCGTCTCGACGCCGCTGCGCTCCACCTCCTTCACGGCGCGGCTCGATCACGACTACTCGAAGACGCACAACGGCGCGCTCCTCTTCCAGCTCGGACGCTCGTCGAACCTGCGCCAGTTCGGCGGCGGCGCGCGCCTCGCCGACGGCCTGCAAGGGCGCAGGCGCGACGCGGACGCGCTCGCCTACACCGACAACCTCGTGCTCAAGCCCTCCGTCGTCAACCAACTGCGCGCGCAAGCCTCGCGCCTGCGACCCTCGACGCTCGCCGCCGGCACGCGCCCCGTCGTGCTCGTCGAGATCGAAGACCCGCTCTCCTCGGAATCAACCACGCTCGTCGCCGGCTCTTCGACCAGCGGGGCGACCGACCGCGCCGAGACGCGCTTTCAACTTCAGGAGACTCTCACACTCGTCCGCGGCCCGCACACCTTCAAGCTCGGGGCGGACGTGCAGCGCGTCCGCTCCGTCTACAGAGACCTCGCCGACGCGACCGGCACCTACAGCTTCGCGAGCGCGGGCGACTTCTTAGCCTCCGCGCCCTCGCGCTTCCGCCAGCGCTTCGGCGCCGAGTCCGCGCAGCGCAACCTTTACTCCGGCCTCTTCGCGCAGGGCGAGTGGCGCCCCGCCGCGCGCCTCACGCTGACGGCCGGCCTGCGCTACGAGCGCGAGAGCGTGCTGCCTGACCGCGACAACTTCGGCCCGCGCGTCGGCCTCGCCCTCGACCCGACGGGCAAGGGAAAGACCGTCGTGCGCGCCGGCTTCGGCCTCTTCTACAACCGCGCGCTGCTGCGCACCATCGACGACTTCACGCTCGGCCGCACCGTCGTCGAGTTCGACACGAACGACTTGCCTCCTTCACAGCGGCGCGCCTTCATCGACGCCAACCTCCGCTTCCCACAAACGCTCGCGGCCGGCGCGCCGCTCGTCCGAGACTTCGGCGCGCGCCTCACGGACTTCTCGCGCCGCCTCGACCCGAACATCAAAATCCCCGAGAGCTATCAGGCCAGCGCCGGTTTCGAACGCGAGCTGGGCCGCGGCTTCGTCGTCGAGGCCAACTACACCTTCAACCGCGGACTACACCTTTGGAGAGAGTTCAACGCCAACGCCCCGAGACTTCCTTCGGGCTTCAAGGACTTTGCCGAGTACCTTCTCTCGCGCGACTTCGCGAACTTCCGCGACCCGTCGGGCGGGCGCCCCGTCTACGGCGCCTCGACCGCGGGCGAGCTTGTCCGCTTCACGCTCGCGCCGCCCGACGCCGACAACATCACGCGCGTCGTCGAGTTCGGCGTGCCCTTGACGGTCTTCAACTTGAACAGCGTCGGCTCGACCGCGACGATTGACGCGGCGCTCGCCGCGCTCCAACCGCTGCGCCCCGACCCTTCGCGCGTGCAGGTCGAGCAGCTCGCGTCGATAGGGAACAGCTTCTACCACGGCCTCAACGTCGAGGCGCGCCGCCGGTTCAGGCTCTCGGGGAAGGGGGCGGGCGGCTCTCTGCGCGCGGCCTACACGCTGTCGCGTCTGTTTGACGACGGCGTCGTCAACACGTCGAGCGCGCTCCGGGTCGGCGACTTCCGCGCCGAGCGCGCGCGCAGCCTCCTCGACCGGCGTCACCGCTTCGTCCTCTCAACCACGCTCGACGCGCCGCGCATGCTGGGCCACCTCACGTTTGCCTCCGTGCTCCGGCTCGCCTCGGGCGCGCCCTTCAACGTCAGCCTCGGCGGCGCCGACCGCAACCTCGACGACGTGTCCAACGACCGGCCCTCGTTCGCAGGCGACCCGCGGCTCATACGCTGGCGGCGCCCCGGCGAGCCCCTCGACCCGCGCCTGCTCGAAGCCTTCAGGCTCCCGACCATCGGCCGCACCGGCGACCTCCCGCGCAACGCCGGCACGGGGCCGACACTCTTCGCCTTCGACCTGAGCGTCGGCCGCGAGTTCCGACTCTCGGAGCGGTCGAGGCTGCGCCCGACAATCGAGGCCGACAACCTGCTCAACAAAACCGTCTACACCTTCGGCGCGGAGTTTATCAACTTCGACGCGCTCCGCCCCGGCGCGACCGAAGAGCAGCGCCGCGCCTTCGCCAACGCCTTCCTCGTCCCCACACGCACGATGCGCCCGCGTTCGCTGAGGGTGGGTTTGCGTTTGGAGTTTTAAGGTAGGCGGCTGGCTTGTGTTATTGAAACCAGGCGTGAGGGTGGAGTGGATGGCGTCAAAACAAAGAGACCCAGAGGTACAGCTTGAAGAGAACTACTTAACAAGCTGTGCCTCTGCGTCTCTGTCGGTTAGCCGCCCTTCTCGTCACTCTCAAGGGAAGAGGGGCCGGCCAACTTTGCCTGCTTCTCCGGCTCCTGACTCTTGTCGGTCTTATGACTCGTCGTGGCCTTCTCGCAGCGGGCGCGGGAGCGTTCGATGCGGCGCCTCATCCAGTTGTTCATGGGGGTCTCTCACTCCTTCGGGAGAGTGTCGAGGAAAGCTTCGACGACGCGCGGGTCGAACTGCCGGCGCGACTCACGGCGCAGCTCGGCGACGGCCTCGTCGAGGGTGCGCGGCGTGTTGTACTCGCGCTGCTCGACCATCGCGTCGAAGGTGTCCGCCACTTGGACGACGCGCGCCATCAGGGGGATGTCTTCGCCGCCGAGGCGGTGCGGGTAGCCGCGCCCGTCCCAGCGCTCGTGGTGGTGCTGCGTGCGGATGCGCAGCTCGGCCGGCAGCCCGTAGTAGGACGAGAGCAGCGCGCCGAAGTTCGGGTGCAGGTTGAGCACGAAACGCTCGAAGCGCGTGGGCCGGCGCGGCCGGCTCAGGATAGACTCGGGCACGAGCACCTTGCCGATGTCGTGCATCATCGCCGTCAGAGAGAGCTGGCGGAGGCGCGGCTCGTCGAAGCCGAAGGCGACGCCGACCCTCCGCGCGAAGCGCGTGGTGCGGATGCAGTGCACGTAGGTCGAGGGGCGCGTCCGCTTCAGTCTGCCGACGAGCGCGCGCACGCCGTCCGCTTCGCCGCGGTGGCGCGAACCTTCGGCGCGCCAGGTCGCGCACAGGCGCCGCACGCCCGCGTCCCAGTCCGCGTTCACCAGCCGCAGCGTCGGCGTCAAAATCTCCAACGACAGCTCATCCTGCATCGGCAAAACCCTCCGGTTCGGGAGACTCGTCCGGCCCTTTAGATGCGGCTCCGGACTGTTTGAAAGGGGGCTTACTGACGGCACTCTCGAGAGCACGCGCCGTGCCATGTTTCCCGCGTGCAACGGGCTCGCGTGTGTGCGCCCGCCGTGCGCGAAAGTGGAGTCCGCGGGGACAAAAATAGTTAATTTAGGGGTTGCCGTTTAAGAGACAGGTTGAGGTGTGGGGCGTGTGGGTACGGCCGCGCACGTAAGGCGTGCCGCGTTTCGCCGGTCGGCGGCGGCGCGGGCACACGAAATCGTGTCGGGGCTGCGCCGGATGGTCGCTGTGATAAACTCGTCTGCCGGGGAGGTCGAAGGCGCCGGACGTTTGACGAGATGAAAGAGCGCGAGAAGCCCAAGAGCCTGGAGGAGAGCGTCGAGGCGGCGCTGCTCGACGCAGACCTCTTCGTCAAGTACAAGGCGCCGCAGCGCGCCGTCGAGCGCTTGCAGGAGGCCATCGCGCACTGGCCGCGCTCGATCGTCCTGCGCGAGAAGCTGCGCGAGGTCTCCTTCTCGCACGGCCTGCCCGAAGAGGCCGCGCGCCAGTGCCTCGTCCTCGTCAACCTCTACATCGCGCGCGAGAACTTCGACTCGGCGCACGAGCGCCTGCTCGAAGCCAAGCACATCAACCCGCGCCTGAACATCGCGCCCGGCCTCGAAGCCATCCGCCGCGCGCGCCGCCCAGACCTCCACCATGCCGCGCCGGCCCCCGCGCCGCCCGCGCCCTCCGCGCCCCGCCCCGTCACCTTCGCCGGCGACCTCTCGACGGTCAGCATCTTCGACGCCGTGCAGGTGCTCGAGAACTCGCGCCTGACGGGCGCGCTCGCCATCGAAGGCCCCGCGCGGCGCGGGCGCGTCCTCTTCAACGACGGCCGCATCGTGGACGCCGAGTGCGAGGAGGCGCGCGGCACCCTCGCCTTCCGCCTCCTCGTCGAAGTCACCTCCGGCGGCTTCGACTTCACCAAGTCCAGGAACGAATTCCCCATCCGCATCCAGGCGCCCTCCAACACCAACCTCATCCTCGACACGCTGAGGCAGATGGACGAGGATAAGAACGAGGGGGAAGAGTAGACAGTAGAAAAACAGAGGCGGCGCGTTCCGGTTATAAACCCGAGCGCGCCGCTTTGTATTTCTACCGACTACTGTCTACTAATCCATCAATACCCGAGTCCGCAGCGACTCCGCGACTTCGAGGGCGGCGAGGAGGCGGAGGAACTGTTGGTAGTTGCGGCTGCGCGCGCGGACGCGTTGGCGCTCGGCCTCGGAGAGGTCGAGGCGCAGCACGAGGTCGAGGAAGTCGTAGTAGTCGGCGGCGGCCGAGAGCGGCAGCTCGCGCGTGTAGGTGGTGCGCGCGGCGTCCTCGGAGGTGAAGCCGGCGAGCGCGTCGAAGAGGTGGTCGGTCGTCAAATGCGACCCCTGGCGCGCGAGCTTGATCGGCAGGCGCAGCTCGAAGAAGCGCAGCCCGTTCGAGGTCGTCACCGCGCGCAACGACTTCGTGCCCTCGCCGTCGAAGGGCGAGTCGTTGTCCAGGAGCACCTTCAAAAGTCGCGGCCAGTCCTGCTCGTCCACCGTGTCCAGAGCGAGTTGGACGCGGTCGGCCAGGAACTTCTCGAACTGCCCTTCGACGGGGTAGGTGACGCGGCCCAGACAGCCGACGGGCTCGCCCTCGCCGGCCGCCTCGGTGGGCAGGCGCGCGGGGCAGCGGGCGCAGATGACCGTCTCGGCCTTCATGCGCTCGATCTCGTCGGCGGCGCGCTCGACGAAGCGCACCTTCTCCTCCGAGGGGGCGACGTGCTCGCCCGTCGTCAGGCGCGTGTGGAGACTCCCCAGGCGCCCCCAGGCGCGCAGGTGCTCCTCGTCGTAGCGCGCGCGCAGCGCACACGGGTACTCGATGGCGAACTCCAGTGACAACCTTTCAAACTCCGTCGCGAGGTCAACTCAGAGCAGGAAGCCTGCGCCGTGAGGCGCGCTCCGGCCCGTTCACAGCTATAATAACAGAGCCGGAGACGAAGGCTTAAACGGTCGGCCGAAAGGAGTCAGGCAAGATGGTAGCCGCGCCCGCCGAGGCGCCGGGGCCGAAAGGGTTCTGGCCGGTCGGCCACGTCGTGCAGTACCGCCGCGACCCGCTCGCGCACCTCACGCGCATGGCGCGCGAGTACGGCGATGTGGCGCGCTTCAACATTGCGACGCAGGCCGTCTACGTGCTCAACCATCCCGATTACATCAAGGACGTGCTCGTCACGCACCAGGCGCGCTTCAAGAAGGGGCGCGCGCTGCAACGCGCGAAGCGCCTGCTCGGCGAGGGGCTGCTGACGAGCGAGGGCGACTTCTGGCGCAGGCAGCGGCGCCTCGCGCAGCCCGCCTTCCACCGCCAGCGCATCAACTCTTACGCCGGGACGATGGTCGCGCACGCCGAGAAGACCTCCGCGCGCTGGCGCGACGGCGAGACGTTGGACGTGTCGGGCGAGATGATGCGGCTCACGCTCGCCGTCGTCGGCAAGACCCTCTTCGACGCCGACGTGGAGTCGGACGCCGACGAGGTCGGCGCGGCGCTCGCGGAGGTGATGAGCCTCTTCGGCTACCTGATGCTCCCGTTCTCTGAGCTGCTCGAAAAGCTCCCGCTCCCGCCGCGCCGCCGCTTCGAGCGCGCACGCGCGCGGCTCGACGCCGTCATCTACCGCATCATCGAGGAGCGTAGGCGCGAGGGGCGCGACCGCGGCGACCTGCTCTCGACCCTCCTGCACGCCGTGGACGAGGAGGGCGACCGCACGGGCATGACCGACGAGCAGCTGCGCGACGAGTTGATGACCGTCTTCCTCGCCGGCCACGAGACGACCGCCAACGCGCTCGCCTGGACGTGGTACCTGCTCTCCCAAAACCCCGAGGTTGAAGCGCGTCTGCACGCGGAGCTGGCAGAGGTTTTAGAAGGCCGTCCGCCGACGGCCGAGGATTTTCCACGCTTGCGTTACACGGAGATGGTCGTCGCCGAGTCGATGCGCCTCTACCCGCCGGCGTGGGCCGTCGGGCGGCTCGCGCTCGAAGACCACGAGGTCGGCGGCTACCTCATCCCGCGCGGCTCGCTCGTCCTCGTCAGCCAGTACGTCATGCACCGCGACCCGCGCTTCTGGCCGGAGCCCGAGCGCTTCGACCCCGAACGCTTCACGCCGGAAGCGAAGGCTTCGCGGCCGCAGTTCTCCTACTTCCCCTTCGGCGGCGGCCCGCGCCGCTGCGTCGGCGAAGGCTTCGCGTGGATGGAGGGCGTGCTCCTCCTCGCCGCGCTCGCGCGGAAGTGGAGCCTGCGGCTCGCCCCCGGCGCCAACGTCTCGACCGAGCCACGCATTACGCTGCGCCCCGGCAAGGGAGGCATCCCGATGACAGCCGTGAACCGTGAACCGTAAACCGTGACAAGTTAAAATCACTTTCCTTCTCGTCACGGTTTACGGTTCACGGTTCACGGCTTTATCCTTGTCACGGTTTACGCGCTGAGAGAGGAGTCCGAAGAGTTGCCAATCACGGCGGAGTTCATCGAGACGTTCAGGGTCGTCTGCCCGGCCTGTAAGGGGAAGGTCGTGTTGAAGGAGGACGCGAGCGGCATCAAGTGCACCGAGTGTCGCCGCGTCTACCCCGTCCGCAACGACATCCCCGCGCTCATCGTCGAAGAGGCGACCGTCGAGGATGAAGAGCCTCGGAAGACAGACTGAGCCGCGCGGCTTCACTGGCGTCACTTTCGCCGGAGCCGTGGAGGGCGGGTCGATTGAAGACGGAACGGAGCCGCGCCCGCTCGCGCCTGCGCGCTGGGACTGGTCGCGCGTCCGCAGCGTGCTCGTCGTCCGCCTGCGCTCCATCGGCGACACGGTGCTCGCGACGCCCTCGCTCCGCGCGCTGCGCCGCTTCCTGCCCCACGCGCGCATCGACGTGCTGCTGGAAGACTGGGTCGCGCCGCTCCTCGAAGGCTCGGGAGACGTTGACAGGGTCTTGACCGTTCGCCGCAAGAGCCAGTCGTCGCGCCTGCGCGTCGCGCGTCGCCTGCGCGCCGAAGGCTACGACGTGGCCTACAACCTGCACGGGGGGAGCACGGCCGCCCTGCTCGTGCGCGCCTCGGGCGCCAGGCACCGCGTCGGCTACGCGGACTACGCCTACGCCGCTTTGCACAACCACGCGGCGCCGCCCTCGGCCGAGCTGTGGGGCCGGGAGAAGACGCACTCGGCCGAGCAGCAGCTCGCGCTTCTAGGGTGGACGGGCGTGCCCGTCACAGACCGCCCCGCGTCGCGCCTCGCCGTCACGGACGCGGCCGCCGAAGCGGTCGCGCGAAGGCTCGGGGAAGAGGCGGGGCTCGCGCACGGTCAACCCTTCGCGCTCATCCACCCGGCGGCGGCCTTCGACACGAAGACGTGGGCGGCCGCGAACTTCGCGCGCGTCGTCGAGCACCTCGCGGCGCGCGGCCTCCCTTCCGTCGCCGTCGCCGCGCCCGGCGAAGAGAAGGTGCTTGACGAAGTGCGCGCACACTCCCGCGCGCCGCTTGCGGGATTCACGGACTTGAGCCTGCCGGAGCTGACGGCGCTCGCCGCCCGCGCGTCCCTGTTCGTCGGGAACGACAGCGGCGTGGCGCACGTCGCGGCGGCCGTCCGCACGCCGCAGGTCGTCGTCTTCGGCTCGTCGAACGTCGCGCACTGGCGGCCTTGGAGCACGGCGCCCGCCGAGGTCGTGCGCGAAGAGATGCACTGCGCGCCCTGCCCCGGCTACACCTGCGCCGAGTTCGGCGCGCCCGAGTGCATCCGCCGCGTCCCCGCCGAACGTGTCGTCGCGGCCGTCGAGAGAGTCCTGACTTCCTGACTTCTATGAATCTGACGGCAGAGCGTGTGCATGAGATCGTCGCGGCGATGCGCGGCCGGTCGGTCGCAGTGTACGGCGACGTGATGCTCGACGAGTTCGTGTGGGGCGACGTGTCGCGCATCTCGCCGGAGGCGCCCGTCCCCGTCGTGGACATCCGGCGCGAGTCCGTTAGGCTGGGCGGCGCGGCCAACGTCCTGGCGAACCTGCGGGCGTTGGGCGTGCGCACGGCGCTCGTCGGCGTCGTCGGCGCCGACCGCGCGGGCGAGCGGGTGCGCGCGGAGTTGCGCGACGCGGGCGCCGACGCGCGCGAAGAGAACTTGATTACGGACGTCAGCCGCCCGACCACGCTCAAGACGCGCATCATCGCGCACAACCAACTGGTCGTGCGCGCAGACCGCGAGCGGCGCGCGCACGTGGACGGCCCCGTCGAGGAGCGCATCGTCGCGGCGCTCAGGAGACTTTTGAAGGAGTCGGACGCGCTCGTCGTCTCGGACTACGACAAGGGCGCGGTGACGCCCGCGGTGCTCGGCGAGGTGCTGCCGGCGGCGGAGGCGGCGGGCGTCCCCGTGCTCATCGACCCCAAGCTGCGGAACTTCGACGCGTACCGGCCGGCGACTCTGGTGACGCCGAACCACCACGAGGCTCTGCGCGTGACGAACTCGGAGGACGACACGGACGAGGGCATGGCGCGCGCGGCGCGGGCGATCCTCGAACGCCTGGGCTGCGGCTCCGTCCTCATCACGCGGGGCGAGCGCGGCATGATGCTTTTGAGCGAGGGGGGCGAGCCCACCTACGTCCCGACCGCCGCGCGCGAGGTCTACGACGTGACGGGCGCGGGCGACACGGTCATCGCGACGCTGGCGGCCGCGGTGGCGGCGGGCGCGACGCTCGTCGAGGCGTCGGTGCTCGCCAACCACGCGGCCGGCGTCGTCGTCGGCAAACTCGGCACCGCCACCGCCACCACCGAAGAACTCCTCGCCTCGTTCCCGCCGGATGTGCCTTGTTGAAAACCTTCAGCCCGGTGGAGTGCATCACAGCGTCGGGGCGGGGAGGTAGAAAAGGATGACGAACAGCAGCGGCCTTCTCTTCGTGCTTGTCGCGGGTGCGTGCGTTGCGGCCGGGGCGGCTTGCGGCGCGCGCGTGGGGCAGAGGGCGCGGGCCAATACAGTCACGCCCGCGGGCGCGGCACCGGCGCCTGTTCCTGACGGCGTTGCGCCGTTAACGAGGGAGGAGGAGGAGTTGAACCGTCGGCCGCTCAAGCTGCCGCTGGCGGAGCCGAGGGTCGTGGTGGAGAAGGGCGCGCGGCGTCTGAGGCTGTACGCGGGGGGCGAGTTGGTGCGCGTGCGGCGCGTCGCGCTGGGGTTCGCGCCGGAGGGGGAGAAGGTGAGGCAGGGCGACGGGCGGACGCCGGAGGGCGAGTACAATGTCTGCATGAAGAATGAGAAGAGCAGTTACTACCTCTCGCTCGGCCTGACCTACCCGAACGCGTCGGACGCCGGGCGCGGCCTGCGCGACGGGCTCATCACGCGGGCGCAGCATGAGAGCATTACGCGCGCGCTCGAAGCCGGGCGCTGCCCGCCCTGGAACACGGCGCTCGGCGGCGAAGTCTTCATCCACGGCGGCGGCACCGCGAGGGATTGGACGTGGGGCTGCGTCGCGCTCGAAAACCCGGAGATTAAAGAACTGTTCGACACCCTCCCCAAGGGCACGCCCGTCAAGATCAAGCCGTAGCGTCCGACTATGCCTTCAAAGATGAATCAAACTTCAATGCAGCCGCCGCTTCTCGTCAAGACGCTGCTGCTGTTCGCGCTGCTCCTGTCCTCGGCGCCTCTGCGCGCGACGGCGGCGCAGGAGACGCAGCGGGAGCGGCGCGTCACGACGCAGACGCCCGCGGCCAGGCCCACGCCGACGCCGACTCCCGCGCGTCCGACACAGACGCCGAAGCCGGCCGCGTCTCAGACTCCGACCCCGACTCCAACGCCGGCCCCGACTCCGCAAACGACCCCGGCGGCGCCGCAGACGCTCGAAGAGCTGCGCGCGCGCATCCGCGACCTGATCGCGCGGCCGGAGTTCGCCGCGTCACGCGTCGCGGTCAAGGTCGCCTCGCTCGACACGGGGCGCGTGCTCTTCGAGCAGGACTCGCGCAAGTGGATGCAGCCCGCTTCGAACATGAAGCTCTACACGGTGGCCGCGGCGCTCGACCGCCTGACGCCCGACTACCGCTTCGTCACGTCGGTCTACGCGCCCGCGCGCCCGGACGCGGCGGGCACCGTGCGCGGCGACCTCGTCGTCTACGGCCGCGGCGACCCGACCTTCGCCGTCCGCTTCAACCCCGAGGGGAACACGGACTACGCGTTCGCCATCGACGCGCTCGCGGCGGACGTGTTTGCGGCCGGCGTCCGCCGCGTCGAGGGCGACCTCGTCGGCGACGAGAGCTACTTCACGGGCGCGCCCATCCCCCCGGGCTGGGAGTGGGACGACTTGCAGTGGTACTACGGCGCGGAGGTCTCTGCGCTCACGGTCAACGACAACTCGGTAGACCTCTCGGTCAAGCCCGGCGCTTCGGTGGGCTCCCCCGCGCGCATCACGCTCGGCCCTTCGACCCCGCTTGTCACCATCATCGACCGCACGAACACCTCGGAGCGCGGCACGACGCGCGACCTGAGCGTCAACCGCGCCCCCGGACAGAACACCATCGAGATACGCGGCCGACTCCCCATCGACGACCGCGGCTACACGGCGAGCCTCGCCGTCTCGCGCCCGGCCGCGCTCTTCGCCGCGATGCTGCGCGCGTCGCTCGAACGCCGCGGCGTCGTCTTCACAGGCCAGACGCGCACCGTGGACGCGCAGGGCCGCGCCGACAAGCCGCTCCCCGTCTCCTCGCTGGTCGAGATCGCCACGCGCAAGTCGCCGCCGCTCTCGGTCATCGCGGCGCAGACCTTGAAGCCGAGCCAGAACCTCTACGCGGAGCTTCTGCTGCGGACGCTCGGCAAGGTCTCCGGCTCGACCAACCCGAAGCTTTCGAGCGAGGAGGCGGGCGAGCAGGCCGTCGCGAAGTTCCTAACGCAGGCGGGCATCGACCCTTCGGGCCTCGTCATGAACGACGGCTCGGGCCTCTCGCGCTCAGACCTCGTCACCGCCGACACGACCGTGCAACTGCTCGTCTACATGAGCCGGCACCGCTCCGGCTCAGAGTTCCGCCTGGCGCTGCCCGTCGCCGGGGTGGACGGGACGCTGCGCAACCGCATGAAGGGCACGCCGGCGCAGGGGAACGTCCGCGCGAAGACGGGGACTCTGGGCACGGCGACCTCGCTCTCCGGCTATCTCTTCAGCGCCGCGGGCGAGCGGCTCGTCTTCTCGCTGATGATTAACAACCCGCCGCGCGACGCCAACCCGCGCACAGAGTTCACAGACGCCGTCGCCGTCCTCCTCGCCTCCTTCGCCGGGCGCTCTTGAGCGGTAAAGAGGTCAGTACCACCCGCGGTAGCGGGTGGGTCGTGGACTGACCCGGTCGCTCTCGATGCTCCGAAGCCGAAAGTTGACTCTCGGAGAGTCAACTTTGACTCTCCGAGAGGGAAACTTCACTCTCCGAGAGTGAACGTTGACTCTTCGAGAGTGGACGTTGACTCTCCGAGAGTGAAATTTGGGTCTCGGAGAGTCAACTTTGGGTCTCCGAGAGTGGACGTTGGCTCTCGGAGAGTGAAAATTGACTCTCGGAGAGTGAACGTTGACTCTCCGAGAGTCAACGTTCACTCTCCGAGAGTCAATTTTCACTCTCCGGGACGGAAATTTGAGTCTCCGAGGGTGAAGTTCGGCTTTCGGAGAGTGAAAGTTGAGCCTTTAAACCCTATGCTTTTCACCAAATTCCAAGGCTACGGCAACGACTACCTCGTCTTCGAGGCGGCGGAACTCAAAGGCGTCGGCCTGAGCGCCGGCTTTGAGCGTCTGGGCGCGGGCGAGCCCTTCGTCGAATTCGTCAGGCGCGTCTGTGACAGGCACTTCGGCGCGGGCTCGGACGGCGTCGCCGTGGTCGAGCCTTTGGGGGGAGGGGAGGAGGGCGATTTTCGCCTGCGCATCTTCAACCCGGACGGGGGCGAGGCGGCGATGTCGGGCAACGGCTCGCGCTGCGCCGCCGCCTATCTGCACTACGCGGGACTCTGGTCGGCCGGGGAACTGCGCTTCTCGACGCGCGGGGGCGTCAAGCGCTACCGTCTGCGCGAAAGAATGAGCGAGGGCGCGTTCCGCTTCGAGGCGGAGATCGGCCGGCCGCGCTTCGACAGCGCCTCAATCCCGATGCTGACCGAAGAGCCGCTCGCGGAGGTGCGCGAATACCCCCTGGCGCTCCCCTGCGGCGAGACCCTCCGGGTCACTGCGCTCCAGATGTGCAACCCGAACTGCTGCGCCTTCGTCGGCGATTTTGAACAGGTGGACTGGCGCCGCCTCGGCCGCGCCGTCGAGTCGCACATGGCCTTCCCAGAGCGCACGAACGTCGAATTTATTCGGGTTTTAGACCGCAGGAACATCGAAGCGCGCGTCTGGGAGCGCGGCGCGGGCGAGACGCTCTCGTCTGGGACGGGCGCCTCTGCGGCGGCCGTCGCCTCGATGGTCGGCGGCCACACCGACCGGCACGTCAAGGTCTCGATGCCCGGCGGCCTGCTCGAAGTCCTCTGGCGCGAGGACGGCGAGGTGCTCCTGACGGGTGAGGCGGAGGTCGTCTACCGAGGCGAGTGGCTCGGGGAAAAGGCTGTTTAAAGGGGGCGTCTAACGGGTTGAAAGGGCAAGGGTTCGTGCGCCCACGTACGCTTAAAAAACGGCTCTCGGAGTCCCCTTTCGGTACGGATTTTTAGGGCACATTGCAACTGGACAGGCGCTAAATCCTTGTGTTACTTTCCCTTGCGTGGCAAGCGGGCTTAATGTTCGCTTGTCATTCTTTTTGTATCGGATTCTTTCAGCGCTCCGCATCAAGGACGTTGTTCCCCAACTCCGGCTGACTCTTCAAACTCCTAGAGCCGGAGGTCGAGGACGGGAGGTCACTTACCTCCTCGCGCGCCGCTGAGAGACTTGAATCGGTAGGAGGACCGAGAATGTCTAAACCCCTGATTGGGGGGGGCGCGGCCGCGGCCGTTCTCCTCTCATGTTCCTTGCTCTTTTTAGTCCAGACTTCAGTCGCAGAACCCCTCGGGCAAAATCCGAAGGAGATGCTACAGAAGGGCGCCGTCACGGAGACAAGTTACCCCGGCGCCGAGACTACACAGACGACAGACGCCGCTGAGGATGGCGTCGTGGAAGAGAAAGAGGCGGAGGCGGCCCCGCTGAATGAAACGAAGGCCGCGATTGACAAGACAGAGACGGGAGCCGAAGCGGAGGCAGCGTCCACGGCCGTAACCTTTACGGCGACGGCCTACTCCCTGCACGGGCGCACCGCCGACGGCGGCGGCGTCCGGCGCGGCATCATCGCCGCCGACCGAAGGGTTCTGCCCATCGGGACGCGCGTGAGGCTCGAAGCAGGCTCCTACAGCGGCGAATACGTCGTCGCCGACACGGGCGGCGCCGTGCGCGGTCGCAAGATCGACATCTGGGTGCCGCAAACCGCCGAAGCCATGCGCTTCGGCCGGCGCCCCGTCAGGCTCACAGTCCTGACGCGCACGCGCCCCAGGACGACCGCCCCGCGGTCGTTGAAGTAAGAACAAGCGGGTCGAAGCTTTCGATTTGAAGAGTATCGAAAGAGAGCGGGGCCGCCTTCAGACGCACTGAAGGCGGCCCCGCCGCTTTTCATCAGCCATTTTCCACAGGCGGAAAATCCTTCGGACGCGGCCGCCGGTTGCGGCTTTTCGCCCTACGCGTTTAAGATTCCACTCACTTGAAGCCCGAAAATCAAACCCGACCCGCGCCCAGGCCCGCGCCGCTCGTCGAAGTCTGGCGCGGCCCCATCGTCGAGTCGCGCCACCGCGGCCACGTCGCCGCCGTGGACGGCGACGGCCGCCTCGTCGCGTCTTTAGGCGAGCCCGAGACGGTCACTTACCTTCGCTCCTCTTGCAAACCCTTCCAGGCCTTCCCGCTCCTGACGAGCGGCGCCGCCGAACGCTTCGGCCTGACGGAGGCCGAACTGGCCGTCGCCTGCGGCTCGCACAGCGGCGAAGACCTGCACGTCGAGACGGTCGCGGGCATGCTCGAAAAGCTCGGCCTCGACGAAAGCTTCCTCAAGTGCGGCGTCCACGAGCCCTTCGACCGCGCGACGGCCGAGCGCCTGCGCGCCCGCGGCGAGTCGCCGGGCGTCCTGCGCAACAACTGCTCGGGCAAACACACGGGGATGCTCGCCCTCTCGCTCCAACTCGGAGCCCCGCCCGAGCTTTACGACGACCCCGCGGGCCCCGTCCAGCAGTCCATCCTCCGCGCCGTTTCGCAGTTCTCGGGGATGAATGCCGACGAGATTGCCCTCGGCACGGACGGCTGCGGCGTCCCCGTCTTCGGTCTCCCAGTCCGCGCGATGGCGCTCATGTACGCGCGCCTCGTCGCACCGCCCGAAGACTTCGACGCGGAGATGCGTGCCGCCTGCGCGCGCCTCACCGCGGCCATGAACGCGCGCCCGGAACTGGTCGGCGGGACGCACGAGCGTTTCGACACGGAGGTCATGCGCGCCGGCCGTGGCAGTCTCGTCTCGAAGATCGGCGCCGAGGGCGTCTACACCGCCGGCCTCTTGCCTTGCGAGCGCTGGCCGGAGGGCATGGGCCTGGCCTTCAAGATTGAGGACGGCGAAGACCGTCGCGCCCGCTCGACCATCGCCATCGAGGCTCTGAGACAGCTCGGTGTACTGGATGAGGACGCGTATAAAACCCTCTCGCCCTACGCGAGCTTCCCGGTTCAGAATCATAGAGGTGAAAAAGTTGGGCAAATTCGAGCCTCTTTCGAGCTTGAACGCACGTAAACGTACGGTTCTCATTTGCAAGAATAGACCGCTGTGCAACAGAGTCGTACGCGCAATATTTCTATAGCATTAAATCTGTACAGATTTTCCGGTTAGCTCTCCCTGTCTCGTAAATGCTTGAAAAGGCAGGGAATTTTTATTTCGCGCTCTTTTACGGGGAAAATTGAAGACCTGTAGATTTGGAGGAACTGAGTAACGTTCTGGTGGCATGGTCGTTGCTCAGACAGGGAACAGATAAAATGTAAGGGGTAAATAGAGTTATCGGGTCAGGCTCGGAGACGGCTAGCGAGTGAAAGCTTTGGGGGAGGCTTTCTCTCACTTCTTGCGGGCTACAACTCTTTGGGGGAACAGAGTTGTCGTCAGCAGAGTCGTCGAAGGCCATCAATCAGCGGGTTACTGATTCCGTTTCTGTAGGGGTTTGGGGGAGCCCCGCAGATTAGATCAGTAACCCGCATATTTGTGACCGGTCACTCTATTAACAAGAAAGCGCCGTGAGTTTCGACTCACGGCGCTTTCTTGTTTTGGCGGTAAAGGCGCCCGGACGATCCCTTCCTCAACAACTCTCAATCCTGCCCGCGCCCGAGCAGGTTCGACGTGGCGGGCGGGGTGTTTAGGTCTTCGATGTTGAGCCGCACCATGCCGCCGGCGTCCGTGTAGACCTGCTGCGCGGCCTGCTGCGAGCGCCGGTGAAGGAAGATGACGCCGCCGACGGCGCCGCCGACGCCGAGGCAGAGCAGAATCGCGAGCCCCGTCGTCTTGAGCGTCGTGAGGATGACGCCGCCCATCGTCTGGGTGTAGGCGCGCGTCGCGATCTCCTCGGCGTGCGGGTTGCGGCCGAGCCAGCGCACGTCCTTCTCGTACTTCACCTGCGAGGCGAGCGTCTCGGCCGCCGCAAAGTCGGGCGCGTCGAAGACGAAGACCGAGTAGTTGCCGACGCGGCTGTAGAGCGAGGGCGCTGGCTGGCCCGCGGCCTTTAACTCCTCTATGCGCCGTTTGATGGCGGCGTCGGCGTCAACCGAGTGCTGCGGCGTCGGGAACTCGACGATGACGAGGCGGCCGCCCTCGTACTTCGCGGTGACGGCCTCCACTCCCTCTTCGAATTCGAAGGCATCGAGCCCCGGCTGACTCCCGGCGGCCTTTTGCAACTCGGGCAGAGTCGTGGCGTACCCGTACTCTTCGCGAACCTTCTTCTCCCAGTCCGGCAGGTGCATGACGAGGACGGGAACGTCCAAAGTCCCCCCTGTGTCCGACGCCTGAACCCCCGGCCGCGGCTGGGCCACAACCGCGGCCGCGCACAGCACGAGGAGGGACAGCAAGGAGAATAACTTCTTCAGCTTCGAAGATTGCACGGCTAAACCTTTCCGGCGGACAAAGTGGCGCCAAGCCAAATCCTGGGGCGCCCTCGCGGCAAAGCGTTTGGATGAGTTAGACGACGGCGCCGTTGTGCTTGTTCCGCTCCGTGGATGATAAGTCCGCGGGAGCGTCTAGCGCCAGCGGCGCAGCTCGCGCAAGATTTGGTCGGCGTGGCGGCGCGGGTCTGGGATGTTGCGCAGGACGGTCGTGCCGCCGGTCTCGCTCGCGTTGTCGATGACGACGTTGCCGAAGCGGAGCAGGCGTTGCGGGATGGTCGTGGTGACGGACACGTCCTGTATGTTGCGCAGGGGGAGGTTGCGCGTCGTGCGCGAGATGAGGCCCTGGTCGATCTCAAGTTTCGAGTCGGTCAAAGTGTAGCGCACGGTGTTGCGCATCAGGTGCTTGTAGGCGGGGATGAGCAGCAGCGCGAGTGCCAGCGGGATCGAGACGTAGACGGGCACGCTCACCCAGGGCTGCCACGCGAGCAGCACGACGAGCAAAATCGCACCCAGCGCCGCGAGCAGGTAACCGAGCTTGACGAAGAGGAGCGTCGGGCCGACCGTGAAGATCGTCCGCTCCTCCCCGGCGTCGAGCGGGCCGGCGTCGAGCCTCTGGGGGGAAGTGGGGAGCGGCTGGACTTGCATCGGCTGGGCGGGACGCGGGCGCGGGGGCGCGGCGACGCGCGTCTCTTCGCCGGCCAAGTCGGGGGCGTAGCGTGTCTCCTCGGAGCCGGCGGGCGTGCCGCAGGAGGCGCAGAAGCGCGCGCCGTCGGTCAGGCGCGTGCCGCAGACGTGGCAGTTTTCCATCTACTCCCTCACTCCCTCTCGCAGAGTTCGCGCAGACGTTCCAGCAGCTCGACGGCGTCGTAAGGCATTTCTACTACACCGCGCGCGCCGGCCGCGAGTGCTTCGGCGCGCAGCTCCTCGCGGCCCGGCGGCAGGAGCAGCAGCGCGGGCGGCCCGCCCTCAACGCGCGACTGCTTGGCGAGCCGCCTCAACATCTCGACGCCGTCGAAGCCGGGCAGTTCAAAATCGACGACGAGCGCGTCCGGCCGGTCGATGCGCAGGAGGTTGAGCGCGTGCTGGCCGTCGAAGGCGGCGCGCACCTCGTAGGCGGCCGAGCGCATCAGCAGGTTGACCTGCGCCATCCGCTCCGCGTCCGAGACGACCAGCATCACGCGGCGGTGCTTTCCGCCAGTTCGCAGAACGCTTGCCGGCGCGACGGACGCGGGTTCATTCCCGGCGGCTGTCATCTTCTGCCTTTGCGTGCGCCGCTCGGCGTCGTGCGTGTTGCCGGCGCCCGCTTCCGCGAAGCCGTAAACGACGACGCGCGCCGCGGAGTTCTCGCCGCGCGCCTCGCCGAGAGCGACCTCGGCCTGCTCCACCAGCCGCTCCACCTCCGAGCCGTGCGCGGGGAACGAAGAGATGCCGACGAAGAGTTCGCCGCCGCGATAAATTTCGGCGAACTCTTCGCGCAGGCGCGAGAGGGTCGCGCGCGCCGAAGGCCCGTCGGCGCCGTGCAGGTAGACGAGCAGCGTCGCGGGGCCGTAGAAGGCCACGGCGTCAACGCGGCGGAGGTTAAGCTTCAGGAATCCGTGCGCGCCCGCGAGCGCCGCGGCGCGCGCGCCGTCCTCGTCCTGCGCGTCTTCGACGGCGCCCCCGGCCTCGACGAGCGCGAGCGAGCCGGTCGCGCCCGCGCGCGCGTCCGAAGCGACGGCGTCGAGCAGGAAGAGGAAGTTGTCGATCTCAGAGCGCTGGTCGGCGACCAGGGGCGCCGCGCGGCGCCCCGACTCCGCGCGCCAGAGGAGCGACGAGAGGCGCGCGCGCAGCTCTGCGGCGGGCGCGTCCTGTCCGAAGTAGTCGTCGGCGCCGAGGTGTTGGGCGGCGCTGCGCAGGGCGCGGCTGTCCGCGCGGAAGAGGAAGAGGACGGGCATCGCGAAGCTCGAAGGTTCCGTCCGCAGCCTGCGCGCGAGCGAGACGAGCCGCCCCTCGCCCTCGCGCTCGCCGAAGGCGAGGAGGACTGCGGCCGGTTTAAGTTCTTTGACGCGTGCCGTCGTTTCGTCGGGCGACGCGAAGTCCGCGTCGAAGCCCGCGGCGGCGAGCCGCTCGCGCAGCGCGTCAACGTCCGCGCCTTCGCCCGCGATGAGGAGCACGCGCGCCGCCTTCGCGCCCGCGTCCCCTCTGGTCTCTTCGTCGGTAGTGACTTCTGGCATCTCGCGGTGTCGTTCGTTGAAAGTGTTAGGGCCGAACGTCGCCTGCCGCGCAATCATACCGCGACACTCCCCGCGGCCAAACAGCGCGGGCGCATAAACGAAGGGGACGGCGCCAAGTCCGTCCCCCGTATTCGGTCTTTTAATTTCTTGAAGTCGTCACTGGCTGACGAGGCGGAGCTTGCCGTCGGGCGTGCGGACGGCGAAGACGTGCGTCTCGTAGACGAGCGGCGGCGGCTCGGCGGCCTTGAGCTTGGCGATCTGCGTGCTCGAGACGCGCGGCGCCAGTCGCGCCGTCGAGGGGTCGCGCATCAGCGCGTAGCGCTCCGAGATGCGGCGGACGTACTCCTGCGTCTCGGCGTATGGGGGAATGCCGCCGTACTTCTGCACCGCGCCCTCGCCCGCGTTGTAGCCGGCGAGCGCGAGGCGTACGTCGCCGTCGAACATGTCGAGCAGGAGGCGCACGTACTTGACGCCGCCCTCGATGTTCTGCTGCGGGTCGTAGATGTTCTGGACTCCCAGGCGCGCGGCCGTCGCCGGCATCAATTGCATGAAGCCGCGCGCGCCCTTGTTCGAAGTCGCGAAGCGCTTGAACGAAGACTCGCGGTGCATGATCGAGTAGATGAGCAGGGGGTCTACGCCGTGGCGGTTGCTCGAATCGACGATAAAGCGGTCTACGTTGGAGTCGCCGGTCGAGAAGCCTTCGAGCGCAGTGCCCACGGCCATCGGGAGCGCGGGGGCGGAGGAAGAGAGGGCGGCGGCGGGCTGTGCGGAGGCGCTGGCCGCGGGCACGGTGGTGCGCGCGGTCAGCTTCAGGCGCTTGCCCTGGCGCGCGGCCGGGATGACCGTGACGGGCGTCTCGACCCGCACGCCGCCGGGCACGTCGAAGTTGTCGAAGCGGTAGGCGCCGGGGCCGACTTGCCGCGCGGAGGCGCCCAGGCAGGGGAGGAGAAGTAGAACGAAGACGGCGGGAAGTTTCTTCATGACCTTGCTTGTTCCGTGTGTCGGCGGGGCGCTCTGAAAGTTCGTCTGAGGGCGGGGGCGCTCGCCGCGTCATTGACGCGCCGGACGAGCGCTCAGACAGAATAGCACACGCCGAGGGAATCGTTCAACAAGATTCATGCATTGTTTAACTTAAGATATTTATTCAGTTGAGGCAGGCATTGAGGAAATGTCAGACTCGGCCGGGCGGCGTCGGGGCCAAAGTCTTGACAACGCGTGTATGATAGGAGCCGCTTTCCAAGCGGGTTAATTCTCCGGCATTTAACGCGTGCGACCGCCAGCGCACCTCACCCAACAGGAGAAACAGATGAAGAGACTGCTGACCGCGATCCTCGCGGCGTCGCTCTGCCTTTCCGCGGGCGCCGCCGCCGCCCAGAACAGCAACACGTCCACGGCGAACGCCAACACGGCCAAGAAGCGCGGCCCCGTCTTCCGCGCCACGAAGGAGCAGATCAAGCAGGCGCAAGCGATTCTCAAGCAGCGCGGCTTCTACGCGGGCGATGCCACCGGCAAATTAGACGCGGCGACGCGCGACGGCCTCAAGAAGTATCAGGAGGCCGAAGGGCTCAAGGTGACGGGCACGCTCAACGCGGCGACGCTTCGGAAGATGAACGTCGTGCTCACGGACAAGCAGAAGGAGTGGGCGGCCGCGCATAGTCAGTAAGGCAAAAGGCAAAAGGAGGATGGGAAGCACGCTGCCTCTCATCCTCTTCAACTGAAGACGGCGCGGCCCTCATCCTCAATCAGGGATGAGGGCCGCGCCGTCGCTCGTCTTTACTTTTGCTTTTTGCCTTTTGCCTTCACATCAGGCCGCGGCGCCCTGCTGGGTGAGGAGGCGTTCGACGACCTGGTAGCTGGCCTCAAGCGCCTCGCTGAGCTTCTGGGGCTCGGAGCCGCCGCCCTCGGCCATGTCGGGTTTGCCGCCGCCGCGGCCGCCGATGATGGGGGCGAGTTCCTTGATGACCTGGCCCGCGGGCACGCGCTTCGAGATGTCGGGCGAGGTGCGCACGATGAGCGAAGCCTTGCCGTCGGCGCGGCGGCCGAGCACGACGACGCCCGTCTTAATCTGCGCGAGCAGCGTGTCGGAGAGCTGCCGCAGGGCGGACGCGTCGAGGTCGCTCGCCTCGCGCGCGAGCACGAGGACTCCGCCTTCCACCTCGCGCGCCTCCTGCCCGTCCTGCGCCCGCGCGCCCGCGCCGAGCGCGAGCTTCAGGCGTAGCTCGTCGGCCTCGCGCCGCGCCTTCTTCAACTCCTCCTGCAAGCGCGCGACGGCCGCGGGGATGTCGGCGCGCGTCGCGCGCAGCTCGCCGGAGATTTGATCGACGAGCGCCTCTGTCTCCTGGAAGCGGACGAGGGCGTCGTGGCCCGTGACGGCGCGGATGCGGCGCGTGCCCGAGGCGATGGACTCGTCGCTCGTGATTTTAAAGAGGCCGATGTCGCCCGTCGCGCGGACGTGCGTGCCGCCGCACAGCTCTTTCGAGAACGCCTCGTCCTCCTTGAAGCCCGGCACGGTGAGCACGCGCACCTTGTCGGCGTACTTTTCGCCGAAGAGCGCCATCGCGCCCGACTGCATCGCCTCTTCGAGCGAGAGGATGTCGGTGCGCACCTGCTTGTTGTCGAGAATCAGAAGGTTGACGAGGCGCTCGATCTCCGCGACGTCGTCGCGCGTCAGCGGCTGGTAGTGCGAGAAGTCGAAGCGCAGGTAGTTGGGCGCGACGACCGAGCCGGCCTGCTTGACGTGCGTGCCGAGGACTTCGCGCAGCGCCGCGTGCATCAGGTGCGTCGCCGTGTGGTTGCGCCGCGTGGCGTCGCGCTTGAAGATGTCCACGCCGGCGTCAACGTCGTCGCCCACGCGCAGCGTGCCGTAATCAATCTTCACGCGGTGGAGGATGAGGCCGGACGCGGCCGGCGGCGTGTCGAGGACGGCGGCGACCGCCTCGCCGTTGCCCTGCGTGATGAAGCCCGTGTCGCCGACCTGCCCGCCCGACTCGGCGTAGAAGGGCGTGCGGTCGAGGACGACCTCGCCCTCCTCGCCTTCCTTCAGCTCGTTAACTTCCTGCTCGCCGCGCAGCAGCGCGCGGACTCGCGCGCCGTGCGTGTAGGTCTCCTCGTAGCCGCGGAACTCGGAGGCGCCGACGCGCGCGGCCAACGACGCGTAGACGGGTTTGGCCTTCGACGCCGTCAGCGAGTGAGCCTTGACGCCCGCGCCCTGAATCTCGCGCAGGGCGCGGTCGAACTCTTCGTTGTACGTGTCTTCGTCAACCGTAAAGCCGCGCTCCTCTAAGCCGACGCGGATGAGGTCGCGCGGCGTGCCGAAGGTGTCGTAGAGGCGCGCAAGCTCGCGGTAGTCGGGCATCTCGCCTTCGGCCGTCGCGGCGAAGAGGGCTTCGAGCTTTTGCAGGCCGACGGTGAGCGTCGAGCCGAAGCGCTCCTCTTCGAGGCGAACCATGCGGCCGATGAACTCGCGCGCGGCTTCGAGTTCGGGGTAAGCCTCCTTCATCTGGTCAACGACGAAGTCTGTGACCTGGTGGAAGAAGGGGCCTTCGAAGCCGAGCGCGTGGCGGCCCTGGTAGATGGCGCGGCGCATGATCTTTCTTAAAACGTAGTTGCGCCCCTCGTTGCCCGGCAGGATGTTGTCGGCGATGGAGAAGGCCGTCGCGCGCGCGTGGTCGGCGACGACGCGCATGGCGAAGCCCTCGGGCGTGTCCGCCTCGTAGTGCCGGTCGGCGAGCTTCGCCGTGAACTCGACGATGGGGCGGAGGAGGTCTGTGTCGTAGTTCGTCGGCACGCCCTGGATGACGGCCGTAAGGCGTTCAAGCCCCATCCCCGTGTCCACGGACGGCGCGGGCAGAGGCTCCAGGCGGTACGACTCGAACTTGCCGTCGGCCGTCTTTTGGCCTTCGCCCTCGCGGTTGAACTGCATGAAGACGAGGTTCCAAATCTCCATCGTCGTGTCGCCGGGGCCGTTGACGAACTCGGCGCGGTTCTGCGAAGGGTCTTCGGGGTCTTCGCCCATGTAGTAGTGAATCTCGCTACAGGGGCCGCAGGGGCCGGTGTCGCCCATCTGCCAGAAGTTGTCCTTGCGGCCGAAGCGAAGTATCCGCTCGCGCGGCGCGCCGACTTTCTCCCAGAGCGCGGCGGCCTCCTCGTCGGCCGGCACCTCCTCGTCGCCCTCGAAGACCGTGAACCAGAGGCGGCGCGGGTCGAGCCCGTACTCTTCGACGAGCAGCTCCCACGCGAAGCGGATCGCGTCCTCCTTGAAGTAGTCGCCGAAGGAGAAGTTGCCGAGCATCTCGAAGAAGGTCTGGTGGCGCGCGGTCTTGCCGACCTCGTCGAGGTCGTTGTGCTTGCCGCCCGCGCGCAGGCACTTCTGCGACGTGGCGGCGCGCCGGTAGTCGCGCTGCTCCAGGCCGAGGAACGTGTCCTTGAACTGGTTCATGCCCGCGTTGGCGAACAGCAGCGTCGGGTCGTTGGCGGGCAGGAGCGGGCTCGACGCCACGCGCCGGTGGCCGTGCCGTTCAAAGTAGCTGAGAAACTTTTCGCGTAGCTCGTTTCCGGTAATCATAAAAGAAAGTCAGTAGTCAGTGGCCTGTAGTCAGTAGAGGCTGACCCTTCGACGGCGTGAATACTTGACGCAATCTCCTTGTCGGCAAGTTTAGCACGCGGCGCGGAGGCGGGCGAAACGGGCGCACAGGAGGCTTCAGACGGCCCCCTAAAACTTCTTGCCGCCGCGCGGTTCGGTGATAGAATCCGCGGCCATGTTGAAGTGCCTCACGTGCGGGAAGGAGGTCGCGGGCGGGAGCCTTTCGTGCCCTTCGTGCGGCGCGGCGCTCGACCCGTCGCTCGTGCCGACGCGCCTGCGTCCGGGCGACGCGCCGGGCACGGGGCGGCGGTCACTTTCGGGCGCGGCGGCGCACACGTCCACCTCGCCGGAGTCGATTGACGACGCGCGCTTCGTGCCGGGCGTGGTGCTCGGCGGGCGCTACCGCATCGTGGGCCTCCTCGGGCGCGGGGGGATGGGCGAGGTCTACCGCGCCGAAGACCTGACGCTCCGGCAGACCGTCGCGCTCAAGTTCCTGCCCGAGTCGGTCGCGGGCGACGGCGCGGCGCTCGAACGCTTCCGGCGCGAGGTGAGAATCGCGCGCCAGATTTCGCACCCGAACGTCTGCCGCGTCTACGACATCGTCGAGGCCGAGGGGCTGCACTTCCTCTCGATGGAGTTCATCAAGGGCGAAGAGCTGGCCTCGGTGCTGAAGCGCTTCGGCCGCCTGCCCGAGGACAAGGGGCTCGCGCTCGCGCGCCAGATTTGCGCCGGGCTCGCCGCGGCGCACAAGGGCGGCGTCCTGCACAGAGACTTGAAGCCCGCCAACGTCATGATCGACGAGGCGGGCGACGCGCGCGTCACGGACTTCGGGCTGGCCGCGCTGGCCGAAGAGTTGCGCGGCGACGAGAGGTCGGGGACGCCCGCCTACATGTCGCCCGAACAGCTCGCGGGGCGCGAGCTGACCCCGCGCTCGGACATCTACTCGCTCGGCCTCGTCCTCTACGAACTCTTCACCGGCCGCCGCGCCTTCGACGCCCGCACGGTGGCGGAGGTCGTCCGCCGCCGCCGCACCGACGCCACGCCGTCCTCGCCTTCGAGCCACTTCAAAAATCTCGACCCGCTCGTCGAGCGCGTCATCATGCGCTGCCTTGAGACAGACCCGGCGCGGCGCCCCGCGTCGGCGCTCGAAGTGGCGGCGGCGATGCCGGGCAGAGACCCGCTGGCGGTCGCGCTGGCCGCGGGCGAGACGCCCACGCCCGAGATGGTCGCCGCCGCGCCGAAGCAGGGGGGCCTCAAGCCCGCGGCCGCGGCGGCGCTGCTCGCCGTCGTCGTCGTCGGGCTCGGCGTCATGCTGTGGCTCTCGGGGCGCGTCCTGGTTAACGGGTGGGTGGCGCTCGACAAGCCGCCGGAAGTCCTGCGCGAGCGCGCCGCGGGGCTCGCGCGCGGGTTCGGCTACGACGAGCCGCCCGTCGATAGCTGGTACGACCTGTCGCCCTTCGAGATCGATTACCTCGGCTACGTCCGGCAGCACGACCGTTCGCCCGCGCGCTGGTCGAGACTCAAGACCGGCACGCCGCCCGTCGTCTACTTCCGCTACCGCCAGAGCCCGCGCTACCTCGTGCCGCGCTCGCGCTCCGCGGTCACGCCGGACGACCCGCCGCCGGAGGTCGCAGGGATGTTGAGCCTCTCGCTCGACACGCGGGGCCGCCTGGCGTCTTTGCGCGCCGTGCCGCCGCAGGTTGACGAAGGGGGGGCGGCGGGTCAGCCGCCCGACTGGGCCGCGGCCTTCTCTGCCGCGGGGCTCGACCCCTCGGGCTTCAAAACGGCGCGGTCGCAGTACACCCCGCCCGACGCTTACGACGCGCGCGAGGCTTGGGAGGGCGCCTTCCCCGAGCAGCCCGATATCCCCATCCGCGTCGAGGCCGCCGGCTACCGCGGCCGGCTCACATACTTCGAGATCGTCCGCCCCTGGGATCGGCCGCGGCGGCAGGGTGAGTACGAGTCGGCGAGCAGGGAGTGGCTCGCGCAGGCGCTCGGCGTCGGCCTGCTGCTGCTGGTGCTGTTCGGCGCCTTCCTGCTCGCGCGTCGCAACCTGCGGCTCGGCCGCGGCGACCGCAGGGGCGCCTTCCGCCTGGCGCTCTTCATCTCGCTGTGCGCCTTCGCGCGGCGGATTCTCCTGGCGCACCACGTCCCGGGCTTCGCCGAGACAGACCTCTTCCTGACGGGCTGGCTCCCCGACGCGCTGGCGAAGGGCGGCATCTCGTGGCTGCTCTACGTCGCGCTCGAACCGCTCGTGCGCCGGCGCTGGGCCGGGCTGCTGATCTCCTGGAACCGCCTGCTCGCGGGCGACTGGCGCGACCCGCTCGTCGGCCGCGACGTGCTCATCGGGGCGGCGGCCGGCACCGCGATCACCGTCACGGACTTCTGCTATTTCCTCGCGCCGGGGTGGCTCGGCCTGCCGCCCGAGAGACCTTCGCTCCCCGCGCCGGAGGCGTTCCTCGGCTTCCGCGGGCTGATGGGCTACGGCGCCGACGCGCTGCTCGGCGCCGTGATGCCCTGCCTGACGCTCCTCTTCGTGGCGCTGCTGCTCGCGGGCGTGCTCCGCAAGGACTGGCTGGTGGCGGTCGCGGGCTGGCTACTCGTCGGCCTGCTCATCTACGCCGGGCGCCCCCTGGCCTTCAGCTACCTCTCGCTCGAATGGCTCTTCGCGCTCTTGGAGGCGGCCCTCTTCGTCTACGTCTACGCGCGCCACGGCGCGCTGGCCGCGATGTCCACCCTCTTCTCCGCGATCATCCTCAGGGTGGCACCGCTGACGACCGACCTCTCGCTGTGGTACGCGGCCAACGGCCTCTCCATCCTCCTCGCCGGACTCGCGCTCGCCCTCTACGGCTTCCACACGAGCCTGGCCGGGCAGCCGCTCTTCGGCGGCGACGTGCTGGGGATTGAAGAGTAGACAGCAGTCAGTAGGAAAACAGGCGGCGCGTTCTGGTTATAAACCTGAGCGCGCCGCTTTGTATTTCTACTGCCTACTCCTCCTCTTCCGGCGCGGCCGAGGCTTCGCGCACCTTGCGGATGATGAGGTCGTAGGAGAAGCCGAGGCGCAGGAGGTGGTCGTAGAGGCTTTTGGTCTCCTGCCGCGTGGTGGGGCGGCCGCGGAGGCGGATGCGCTTCTCGATGGCGCGGGCGATGAGTTCCTCTTCGGGCGTCTCCTGGTAGACGAGTTCGAGCGCGGCGTCGGCCGTCTCCTTCGAGACCTTCTTCGTTTGCAAGTCGCGCGCGAGGCGCTGGCGGCCGACGGGTTTTTGCCTGACCCTGTAGGAGGCGAAGCCGAAGGCGAAACGCTCGTCGTCGAGGTAGCCGTACTCCTTGAGCTTGGCGAGCGCGTAGTCAACGGCCGTCTCGTCCGCCCACTGTTTTTCGAGCAGGCGCTCGCGCAGCTCTTGAATCGAGCGCGGCTTGGCGGCGAGGAGTTTGACGGCCCTTTGCAGCGTCCGCTCGCGCGCCTTCTCCTGGTCGATGACGCGCGGCGGGCGCGCCTTCCTCTTCTCCTCTTCGAGGTCGGCGTTGATCTGCCGCTCCGTCTTCGACGGCCGCGGCTTGTACTTCGGCTTGTACTTACTACTCTTCTGCATCTTCACGAATACTCTACCCGCACGCCTTCTGGCCGGCAAACGATTGCTTTAAGATTGAAGGCGCATGGACGGCATTCTCATCATCGACAAGCCGGAGGGGTGGACTTCGCACGACGTGGTGGCGCGCGTCCGCCGCGTCTTGAGGGAGAAGCGCGTCGGGCACACGGGCACGCTCGACCCTTTCGCGACGGGCGTGCTCGTGCTGCTCGTCGGCCGCGCGACGCGGCTCGCGCAGTTCCTCGCCGGCGCGGAGAAGGAGTACGAGGCGACGATCCGTCTGGGCTTTGCAACCGACACGGGCGACCTGACCGGCGAGCGCCGCGCGGGCGGTGAAAGTGTGGACTGCTCGACTCTCAAGCTCGAAGACCTTGAGGCGGCGCTCGTCCCCTTACGCGGAGAGATTGAGCAGGTGCCGCCGATGTACTCTGCGAAGAAGGTCGGGGGCAAGAAGCTTTATGAACTCGCGCGCAGGGGCGAAGAGGTCGAGCGCAGGGCCGTGCCCGTCCGCGTGAGCGAGTTTGAGATTGTTGCTGACGAAAACGAAGATGTTCTCAAGACGAACGGGCACGAGACGTGCGACGTGCGCGCGCGGGTCGTCTGCTCGGCCGGGACTTACGTGCGCGCGCTGGGCGAGTCCTTCGGCGACAACTTAAACACGGGCGCGCACCTCGCCGCGCTCCGTCGCACGCGCGCCGGCGAGTTCGGCTTAAACCGCGCGGTCTCGCTCGAAGAGTTGCCGACGCTCGTCGAGGAGGGGAGGGAGTTTTTGCTCCCGCTCGAAGCGGCGCTCCCGCAACTCCCTTCGGCGCATCTAACGGCCGAAGACGCCCGCCGGGCGCGGCACGGCGCGGCGGTCGCGTCTGAGGAAAGCTGGGCGGACGGCGCGCACGTCGCGCTCTTCGACGAGCGCGGCTCGCTGCTCGCGGTCGGCGCGTACGACGCCGCGGCGTCCTTGTTGCGGCCGCGGGTGATGCTGGCGGTCGAAAAATAAGTGTTGACCGAGGCGGGCGGGCGCTGTGCTATACTTGGCGTCAACAGTGGTCGTCCCGAGTGACCCGGCGTGAGAGCCAAAGCTGACAGCCTTTCCCCTTTGAAAAACAGCTCGTTGAGGAGTTGAACGGAACTCGACGGCGCGGCGGGAACGGTCTCGCGCGTCTCGCCCCGCACACGCGCATCGAGTGATGTTCCTCAAGGGCGGCCCGCCCGCGGCGGTGCCGCCTGACTTTTCATTTGAGGCGTGAGCAGACACGCCGTCCCTGAGCGCGCGAAGCCGAGTGTGAGGTTTACAGAAGGCTATGCAAGAGCAGGATGGCAGCGGCAGCAAGTTCGACATTTCGGCGCGGCTCGAAGCGCTGCGCCAGGAGCAGGCGGCGCTCGCCTGGGAGGGGAGCTTCCGCGACTACTTCGAGCTGGTCACGCAGAACCCACGCCTCGCCGAGCTCTCCCACGCGCGCATCAACGACATGATCCACGCCGCCGGCCTGGAGAAGTTGAACGAGGGCACGCGCGACGAGATCGCCCGCTACAAGTTCTTCGCCGCGGAACTCTTCGGCATCGAGGAGCCCATCGCGCGCATCGTCGAATACTTCAAGTCCGCCGCGCAACGCCTCGAAGTCCGCAAGCGCATCCTGCTTTTGATGGGGCCGGTCGGCGGCGGCAAGTCCACCATCGTCACCATGCTCAAGCGCGGGCTCGAGGAGTGGACGCGCACCGAGCAGGGCGCCGTCTACGCCATCAAGGACTGCCCGATGCACGAGGAGCCGCTCCACCTCATCCCGGCCGAGCTGCGCCCCGAGATCGAAAAACATTACGGCATCTACATCGAGGGCGACCTCTGCCCGCAGTGCCGCTACGCCTTAGAGCACACCTACGGCGGGCGCCACGAGGACGTGCGCGTCCACCGCATCATCTTCTCCGAGAAGAACCGCGTCGGCATCGGCACCTTCGCCCCCTCAGACCCGAAGTCGCAGGACATCACGGAACTCACGGGCTCCATCGACCTCTCGACCATCGGCGAGGTCGGCGTCGAAAGTGACCCGCGCGCCTACCGGTTCGACGGCGAGCTGAACATCGCGAACCGCGGCGTGATGGAGTTCATCGAGATGCTGAAGGTGGACGAGAAGTTCCTCTACTCGCTCCTCACGCTCTCGCAGGAGCAGAACATCAAGACCGGCCGCTTCGCAATGCTCTACGCCGACGAGGTCATCCTCTCGCACACGAACGAGAACGAGTACGTCTCCTTCGCCGGCAACAAGAAGTCGGAGGCGCTGCAAGACCGCATCATCCTCGTCAAAGTCCCGTACAACCTCCGCGTCTCGCAGGAGGAGCGCATCTACGACAAGCTCCTCAAGCAGTCCGAGATTCTGCGCAACGTCCACATCGCGCCGAACACCCTGCGCGTCGCCGCCATGTTCGCCGTCATGACCCGGCTCGAAGAGCCCAAGCGCGCCAACGTCGATCTGCCCAAGAAGATGAAGCTCTACGACGGCGAGGACGTGGAGGGCTACAAGTCGAAGGACGTGCGCGAGCTGAAGGAGGAGGCCGCGCGCGAGGGCATGGACGGCATCAGCCCCCGCTACATCATCAACCGCCTCTCGGGCGCGCTCGTGCGCGACGGCATCACCTGCATCAACCCCATCGACGCGCTGCGCGCCATCAAGGACGGCTTCGAGCAGCACACGGGCATCAACTCGGAGCAGCGCGAGCGCTACCTCAACCTCATCTCCGCGGCGCGCAAGGAGTACGACGAACTGGCGAAGGTCGAGGTGCAGCGCGCCTTCGTCTACTCGTTCGAGGAGATGGCGCGCACCATCTGCAACAACTACCTCGACAACGTCGAAGCCTACTGCAACAAGGAGAAGATCAAAGACCCGATCACGGAAGAGGAGATGGAGCCCGACGAGCAGCTCATGCGCTCCATCGAGGAGCAGATCGGGATTTCGGAGAACGCCAAGAACACCTTCCGCCAGGAGATACTGATCCGCATCTCCTCCTACGCGCGCAAGGGAAGACAGTTCGAGTACACCTCGCACGAGCGCCTGAAGGAGGCGATCGAGAAGAAGATTTTCGCCGACCTGAAGGACGTGGTGAAGATCACGACCTCGGCCAAGACGCCCGACCCCGACCAGCTCCGCCGCATCAACGAG
>JAFAVK010000027.1 GCA_019242475.1 Acidobacteriota bacterium | reverse complement strand
CGAAGGCCCGCACCGTGATCTTCGGGTTGTGCTTCGCCAGGACCTTCGTGATCGCCGCCGTCAGGGTCGTCTTCCCGTGATCCACGTGCCCGATGGTGCCGATGTTGACGTGCGGCTTCGACCGGTCAAACTTCTCCTTCGCCATGTCCCTCTTGCCTCTTCCTTAGGTTGAGTTCTGCGGTTTAGCTTTAAGCCCGAGATGGGATTTGAACCCATGACCTCCTCCTTACCAAGGAGGCGCTCTACCCCTGAGCTACTCGGGCGCGAAAACGCCCGAACGGTTAACTTTGGAGCGGGAGACGAGGCTCGAACTCGCGACCCTCAGCTTGGAAGGCTGATGCTCTACCAACTGAGCTACTCCCGCCCGGGAAGCAAGATGTTAGATGTCAGATGCTAGATGTTAGTTAAAGCCTCACGCCATAACTAACATCTAGCATCTGACATCTGACATCTGCCCGAACTGGTGCAGGGGGTAGGATTCGAACCTACGTAGGGTGTGAACCCGCCGGGTTTACAGCCCGGTGCCATTAACCACTCGACCACCCCTGCGAATGTCAACACCCGGCAAGCCGGTGGAGGGATTTGAACCCCCGGCCCGCGGTTTACAAAACCGCTGCTCTACCCCTGAGCTACACCGGCGTATCACGGTAGAGAATCCGCGCCTTCCGGCAAAACGTGAATACTAGCAACGCCTTCGGGAAAAGGCAAGCCGCCGCAGCGGCCTGCCGCCGGAGGGTGCCGGCGGGCCGGTGAACAAACTTGTTGACGCTCCCGCGCGCCAGCCGCTAGGATGGAAAGTGCCCGCAAAGGCGGCTCCCCTGCCGGGGCTCACGGCCGCCCCCGCGCCTCTTCAAACACGCCCCGCCCGCTGTCCCGAAGAACTCCGAGCGAGTCACGGCCTGCGGATTGTCGGACACCTTTGATGCCACAAACACACAAGGAGATTACCCGTGCGTAGCTGCGACCCGTTCCCCGTCCACAAACTTTTTATGCTTCTGCTGTTGCTGGTATTTTGCGCCTTTGCACAGGCCGCGGCAAGCGCGCAGACGGGCGGCCGGCGCGGCCCGACGCAGAACCCGCAAGGCCCCCTCGATAAAACGACCCTCGTCGCCCCGGAGGAGCGCCGCCCCGCGCCGGCCGCGCGCGCCAGCGAGTCCGCGTGCGGCGGCTTCATCGAGCAGACGCCGCAGCAGGCGGCCGGCCAGATCGTCGGCGCCGAGCAGGAGAGGGAGCGCCGCAACTTCGCCGAGGGCGCCTTCGTCTACATCGACGCGGGCGCGCAGGCGGGCGTGCGCGTCGGGCAGGAGTTCACGGTCGTCCGCCCCCGCGGGCAGTTCCGCTCGAAGTTCTCGCGCAAGGCCGGCCCGCTCGGCGTCTACACGCAGGAGGTCGGGCGGCTGCGCGTCGTGCGCGTGCGCGACCGCGTCTCGGTGGCCGAGGTGTCTGTGGCGTGCAGCGACCTTCTGGTCGGCGACCTGCTCCGCCCGGCGCAGGAGCGCCCCGCCCTTCCGGCGCGCGCCGAGACGGCGCTCGACCGCTTCGCCGAGCCGACGGGCAAGGCGAACGGCCGCCTCGTGCTCGCGCGCGACGGCCGCGAGATGCTCTCGCGCGACGACGTGGTCTTCGTCGATCTGGGCGCCGAGGACGGCGTGAAGGTCGGCGACTACCTGACGGTCTTCCGCCCCGAGGGGCACGGCACGGCGGTGCATTGGGGCGACGAGATCGCGGTCAACGCGCGCCGCGATTATGAGAGCGACAAGTACCACGGCGGCCGCTTCTCCAACCAGGCGCAGCGCTTGAAGAAGGTGGACGGGTCGGAGTCCGGCAAGACCGTCAAGACCCCTGCGATCAGGCGTACGCGCCCGGCCGTCCCGCGCAAGGTCGTCGGCGAGTTGGTCGTCCTCCGCGTCGAAGGGCGCACGGCGACCGCCGTCATCACGCGCGTCGCGCAGGAGATACACACCGGCGACGCGGTCGAAGTTCAGTAGCGCACCGCGGGCAGGAAATTAAGCACAGAGGCACAGCTTGAGGCGATAAGTCTTCAAGCTGTGCCTCTGCGTCTCTGTAGTTAATTCTTTTAGCGATTTGGCGTGCGCGCCGCCTGCGGGAGGGCGGCGCTCGCCCGCGCGCGTTCGGCGTTGGAGCGCCCGACGGCGTCGCGGTAGAAGGCGTGGAAGTATTCGTACATCGACAGGCAGGCCAGCAGCACCACGACCCAGAGCATCGCGCGGCCCAGCGTGTAGAGGAGCACCTGCCAGTCCGTCCCCGTCACGACGCCTCCGCCGAAGAGGTGGCGCAGCGCCTCGCGCAGCTCGGGCACCGTCCAGAACTGTATCGCCGGGAAGGCGTGGCCGAAGTTCGCCACCGGCGGCTCGCCCGCCGTGCTCGAAGCGATGAGCAGCGCGACGGCCAAGACCTGCGCCACCATCTTGAACTTCCCCATCCTTGAGGCCGAGATGACGACGCCGTCGGCCGCCGCCACGCTCCGCAAGCCCGAGACGGCGAACTCGCGCCCGACGATGATGCAGACGGCCCAGGCCGGCGCCAGGCGGTTCTCGACGAGCGAGATGAGCGCGGCGCTGATGAGCAGCTTGTC
>JAFAVK010000025.1 GCA_019242475.1 Acidobacteriota bacterium | reverse complement strand
CGAAGGCCCGCACCGTGATCTTCGGGTTGTGCTTCGCCAGGACCTTCGTGATCGCCGCCGTCAGGGTCGTCTTCCCGTGATCCACGTGCCCGATGGTGCCGATGTTGACGTGCGGCTTCGACCGGTCAAACTTCTCCTTCGCCATGTTTCTCTCTCGCTCCTAACGAATGTGTTTATCTGTCTCTGGTTCGTCTGGGTCGCCGCGCCGAATCAGCGAGAGAGGCGACCCGCCTTGTCTGCCTTCAACTACTTCGTGACGCCCTGCACCTTCGCGATCACCTCTTCGGCGATGTTCCTCGGCGCCGCTTCGTAGCGCTCGAAGTGCATGGTCGAGGTGGCGCGGCCCTGCGTCATCGAGCGCAGGTCGGTCGTGTAGCCGAACATCTCGGAGAGCGGGACGTAGGCCGTGACGACCTGCGCTCCGCCCGGGCGCGGCTCCATCTTCTCGATCTGGCCGCGGCGGCGGTTCAGGTCGCCGTTCACAGAGCCCATGTACTCCTCGGGCGTGACGACCTCGACGCGCATGATGGGTTCGAGCAGCACCGGCTTGGCCTTCTTGACCGCGTCCTGGAACGCGAGCGAGCCGGCGATGTGGAACGAGCGCTCGTCCGAGTCAACCTCGTGGTACGAGCCGAAGACCAGCTCGACCTTGATGTCCACCAGCTCGTAGCCGGCGAGGAAGCCGCGCTCCATCGCGTCGCGGACGCCCTCCTCGATGGGCTTGATGAACTCGCGCGGGATGGCGCCGCCGGTGATCTTGTTCTCGAAGACGAAGCCCTCGCCCGGCGCGGGCGCGATCTCCAGCTCGGCGTGGCCGTACTGGCCGCGGCCGCCGGTCTGGCGCTTGTAGCGCTCGACGCCCTTCGCGGGCTGCGTGATCGTCTCGCGGTAGGCGACCTGCGGCTTGCCGACGTTGGCCTCGACGCCGAACTCGCGCTTCATGCGGTCAACGATGATTTCGAGGTGCAGCTCGCCCATGCCGGCGATGATGGTCTGGCCGGTCTCCTGGTCGGTCGAGACGTTGAAGCTCGGGTCTTCCTGCGCGAGCCTTGAGAGGGCCGTGCCGAGCTTGTCCTGGTCGGCGCGGGTCTTGGGCTCGACGGCGACGCGGATGACGGGGGCCGGGAACTCCATCGCCTCTAACACGATGGGCTTGTTCTCGTCGCACACCGTGTCGCCGGTCGTGACCTGCTTCATGCCGCCGATGGCGATGATCTCGCCGGCGCTCGCCTCTTCGATGTCCTCGCGCTTGTTGGCGTGCATGCGCAGCAGGCGGCCGACGCGCTCCTTCGTCCCCTTGACGGAGTTGTAGGCGTAAGAGCCGCTGCGGACGGTGCCCGAGTAGATGCGCACGAACGAGAGCTGGCCGAGGTGCTTGTCGGCCATGATCTTGAAGACGAGGCCCGCGAAGGGCGCGCCAGCGTCGGCCGGGCGCGCTTCCACGTCGCCGGTCTTCGGGTTCGTGCCCTCGATGGCCGGGATGTCGAGCGGGCTCGGAAGATAATCGACGACCGCGTCGAGCAGCGTCTGCACGCCCTTGTTCTTGAAGGCGGAGCCGGTGACGACGGGGACGAGCTTGATGGCGATGGTGCCCTTGCGGAGCGCCGCGCGAATCTGCGCCTCGGTGAACGAGGCGCCCTCGTCTTCGAGGTACTGCTCCATCAACTCCTCGTCGGCCTCGGCGGCCGCTTCGAGCAGCTTGTGGCGCATCTCCTGCGCGCGCTCTTTGAGGTCTTCGGGAATCTCCGTGGTGTCGTACTGCGCGCCCTTCGACTCGTCGTTCCAGATGAGCGCCTTCATCGTGATGAGATCGACGACGCCCTTGAACTGGTCTTCGAGGCCGATGGGAATCTGCAAGGCGACGGGGTTCGCGCCGAGGCGGTCGATGATCGACTGGAACGAGCGGTCGAAGGAGGCGCCGGCGCGGTCGAGCTTGTTGATGAAGCAGATGCGCGGGACGCCGTACTTGTCGGCCTGGCGCCAGACGGTCTCGGACTGCGGCTCGACGCCGGCGACGCCGTCGAAGACGGCGACCGCGCCGTCGAGGACGCGCAAGGAACGCTCGACCTCCATCGTGAAATCGACGTGGCCGGGCGTGTCGATGATGTTGATGCGGTACTCGGTGCCGGAGCGCTTCCAGAAGCAGGTCGTCGCGGCCGAAGTGATCGTGATGCCGCGCTCCTGCTCCTGCTCCATCCAGTCCATCGTGGCGGTGCCCTCGTGCACCTCGCCGATCTTGTGCGAGACGCCCGTGTAGAAGAGCACGCGCTCGGTGGTCGTGGTCTTGCCGGCATCGATGTGCGCCATGATGCCGATGTTCCGGAACTTGTTCAGGTCTTGCTTAGCCATAACGGAACCCCGTGAACTGTAGGCCGGCGGCCCTTACCACTTGTAGTGGGCAAAAGCCTTGTTCGCCTCGGCCATGCGGTGCGTGTCGTCCTTCTTCTTGACGGCGTTGCCGCGGTTGTTGGCGGCGTCGAGCATCTCGCCGGCGAGGCGGTCGGTCATCGTCTTCTCGCCGCGGGCGCGGGCGGCGCCCACGATCCAGCGGATGGCGAGGCTCCCTCTGCGCTCCTGCGGGACTTCGATGGGCACCTGGTAGGTCGAGCCGCCGACGCGGCGCGACTTGACCTCGACAGTGGGCCGCACGTTCTCGATGGCGCGCTTGAACATCTTCAAGGGGTCTTCGCCCGTCTTGTCGCCGACCTGCGCCAGCGCGTTGTAGAAGATGCCCTCGGCCGTGGACTTCTTGCCGTCCCACATCAGGCCGTTGATGAACTTGGTCACCAGCGGGCTGTTGTAAACCGGGTCGGGCAGCACGTCGCGTCTGTCAACAACTCTTCTTCTAGGCATAGTCGTTATTCAGTCTGGTCTTACTTTCTACCGCCCTTGGCGCCGCCCTTGGCCGCGCCGGCCGCCGCGCCGCCCTTCGGGCGCTTGGCGCCGTACTTCGAGCGCCCCTGCTTGCGGTCGTTGACGCCGACCGAGTCGAGCGTGCCGCGGATGATGTGGTAGCGCACGCCCGGCAAATCCTTCACGCGGCCGCCGCGGATGAGCACAATTGAGTGCTCCTGGAGGTTGTGGCCGACGCCGGGGATGTAGGTCGTCACCTCGATGCCGTTGGTCAGGCGCACGCGCGCGACCTTGCGCAGGGCCGAGTTCGGCTTCTTCGGGGTCTGCGTGTAGACGCGCGTGCAGACGCCGCGCTTCTGCGGCGACTGCTGCAAGGCCGGGCTCGCCGTCTTGTACTTGACCGCCTGGCGACCCTTGCGTACGAGTTGGTTGATGGTCGGCACTGCTTTCCAGTCCTCTTTAAAGTTCGTCTCTCAAGGTCTCGCGCCGTTTTCAAGGCGCAAGAGGCTGCCTTCCCTGCCTCTTACCGGAACCATTTGTCCGGCAGTCAGCGCAAGAGCGGCATGCCCTTGTTTGTCTAATTAGTCAGGGATGTTCTGGCTTAAACGCGGGTGTGGATGCTGGCCTCCCTATGGCCGAACTTTTCTGTGGCGTCGCCTTCTATAAAGGGTTGCGGGGCTTTTTTAACGCTTGCGGCCCCGTCGTTTCGCTCCCCGGAACCTGGCCTTTCCCGAAGGAGAAGGTGGCCCGGAGTTTACGCCACAATATCTGTCAACGGCCTTGAAACCCTTCCGGGCCACGAGACCGGGCGACGCCTCCACACCGGCAGAACTACCTGAGCGCCGCACTGTTGGGAAATGGACTGCAAGTCCAAACGTGAGACTATACGGGCGCCCGCCCGCTCTGTCAAGCGCGGGCGCCGTGTACACTCCCTCCGCCTCAACAATCCCCGCCCGCCGGCCTAAAACGTGCCCGCCGGGCCTCATTTTCTGCTAAAGTCTGCGCCCGGAGACCTCCAACTGAAAGGCGAAAATCTTTGATGCGCTTCAACCCGGACGAGTACATTACAGTCAGCGAAAGAATCGAAAAATTTTACGCCAAATTCCCGCAGGGGCGGATCATCACCACCATCATCGAGCACTCCGCCGAGACGGGCTTCATCCTCATGCGCGCGGAGGTCTACCGCGAGCCGGACGACGCCCTCCCGGCCGCGACGGGGCACGCCTACGAGCTTCGGAGCGCCGGCCACGTCCAGGCCGGCAGCTACGTGGAGGTCTGCGAAACGAGTTCGGTAGGACGCGCTCTGGCCTTGCTCGGGTTCGAGGTCAGGCGGGGCGTGGCGAGCCGCGAGGAGGTCATCCGCGGCGCGAAGAAGCAGCAGGCGGCGGCCGCCTCGGCGCCGGCACGCCCCGAGCGCCCCGCGCAGACGCCGGAGAAGGCCACGCCCCCGCCAGCAGCTCCCGCCGACGCAGGGGCCGACCTCGATTCCCTGATTTTGCAGGCGGCGGAAGAGTTGGGCTACGACGCGGCGAAGGTGCGCAAGTGGGTCAACCAGAAGTACGAGGTGACGGGCGGCCTCGGCAGCCTCACGCCGCACGACAAACGCGAGGTCTTGAAAATCTTCACCGAGCAGGCCCGCCCGCCCCAGCCGCGCGCGGGGCGCTGAGGTCGCGCCTCACCCAAACGTCGCGGCCTTCGGGCGCGCGCCGCACTTTCCCGAAGGGCCGCCTACTTGCCGCGGCCCTTCGAGCCACGCTTCTTCGCCGCGGCCTTCTTCCCCGCCGCCTTCTTCGCGCCGCGGGCGCGCCCTTTGCCCGCGGCCGCCGAAGCCCGCGCGGTCGTCTCCGCGTCGGAGTAGGGGTAGAGCCGGCTGATGAACTCGCGGTCGCCGGGGGAGATCATCACGTTGCGGCCGATGGACACGCCGCCCTTTGTGAACTCGGGCGGGATGGTGAAGGCCGAAATCGACTGCGGGTCGAACGGCTTGGTGAAGGGGAAGCGGTCGTGCGGCCAGGTGTAAAAGAACGTCCTCTCGACGTGCTCCTTCGACCAGTTGTTGGGCGGGCCGCCCATCTGAGTGTAGACCAGCTCCCTGTTCCAGACGAGGCCCGCGTCCGGGTTGTTGTGCTCGTGCGATAACCCCAGCACGTGGCCGAACTCGTGCAGCACGACCGACTCGATCTCGTCGATGGGGCTGTCGGCGCGGAGCCAGCCGAGGTTCATCGTGCGTTCCTTGAAAGGAATCTTCAAGTTGGTCGTCCCCTCGTACGCCCAGCTCCCCTGCGTCGAGTCGAAAGAGATGCGCACCTCCGCGTCCTCGTCGTCGCTCGGCTCGAAGCTGATGTTGGCGTAGGCGCTCCAAACCTGCGCCAGGCGTAAGACGCGCCGCTGCATGAGCTGGTCGCCGTCAAGGAAGCGAACGCGCAAACGCGACCCCGGCTCCCAGAGCAGGTCGTAGCCTGCGCGCGCCTTCGCGCGCTCCCCGGACGAAGCCTTCGGCGCGGGCGCGGACGGCGATTGCACGGCCGGCGGCGTGGGCCGCGGCGTGGGGGGCGGAGGCACGGGTGCCGGCGGCGCGGGCGCGGACGAAGAGTCCATCTGCCAGCGGGAGACGGCGGTCACAACCCTCGTGGCGAGTTCGTCGGCCGTCTCGAAGAACCCGACCGTCCGCCCCTGCTGAAGCTCATCGCGCAGCCCCCTGATCCTTGCGCCGCGCTTGTTCTCGCCGGTCGTCAAGTCCATCATCTCCGGCGACCACGGCGCCGTGCTCTTGAGGATGAAGATGAGGCGCGGCTTGTCGAGGCGCTCCGCCTCGCGCAGCTCCAACTCCGTGATCGACCTCTTCTGGGGGTTGCCGTCGCCGGGGACGTAGCCGTAGCGCCACGCGAAGATGCCGATGTAAACGTCCGCGGCGCGCACGTCCTGGAGGCACTGGTCGAGCGGGCGATTGTCGGCGGCGACGTAGTCCTCCATGGCGACGACATCGTGGCGCAAGGCCCGCAGCGCCTTGTAAACGCTCTCCCTGTGCTTCTCAAGGTCTGCGAAGGTCGAAGAGATGTAGATGTTCAGTTGCACGGACTGTCCTCCGTGAAGTGGGGTTTGAACGTCGCCTTCGGCCGCATCCTATCACAGTTTAAAGAAGAAAAGACCGGCGAGGTTTTGACACCGGCGCCGGTCTTCTCCGTTCGGGTTAAGGGTGGAAGTTTACTCGTCGTCGCCCTCGTCGGCGTCGGCCGTGTCGGCGTCGCCGTCGCCGTCGGCGGCGACCGCGACCTTCTCGCGGGCGGGGACGACCGCGGGCGGCTCGACGCCGCCGAGCAGGTCGGAGAGGCTCTCCAACTGCTGCTCCTCGCGCTCGCGCTCGGCCGTCGTGTCGCGCTCGACCTTGACGTTGCGGTAGAAGTCCATCCCCGTGCCCGCCGGGATGAGGCGGCCCATGATGACGTTCTCCTTCAGCCCGCGCAGGTAATCGACGCGACCCGAGATGGCCGCCTCGGTCAGAACCCTCGTCGTCTCCTGGAAGGAGGCGGCGGAGATGAACGAGTCGGTCGAGAGCGACGCCTTCGTGATGCCGAGCAGGAGCGGCTCGGCCTTCGCCGGCTCGCCGTCGGCGCCGAGGACGCGCTCGTTCTCGTCGGTGAAGCGGAAGCGGTCAACCTGCTCGTCGAGCAGGAAGTCCGTGTCGCCCACGTCCGAAATCCTCACCCAGCGGAGCATCTGGCGGACAATCACCTCGATGTGCTTGTCGTTGATGTTGACGCCCTGGAGGCGGTAGACCTCCTGAATCTCGTTCACAAGATATTCTTGCAAACGGTTCATGCCGAGCACGCGCAGGATGTCGTGCGGGTTGAGCGGGCCGTCCATCAAAGCCTCGCCGGCGCGGACGCGGTCGCCCTCCTGAACGTTGATGTGCGTGCCGCGTGGGATGTCGTACTCGCGCTCCTCGCCGTCGTCGCCGACGACGATGAGGCGCCGCTTGCCCTTCGAGATGGCGCCGAGCTTGACCGTGCCGTCGATTTCGGACATGACGGCGGTCTCGCGCGGCTTGCGCGCCTCGAAGAGTTCCACGACGCGCGGCAGACCGCCCGTGATGTCCTTCGTCTTCGTCGTCTCGCGGGGAATCTTGGCGATCACGTCGCCGGGCGCGACCTCGTCGCCGTCGTGCACCATCAGGTTCGCGCGGACGGGCATCTGGTAGGTCTTCAAGACCTTGTTGCCCATGCGCACTTCCAGACGCGGCTGGCGCTTCTCGTCGGGCGAGTCCTTGACGACCAGCCGCGACTGGCCCGTCACCTCGTCCACCTCTTCTTCGACCGTGACGCCCTCCTTCAAGTCCTGGAACTTGATGGTGCCGGCGACCTCGGTCAGGATGGCGAAGGTGAACGGGTCCCACGTCGCGAGGAGCTGGTCTTCCTGCACGCGCTGGCCGTCGGTGACGTGGATGTGGGCGCCGTAGACGATCTGGTGGCGCGCCACCTCGCGGCCGCGCTCGTCGATGATGGTGACGGCTCCGTTGCGGTTCATCGCCGTGATCTCGCCGCGGCGGTTCTTGACGACGTTAAGGTCAACGTACTTGATGGTGCCGTCCATGCGCGCCTCGTGCTTGGACGACTCTTCCAGGCGGGCGGTGCCGCCGATGTGGAACGTGCGCATCGTGAGCTGCGTGCCGGGCTCGCCGATGCTCTGCGCGGCGATGACGCCGACCGCCTCGCCGATGTCCACGGCCTTGCCCGTGGCGAGGTTGCGGCCGTAGCACTTGATGCAGACGCCGCGGCGCGACTCGCACGTCAGCACCGAGCGGATGCGGACGCGCTGGACGCCGGAGCGCTGAATCTCCTGCGCGAGGTCTTCGTTGATCTCGTCGTTCATGGCGACGATGACCGAGCCCTCGACCGGGTCGATCACGTCTTCGAGCGCCGTGCGGCCGATGATACGGTCGCGCAAGGATTCGATCTCCTCGCCGCCCTCGACGATGGCCGAGGCCGAGATGCCCTTGAGCGTGCCGCAGTCGGGCTCCGAGACGATCACGTCCTGCGCCACGTCAACCAGGCGGCGCGTCAGGTAGCCGGAGTCGGCCGTCTTCAAGGCCGTGTCGGCGAGACCTTTGCGCGCGCCGTGGGTCGAGATGAAGTACTGCAACACGTTCAAGCCTTCGCGGAAGTTCGAACGGATGGGCGTCTCGATGATCTCGCCCGAGGGCTTCGCCATGAGGCCGCGCATGCCGGCGAGCTGTCGAATCTGCTGCGCGGTGCCGCGCGCGCCGGAGTCCGACATGATGAGAATCGGGTTGGCCTCCTTCGCGCCCTTCTCGCGCTCGTCCATCGCGAGGAACATCTCCTTGGCGACCTTGTCGGTGACCTCCGACCAGATGGCGATGACCTTGTTGTAGCGCTCGCCGTTGGTGATGACGCCGTCGCGGTACTGCCGCTCGACCTCGATGACCTCGCGGTCGGCCTGCGCGACGAGCGTCTTCTTCGCGTCGGGCGTGACGAGGTCGTCGATGCTGATCGAGATGCCGGCGCGCGTCGCGTAGAGGAAGCCGAGCTGCTTCAGGTCGTCCAACATCTTCACCGTCATCTCGTGGCCGAGGCGGAGGTGGCAGTAGTTGACGAGCGACTGCAAGCCCTTCTTCTTGAGCGTCCCGTTGATGTAGGAGAGCCCCTTCGGAATCTGGTCGTTGAAGATGACGCGCCCCACCGTCGTGTTGATGACGCGGCGCACGTCCTCCTGCACGGCGGCGCGCATCACGTCCTGCGTGTCGTGCTCCTGCGTCAGGTCAATCAGGTTGCCGACGATGCGGAGCTTGATCGGCGTCTGCGTCGTGACCTCCTTGGCGTCGAGCGCGAGGAGCACCTCGTTGATCGAGGCGAAGACGCGCCCCTCGCCCTTCGCGCCCGGCTTGTCCTTCGTCAGGTAGTAGCAGCCGAGCACGATGTCCTGCGAGGGCACCGCGATGGGCTGGCCCGAGGCGGGCGAGAGGATGTTGTTCGAAGCCAACATCAGCACGGCCGCCTCGATCTGCGCCTCGGGGCTCAGAGGGATGTGGACGGCCATCTGGTCGCCGTCGAAGTCGGCGTTGAAGGCCGTGCAGACGAGCGGGTGAATCTTGATGGCCTTGCCCTCGACGAGCACCGGCTCGAACGCCTGGATGCCGAGGCGGTGCAAGGTCGGCGCGCGGTTCAAGAGAACCGGGTGCTCGCGGATGACCTCTTCGAGGATGTCCCACACGACGGGCTCCTGCCGGTCAACCATCTCGCGCGCCTGCTTGATGGTGGCCGCGTAGCCCTGCTTTTCAAGCTGGTTGTAGATGAACGGCTTGAACAGCTCAAGCGCCATCTTCTTCGGCAGGCCGCACTGGTGGAGCTTCAGCTCCGGCCCGACGACGATGACCGAGCGGCCCGAGTAGTCCACGCGCTTGCCCAGCAGGTTCTGGCGGAAGCGGCCCTGCTTGCCCTTCAAGGTGTCGGAGAGCGACTTGAGCGGGCGGTTGTTGACGCCGCGCAGGACGCGCCCGCGGCGTCCGTTGTCGAACAAAGCGTCCACGGCCTCCTGAAGCATGCGCTTCTCGTTGCGCACGATGACCTCGGGCGCGCGCAGCTCCATCAGCTTCTTCAGGCGGTTGTTGCGATTGATGACGCGCCGGTAGAGGTCGTTCAAGTCCGACGTGGCGAAGCGCCCGCCGTCGAGCGGCACGAGCGGCCGCAGCTCGGGCGGGATGACCGGAATCACGTCGAGAATCATCCAGTCCGGCCGGTTGCCCGACTTGAGGAAGGACGTGACGACCTTGAGGCGCTTGGAGTACTTCAGCTTCTTCTGCTGCGAGTTCTCCTCCTTCATGCGCTGGCGCAGCTCGACCGACAGCTCCTCGATGTTGACGGCCGCGAGCAGCTCCTTGATGGCCTCGGCGCCCATGCGGGCGACGAACTGGCCCGGGTAGTCGCGGGTCAGCTCGCGGAAGCGCTCGTCGGTCAGGAGTTCGCGCTCCTTGACCGGCGCGTCGCCCGGGTCGATGACGATGTAGGACTCGAAGTACAAGACCTTCTCAAGCTCGCGCAGGGGGATGTCGAGCAAATGTCCGATGCGCGAAGGGAGCCCCTTGAAGAACCAGACGTGCGAGCAAGGGCTGGCAAGCTCGATGTGGCCGAGGCGCTCGCGGCGCACCTTGGCCTGCGTGACCTCGACGCCGCACTTGTCGCAGATGACGCCGCGGTGCTTCATCCGCTTGTACTTGCCGCAGAGGCACTCCCAGTCGGTGACGGGGCCGAAGATGCGCGCGCAGAAGAGTCCGTCGCGCTCGGGCTTGAAGGTGCGGTAGTTGATCGTCTCCGGCTTCGTCACCTCGCCGTGCGACCACTGGCGAATCTTCTCCGGCGAAGCCAAAGAGATGCGGATCGCCTCGAAGTCGGGCGCGAGTTGCGTCTTCTCTTGCTGGAATCTGAACACCGTTTTTATCTCCGTAAGGAAAAAGCCGCTGACAAACAGAATGATGAACGATGAGTGATGAGTGATGAATGCGGCGCTGATTGAATTATCAATTCATCGCTCCGCATTCATCACTCATCATTTCTTTTATTCCACCGGCCCGGCCGTCGGGACGACCGGGCGGCCGAGGCCGTCGCCGGCCACCTCTTCCGAGACGGCGTTGCGGTCGATCAACTCCACGTCGAGGCAGAGCGACTGAAGCTCCCTGACGAGCACGTTGAACGACTCGGGCACGCCCGGGTTGAAGTCGGCCTCGCCCTTGACGATGGCCTCGTAAATCTTCGAGCGGCCCGCCACGTCGTCCGACTTCGCGGTCAGAAGCTCTTGCAGGATGTGCGCCGCGCCGTAGGCTTCGAGCGCCCAGACCTCCATCTCGCCGAAGCGCTGGCCGCCGAACTGCTCCTTGCCGCCCAGAGGCTGCTGCGTAATCAGCGAGTACGGCCCGATGCTCCGCGCGTGAATCTTGTCGTCCACGAGGTGCGACAGCTTCAGCATGTAGATGTAGCCGATGGTCACCTTCTGCTCGAACGGCTCGCCCGAGAGGCCGTCGTAGAGCACCGTCTTGCCGGAGTCGCCGACGATCTCGGGCAGCCCCTGCTCGCGCAGCAGCCGGTTGGCGTCCTTGAGCTTCTGCTTGATCTCGGGCTCGGTCGCGCCGTCGAAGACCGGCGTCGCGAAATGCACCCCGAGCACGCGCGGGGCCCAGCCGAGGTGCGTCTCCAGAATCTGACCGTCGTTCATGCGCGAGGGCACGCCGAGCGGGTTCAAGACGATGTCCACGGGCGTCCCGTCGGGCAGGTAGGGCATGTCCTCCTCGGGGAGGATGCGCGCGATGACGCCCTTGTTGCCGTGCCGGCCGGCCATCTTGTCGCCGACCGACAGCTTGCGCTTCATCGCGATGAAGACCTTCACCATCTTGATGACGCCGGGGGCGAGCTCGTCGCCCTGGCGCAGCTTGGCGATCTTCTCCTCGTAGATGTCGGTCAGGATGCGAATCTGGCGCTCGGTTCTCTCCTCGAAGTCCTTGACCTCGGCGATGATGTCGGCGGCGCGGGCGCCGGCGAGCTGCGCCTTGCGGAGCTGCTTCGGCTCAAGGCCGGCGAGCATCTCGCGCGTGATGGTCTCGTTCTTCGGGATGCGCACCTCGCGCTCGACCGTGAGGTCGGAGGCGAGCTTGCGCCCCTCGAACAGCTCGAAGATGCGCTGGTCACGCTGCTCGCGCAGGATGCGAATCTCGTCTTCGAGGTCGCGGCGGAGGCGGTTCTCCTCCTCCTGCTCGATGTTCAGAGAGCGCTGGTCGCGCTCCTGACCCTTGCGCGTGAAGACCTGCACCTCGACGACCGTGCCGTCGATGCCCGGCGGGCAGACGAGCGACGCGTCCTTCACGTCACCAGCCTTCTCGCCGAAGATGGCTCGGAGGAGTTTCTCTTCCGCGGTCAACTGCGTCTCGCCCTTCGGCGTGACCTTCCCCACCAGGATGGAGCCCGGCTTGACCTGCGCGCCGATGCGGATGATGCCCGACTCGTCGAGGTCGCGGAGCATGTTCTCGCCGACGTTCGGGATGTCGCGCGTGATCTCCTCCGGCCCGAGCTTCGTGTCGCGGGCTTCAATTTCAAGCTCCTCGATGTGGATCGACGTGTAGTAGTCGTCCTTGACGAGTCGCTCGGAGACGAGAATGGCGTCCTCGAAGTTGTACCCGCGCCACGGCATGAACGCGACGAGCACGTTACGGCCGAGCGCCAGCTCGCCCCTGTCCGTGCAGGGGCCGTCGGCGATGACCTGCGACTTCGAGACGCGCTCGCCGATCTGCACAATCGGGCGCTGGTTGATGCAGGTGTTCTGGTTCGAGCGCTTGAACTTCGTCAGCGTGTAGATGTCGGCCGTCACCTCGCGCGAGATGGTGCCGTCCACGTTGTGGTCGGCGCGCACGATGATGCGCTCCGAATCGACGTAGTCCACGATGCCGTCGCGGCGCGCGGAGACGACCGCGCCGGAGTCGCGCGCCGTCACCTGCTCCATCCCCGTCCCGATGTACGGCGACTCGGCGCGCAGGAGCGGCACCGACTGGCGCTGCATGTTCGAGCCCATCAGCGCGCGGTTCGCGTCGTCGTTCTCGAGGAACGGGATGAGCGACGCGGCGACCGAGACCAACTGCTTCGGCGAAACGTCCACGTACTCGATGTCGTCGCGGTGGGCGTTGATGAACTCGCCGGCCTTGCGGGAGGCGTTACGCTCGTTGATGATCGCGCCGTCCTCGCCCAGCTCGATGTTGGCCTGGCCGATGACCCACTTGTCCTCCTCCCAGGCCGTCAGGTAGAAGGGGTAGGGCTCGGCCTCGGCGCGGCGGCCGTCGCTGCCGACCTTGCGGTTGGCCTTGCTGAACTCCTCCTCGGTGACGTGTTCGCCGGGCTTGAGCTTCGTGTCGCCGCCGTTGATGACGCGGACGTACTCGATGACGCGGCCGTCGGCCACCTTGCGGTACGGCGACTCGATGAAGCCGAACTCGTTGATGCGCGCGAAGCACGAGAGGCTGGAGATGAGGCCGATGTTCGGCCCCTCCGGCGTCTCGATGGGGCAGATGCGGCCGTAGTGCGTCGGGTGCACGTCGCGCACCTCGAAGCCGGCGCGCTCGCGCGAGAGGCCGCCCGGCCCGAGGGCCGAAAGTCTCCGCTTGTGCGTGATCTCCGAGAGCGGGTTCGTCTGATCCATGAACTGCGAGAGCTGCGAGGAGCCGAAGAACTCACGCACCGCGGCCGTCACCGGCTTCGCGTTGATGAGGTCGCGCGGCATCGTCGTCTGCATCTCCTGCTGGATC
>JAFAVK010000097.1 GCA_019242475.1 Acidobacteriota bacterium | reverse complement strand
ACCGCTTCAAAGAGCAACACGGGGCGATGGGGCGCTTCAGGCCCCCCTCCTGACGCAGCCATTACCACCGCCCCGTGGTCTTGAAAAGTCGCTTGGAGTTTTCGGCGTCGAGTGACGGGCGGCCGAGCGCGGTTTCTGTAAACTGTGCTTTTGCCTTATCGCTCAACACTTTCCACTCTTCCGCGGCCTTTCAGATTCCCAGTCGCGCTATCGCGGCCTCGTCCTCCTCCGTGTACGGATCGGAGAGGAGACGCCGCTCGAAGCGCTCCAGTTCCCAGACTTCCAGGTATGTCAAATATCCAAGCACGGCCACGTCACCGGCGATTCCAGCGGCTTTTCTCAGGAGAGGGTGGACTAAAACGCGCCCCTGCCCGTCAACCGTCGCCTGCTGGCCGTAGTAGTTCGTCCTGTCAAGGAACTTTCTTCTCGCCGGGTCCATCGACGGCAGGAGCGCCAGACGCTGTTCAATGGACTCCCATTCGGGTAAGGGGTAAATCCTTACACAGTCGCCGTTTAGGCTGGTGACATATACTTCCTGAGTGGTATATTTCTCTTCAATATAGCGCCTGAAGGCCGTCGGAATTTTGAGTCGCCCCTTTTCATCAACCCGCGCCGTGTAATTTCCTCGCAACATAAGGGTTTCCGGCTCGGGCGCGGGCCGACATTGCTTAAACCTTAAAGTGAAACTCTAAGCATCGGCGGCAAGCTGCTCACTGTAGCCCACTTTCAGCCACTTTCGACCACCCGCGGCGAATAGTACGCCTGTGCTTAAGCCCCTGTCAAGAGCAAAAACACGGTCAAAACAAAATTTTTAAGCACGATTTGGTGTAGACGTCTTTAAGCTATCCCGTAGCCAACCCGTCCCGTATCCTGTATATTGCCAGCAACGTTATAAATATTAAGGACAGGTGCGGTCGGGCCTCGAATCTTCGGATGAGCTTCGGCGAACTTCTCTTCTTCGGCGGCCTCGTGGCATTAGCCAACGTAGGGGGCGGGCTTCTGCTGGCCCGCCCCGGCACTTTTCAGCGCAGCCGACACTTTCTCGGCTACCTCGTCGCGCTCGGCGCGGGCTTCATGCTGGCGGCGATCTTTATCGAACTTGTCCCGGAAGTGGTCGTTTTGTGGGGAAAAAGCGGGGTCGAAGGCGGCAAGGCCGGGCACGGGGTGCTCGGGGCGATGACGCTTCTTCTGGCCGGATACCTGCTCATCCATTTTTTTGAACACACGATTGCGCCGCATTTCCACTTCGGCGAGGAGACGCACCCGGAGGCGGTCGTGCGCAGTTCCGCCGCCTACACGGCCATCGGGGGGCTCTCGATTCACACCTTTTTCGACGGGGCCTCGGTCGCTTCGGCCTTCGTGGTAGACAGGAAGGTCGGGCTGCTGGTCTTCGTGGCGGTGCTGTTACATAAAGTGCCCGAAGGGTTCACGGCCGCGTCGATCATTCTGGCGTCGGGGCGTTCGGCGCGGAGGGCGCTGACGGCGACGCTCATCATCGGCGGTGCGACGCTGGTCGGGGTTCTGACCGTGGCCCTCTTGCAGGCGCGGGTGGCGGAGGCCGTCTCCTACGCGCTCCCCTTCTCGGCCGGCGTGACGCTCTACGTGGCGGCGAGCGACCTCATCCCGGAAGTCAATCACATGGAGCACAGGAATCCGCTGGTTTCGCTCGTGGTCTTCGCCGGCGTCGCGCTCTTCTACCTGCTGCACCTCCTGATCGAGGGGTGAACGGCGGCGTACAGTTAAAAAACAAGGGGATGAGATTTTCGTAATACCGTTCGACGTTAATGACTAAGGTGAAATTGACTGAAAAAAGGCTTTTGACCCCGCTCGCGGCATGCATGGCGCTGGCGTGGCTGCTCGCGTGCGCGGGGGCGGCGCGGGGGCAGAACGCGCGCGCGTACACGGAGGCGCCGCTCCCGCAGCCCGAGGGTTTTTACAAGTACGTCACGGACAACGCGGGCGTCATCGACGCGGGGACGAAGGAGCGTCTGGCGACGATCCTCAACCGCCTGAAGGAGCGCGCCGACATCGAGTTCGCCGTCGTCACCGTCCCGACGACGGGCGACAAGGACATCTTTGACTACTCGCTCTCGCTGGCGCGCGGCTGGGGCATCGGGTCGAACGAGGGCGAGAAGAACGGGCTGCTGCTGGTCGTCGCCGTCAACGACCACAAGTACCGCGTGGAGGTCAGCCGCCACCTCGAAGGGGACATGAACGACGGGCTCGCGGGCGAGATTGCGCGGCAGCGCCTGGTGCCGCAGTTCCGGCAGAACAACTACAGCCAGGGCATCAGCGACTTCGTGCAGGCGGCGGTGGCGACGCTCGCCGAGAAGCGCGGGTTCCAGCTCGAAGGCATCGACCAGAGTTACGCCTACCGCGCGCCCGTGCAGGGCACGCCGACGACGCGCGGGAGGGAGGCGAGCGGCGTCGGGCTCGGCACGTGCTGCCTGATTATCGTCGTCATCATCATCCTGCTCTCGCTGGTTGGCAGGGGCCGCGGCGGCCGGGGCGGGGGTTGGGGCGGAGGTGGCGGCGGCGGCTGGCTGAGTTCGATTCTCATCGCCAACGCGATAGGCAGCGCGATAGGCGGCGGGCGGCGTAGTTCGAGCGGCTGGGGCGGAGGCTTCGGCGGCGGGGGTGGCTCGGGCTGGGGCGGAGGAGGCGGAGGTTTCGGAGGCTTCGGCGGCGGCGGGGACTTCGGCGGCGGCGGCGCCAGCGGAAGCTGGTAGGGGACTTCGGAGACTGTGATGGCGAACAAAGTGGCGCAGGAGGCTTTCAACCACCTGATCGGCGACCTGAAGGCGACGCACGGCGACAACCTGGCGTCGGTCGTCCTCTACGGGTCGGCGGCGTCGGGCGACTTCGTGCAGACGGAGTCGGACTACAACCTGCTCATCGCGCTGCACCGCATCGTGCCGGAGGACTTGCGGCTGGCGCAGCCGCCGATGCGCGAGTGGCAGCGGCTCGGCCACCCTCTGCCGGTCTACTTCACCTTCGCCGAGCTGCGCGACGCGGCCGACGTCTTCCCCATCGAGTTCCGCCAGATGGAGCGCGCGCGGGTCGTGCTCTACGGCCGCGACCCCTTCGAGACGCTGCGCCTCTCGGACGAGAACCTGCGCCACCAGACCGAGTACGAGCTGCGCAGCAAGCTCATCCAGTTGCGCCGGCTCTACATCCCGGCGTCGGGCTCGGCCGAGCGGCTGCGCGATTTGATGGCCGACAGCCTTTCGAGCTTCGCCACGCTCTTCGCGCCCGTCCTGCTGCTGCACAAACAGGAGCCGCCGGTGCTCAAGGTCGAGATCGTGCGCGCGACCGCCCGGCTGTTGGGGCTCGACGGCGCGGTCTTCGAGCGCGTCTTCGCGCTGCGCGAGGGCTCGGCCCGCTTGCCGGGCGAGCGCGAGGCGGACGAGTTGTTCGCGTCTTACATGGCGCAGGTCGAGCGGGTCATCGAGGCCGTTGACCGCTTAGAAGTATCGAGCGGGAAGTAAGTTTTAGAACGCGGGTTTAAACCCTCGCGGGGCATGGTCAGATGTTGAGGAGGAGTATGATGAAAACAAGAAGGGTGTTGCTGCTCACGCTCGTCGCCTTCGTCGCCTTCGCTGCGAGCGGCTGCGGCTACAACACGCTCACGACCAAGCAGCAGAACGTGAAGCGGAGTTGGGCCGACGTGGAGAGCCGGCTCCAGCGCCGCGCCGACCTGATTCCCAACATCGTCGGGGCCGCGCAGTCGGCGGGCGTGCAGGAGCAGGAGGTCTTCGGACAGATCGCCGAGGCGAACTCGCGGCTCATCAACGCGACGGGCGCACAGCCGCAGGGCGAGGGCGGAGACAAGACGCCGGAGCAGAAGCAGGCCGTCATCGACGCGGCCAACAGCTTCGGCGGCACCATCGGCCGCCTGCTCTCGCTGCAACAGACCTGGCCGCAGCTCCGTTCGAGCGAGCTGTTCATGAAGGTGCAGGACGAGTTGTCGGGGACGGAGAACCGCATCAACGTCGCGCGCGAGGACTACAATGCGGCGGTGCAGGACTACAACACGTCGCGCAACAGCTTCCCGACCGTCATCGCCGCGAAGATGTACGGCTTCAAGGAGGAGCCCTACTTCCAGGCCGAGGCGGGCGCGCGCCAGGCCCCGACCATCGACCCGAACGTCATGCGCCGCAAGTAAGGCAGAAGACGCGTAAACGGTAAACCGTGAACCGTGACGAGTAAGGATTCTCTCTTACTCGTCACGGTTCACGGTTTACCGTTTACGCGTCTTCTTTAGAATCCGCGGGCGCTGCACTGGCCGCAGTGGTCGCAGGGCTTGCCGCCAGGTTCGAGCGTGCAGGTCTTCTCGCGCTCGAAGAACTCGACGAGTTCGGAGACGGCCTCGCCCAGGCCCTCGAACTGCTCCTGGCTCGGGTGCGCGGTGGCGGGGACGTAGGTGCCGCTCAGCCACGTCGAGCCCGCCTGTGGCGAAGGGCTCCGGGTCGGTGAATTTGCGGATGAAGTGGATGGGGGACGGGCGTCGTTCGGCTCGCGCGCGCCGCGCCCGCAGTCTTCGCCGTGCGTGATGTGCGACTCGATGTGCGTGAGCCGCCTCTGTATCTCGGCGAGGCTGGCGCGTACCGCGGCGAGTTCCCCGCCCCCTTGGATAGAGCCTTCGCCCTGCTCGCGCGGCGCGTCGTCCAGCCGCCGCGCGACGCGCTCGGCCAACTCCTTCACCCTGTCCTGCTCGCTGCTCATCCCTTGGCTCTTAAGCTTCGTCTTCCAACAGGTCGATGCGATCCACGACGCCGACGATGGCCGAGTCTATCGCCGCGCCCTGCTCGCCCGTGGCGGCGGTCGAGGCGCCCCAGCCCTCCTGCACGATCAGCACCGTGTCGCCCTCGCCCGCGTCCACCGAGTCGAGCGCGAGGAGCGTCGCGCCGAACTCCTCGCCCGAGGGCGTGACGGGCTGGCAGAGCATCACGCGCGCGCCCGCGTAACGCTCGTTCTTCTGCGTCGCCACGACGTTGCCGAGCACGCGCGCGAGAATCATCCGCGCCCCCTCCTGTTCGAGACGTGGGCGTCGGAATCGACGATGCCGACGATGGTGCAGTCGGTCGGCGTGTCGTCGCGCCGGAAGGGGAAGCTCGCCTCCTTCCCGCGGCACCAGAAGACCAATTCGCCCACGCCCGCGCCGACGGCGTCGAGCGCCACGAGCGGCGCGCCCTGCGGCTTCAAGTCGGCGTTGAGCGACTGCACGACGAGGAGCTTGCGCCCCTCCAGCGAATCGTTCTTCACCGTCGCCACGACGTTCCCGATGACACGCGCGAGCTGCATCGTCAGTCGTTCACGAAATCGACCGTGTCGATGACGCCGACGATGGCGGCGTCCACGGGCTTGTCCTTCTGCCCTTCGGCGAGGCGCGCGGAGGAGCCGGCGACGACGAGGACGCGCTCGTGGAACCCGGCGCCGACCGTGTCCACGGCGACGACGTAGCCGGAGCCGTCCGAGCCGTCGAGGTTCAGAGGGCGGACGAGCAGCAGCTTGCTGCCCTTCAGCCGCTCGTCCTTCTGCGTCGAGACGACCGTGCCGAGGATGCGCGCGATAATCATCGTAAGAGTGATGAGTGATGAGTGATGAGTGGGAGAGTTTTTTTACTCATCACTCATCACTCATCACTTCTTTACCTGTCCGCCCCGATGGGCAGCGCCTCGTCCACGCTGCCGTGGGGGCGCGGGATGACGTGGACGCTGACGAGTTCGCCGACGCGGCGGGCGGCGGCGGCGCCGGCGTCCGTGGCGGCCTTGACGGCGGCCACGTCGCCGCGGACGATGGCCGTGACGAAGCCCGCGCCGATCTTCTCGTAGCCGACCAGCGTGACGTTGGCGGCCTTGACCATCGCGTCCGCCGCCTCGATCATCGCCACCAGTCCCTTCGTCTCAACCATGCCGAGTGCTTCCTGTGGCATTCTATTCTGCTCCTGTCGTAGAAGATTCAACTCATCAATTGCTTATTCTAAATGGAATATGCTGCTGACAATGGAACCTTAAGTTGAGTATGAGTGTAGGTCACCTCGTTGCTAACAGGTGCTGCATAGCCGTAATACTCGAAGAGTTCATACCAGTCCGGCACTATCTGCGCAAACTCCCACTCTACCTTGCAGTTGTCACACGAATAAAAGTAATTCTTGCGCTTAAACTTCACGAGTTTTTCATCACACTCACCACAGTAGAGATCAGGCAAATCGTTAATGTTAACGGCTTGCGGCTTTTTACATTTCACACAGTTTTGACTTACCAACCCGCCTTGCCGACTTCTAACGAATATTCTTAGGCGTTCGCAATGACGGCATAGATACTTTCCATAAAGGATCATTTTTTCAGTCATCACTCTATTCCTTATTTCAACGCCGCGGGCGGCGCTCTTCGTACTTAAAGCCGAAGACGAAGTCGGCCGTCGTCCCCTGCCGGACTTCGACGGGCAGGCGGAGCGTGACGGTCTGCCCCGTCACGTCTCGGGCCACGCCCGAGCGTCCGTCCTCCGAGTCCGTCTTGAATTCGAGGACGAACGTGCCGGAGGCGCCGCCGCCGACCTCCGCCCTCTTCTCTTCGAGGAAGGAGGCCGCGCCGCCCGCGCCCGACTCGCGCGCGACCGAGCGCAGGGCCAAGCGCCCCCCGCCCTCGCCTTCGCGCGACAGCTCGCCGCGCCCGAAGTCTATCACCGCCGGTTCCGCGTTCGCGTTGCTTGCGTCGAGTATAACCGAAGTGGCCGCGTCCGCCACACTCCAGCGGCCGCGCGCGCGCAAAGTCACTCCTTCGCGCGTGACGACGAGCGTGTCCCCTTCAAACTCCCCGGTGGCGACGGTCGCGCCTTCGCCGCCCGGAAGGGGCACGAGGTCGCCGCCCTCGGGCGGGCACGCGGTCAGGAGCAGGCAGCACGCGAGCAGCAGGAGCACGCGCGCCGCCGCGCCGGGACGCACCCTCAACGCCGCCCCCCGCATCGAGCCCTTCCGCGCGCCCACTCAGTTCTGCCCCTTGCGGATGTTGTTGGCGACGTAGGTGAAACGCTCGTCGTCCTCCCGCATGCCGTTCCGGAACCAGTCCTGCACGATGAGCGCCTGCTGCTCGACGTTGTACTCCTTCCAGGGCTGGCCGGGCTTGTAGTCGTACGCCTTGTTCCTGTCGCCCTGCGTGAGGACGGCGTGCCCCTGCGCGATCATGGAGTTGACCATGTACTCCCAGCCGAGGCTGCTGTGGAAGCCCTGCCAGACGTGCGTCAGCTCGTGGATGAAGGTGTCGCGGATGCCGGCGTGGTCGGCGCCATCTTTGAAGACCTCGGGGCCGAAGTAGATCGTGTAGTGGCGCAGCGAGGTGACGGGGATGATCGAGGAGACGGAGGCCAGCGTGACGGCCACGCCGTCGTTGCCGGGCAGGTAGTAGCTGGCGAGGTGAACTTTGCCGTAGGGCAACTGGTCTTCAAAGACCTGGCGGGCGAACTCTATCTCCGAGTCCTTGAGCGGGCGACTTGCCATGGGGGAGCTCCTTTCGCACGAGCGGCGTGAAGTGAATAAGTCCGCCTTGATGAAACGTCTCCGGCTAGCGCGCGGCGCGCGCCGCCTGGCTGAGGAGTTCGATCAACTCCTCGCGCGTCAGGCTGATCTTGCCGTTCGACGCGGCCGCGCGCGGCGTCGCCGCGTCGCGCTCGCCCGTCGGGCAGACGACGCGCGTCTGGTGCAGGTAGCCGCAGGCCTGGCAGCGCGCGCGCTCGTCGAGGTAGCCGGCGCGCTCGCGCACGTCGATGAGCTTCTCGATGGAGTCGGGCGGGAGGTCGCGCGCGCCGCCCAGCGCCCGCGCGAGGATGGCGATCTTCGCCGTGTGCTCCAAAGTTTCGAGGCGGTCGAAAGCCTGCCACACGTCGGCACCGTAGGCGACCGCGCCGTGGTTTGCCATCAGCAGCGCGTTGTGGTTCTTGACGAGCGGCCGCATCGCCTCGGTCAGCTCCTCGGTCGAGGGCGTGCCGTACTCTGCGAGCGGGACGCAGCCCAGAGTCAGAATCACTTCCGACAGAATCGGCTGGTCGATGGCGAGGCCGGCGACGGCGAAGGCCGAGCCGTGCGGCGGGTGCGCGTGGCAGACCGAGTAAACGTCCGCGCGCTCGCGGTAGATGAGCAGGTGCATCGCCAGCTCGCTTGAGGCGCGGCGGTCGTTGAGCGGCTTGCCTTCGAGGTCGGTGAGGGCGAGCGAGTCTTCCGACATGCGCCCCTTGTTGGTCTGCGTCGGCGTGGCGAGGACGCGGCCGTCGTCGAGGCGCACGCTGACGTTGCCGTCCGAGGAGACGACGTAGGAGCGCTCGTACATCAGCTTACCGACGCGGACGATCTCGCGCCGGGCTGTCTGCTCGTCCATCAGAATGTTATTAAGCCGCCGCCCTTATTCGGAGAGGAGGCGTATCTCTACCTCTTGCGTGACCGTAATGGGCAGCCCGTTGACCGTCTCCGGCTGGAACTCGATCTGACGAGCTGCGCGCACGGCTGCCTCCCAGACCGATGTCCTCAGCACTTCCGGCTGGCTCTTATAACCCCTGGCGCACCAGTCCCGGTACGACTCGACGCCCTGCACCCTGCCGTCCGCGCCGAACGTGACTAGAACCTTGACCGGCTCCGCGTCCCCCTTCCAAGCCCCGACCCCTGTCAACACCGCGTCGGGCACGTGAAGGATGTTGAGCGGCTTCGACTCGGCGACGAGGTTGTGGCGGCGCATGTGGCAGCGGCTGCCGAACTCGTAGGTGCGCGTGAAAGACCACGACTCGGCCCTCTTCTCCGAATGGCCGAAGAGCCCGACGAGGCCGCTCAGCGCGGCGCCGAAGATGAAAGTGAGCGTGAACGGAAGTGCCTTCTTGAGCAAGAACAGATACATAACGGAAACTCCTTGTCAGCTCTGCTGCAACTCCTGCTCCTCGCGCTGCGCGATCTCCTCGTAGGGGAGAAGGCTGCGCGGGTTCGTGACGCAAGTGATCTGCGGGCGCGCTAAGAAGTACGATAGCGATTCGAGCGAAATCGTCAAGTCCACCGTCTTCACCTTCACGCCGAGGCGCGCGTGCAGGCGGACGGGGGCGAAGTTCAAGACCGCCTTGACGCCCGCCGACATGATCTGGTTGAGCACGCGCTGCGCGACGCGCGCCGGGACGGCGACGACGGCCACGTCGATGCCGCTCTCGCGCACGACGCGCGCGAGCCGGCGCACGTCCTGGACGGGCGTCTCCAGCGCGCCGACCTGGCGCCCGATCTTGGCGCGGTCGTTGTCGAAGAGCGCGACGACTTCGAAGTTCGACTCGCGGAAGCCGTTGTAGTTGGCGAGCGCGGTGCCGAGGTTCCCCGCCCCGACGATGCCGACGCGGTGCGCGCGGTCGAGGCCGAGAATCTGCGTCAGGTGGCGGCGCAGCTCGCCCACCGAGTAGCCGACCCCCCGCGTCCCGAACTCGCCGAAGTGCGCCAGGTCTTTCCGTATCTGCGCCGAGTTCAGACGGAACTGGTCGGCCAGCGCCTGCGACGAGATGGTCTTAATCCCCGCGGCCGCCAGCAAATTCAGGCAGCGCAAATAGACACTCAACCGACTCGTCGTCAGCTCAGAAACTTTCTCCGACTTCATCCCTCAAACCTTTTCCGAGGAGAGCGACCTGTAGTATATCCCTAACCGCGCCGACGAAAAAGAGAGGGCAGCATTGTCCGCGGTAGAGTTCAAAATCTTACCTGAAATTCTGAGAATGTATGACCCAAAATAATCAAAAGATGCATTCAAGTGAAAGGGTTAACGCTCCAATATCGTCGGGCCTAACTCTCAGGCACACGCTGGACGGCCACGAGGGCAAAATCCACCAAATCGCCTGGTCACCCGACGGGCGGTTGCTGGCTGCGGCATGGGGCAGGAAAGTTTTGATATGGAATGCTGAGAGCCTAGCGACGGTTGCCGAACTTGAGATACCTGAACGTTTCGTTTTAGGCGTGGCATGGTCACCAGATTCTACCACCATTGTTACATGTTCAAGTGACAATGTGCTTCATTTATGGAGTGTAGAAAGTGGCAAGCTGCTTACTACCATTAACGAAGAAGCGCCGGTCAACTGTGTAGCATGGGCACCAAATCACAGAATCACAGTGGGGGGCAGCCAGTTCGCTAGTACTTGGGACGCCACGGACAAGAGTCTGGTGTCGAAACTGAAAGTTCAGGGGTCTGTTTATGCTCTAGCTTGGTCTCGAACTGGGTGGCTTGCGTTGGGAGTAGTTAATGCGGATGGGGCGGTGGTGTTATGGAATGGTATTAGGGAGAAACGTCTCCTGTCATCACCTCATGACAATCATGTTCTCAGCGTAGCTTGGTCACCAGACAATGAGTTAATTGCATCATGCTCTGGCGGGGAAGACAATACAATTCACATATATGATCTAGATTCATCCTGGCCCCAAATCCTTGAGGGACATACTAGTTATATAGAGAGCATCTCGTTCTCCCACGATGGGCGTTTGTTGGCCTCAAAATCTTTGGACTCTTCCGTTCGTTTGTGGCGTACCGATTCAGGGTCACAAGTGGCAAAAGTCACCGAAACGGGCGATGGTTCGGTACTCCATCATCTTTCCTTTAATCCTAGGACATCTGTCCTCGCGACTTTAGGTGAAGAAGAAACGATCATTCGCATCTGGGATGTTGACATCGACCTCTTGCTCGGTGCCTCGACGCCTGCACCAGTAGTCCGCTATACGAGCGCGAAGGTGGTGTTTATCGGGGAGAGCAACGTGGGGAAGTCTTGTCTGGCGATGAGGCTGGCGGAGGGGAGGTATCCGAGGGACGAGGAGCACGGCTCGACGCACGGGATGAGGTTCTGGAAGTTGGAGCCGGAGCAGTTGAGTGAGAAGGCGAAGGCTCCGGAGGGGCAGCGGCGGGACGTGGTGTTGTGGGACTTGGGCGGGCAGGAGGAGTACAGGCTCGTGCATCAGTTGTTTTTGCACGACACGACGCTGGCGCTCGTGCTGCTCGACCCGACGCGGGGGCAGACGGCGTTCGAGGAGGTTGAGGCTTGGGTCAAGCGGCTCGACAAGCAGTTGGGCGCGCGGCGGGCGGTGAAGCTGTTAGTGGGGGCGAAACTCGACGAGCCGAGCGACATGGTTGATGCGGCGGCGCTCGAACGGCTGCGCGCGGCTTGCGGCTTCGCCGCCTACGTCGAGACGAGCGCGATGAATGGGCGCGGGATAGATGAGTTGCGCGAGATGATCGCGGACGCGCTTGATTGGGATTCGTTAGCTAAGACGAGCCGGCCGGAACTGTTCCAGCGCATCCGTGACGAGATTGACCGACGAAAGGAGGAGGGTCAGGTCGTCCTCTTCCTCGGCGAGTTAGAAACGACGATCCGCGAGGCGAGTCCTGAGTCGTTCGACCCGGCGGCGGTCGCGGCCGTGGCCGAGCAGTTGGCGACGCAGGGCGTCATCGCCTACACGCGGCTCGCGACGGGCGAGCGCGTGCTCGTGCTCCGCGTCGAGGAGATCGAGCGCTACGCCGGCTCGCTCATCCTCGCGGCGCGCAACAACGCGCGGGGCGTGCCCGCGCTCGAAGAGAAGCAGACGGCCGCGCCCGACGTGCCGCTGCCCGGCATGAAGGATGAGACGCGCCTGCCGCGCTCGCAGGAGCGCGTCGTCTTGGAGTGCGTCGTCCAGCTCCTCGTCGAGCACGGCGTCTGCTTCCGCCACGAGGGGCTGCTCATCTTCCCCTCCCTCTTCCGCCCGACCGAGAAGGAGACCGGCGCGGCGCTCCCGCACTCGGTCTCGCTCTACTACGACTTCTCCGGCGCGGTCGATAACATCTACGCCTCGCTCGTCGCGTGGCTCGTCATCGGCAAGGACTTCGGGCGCGTGCGCCTGTGGGAAGACCGCGCCGAGTTCGAGGCCGCGGGGCGCGGCGCCTGCGGCCTGCGCAAGGTCGAGCGCGGCCGCGGCTTCGCGCACATCGACGTTTACTTCGAGGAGCGCACGCCCCACCCGACGCGCGACCTCTTCATCAGCTTTGTCGAAGACCACCTCCGCCGCCACGACGTAGAGATCACCGAGCACATCGAGATGCCGTGCGCGAACTGCGGCTACCAGTTCGCCGAAGGGGACGTGCGCGAGCGCATCGCGCGGGGCGAGTCGGACATCGGCTGCGTCAAGTGTGACCACCGCACGAGCCTCGCCGCCGGGGCCACGAAGGCGCGGCAGCTCGACCCGGCGCTGGAGCGTCGCACCGTCGCGCTCCGGACGAAGGTCGAGGAGAACGTGCGCAGGGCCGCGCAGGCCGTCAAGCAGTTCTTCAAACAGACGGACGAGGAGCTGAGCGCGGACGCGCCGCTGCGCGTGCTGCACCTCTCCGACCTCCACTTCGGCGAGGGCGCCGACGTGCGGAAGAGCCTGCGCCCGCTCGTCGCCGACATTAAGGACGCGTCCGGTGGCCTCGGCTTCGAGCGTCTGGACTACCTCGTCATCTCGGGCGACCTCACCAACCGCGCGACGCCGCCCGAGTTCGAGGCGGCGCAGCAGTTCACCTCGGGGCTCATCGAGGCGTTCGAGCTGACCGCGCAGCGCTGCGTCGTCGTCCCCGGCAATCACGACCTCTGGTGGGACGAGCCGGGCGCCTACGATTTCAAGATGGGCAGGCAGTTGGACGCGGCGCGGCTCAGGGACGGGACTTACAAGCAGGAGGGGAGCGGCTACCTCGTGCGCAACGAAGAACTATACCCGCGGCGCTTCAACAACTTTTCGCGCTTCTTCTACCACCCGCTCTTCCAGCTTGAGTATCCTCTGGCCCCGGCCGAACAGGGCATCCCGTACTTCTTCCCCGAGACGGGCCTCCAGTTCCTCGCCTTCAACTCGGCCTGGGAGATCGACGAGCACTTCCCCGCCCGCGCGGGCATCGGCGAAGAGGCGCTCACGCGCGCCTTGGAGAAGGCCGACCAGCAGGTCACGACTCAGAAGGGCGTGGGCGCGTCGGTGCTCCGCGTCGCCGTCTGGCACCACCCCGTGACGGGCAACGAGAAGATTGCCGAGGACGCCTTCATGCAGCAGTTGCGGCAGGCGAACGTCCGCCTCGTACTGCACGGCCACGTCCACGAAGACCGCGCCGACCTCGTCGGCTACACGCACCCGAAGCAGATTCGCGTGGCGGGGGCCGGCTCATTCGGCGCGCCCGCGCGCGAGCGCCCCGAATCCACCCCGCGCCTCTACAACCTGCTCGAAATCGCGCGCGACCACACCTCGATCAACGTCCACACGCGCTGCCTGCGCAAGGGCGGCGGGGCCTGGGAGGGCTGGGCCGTCTGGGAGGGCGACGAGCCCACGGCGAAGAAGACTTTCTACCAGATCAGCCTTTCCGAAAGCAGGCAGTAGGTAGAGGGAAGTAGGCAGCCGCGCCGCCTTAAGAAAGTTGAGGGTTTAAATCGGAGTTCTAAAAAGAGAAGTTATGAGCTGCCTACTGCCATCTGCCTGCTGCCTACTCTCCCCCGTTGCCGACCGTCGGCGGTTCATCTAAAATCGCCGGGTAACGTGAGACGCTCCCGAAATCCCTTCTCTCGTCAAAGCAAGTAAAGAATGATCGCACACCTTTCAGGGACGCTGCGGGCGAAGCACGCGACGAGCGTCATCATCGACGTGGGCGGCGTCGGCTACGAAGTGACGATACCCGTCACGACCTTCTACGACCTGGGCGAGCCGCCCGCCGCGCCGGTTCAACTGCACGTCTATACGCACGTGCGCGAGGAGGCGCTTCAGCTCTTCGGCTTTCGCACGCTGCGCGAGCGCGAGCTGTTCACGCTGCTCATCTCGGTGAGCGGCATCGGCCCGAAGTCGGCGGTCGCGATGCTCTCGGGGATGAGCGCCGACGAAATCGTCACGGCCATCCGCCAGAGCAACTACGCGCGCATCACGTCGATCCCCGGCGTGGGCCGGAAGACGGCCGAGCGGCTCGTCATCGAGCTGCGCGACAAGATGGCCGCGCTCTCCAGCCCCGCGCTCGAAGAGCAGCTCGCCGCCGGTTCGACGGGCACGGCGCAGTCCGAGGACGCCCTGCGCGAGGACACGCTCGCCGCGCTCCTCCAGCTCGGCTTCCCCAAGCCCGCCGCCGAGAAGGCCATCAACGGCGCCTTGCAGGAGGGCGGCGACCTCTCCGTCGAAACGCTGCTGCGCCGGAGCCTGCGGCAACTGTCGAAAGGATGAGGGAGAAGTGATGAGTGATGGGTGATGAGTGATGAGTTAAAGGCAAGCGGCTTTCAACTCATCACTCATCACCCATCACTCATCACTCATTCTGTATGTCTGAAGAACTCCAACCCGGCGACGTGCGCGAGCGGGGGCCGTTGGAAGACGAGCGGCAGTTCGAGCTGTCCCTGCGCCCTTCGCGGCTCGGCGAGTACATCGGGCAGAAGCGCGCGACCGAGAACCTCGGCATCTACATCCGCGCCGCGCGCCAGCGCCGCGAGGCGCTCGACCACGTCCTGCTCACAGGCCCGCCGGGCCTCGGCAAGACGACGCTCTCCAACATCATCGCCAACGAGATGGGCGCGGAGCTGCGCTCGACCGCCGGCCCCGTCATCGAGAAGCCGGGCGACCTCGCCGCGCTCCTCACCAACCTGCAAGAGGGCGACGTCCTCTTCATCGACGAGATACACCGCATGTCGCCCGCCATCGAGGAGGTCTTGTACCCCGCGATGGAGGACTACCAGCTCGACATCATGATCGGGCAGGGCACGGCCGCCCGCTCGATTAAGTTAGACCTCCCCAAGTTCACTCTGGTCGGCGCGACCACCCGGCCGGGCTTAATCACGGCGCCTTTGCGCGGGCGTTTCGGCATCGTCTTCCACCTCAACTTCTACACGCACGACGAGCTTGCGACCATCGTCCGCCGCTCGGCCGAGATACTCGGCACGGAGATCGACGAGGGCGGCTCGCGCGAGATCGCGCGGCGCGCGCGCGGCACCCCGCGCATCGCCAACCGCCTGCTCCGGCGCGTGCGCGACTACGCAGAGGTCGAGCACGCCGGCAGCATCTCGAAGGAGATCGCCGACGACGCGCTGAACCGCATGGAGGTGGACACGTTCGGGCTCGACGAGATGGACAGGAAGCTCCTGCTGATGATCATTCAACAGCACCAGGGCGGCCCCGTCGGTCTCAACCACATGTCGGCCGCGCTGCAAGAGGAGAAGGACTCCATCGAGGAGATTATCGAGCCGTACCTCATTCAAATCGGCTTCCTCAACCGCACGCCGCGCGGGCGCGCCGCCACGCGCCTCGCCTACGAACACTTCGGCATCGAGCCGCCGCGCGCGGGGCAAGCCTCACGCCCCGGACTCTTCGACTCCGAATAGCCAAGCTGAAACGCGCCATGAGCAAGACGCCTCGCAACGTTCGACTCGCGCTCGCGCTCCTCCTCGCGTGCGCGCCTTGCGCGCGGGGCGCGTTCGCGCAGAAACGCACCGCCGCCCCGCCGCCGTCCAAAGCCGCGCGCGAGGCGGAGCGCTCGCGGCGCAAGGCCGTCGCCGTGCTGCTCGAAGTCGCGGCGGGCGCGAAGGCTTTGGAGGACGCCTCGCAGCGCGCCTCCGTCCTGACGCTCGCGGCCTCGGCGCTCTGGGGCGCGGACGAGCAGGCCGCCCGCTCGACCTTCGCGCGCGCGTGGGAGGCGGCCGTCGAGTCGGACGAGGCCGAGTTCAAGAAGGAGCAGGAGGGGGGCCGCGACGGCGACCTGCCCGAGCGCTTCACGGGCATGCGCGAGGCCGTGCTCGCCGCGGCCGCGCAGCACGACCCGCGCATGGCCGACGCGTGGCTCGGCGCGCTCGCCGAATGGCTCGCGCGCCGGCGTGGCGAAGAGGCGGCCGCCGAGGAAGGCGGCGGCGGCGCGGACATCGGCCCGGCCGACGAGTTCACGCGCGACGGCCAGAGGCTCTCGCTCGCCTCGACGCTCGCGGACGAAGGGTCTTACGCCGAGGCCGCGCGCGTCGCCGCCCCGACGATTCAAGGCGGCGTGAGCGGCGCGCTCGTCGAGTTCCTTTTGCGGCTGCGCATGGGCGCGCCCGAAGAGGCCGACCGCCTCTACCTGCAACTGCTGGCGTCGGCCCGCGCACGCCCCGACTCGACTGCCAACGACGTGCTCATCCTCTCCTCGTACGTGCTCACGCCGCGACTGCTCGCGGCCGTCAACGCGGACGGCTCGGTCGGCTTCCGCCCCATCGCCGACGCGCCCGCCGCCCAGACCTCCGCGCGCACGCGCGAAGTATTCTTCGACTCGGCCGCCGCGATCCTCCTGCGCGCCTCCCCGGACTCCCAGGCGGCGGGCGACACGTCCGCGCTCTACTTCGCCATCGGCCGGCTGCTCCCTTACTTCGAGCGTGAGGGGCCGCGGCACGCGGCCGCCCTGCAAGCGAAGTTGTCGAGCCTCGCCGCGCAGCTCGGACTTGAGCGCCGCGCCGGGCTCGATTCGAAGATGGGGACGCGCGACCTCTCGCCGCAGAACCCGGCCGACCCTCTGCGCCGCCTGCTCGAACAGGCGGACGGCGCGGGCGACCCGAAGCTGCGCGACGAGGCGCGGCTGAAGGTCGTCGTCGAGGCCGCCCGGAAGAGCCTCTGGGAGAGGGCGCGCCGCGCGGCCGAAGAGATCGCAGACCCCGAGACGCAGCACGCCGCGCGCGCGGCCATCGACGCGTTCCAGGTCGCGACGGCACGCACGGCCTTCAACGGCGACGAGGGCGACCTCGAAAAGATGGAGGCGCTCGCGCGCGGCGCGGACGTGCCGCCGGCCCTGCGCGCCTACGGGTTCGTGCTGGCCGCAGACCTCGCCGCGCGGCGGGGCGCACATGAGAGCGCGGCGGCGCTGCTCGAAGAGGCTTTCGCGCAGGCGGCGCAGACCGAGCGCGGCACCTTCGCGCGCGACGCGGCCGCGTTGTTGACGGCGTCGGCCGCGGCGCGGCTCGACTCGCCGCGCGCCTGGGACGCACTGGCCGCGGCGGTCGCGGCGCTCAACGAGGACGAGAAGTTCGACGGCGCCCCCATCCAGTTCGGCCTTGAGACGCGCACGGAGTTCGGCCCCGGCGTGGCCGACGCGCTCGACTACGCGCTCGGGCAGTTCGACCTCGAAGAGCTGTTCGACGCGGCGGCGCAGAAAAACTTCGACCGCGCGACGGCCGAGGCGCGTAATCTGAAGAGCCCCGCGGCGCGCGCCCAGGCGCTCATCTGGGCGGCGCGCGCCGAGCTGGTGAAGGCGGAGCGGGCGCCCGCCTACGCCCGGCCGGTGCGCTGAGCTTTTGCGGCGCGGCGCGAAATGACGGACAATCGTGCGCGTCGAGTTATTAATGATTTGAAATTTCAGTTTTGAAATTTCAAAACTCCTTCCCGGGGTGAACGATGGAGAACGTGCGGAGACACATCCCCTTCTTCTCGCGCGGGCGCTGGGGCGTCAAGAACCACGCGCCGTGGACGACCATCGTCCAGCACACCTTGCACCAGTTCCACGAGAACGACCTCTTCACGCCGGCCGCGGCGATGAGCTACTTCGGGCTCCTCACACTCTTCCCGGCGCTCCTCGTCATGCTCGTCATCGGCAACCGCTTCGCCGCGGGCAGCGAGGCGCTGACGCGCATCGTCGAAATCTACCCCGGCTCGCGCGAGTTCCTGCGCGCGACCATCAGGTCTCTGGCGGAGGTCGGCTGGGGCGGCCTCGTCAGCGCCTTCGTCGTCACGCTGTGGGCCGGCTCGTGGGTCTTCGCCGTCATCGAGCGGGCGCTCAACCGCATCTGGGGGACGCGCCCGCGCGCCTTCCTGCGGGGCCGCGGCCTCACGCTCGGCATGATCGGCGCGGTCGGGCTCCTGCTCATCGCTTCCGTCTTCCTGACTTCGATTCTCGTGGGGGTTCGGGAGCTGATAGACCAACTGCCCGTGCGCATCGTGCGCCGCTCGGCGTGGATGACGTTCGCCGGGAACGCCTTCTGGCAGACGCTCTTCGCCTCGGCGGGCGCGCTCGTCACCATCGCCCTCTTCTCGGTCGTCTACCGCTTCGTGCCGAACGGGCGGGTGACGCTCCGCGACACGCTGCCGAGCGCCGTCGTCGCCGGCCTGCTGTGGGAGGCGGCCAAGTACGTCTTCGCGTCGAGCCTCCAATACTTCCACTACGACGAAATCTACGGCTCGGTCGGCGCGGTCGTCGCCGTGCTCACCTGGAGCTACGTCTCCAGCCTCATCCTCATGTTCGGCGCGCAACTCTCGGTCGTCCTCCACCAGGAACACGCCGCCGAAGAGATCGCGGCCGAGACCCCGGCTTCGCCGTCTTAGGAAATAATGAATGATGAGTGACGAGTGACGAGTGATGAGTGAAAGCCGGCGTGCCTTTCACTCATCACTCATCACTCGTCACTCATCATTTGTTTTTGTATGCGCATCTCTGATTTCGATTTCGAGCTGCCCGAGGAGCTTATCGCGCAGCACCCTTTGGAACGGCGCGACGCGTCGCGGATGCTCGTCGTCAACCGGGCGGAGGGGGGTCGGCGCGACGGGTCGTTCGCGGAGTTCGCGTCGGAGCTGCGGGAGGGCGACGCGGTCGTCGTCAACAACACGCGCGTCTTTCCGGCGCGGCTCGTCGGGCGGCGCGAGCCGACGGGCGGGCGCGTCGAGCTGCTGCTCGTGCGGCGGCGCGAGGAGTTCGAGGGCGAGACGTGGGAGGTTTTGGCAAAGCCGGCGCGCAGGCTCGAAGCGGGCGCGCGCGTGACGTTCGGCGACGGCCGGCTCGCGGCCGAGACGCTCGCGGCGACCGCAGACGGCGCGGGTCGCGTCGTGCGTTTTCAAACTGAAGGCGACTTCACGGCTCTGCTCGAAGAGTTCGGGCAGATGCCTTTGCCGCCTTACATCAAACGCGACTCCGAAGACCTTGTCACGGCGGAAGAAGACCGCGAGCGCTACCAGACCGTCTACGCCCACGCGCCCGGCGCCATCGCCGCGCCGACCGCGGGTCTGCACTTCACCCCGCGCGTCTTCGAGAGCTTGCGCGCGCGCGGCGTGCGCACCGCCGAGGTCACGCTCCACGTCGGCTACGGCACCTTCGCGCCCGTGCGCGCGGATGATCTGAGCGAGCACCGCGTCGCCGCCGAGCGCTTCGAGATAAGCGAACGGGCGGCGGAAGAGATTAACTTGACGAAGGAGGCGGGCGGGCGCGTCGTCGCCGTCGGGACGACGACCGTGCGCGCGCTCGAATCGGCGGTTGATGAGGGTGGTCGGGTCAGGGCGGGGCGCGGCGAGACGGGGTTGACGATTACGCCCGGCTACCGCTTCCGCGCCGTGGACGCGATGCTGACGAACTTCCACCTGCCGCGCTCGTCGCTGCTCGTCCTGGTGAGCGCCTTCGCCGGCCGCGAGCTCGTGCTCGGCGCCTACCGCCACGCCGTCGCCGCCGGCTACCGCTTCTACAGCTACGGCGACTGCATGCTCATCGTCTAGTAAATGGTAAATGGTGAATGGAGGTGGCTCCGATGTCATCCCTATTTACCATTCACCATTTACCATTTACTATTTACCCGTCATGGCTGTGCTGAAGAAAATCCGCTCGCGGCTCTTCTCCACGGGCGCGGGCGAAGCTGAGGAGGCCGGCGCCGACGGCGCGGTCAGGGCCGCGCGCGCGCAGTCGCGCTACGACGTGCGGCCGCTCACCGTCGCGCAGCTCGACGAGTGCTGGCGCCTCGACCTGCGCTGCTTCGTGGACGGCGAGGCGTACAGCCGCGAGACCTTCGAATACCTTCTGACCTCGCCCGACTCGGTCTCCTACCGCGCGGTGACGCCCGACGGGACGATGGTCGGCTTCATCGTCGGCATCGTCGAGCCCGACCGCACCGGCCACATCACCACGCTCGGCGTCGCGCCCGAGCACCGGCGGCGCGGCATCGCCCACCGCATGCTGCTCAAGGTCGAGGAGGGCTTCAAGCGCCGCGGCGTGCGCATCACCCGCCTCGAAGTCCGCTCGGTCAACACCGGCGCGCAAGACCTCTACCAGAAGCTCGGCTTCGCCGTCACGCAGCGCCTCCCGCGCTACTACTCCAACGGCGGCGACGGCCTCCTCATGATTAAGTCACTCGTCTAACGGCCAGGCATAATTAACCACAGAGACACAGCGACACAGCTTAAGAACACAGCTTCTTGTCTGTAGCTGTGTTTTAGCTGTGTCTCTGTGGTTAAAACGTTCTACTTCATGCGGCCTTCATGCGTTGTTCGACGACCTGGCTCATCTCGCGGGTGAGGGCCTCGCGGTCGGCGAAGAGTTCCCAGACGGTGCCGTCGGCCTCGGGCTCGCCCTTCGAGCGGACGCGCTGCGCGAGGCGGAAGCGCTCGGAGGGCGCGGGGTGCGTGTCGTCCTCCGAAGTCTTGCGTTCGAGCGACTGGCGGAAGGCCGTCTCCACGTCGCGCTCCGACTCGCCGCCCTTCGCCTCGGGCAGCTCGTAGAGGTTCTGCAAGGCGCGGCGCGAGGCGCCGGCCGCGTTGATCTCGCGCACGGCGAGGTGTCGGAACTCCGCGTCGCGGTAGATGACGTGCGTCAGGCCCTCCTCGAAGGCGCGCGCGCCGTAGAGGTGGACGGCGACGCGGTCGGCCAGCATCTCCTGCAAGCGCGTCGCGCCGTGGCTGAGGCGGCGGAAGATGAAGTGGTAGGCGCGCAGGAACTGGAAGGCGAGGTTGTACCAGACGGCCTGCCCGGCGGCCGCCATCGCGTAGGCGAACGTGAGCATGTCCTTGTTGACGCGCAGCGCCACCTCGCCGCCCGCCGTGTCGCGGTGGCTGAAGTGGCCGTACTCGTGCGCGAGCACGGCGCGGAAGGCGTTCCGCGTGAAGCCGTTCAAGACGCCCACGCCGAGGATGAGGATGCGCACGGCCTTGTCCTGCCGCTTCTCGCCCGCGCTGCCGCGCTCGTAGACGGCCAGCTCCGTCCCCGGCGTCACGCGTATCTCGTCCACCGGCCGCGTGCCGACCGCCGCCGCCACCTCGCGCGTCAGAGCCCAGAGTCCCGGCGCCTCCTCCTCGCGCAGGGGGCGGCCCGGGTCTGCCTCCTTCTGCTTGACGAAGAAGGAGCGGATCATCTGGTAGACGGTGACGGCCGCGCCGACGATGAGGATGAGCGCCAGCTTGATCGGGATGTGCCCGACCACGAAGGTCGCGTAGGTGACGGCCGCCGCCGCCAGCAGGACGAGGCAAAGCACCACGGGCAGCGAGAGGTAGTAGTAGAAGCCCGCGAAGTTGATGAGCGCGCGGTACCAGTGCCGCAGCTTCTCGTGGCGCCCGCCCGCCAGCTCCTCGGGGTCGGCCGACTCCACCGCCCTCATCGTCAGACCCGAGAAGACCTTGCCGAGCGCGAAGAGCGCCAGCAGCCCGAGCGCCCACGCCGCCGCCGCATAGAGCACCCAGTAGATGCAGCGCCAGACGCGCGCCCGCGTGCGCACGCCCGAGTCGAGGAACTGCTCGGCCGCCTCGTGCGGCAGCCCCAGCGCCTCGGCCCGCCCTATCTCCGACTCGGCCGCCAGCCAGTCCTCGTCCATCGCCGCGCCGATGGCCGAGAAGTAGTGCGTCGAAAGCTCGTCGGGGAATTTCTGCCGGAGTTCCTGGAGGGCTGCGTCGAAGGCAAGCTTGTGCTCGGTCTCCAGCGCGAGCTGCGCGACCACCGCGGGGTAGGAGGAGTCGGCCGACGCAGACATGCGGTCGGCCTCCACGGCGAGGGTGAGCGCGCGCTCCTTCTCGGCCGCCGACGCCTGTTGGTCGGGGGTGGAGAAGCCGAGCACCTCCGCGAGGCTCATGAAATTCTCCGGCGTGCGCTCAAGCGTGGCGGCCTTCTCCAGCAGCGCCAGCCCCTCTTTGCGCTTCCCCGCCTGGGCCAGTGCCGCCCCCTGGCGCCTGAGCGCCGGCGTGAAGTCGGGCGCGGCCTGCCGCACCTCCGCGTAGAGGCGCGCGGCCTCCTCGTAGTTGTCGGCGTCGAACGCCTCGGTCGCCCGCTTGAAGGTCTCGACCGAGTCCGGCGCGATGAGTTGGAGGTGTTCCCAAATCTTCTGCTCCTTCCCCATGTCGCGCTGCGGCGTCTGCGCGCGCGCGGCGGCCGTGAGCAGGAGGGGCAGAAAGAGGAATGAGGCAAGGATGTTTCGGGGGCGCATGGTTCGTACTTCGTTGTCCTTTCAGAAAAGAAGAGGTGAGCCCGCGTCTCCTCGTGGGAAGGCCCGGGGGCCGGAGAGCATAACATGCGGGGCACACATTTTCAGCCGGGCATGACGCCGACGAGCCAACTCCCGACCCCTCTGTCGAGCGGCATCGCGAAGTAGCGCCCGTCGAACCAGACCGCCCGCCGGAAGACGTTCATGTCGTAAGAGCCCTTGTGCCCCTTCGTCTCAGGACGGACTTCACGCCCCCCTCATCCGAGACGCGCAGCTCGAACTTCTCGCAGACCGTCCAGCTTCCGTCGCCGTTATCGATGGTCAGCCCCTTCGGGTCGAGTTCGACGACGCGCAGCCGACTCGCGCCCTCCACGACGCGGGGCGGGGCGGCCGGCCACGGCGAGTCGCCGAAAAGCAGCCAGAGGACGAACACGGCCGCGACCAGCAGCGCGACGACCGCGACGAGCAGATACAAGACCACCCTCATCTGCGCCAGAGACCCTGGGAAATGAAAAGGCGGCGGGCGTGAAGGGACGCGCCCGCCCCCTCCGCCGCCGCCGTTGTGTCAAGGGCCGCGCTGCGGCCGCCGCTCAACTCTTCCTCAACTCGGTCAAGACCTGCTTGGCGACCGACTTGAGCGTGTCGAAGACGCCGTTGCCTTTGGCGGCGATGGCCTCGTGGACGGGCTCGTCCTTGCGTCGGAGTTCGGCGACCATCTCTTCGGCCGGGATGACGTTCGGCAGGTCGCGCTTGTTCAGTTGCAGCACGTAAGGAATCTTCGACAGGTCATAGCCGTTGGCCTGCAAGTTCTCTTCGAGGTTGTAGAGCGACTCGATGTTGGCGTCCATGCGCTCGTCCTGGCTGTCGGCGACGAAGACGACGCCGTCCACGCCCTTCAGGATCAGCTTGCGCGAGGCGTCGTAGAAGACCTGCCCC
>JAFAVK010000062.1 GCA_019242475.1 Acidobacteriota bacterium | reverse complement strand
CGCCGAAAGGCTCTGGTCGCCGCGCGAGGTGCGGGACGTGGACGACATGTACCGCCGCCTCGCCGTCGTCAGCGTCCAACTCGAAGAGCTCGGGCTCACGCACGAGAAGAATCAGGCGATGATGCTCCGCCGCCTGGCGCGCGGCGCGTACCCGCCCGCGCTCGAAACGCTCGCGTCGGTCGTCGAGCCGGTCAAGGAGTACCGCCGTTACGATCAGCGGCCGCAGACGATGCTCTCGCCGCTGACGGGGCTCGTGGACGCCGCGCGCCCCGACTCGACGGCCGCGCGCGGCTTCTCGCGGAGGGTCAACCTCCTTCTCTCCGACGCGCCGCGCTTCGCGCTGCACTTCAGCACGCTGCGCGATACGCTCACGTCCTGGCGCGACGCGGGGCCTGTGCTCGAAGCGCTGATCGACCGCTCGCCCGCGCTCGCCGAGGCGCGGCCGCTCGCGCGCGACCTCGCGGCGGCGGGGGCGATAGGGCTCGAAGCGCTCTCTTACCTCCAGCAGGGCGTCGCGCCCACGGCCGAGTGGCGCGACGCGCGCCTCGCCGCGCTCGCCGAAGTCGAGAAGCCGAAGGCCGCGCTCGAATTCCCTTTCGTGCCGGCGCTGCGCGAGCTTGTGCACGCCGCCTACGAACAGCCGCAGCTCAAGACCGAGGCGCCCGCCGACTGGCGCCGGCGCGTCCACGAACTCGCCAACCCGCCGAAGCAGAAGCCGGCCGGACAGTAAGGCTCGGCATCACGACTCCGAGGTAAAAGGTAGACATCATGCGAAAACTCTTAAGCCCGACCGTCGCCCTTCTCTCGCTCCTCTTGAACCTCTTCCCGGTCGCCCGCGCGCAGACGCCCGCGCCGCCGGCGCAGGGCGTCGAGCAGAGGGTCGAGGCCATCCTGAAGCAGTTGACGCTCGAAGAGAAGATCGACCTGCTCGGCGGCACCGACGGCTTCTTCGTCCGCGACGTGCCCCGCCTCAACCTCCCGCGCTTGAAGATGGCCGACGGCCCTTTGGGTGTGCGCAACTTCGGCCCCGCGACGGCGATGGCTGCGGGCGTCGGGCTCGCCGCCACCTGGAACCCCGCGCTCGCCGAGCGTGTGGGAACGGAGATCGGCAGAGACGCGCGCGCCAAAGGCGTCCACTTCCTCTTAGGGCCGGGCGTCAACATCTACCGCTCACCGACCAACGGCCGCAACTTCGAGTACTTCGGCGAAGACCCCTTCCTCGCCGCGCGCATCGCGGTCGGCTACATCAAGGGCGTGCAGAGTCAGGGCGTCTCGGCCACCGTCAAGCACTTCGCCGCCAACAACTCGGAGTTCGACCGGCACAACACGGACGCGGTCGTTGACGAGAGGACGCTCCGCGAAATCTACCTGCCCGTCTTCGAGGCCGCGGTCAGGGAGGCGCGCGTCGGCGCCATGATGGACTCCTACAACCTCCTCAACGGCGAGCACGCCTCGCAGAACAGGCACCTCCTGACCGAGATCGCGCGCGAAGACTGGGGCTTCGAGGGCCTGATGATGTCCGACTGGTTCGCCACCTACGACGGCGTCGCGGCCGTCAACGCGGGGCAGGATTTGGAGATGCCTGGCCCCGCCTTCATGAACCGCAGGACGCTCATGCCCGCCATCGAGTCGGGCAAGGTCTCGGTCGCCACCATCGACGAGCACGTCCGACGCATCCTGCGCACGGCCGCGCGCTTCGGCTGGCTCGACCGCGACCAGACCGAACCGAGCATCCCGCGCTTCAACCAGACCGGCCGCCAGGCCGCGCTGCAAGCCGCGCGCGAGGGCATGGTGCTCTTGAAGAACGACGGCCAGCTCCTTCCGCTCGACCGTAAGAAGTTGAAGTCCGTCCTCGTCGTCGGCCCCGACGCCTACCCGGCAGTCCCCGTCGGCGGCGGCAGCGCCCGCGTCGAGCCCTTCAACGCGGTCAGCTTCATGGAGGGGCTGAGTAACGCGCTCGCGCCCTCTTCCGTCAACGTCTACTACCACCGCGGCATCCCGACGCTCTCCGAGATGGCGCAGGCGACCGCCTTCACCGACGAACCGACGAATGGGAAGCCCGGCATCAAGGCCGAGTTCTTCAAGACCGAAGACATGCAAGGTCAGCCGTTCATCACGCGCACCGAGCCGGGCATCAACTACGCCTCCGCGGCCGGCTGGCGCGCGGCCTTCCCCGAAGGCACGTCGGCCTCGCGGTGGACGGGCTATTACACGCCGCAGGCGGCCGGCGACTTCGACATCTTCATGCAGTCCACGGGCGAGGACGGCGGCTTCAGCCGCCTCTTCGTGGACGACAAGCTGGTCTTCGACAACTGGAAGGTCTCGCGCGCGCTCGTCAGCACGACGACGATGCAGCTCGACGCGCGCCCGCACAAGGTCGTCGTCGAGCAACACGGCCATTCGAGCTGGCTCGGCGCGAAGCTCCGACTCGGGATTGTGAAGCGCGGGACGGCCGTCCCCGAGGAGGTGAAGCGGATGGCCGCGAAGGCCGACGCCGTAGTCGTCGCCGCGGGCTTCGACCCCGAGACCGAGAGCGAGGGCGCCGACCGAACCTTCTCCCTGCCCACGGGTCAGGACGATTTAATTAACGAGATGGCGGCGGCCAACAAGAACACCGTCGTCGTCATCACCTCGGGCGGCGGCACGGACATGAGCGGCTGGGTCGAGCGCGTGCCCGCCGTCCTGCAAGCCTGGTTCCCCGGGCAGGAGGGCGGGACGGCGCTCGCAGAGATTCTGCTCGGCGACGTGAACCCCTCGGGCCGCCTGCCCGTCACGTTCGAGCGCCGCTGGGAGGACAACCCCGTCCACGCGAGCTACTACCCCGCGTCGGACGACAAGCGCGTCGAGTATAAGGAGGGCGTCTTCGTCGGCTACCGCGGGTACGAGAAGGCGGGCACGAAGCCGCTCTTCCCCTTCGGCCACGGCCTCTCCTACACGACCTTCAAGTACGACAACCTGAAGGTGACGCCCGCGCCGGCCGTGCCGGATGACACGACCGGCGGGCCGCTCTACGAAGTCTCCTTCGACGTGAAGAACACGGGACAGCGCGAGGGCTCGGACGTGGCGCAGGTCTACGTCTCCGACACGCACGCCAGCGTCCCGCGCCCGCCGAAGGAGCTGAAGGGCTTCTCGAAAGTAACTCTGCGCCCCGGCGAGTCGCGCCGCGTCACCGTCCGCCTCGACGGCCGCGCCTTCTCCTACTACGACGTCGCGGCGAAGCGCTGGCGCCACGACCCCGGCGACTTCGACATCCTCGTCGGCCGCTCCTCCGAACAGATCGAGCTGCGCGGCAAGGCGACTCTGAAGTAGCCAGTAGACAGTAGTCAGTAGAAAAACAGGGGCGGCGCGCTCGGCTTAAAACCAGGCGCGCCGCTTTGTCTTCCTATTTACTACTGTCTACTTCTTCTTCAGTTCTGCCTGAGCGGCTGCATCGGGATGGGCACGTTGTAAGTCCGCGCGCCCGCGCCGACGCCGTTCTCGCAGGTGTTGGGTGGGGTCGTGCAGATGCGCCGCGTCGAGGGGCACTCGGCCGCCCAGAACATGTAGCCGAGCATGCCGTTCGTCGTGCCGACTTTGGTCGCCACGCTCTGGACGTAGCTGCCCGTCGAGCTGATGAGCGACGCGCCGAAGTTGGTGCACTCCGGGCACGGGCTCTGCCCCGTGACGATGTAGAGCGCGCCGGTGAACTTGGCCGCGGCGAGCGGCGGGATCGGCGGGTTGTACTGCGCCTTGCCGTCGATGTGCTCCTGCCAGTCGGCCTGCGCCGCCGAGGCGTTCGTCGGCTGCTTGCTCGCCACCATCGCGTTCGCGTAGTCGAGCACGGGGGTCGTCGGGTTGAGCCAGTCGGCCGTCGCCTTGCGCGCCAGCGCGATGAGCCAGCGGTCGCCCGCCGCCAGGTCAATCGTCAGGCGCGCGGCGTGGTTCCCGCCCGTCGCGTCGTAGGGGAGCTGCGAGCGGTAGGCGTCGATGAACGCCTGGAGGCCGGCGAGGTTGGGGCTGGCGTTCTCCTCGTAGTCGATCTCGATGCCGACGCCGAGGGACTGCGCGACCTGCGCCGCGTTGAGCCCCAGCTGCGTCGGGTTCGCGGCCAGCGCCTGGTTCCACGCGTCAACGTAGGTGATGCCGCCGACGGAGAGCATGACGCGGACGCCGCGGCTCTTGAAGTAGTTGACGACGTTGGCGTCCATCCCGCGCGGGACGCCGTTCAAGGTCTGCGCGTCGGTCGTCCGGTTCAGGAGCTTCAGGGGCTGGACGAAGCTGAGGACGACGAGGTTGACCGAGGGCATCCCGTCGCCGCGGTTGACGAGCCAGTGGTTCTTCGCGTCGAAGTCGTTCATGTCGCGCGCGCTCGCCCAAGTGCAGGCGTCGTTGCCGCACAGCCACGCGCCGTAGACCGAGACGGGAGTCGCCGCGGCGGCCGAAGGCAGCGCGACGAAGAGTGTGAGCAGCAGCAGAAGCTTTTTGAGCATACGCTTCTCCTTTCCCTGTGGGTCGGACGAATGCCTCTGAGGTTCGCGGGGCTTCGCTTCAGAAGGTCGCGCCTACTGCGCGCGGTAGACGCGGACGTAATCGACGTACATCTTCTGCGGGAAGACGGTGGTCGAGTCGGGGTCGCCGGGCCAGGAGCCGCCGACGGCGAGGTTGAGAATCACGAAGTTCGGGTGGTCGAAGACCCACGTCGAGCCGGGCGGGAGGTCGGCCGGCGTGCGCGTCTGGTAGAGGTTGCCGTCCACGTACCAGCGTATCTGGTTCGGCTCCCACTCGACGGCGAAGACGTGGAAGGCGTCGGAGAAGGCGCCCGCCGTCAGCGCGTAGGGCGCGCCGATGCCGTTGGCGCCCGAGTAGCCCGGGCCGTGCATCGTGCCGTGGACGATTGAAGGCTCGCGGCCGATGTTCTCCATGATGTCGATCTCGCCGCAGGTCGGCCAGCCCGCGGTCTGGATGTTGTTGCCGAGCATCCAGAAGGCGGGCCAGATGCCCTGCCCGTGAGGCACACGGATGCGCGCTTCGAAGCGACCGTACGCCTGCTCGAACTTGCCCTGCGTCTTCAGGCGCGCGGAGGTGTACTGGCACACGCCGTACCAGCAGCGGTACTTGTTCCCGAGCTGCTCCTTGTAGGCCGTGATGACGAGGTTGCCCGCGCCGTCCAACGCGGCGTTCTTCGTCGCGTTCGTGTAGTACTCGCGCTCGTGGTTGCCCCAGCCGTTCGAGCCGTTGCCGACCTCCGCGACCCACTTCGTCCCGTCCACCGCCGAACCGGCCGGCCCGTTGAACTCGTCGCTCCACGCGAGCGTCCAGGTCGTCTGGGCCGCCGCGGTCACGCCCAACACTAAGCAGAGCACGGCCGCCAGCCCGAGGCGCGCCGCCGACACTTCCCTTGCTTTTGGCACGAGGTTCCCTCCAAGTCGAAAGTTAGTTAAACCTGCCGTGAAGGGCGAACGGGGCGGACGGATTATAACCCAGGCGGGCGGGGACTTGCGCAAACGCGCGGGAAGGCGTAGTAATGGAATCAAACCGACAAACAGGGAAGCCAAGGGAAGAAAGCCGTGGAGTTTTACGCCGCCCTCGTTCTCGCGCTCGCGCTGGCCGCCATCGCCGGCGTGCTCTACTTCTACGTGATGTTCCTCGAAGGGCGCGCGCGCCAGATGAAGCGTCACATCAACGACCTCGAACGCTCCAACGAGGAGCTGCGCCGCGAGCTGGAACAGACGCGCGCGCTGCTCGACCGCGAGCTTGAGCACAGCCGCACCCTCTGGCCCGAGCTGCTCGACGACGCGGGCGACCTCTCGCGGAACTGAGCAGCAGGCAGTAGGCAGTTGGCAGTAGGCAGTTGAAGCCCCGGAGGGGCGGCATGTTTATAGCCATCGCGTTTTAATTGAATCCGAGCCCCGTCAGGGGCGGCATGTTCTATGTCGCCCCTGACGGGGCTCGGGGAAATTAATGATGACGTGAGCTATAAACATGCCGCCCCTCCGGGGCTCATCTGTCTGAACTGCCTACTGCCATCTGCCTACTGCCTACTGCCCTTCACTCCACCTTCCCCTGCAACTTTATCTCGCGCGGGGCGCCGGCTTCGGCCGTGACCTCGACGGGCGCGCGCCAGACGAGCGTCTTGATGCGGCAGGTGCCGGTGTTGTCCTCGCGGCAGTAGTAGAGCGTGAGGCTCACGCGCAGCTCGGCCGCGCCCGCGGCCGTCGCGCGCAGGGGCACGACGAGCGGGAGCCGCAGCGTCTTCTCCGTCCGGCCGAGTCCGGAGGCGGCGTCGCCGCTGCGCGCCGTCAAGTCCGCGTTGCCGAGCGCGAGCCGTTCGCGCCCGGCCTCGACCGTCACGCGGTAGCGGTGCGGCGCGGCCGGGTTGAGGTGGTAACCCGCCGGGAGTTGCACGTCCACCACGAGCGACGCCGTGCCGCCCGCCCCGAGCCGCTGTGCCGCGGCCTTCGTCTCCTCCGCGTTCGGCCCCTGCGACTCCGCCTCTTCCGAGGGGGCGGCGCCGGCCTCGGGCGGCTTGAGCCCTTGCAGACGCAGGGTCGTCGTCTGCTTCGTCGCGAGGTCTACGACGCGCACGGCGTGGTTGTTCGTGTCGGCGACGTAGAGCTTGCCCTTTGCGACGGAGAGACCGCCGGGCTCGTAGAACTCGGGGCGCGCGCCGTCCGCCTGCCCGGCCTTGCCCGTGCCGGAGAAGGTCGAGACGCGGCGCGTGCGCGGGTCGAGCACCTTGAGCTTGTGGTTGTACGTGTCGGCGATGTAGAGCCGGCCCGCGTCGAGCGCGAGGCCGAGCGGGTGCTGCAAGCGCACGCCGTCGCCCTCGCCGTCGTGGTCGCCGAACTCGAAGAGGTCGCCGCCCGCGAGCGTCCGCACCTCATCACCTGAGACGGCGCGCAGGATGTTTGATTCCGCATCCGAGACGTAGAGCACGCCGGCCCCGAAGGCCAGCCCCGAAGGCTGCGCGAAGGTCGCGGCGTCGGAGTCTTCGAACTCGCCCAGACGCTTCCCGTCGGTGCGCGCCTCGCGCCCCGTGCCGGCGTAGAGAGAGACCTGGCGCGTGTCCAAGTCCAGCTTCCAAATCTGGTGCGGCCCGGCCATCGCGACGTAGAGCGTGCGCCCCGCGAGCGCCAAATCCCAAGGCGAGCTGAGCGGCGTCGTCAGGGCCGGCCCGCCGCGCACGCTGTAGTCGCGCAACTGCGCGCCCGTGCCCGCCGCCGTCTCGACCGTTTTCGCCTTGAGGTCAACGCGGCGCAGGAGGTGGTTGCGCGTGTCTGCGACGTAGAGCGTCGAGTTGTCCGAAGGGTCGAGCGCGAGCCCCTGCGGCCCGTCGAAGGTCGCCGCGTCGAACGCCCCGTCTTGCTTTCCGCGCGCGCCCGAGCCGATGGTGTAAAGAAGAGTCCCGTCGAGTTTCGTGACGACGACGCGGTTGTGGTTCGAGTCGGCGACGAAGAGGCGGTCGCCCTTCTCGTCGGCCAGAACCTTGCCCGGGAAGGCGAGCGGCAGGTCGCCCGTCTTCGCGCGTTCCAGGGCGAGCTTGAGGGGGCGCGTGTCGAGCGTCCCGCGCTTCCGTGCCTCGGCGACCAGCTCGCCGACCGCGCGGTCGATCACCTCGTAGTTGCCCTCGCCCGCGACCTGGCCGACGACGTAGCCGGCCGGGTCGATGAGGACTTGCGTCGGCCAGGCGCGCACCGCGTAGGCGTTCCAGATGCGGAAGTCGGCGTCGTTCACCACCGGGTGCTCGAGCCCGTAGCGCAGGACGATGCGGCGGATGTTCTCCGTCTCCTTCTCGTTCTCGAACTTGGCCGAGTGGACGCCGATGACGACCAGCTCGTTCGGGTATTTCTCTTCGAGCCGCTTGAGGTCGGGGATGACGTGCATGCAGTTGACGCAGCCGTAAGTCCAGAAGTCGAGCAGCACGACCTTGCCGCGCAGGCCCGCGATGGAGAGCGGCTTGTCGGTGTTCAGCCACCCGCGCCCGCCCTCCAACTCCGGCGCGCGTACGCGCCCACGCTCACGAGCCGACACGTCGTCACCACCCTTCTCGTCCTGCGCCCGCACGCCCGCCGACAGCAGCAGGCAGAGCGACAGCGCTGACAGAAACATTCTCAACTTCATAATCCCCTCAACCCTTTGAGCCCTTCGTGCATACCTTCGTGACCTTTGTGGTTAAGTCGGACGCACTTTAACCACAAAGTACACGGAGGTATGCACGAAGGGCTCAAAGGTGATGCAGAAGCGCTTGATGCCGAGGTGGCCCGAGCCCAGCAGGCGCTCGTTCATCTCCGCCCGGTAGCGGTCGAATTCGCCCATCGTCTCGTTCCCCTTCGGCCTGCGGTTTGCCGACAGTTTACCAGACGTGCTAGAACCGAGACATTCCGGCCGCCCCGCTTTGGACACGATGAGCGAGCAAGAAGGGAGGAACGCCGTCAACCCGCCGCGCGAAGAGGGCCGCGCGATTCTGCTGCTGCGCGCGCGCGGCCTCGCCTTCGCCGTCTACGCCGACGAGTGCGAGTGCGTGACGCCCTGGGCGGAGCCCGCGCCGCTGCCGCACGCGCCTGCGCCAGTCCTCGGCGTCGCCTCCGTGCGCGGGAAGATGCGCACCGTCCTCGACCCCTCGCGCCTGTTAGAGGCGTCGGGCCTGGGCCACGAAAGCCCCGCGGCCGCGCACGCCTTCATCGCCTCGCTCGCGGGCGACGAGCAGCTGGCGCTCGCCTGCGAATCAACCGCCCCCGCCACGCTCGACGCCGACGACCACATCTCCCCCCCGGACTCTCCCGCGTTCCCCGCGCGCGGCACTTTCCAACACGGCGGCGAGACCGTCCACCTCCTCGACCCCGCGCGCCTCTTCGAAGCCGCCATGAGCGGCACCGAACGCAGAAGGCAAAGGGCCGTGAACCGTGAACCGTAAACCGTGACAAGGTAAGCGCGGTTTTTCTTGTCACGGTTTACGGTTCACGGTTTACGCTTCTTGGCTCACGGCTTTACTATTTACCGACCATGAACGACCAGGCATTCGGGACGTTGGAGTACGAGGGGGCGCGTGCGCTCGTGCGGCGGTACGCGCAGACGCCGGTGGGGCGCGCGCGGGCGGAGGCGCTTGCGCCGCTGGCGTCGGTCGGGGAGGTGAGGCGCGCTCTGCGCGCCGTGTCGGAGTGCGCGGAGCTGCGCGCGCGCGGGGCGCGCTGGTCTTTCTCGGAGCTGAGCGACCCGGCCGAGGCCATCGCGCGCCTTCGAATCGAGGGCACGATTCTCGACCCGCTGGTGCTGCTGGAGCTGGCGCGCCTGTGCGAGCAGGCGGCGGACGCGCGCGCCGCCGTCGCCGCCGAGCGCGAGGCCGCGCCGGTCTTGTGGGAGGTCGTGGAAGCCTTGCCGAGGACGCTGCCCGGCCTGGCCGCGCGCGTCTTCTCGAAGATTCTTCCGTCGGGCGAACTGGACGACCGCGCCTCCCCGGAGCTGGCGCGCATCCGCGCCGACATCGTGCGGATGCGTTCGACCATCACGCGCTCTTTGGAGACCCTGATGCGGCGCTCCGAGGAGTCGATTCAGGATCAGCTCGTCACCCTCCGCAACGAACGCTTCGTCATCCCCGTCCGCAGCGACCACCGCGGCCGCGTGGCCGGCGTCGCACACGGCTTCTCTTCGTCGGGCGCGACGGTCTTCGTCGAGCCTTTGGAGACCATCGAAGCCAACAACGAGTTGCAAGCGCTGCGCGAGACGGAAGAGCGCGAGGTCACGCGCATCCTCTCGACGCTGACGGAGGAGCTGCGCGCCGAGCTGCCCTCGATAGGGCTCGCGGCCGACGCGGTCGCCGAGCTGGACTTCGTTAACGCGAAGGCCGCGCTCGCCGCGCACCTGCACGCCGTCGAGCCCTTGATTGACGAAGAGAACGCGCTCGAACTGGTCGAGGCCCGGCACCCTCTGCTCGAAGAGAACCTGCGCGAGCAAGGGTTAGAGGTCGTGCCCGTCTCACTTCGTCTGGAACCGACGCGGCCCGTCATGGTCATCTCGGGCGCGAACGCGGGCGGCAAGACGGTCGTCTTAAAGACCGCGGGCCTGCTCTCCCTGATGGCCCTCTCCGGGCTCCACGTGCCCGCGCGCGCGGCACGCGTCCCGCCCTACGAGTCCGTGCTCGCGGACATCGGCGACCGACAGTCGCTCGCCGCCAACCTCTCGACCTTCACCTCGCACGTCTCGAACATCCGCCACATGGTCGAGTCGTGCCAGGCGCCCGCGCTCGTCCTGCTCGACGAGGTCGGCACGGGCACAGACCCCGAGGAGGGCTCGGCGCTCGGCGTCGCCGTCGTCGATCACTTCCGGCGCGCGTGCGGCGCGCACGTCATCGCGACGACGCACTACTCGGGGCTGAAGATGTACGCCTCGAACGAGGAGGGCGTGCAGAACGCTTCGGTCGAGTTCGACGAGAAGACTTTGCAGCCGACCTACCGCCTGCTCGTCGGCGTCGCCGGCTCGTCCGCCGGGCTTGAGATCGCGAGGCGGTTTCGTCTGCCCGAAGAGATCATCGAGGCCGCGCGCTCGCGCGTTGATGAAAGGACGCTCGCGGCGGACGCCTACCTGCGCCGCATCCAGCGCGAGGCCGAGGAGGCCGAAGGCCAGCGCCGCGCGCTCGAAGAGGAGCGGCGCGCCGTCGCCGAGCGCTACGACTCGCTCGACGCAGAGGCCGCGCGCCGCGAGCGCGAGCGGCAGGCCGAGTTCGCGCGGACGTTGGAGCGCGGCGTCGCCGACTTTGAACGCCAGGCGCGCGAGCTTTATTCAAAGATCGAAGACCGCGCGCAGCGCGTGCGCGTCGAGCGCGAGGCCGAACGCCGCGCCGCCGAACTCCGCCGCGAGGCGCAGAAGGCGCGCACCGAAGCGCGCGCGGCCAACGCCCGCGGCGGCGGAGAGACGAGCGGCGGAGTCAGAGTCGTGAAAGGCGCGCGCGACGAGTCGGACGTTCAGGCACGAACGCCTTCGTCAACCGACGAGCCTCCGCGCGACATCGCGGCCGGCGACGAAGTTCGCTTGACGACGCTCGGCATGACGGGCACGGTCGAGCGCGTCGGCGACGGCGAGGCCGAGGTGCGCGTTAACAAGCTGCGCTTCCGCGAGAAGCTCTCCAACCTCGAACTCGTCAAGGCGCAGCCCAGGAAGTCGAAGGAGGACGACACGCTGGCGGGGCGCCTCCGCCGCATGCAGGAGCGCGGCACCGAGGTCAGACTTAAAGGCTCGCGCGAATCCGTCGATGCCGAACTCAACCTCATCGGCCGCACCACCGACGACGCGCGCGACGAGGTTGACCGCTTCCTCGACGAAGCCTTCCTGCAAGGCCACTCGCACGTCCGCATCATCCACGGCCACGGCACCGGCGCCCTCCGCCGCGCCGTCGCCGACCTGCTGCGTCACCACCCGCACGTCGCGCGCTTCGACCTCGCCCCCGAGAACCAGGGCGGCGCCGGCGCCACCGTCGTCGAGCTGAAGCAGTAGGTGAGCTGATGCGACCGCGCGTAAAAGTCTGCTGCATCGCGAGCGTCGAGGAGGCGCGCGTGGCAATCGAGTGCGGAGCGTCGGCGGTGGGGCTCGTGTCGGAGATGCCGAGTGGGCCGGGCGTCATCCCCGAAGAGTTGATCGCGGAGATCGCGGCGCGCGTGCCGCCGCCCGTGGCGACGTTCCTTTTGACGTGCAGGCAGGACGCGCGCTCCGTCGTCGGGCAGCAGCGCCGCTGCCGCGTGAACACCTTGCAGCTCTGCGACCGCGTGCCTACGGAAGTCTACGCGGAGCTGCGCGCGGAGTTGCCGGGCGTCTCGCTCGTGCAGGTCGTGCATGTCCGCGGGGAGGAGTCTTTCGCGGAGGCCCTGGACGTCGCGCGCCACGTGGACGCGCTGCTGCTCGACTCGGGCGACCAGAGCCTCGCCGTCAAGGAGCTCGGCGGCACGGGCCGCACGCACGACTGGCGCGTGAGCCGGCGCGTCGTCGAAGCCTCCCCCGTCCCCGTCTTCCTCGCCGGCGGCCTGCGGGCCGAGAACGTCGCCGAGGCCGTCTCGACCGTCCGCCCCTTCGGCCTCGACGTGTGCAGCGGCGTCCGCACCGGCGGCCGGCTCGACGCGGGGAAGTTAAAAAGCTTCTTCGCGCGCCTGGTTTAGACGAACGCCCCCGCGCGCCCTTGCCACGCGCCCGCCCTCTGAGTTTGAATCTTCCTAACCGATGCGCTACCCGCAGACATTCATCGACGACTTGAGGCGGCAGGCGGACATCGTCCGCGCGAGTCGGAGTGAGATACAATCTCGCGGAGTGAGTTTGAGATGACGCACCAGCAACTGCTCAGCGAAATCGAGAGGCTGTCTCTGGCAGAGCGGGTCGAGCTGTTGGAGGCCATCACCCGCAGCGTCCGCGAGGAACTTCGTTTGCGCACGCGCACGCCGGGGGCCGTCGGCCGCCTGCGCGGCATCGCCAGGCCCGACGGCGTCGCGCCTTCGGACGAAGAGTTGAAAGAGGACTACGTCAACTACCTGGCCGGCAAGTATTCCTGATGCGCGTTCTCTTCGACAATGACGTGGTTCTCGACCTGCTCTTAGACCGCGCGCCCTTCGCCGAGGAGGCCGCGGCGCTCTTCGAGCTGCACGAGCGGGGCCGCCTGGACGGCTACGTCTCGGGAATCACCGTCGTGAACGTGTTCTACGTGACGCGCAAGCTCAAGGGCGTTGACGCCGCGCGGATGGCCGTCGGAGAACTGCTGAAGGCCGTCGGCGTGTGCCCGGTTGACCGGGGCGTCCTCGCGGACGCCCAACGCCTCCCCTTCTCGGACTACGAGGACGCCGTGCAGCACGCCTGCGCCGAGGCGGGCGGGCTCGACGCCGTCGTCACGCGGAACCTCGAAGATTACAGGAACGCCGCGCTCCCCGTGTTCTCTCCCGGCGGCTTGCTCAAACACTTGCAGACCACTTCACCCTAGAGCAGTGCGTTACCCGCAGACATTCATCGACGACTTGAGGCGGCAGGCGGACATCGTCCGCGTGGTGGGCGACTACGTCACGCTCAAGAAGAAGGGCGCGAACTGGATGGCCTGCTGCCCGTTCCACCAGGAGAAGACGCCTTCGTTCTCGGTCAACCCGTCGAAGAACATCTTCTATTGTTTTGGCTGCGGGAAGGGAGGGTCGGTCTTCAACTTCGTGATGGAGTTGGAGGGGCTGTCGTTCCCCGAGTCGGTGCGGGTGGTGGCGGAGAAGGCGGGGGTGCCGCTGCCGGAGCTGGTGGACGACAAGCGTTTCGAGGTGAAGCGGAAGGAGGCGGACGAGGTCGTCCAGTTGAACGCGTGGGCGTTGGAGTTCTGGGAGCGGCAGTTCAATGAGAACAACGCGGAGGCGCGTGCGGCGCGGGAGTACGTGGAGGGGCGCGGCATCAATGATGAGACCGTGAAGACGTTCCGTCTCGGGTACGCGCCGAACAGTTGGGAGGCGCTCGGGAATTATCTTAAAAGCCAGGGCGCGACCATCGGGCAGATCGAGCGCAGCGGCCTCGTGGTGAAGAAGGAGCAGGGCGGTTACTACGACCGCTTCCGCGGGCGTCTGATCTTCCCCGTGACGGACGCGCAGGGGCGCCCCGTCGCCTTCGGCGCGCGCGCGATGCGGCCGGGCGACGAGCCGAAGTATCTGAACTCGCCCGAGACGGCCGCCTACACGAAGGGGCGCCACCTCTTCGGCCTGAGCGTCACGCGCGAGGAGATTCGGAGGAAGAAGTTCGCCATCCTCGTCGAAGGTTACCTGGACTTAATCGTCCCGTTCCAGCACGGCGTGCGTAACGTCGTGGCGAGCCTGGGGACGGCTTTGACCAACGAGCAGGCGAAGCTTCTGAACCGGTTTGCGCGCAAAGTGGTCGTCAATTATGATGGTGACCGCGCCGGAATCAACGCGGCGAAACGCGCCATAGAGGTTCTCCTGCCCGAAGACTTTGAAGTCAAGGTGCTCGTCCTCCCCGAAGGCGCCGACCCGGACGAGTTCGTCCGCGCCCGCGGCGCCGACGAGTACAAACGGCTCCGCGGCGAGGCCGCTCCGCACATGCAGTTCATACTCGACCAGGCCATGCACGGGCGAAACCTCCTCAACCCCCCCGAGAAATCCGAGGCCGTCGCCGAGGTGCTGCCCTTCGTCCGCGCCGTCCGCAACACGATCCAGAGGCGCGAGTATTTCGACATCGTGCTGGACTCGCTCCGCGTCGAAGACCTGAGCCTGAGGCAGGAGCTTTGGAAGGCGGTCAGCGCGCGCGACCCTCTGGCGGCGAACGCCGACGAAGTCAAGAAGAAGGTCGCGCGCGCTTCGGTCGGCGCCCCGACCGAGGCCGAGAAGATTCTGCTCGAACTGCTCCTGCACGACGCGGACTTGAGGGGCTACGTCCTGCCGCAAATGCACGAGAGCGACTACGAGGGCCTGGCGACCGCGGCCATCTTCGAGGCGCTGCGGCGCGCCGACGCCGGGGGCGTCGAGGTCGAGTTCGATTCGCTGCAAGAGCTGGTGGGCGGCGACCCGGCGCAGGCGTTCCTGCCCGAGCTGTGGATGTACGAGTCGGAGCGCGCGGAGGGCGAGGCCGTGGACGTTTTCCTCGCCAGGGCCGAAGGGTGCCTGGTCACGCTCCGCCTGATGAGCTACGACCGGCGCATCAAGGAGCTGGCCGCGGAGATCGCGGCCGCGGGCCGCGCGGGCGACGAGGCGCGGCACGGCGCGCTCCTGATGAAAAAGTTTGAGCTTGAGAAACAGCTTTCCGCCCTGCGCCCGCGCGGCGGCCCCGCATCACCCTCAACGACCTGAGACGACCGACCGCTTGAGCCGCCGGCCGAGGAGGCGACTTCCCTTTCGAGCAGAGCGACCCCGAGGTGGACACGGAACGATGAGCATGGAAGAGAAAGACCAGGACGACGTGATGCAGCGCCTGCTCGAACTCGGCGGCGACAAGAAGTTCCTCACGTTCGACGACCTCAACCGGGAACTGCCGGACAACATCGTCTCGCCCGACGACATCGAGGACGTGCTCCAGAAGCTCGAAGGCTCGAACATCCTGGTCACCGACTCGGACGAGCGGGTGATCGAAGTCTCGGCCGTCTCGGCGGTCGCGCCCGAAGACCTCGACGGCGAGCTGGACGAGGACATCGAGCTCGACCTCTCGGCCGGCGTGCTCGAGAAGACGAACGACCCCGTCCGCCTCTACCTGCGCGAGATGGGCATCGTGCCGCTCCTCACGCGCGAGGGCGAAGTCTCGATAGCGAAACGCATCGAGCGCGGGCAGATTAAAACTCAAAAGGCGATCTCGCGCTCGCCCATCGCCGTGAAGGAGCTGTGCAAGCTCGGCGAGGAGTTGGAGGCCGCGCGGCTGAACATCAGGGACTACGTCACCTTCTCGGAGCAGGCCGAGCTGACGGGGCAGGAGGACAAGGCCGACGAGTACCTGCGCTGGACGCTCGAAGGCATCGAGAACATCCGGCGCATCTTCAAGACGGGCCTGAAGGAGTGGGAGAAGCTGCGCGCCGAGCAGAAGCTTTTGAAGGGCAAGAAGTCGAAGAAGCTCCTCCGCCTCAAGCGCAAGGTCGCGCGCATGCGCCTCGAGATCGCGCAGGAGATGAAGCAGCTCAACCTGACCGAGCACGCGCGCCAGCGACTCATCAACTCCATCCGCAAAATCCACAAGGAGATTCGCGTCGCCGAGAACGAGGCCGCGAGCTACACGGAGAAGTTGAACCGCAAGAAGCTCCGCCCCGACGAGGAGAAGGACTTCAAGCGCCACGTCGCCAACGCGCGCAAGCGGCTCCAACAGATCGAAGAGGAGCACCAGATCGCGCCCGTCGAAATCAAGCGCTCGCTCCAATCGATCCTCACCGGCGAGGCCGAGACCGCGCAGGCCAAGCGCGAGTTGATTGAGGCGAACCTCCGCCTCGTGGTCTCGATTGCCAAGAAGTACACGAACCGCGGCCTTCAATTTTTAGATTTGATTCAGGAAGGCAACATCGGTCTGATGAAGGCGGTGGACAAGTTCGAGTGGCGGCGCGGTTATAAGTTCAGCACGTACGCGACGTGGTGGATTCGCCAGGCCATCACCCGCGCCATCGCCGACCAGGCGCGCACGATCCGCATCCCCGTCCACATGATCGAGACCATCAACAAGCTCATCCGCACCTCCCGCGCCCTCGTGCAAGAACTCGGGCGCGAGCCGACGAGCGAAGAGATCGCGCGCAAGATGGACATCCCCGTCTCAAAGGTGCGCAAGGTCTTGAAGATCGCCCAGGAACCCATCTCGCTTGAGACGCCGATTGGTGAGGAGGAGGACTCGCACCTCGGCGACTTCATCGAAGACCGCTCCATCCTCAACCCGGCCGACGCCGTCGTCGCCTCGAACCTGCGCGAGATCACGGACGAAGTCCTCGCCACGCTCACCCCGCGCGAGGAGAAGGTCATCAAGATGCGCTTCGGCCTCGGCCCCAACGGCTCGGAGCACACGCTCGAAGAGGTCGGCCAGCACTTCGCCGTCACCCGCGAGCGCATCCGCCAAATCGAAGCCAAAGCCCTCCGCAAACTCCGCCACCCCTCGCGCTCGCGCAAGCTCAAGGCGTTCCTTGAGAGCGTGCGCCAGTAACGTCTTGAAACGCATGAGACTTTGACGCCGGCCCCTCATGAGATTAATCTTTAAGTGAAATCCCGGCCGCCAACGTGGTTATCTTTTGACGGAGGTTTAGCAATGTCTGAAGACGCAACCACGCGGCCGACGATTGAGACAGTCCTCGAACGCATCAACGCGCTCGGCGAGCGCGTGAACGAAGGTTTCACCGCAGTCGGAGCAAGGCTCGACAAGGTGGAAGAGCGGCTCGACAAAATGGAAGAGCAGCTTGAACAGATAGACACGCGCTTAGACCGCACGCAGGCGATAGTTCACGAGATGCGCGCGGATTTTCGGGAGATTCGCGCGCGGTTTAAAGAGACGGCTTGACCTTTCCAATCTCTCCTTCCTGTTCACCCAGGTAGAAACTACGGTAAACTGGCGGCAAGACTCAGGCATCAAACTCAGTCTTGCCGTCTTTAGTTTTGGCCGAAGTATGTCGAAAAAAGTTGTAGAGAGTTACAGGCGAAAGCTCGCCGCCGAAGAGGGGTGGGTGTCGAAGCGGGGCGCGCAGTTGCGCGTGGCTTTGTGCTACCCGAACGTGTACGCGGTCGGGATGGCGAACCTCGGGTTCCAGTCGGTCTACGAGCTGTTCAACCGCGTCCCCGAGGTCTCCTGCGAGCGAGTGTTTCTGCCCGACGACGCGGAGCTGCGCGAGTACGAGCGGACGCAGACGCCGCTGCTCACGCTCGAGTCGCAGACGCCCGTCCGCGACTTCGACCTCGTCGCCTTCTCCATCTCGTTCGAGACGGACTTCCTCAACATGGCGCGCATGCTCAAGCTCGCGCGCGTGCCCGTGTGGGCCGCAGACCGCACGCACCACGACCCGCTCGTCCTGATGGGCGGCGCCGCCTCCTTCCTCAACCCCGAGCCCATCGCCGAGTTCACCGACGTGGTCGCCGTCGGCGAGGGCGAGATACTGGTGCCGAAGCTGGTTGACCTGCTCTTCGAAAACATCGAGGAGGGCGGGACGAAGGAAGACCTGCTCTTGAAGCTCGCGCGCGTGGGCCGCGGCTTCTACGCGCCGTCGCTCTACGACGTGACGTACAAGCCGGACGGCACCGTCGAGGCTTACGCGCCGAAGTTCGAGGGCGTGCCCGCGAACGTCGGAAGAATCGTCGCCGCCGAGAACCCGAAGGAGGGCAGCCTCCGGCGCGCGATGCGTCGCGGCGACGCGGACATCGTCGAGAAATTAAAAGAGCCCGAGGTCTTCGCGCCTTCGTCCATCATCTGGGCGCCCGAGGCCGAGATGGGCGAGCGCTTCCTCGTCGAGATTTCGCGCGGCTGCTCGCAGGGGTGCCGCTTCTGCTGGGCCGGCTTCAACTACTGGCCGCCGCGCGTCGTCCCCGCGCGCGACATCCTCAGGAAGGCGGAAGAGTGGCGCCCGCGCACGGACAAGATCGGCCTCGTCTCGACGGCCGTCTGCGACCACCCCGAGATCAGCGACATCCTGCGCGGCCTGCGCGAGATGGGCTACAAGATTTCCGTTTCGAGTTTGAGGCTCGACCAGATCGAGGACGAGCTGCTCGACGCCTTAGTCGAGTCGGGCGACCAGCAGATCGCCGTCGCGCCCGAGACGGGCAGCGACCGCCTGCGCCGCGTCATCAACAAGAACCTCACCAACGACGAGATCGTGGACATCTGCGGTGCCGTCTTCGACCGCGGCATGCTCACCGTCAAGCTCTACATGATGGCCGGGCTTCCGACCGAACGGGACGAAGACCTCGAAGCGATGGTCGAGCTGGTCGCGCGCATCAAGGACAGGATGCTTGAGGCGGGCAGGCGTTTCGGCCGCGCAGGGAAAATCATCCCGGCCCTGAACGGCTTCGTGCCGAAGCCCAACACGCCCTTCCAGTGGGAGCCCATCTGCGAGGAGCGCGAACTCAAACGGCGTCTGAAGTGGCTCTCGAAGAACCTCGCGCGCATCCCGAACGTCGAGGTGCGCGTGATGTCCGCCCGCATCGCGCACGAGCAGGCGCTCTTCTCGTCGGGCGACCGCCGCGTCGCGCGCGTCATCGAGGCCATGACCCGCCACCGCGGAGACCTCTCCGCCGCGTTGCGTGAGACCGGCATCGACCCGGCCTTCCACACTTCGCGCGCGCGCGGCTACGACGAGGTGCTCCCCTGGGAGATTGTCGATTCCGGCATGGGCCGCCCCTTCCTTGAGAAGGAACACACCCGCGCGCAGGTCTCGCGCTCGACCGCGCCCTGCCCTTCCGTTGACACCTGCACGCGCTGCGGCGTCTGCCCCACCACATGGCTCGCCGCCGCGCCCGCCGGCCTGATTCAGTTGCAGAAAACAGTAGGCAGTAGGCAGATGGCAGTAGGCAGTTAAGAATAGGAAAGAGGCCACAAAGAATCGGAGGCGGCGAGTAACGATTACTCGCCGCCTCCGATTCTTTGTGGCTGACGCATCGTCTTCAGGACGCGTGCATCGTTAAAGGCTTATTGCCTTTCAACTGCCTGCTGCCATCTGCCTACTGCCTACTATCTGATGAACCCGCTGCTGCGGGCGGTGTGGTCGAAGTCGTACTGGTAGAGGTAGCCGGGGAGTTGGACGGGGCACGTGTAGGTGACGCGGGCTTCGATGCGTCCGTTGTCGTTCTGGACTCTGATGTCGGCGTCCTCGGGCAGGTTGTAATCTTTGCCGGCCTCGCGCAGTTGCTGCTTGATCCAGTCGTTGCTCTTGACTGGCGGGTAGGCGGCTTTGTTCACCGTCTCCTGCATGAAGTCTTTGTAGAGGTAGGCGTTGTACGCGACCGGCGCGTAGTTGTAGGCGGAGTAGGCGGCGAGCGCGATGACGACGATGACGACGATGAAGTTGAAGCGCGTGCCGCCACGCTCGCCGCGCCGCCGGGCCTGTTCTGCCACAGTCATATGACCTTCCCTCTGGTTCACTTTGGGGTGCGCGGGGGCGCCGCTAGCGCCGCGCGGATCGCCGCGCGGACGACGCGCGCCGCCACCTCCCGGCCGTCCACGACGCGCGCCCGACCGAGCCCTTCGAGGAGCACCCAGCGGACGCTCCCGCCGACCGCCTTCTTGTCCTTACGCAGCGCCCTCTGGATGGTTTCGGCGTCGAGGTCTGCGGCCGCCGGCAAACGCCCGGCGAGCGCCACCGCCTCGCGCAGAGATTCTAGCTCCGAAGGGTCGAGCAGTCCTAGCCTTTTCGAAATCTCCGCCGCGGCGAGGCACCCGTAGCCGACCGCCTCGCCGTGCCGGAAGCGCCGGTAATTCGTCACCGCTTCGAGCGCGTGGCCGACCGTGTGGCCGAAGTTCAAAATCTTCCTTGAGCGCGCGTCGTCGCGCCCCAGGGACTCGCGCTCGTCGCCCGCGACGATGCGCGCCTTGAACGCGCACTGCGCGGCGATGATCTGCGCTAGCTCTTCGTCGCGCCCGGCGCCTGTCTCTGTGACGCTGGCCCCGGCCCGACGGTTACTAACATTCCGCGCCTCTCCCGTCAAAAACCTCTTCGTCCGCTCGAAGAGGCGGCGGTCGCCGACGGCGCCCTGCTTGACGGCCTCGCACCAGCCGGCGGTCAACTCGCGCCGCGGGAGGCTTTGGAGCGTCGCCGTGTCCACGACGACGGCCGAGGGCTGGTGGAAGGCGCCGACGAGGTTCTTGCCCGCCCTCGTGTTGACGCCCGTCTTGCCGCCGACCGAGGAGTCTATCTGCGCGAGCAAAGTCGTCGGCGCCTGCACGAACGCCACGCCGCGCAGGTAGAGCGCCGCGGCGAAGCCCGCCACGTCTCCGACCACGCCGCCGCCGAGCGCGACGACCGCGTCGCTCCGCTCAAGCCCCGACTCGGACAGAAACTCCAGCGCGCGCTCCGCCGTCCGCAACGTCTTGAAGCGCTCGCCCTCGCCCATCAGCCAGTGCGAGACCTCGAAGCCCGCCCCGCGGAGTGAAGCGACGGCGCGCTCCCCGTAGAGGCCGAACACGCGCGCGTTCGAGACGACCGCCGCCTTACGCGCCTGCCCCGGCAGGCTCTCGCGCGCGGCCCGGCCCAAGCCCGCGAGCGCGCCCGCGCCGATCTCGACCCCGTACCCGCGCCCGCCGCCCAGACGCACGGGCACGCTCAACGTCTTCAGCTCGTCTGTCATCTTCGCAGTGTCAAGCCCTTCAGCCGTCGCGCCCTTCGACCGCCGCCAGAGACGCGTCGGCCAGCAGCTCGAAGCCCGGCTCGCCGCCCCAGATGAGTCTCGACAACTCTTCCGCGCGGTGGCGCGAGGCCGTGTTCCAAACGTCTATCAACTCCTCGCCCGCGCGGCGCGACTCGAACCAGCACCGCCCGTGGCGCCCGCGCAGGTGCTCGCGCAGGCCCGCCGCGAAGAGGCGCGCGCGCAAAGCGGTCGCCGACTCGAACCATTCGTCCGCGTCGAGCAGGTGCGTCGCCGCCTCGTGGCGGAAGCCCGTCGCCTCCGTAAACCGCGCCGCGTACTCTTCGGCAAGCTGCTCCGAGCGCCCGCCCGCGCTGCGTTCGAGAGCGAGCGCACACGCGACCGACGCGCACTCGCGCCGCGCGCCGTAGAGGTCTAAGAGCGCCGAGGCCCTTGCTAGCGCGGACGCCTCCGCCGCGCGCACCCCGCGCCGCGCCTCGAACCAGGCGGGCTCGCGCAGAAGCCCCGCGAGCAGCAGCCCGTGCCCGACTTCGGTCGCGCGGTCGGGCGCGTACACGAACTCCGGGTGACGGCGTGAAGTCTCGCGCGAGGCCCAGGCGAACATCTGCGCGCGCCCGCCCTCCGCGAGGCTCCGTTGGAAGAACCCGAGCCCGCCCGCGCCGTCGCCGACCGAGAGCCGCACGTCCTCCGGCGGCTCGACGGCGAAGCAGGCCGAGTCGGCAGACTTGCCCGCCCGCCGCGCCTCGTCAACGCGCAGGCCGCGCCGCGACTCGAAGGGAACGCCCAGGCCGGCGAGCGTCTCGGCGTAGAGCCCTCGGAAGTCGCGCGCCGGAAGCCGTGCCTCGGTGCCGGCCGCGCGCTCGAAGAAGGGGAGGTCGGCGTACTCCGCCGCGCGCCCGGCGCCCGGCCCGAGCTCGCGCGCAGCCCACTCGGCCAGCGCAGACATGTAAGCCGCCTCCGTCCGGCGCAGGAATCCTTCCGCCCCGGCCGCGAGGCTCTCAAGACTCACGCCCGCGAAATCTTCGTAGAGCACGCGCCGCCCCTCGAATCCCAGCGCCCGCGCCGCGTCGTTCAGCGCTTCGAGCCGCGCGGCGCGCAGGTCGTCGCACGCGCGCACCGCGTCGAGCCTCCGGCGCGTCAACTCACGTCGCCGCGCCGCGTCGCGCTCGGCGGCCAGGAGTCCCGGCACCTCCGACGCGGCCACGCGCGCACCATTCCACTCGAACCCGCCCGACTCGGCGCAGCGTCCCAACTCCTCCGAGACTTCCCGCGCGCTCCGCTCGGCGAATTTCAAAGCGGCCGCGCCGGCGAGCGCGCGAAGGCCCGCGCGCTCCGTCTCGAACTGCCCGGGCGTCTCGTCCGCGCGCCGGCGCAGTTCTTCAAGAGCCTCGCGCGTCCAGAGGTCTGCGTAGCGCTCCTCGACGGGGCGCAGTTCGAGGCGCGGGCTCAGTCCGGCGTGGTGCTCGAAGAGCGCGCGCTCGGCCGCCGCGGAGTAGGCTGCGTAGTCGCGTCGGTAATCGCTCGGGTTCATCTTCCGCCGAGGCGCGCTGGCCGTCCGGGTTGGTCTGAAGGTTCGGTCGGATTGTAGCAGGCGCGCGGGGGCGGGGCGAAATTCCGAGGGTGACAAGGTTGGATGAGAGCCGAAAGGTCTGAACGTTGCGTCGGACAAAAATAAGAGAGGGCGCGGCACATTGGGAAATGCCGCGCCCTCTTAATGCGTGGTTACTGTCCTCACCCCAGCAACCACCGAGACGGAGGATTCACCAACCGTCTCTCTTGCCCCACACTCCCTATCGCAATGCCCATGCCATGAAACTGCTGCGCCCGCGCGCTCAAAAGTCTGTCGTTTTGCGGGGCTTTTGCCCCGGCATACCGCATAGTCCCGAAGGTAAAAACCGGCGCCCGTGTAACTCTTACACCGGCCCCCGGGTAAAATCTTCACGCCCGCGAGATTTATCCCTCGCCGAGGCTGCGGCGGATGACCGCGGCCAGCCCCTCGGCCAGCGAATCTATCTCCGCCTGACTCTGCCCTTCGATCATGACGCGCGCCAGACGCTCCGTCCCAGAGTAGCGCAGGAGCAGACGCCCGCCCTCGCCCAGCCGCTCGCGCACCTCGCGCGACGCCCGCGCCACCTCTTCGACCTCCTCGAACGGCACCTTCTCGCGCACGCGCACGTTGACGAGAACCTGCGGGTAGCGCCTGAACCCCTCGGTCAGCTCTTCCAGACTGCGGCCGGACTCGACGACGGCGCGCAGCAGGTTGACCGTCGTCAACATCCCGTCGCCCGCCAGGCTCAGGCGCGGGAAGATGATGTGCCCCGACTGCTCGCCGCCCAACGTCGAGCCCGTGCGCAGGAGTTCTTCCAGCACGTACTTGTCGCCCACGTCCGTCCGCAGCAGCTCCATCCCGCGCGAGCGCAGCGCGATCTCCAACCCGATGTTGCTCATCACCGTGGCGACGACGCGGCCGCCTTCAAGCTCGCCGCGCTCCCTCATCCCTTTTGCCAAAACCCAGAGCGTGGCGTCGCCGTCAACGAGTTCGCCCCGCGCGTCCACGAAGAGAGCGCGGTCGGCGTCGCCGTCGTAGGCGACCCCGAGGTGCGCGCCCTCCTCGACGACGCGCCTTTGCAGAACGTCCGTGTGGAGCGAGCCGCAGTCGCGGTTGATGTTGCGGCCGTCGGGCGCGTCGAAGGTCGAGACGACGCGCGCGCCGAGCCGCGCGAGCAGGGCCGGCGCGAGTTCCGAGGCCGCGCCGTTGGCGCAATCGACGACGACGTTCAGCCCCCCGAGGCTCAAGCCCGCGGCGACCTCCCCGCCCAGGTATTCGAGGTAGAGCGCGCGCAGCTCGGCCGCACACGCCCAAGCCTCCTCGGCCCCTGGCCGGCCGTCTTCCGCGCGGTTCTTGTCAAGCTCCCCCGCGGCCGCGCCGCCTTCCTCTTTGAACTCGGCGTAAATGTCCGACTCGATGAGGCGCTCGGTCGCGTCGTCGAGCTTGCGGCCCGTGGGCGCGAAAATCTTGATGCCGTTATCCTGAAACGGATTGTGCGAGGCGCTGATGACGACGCCCGCGTCGGCCGGGAGCGTGCGCGCGAGGTAGGCCACGCCCGGCGTCGTGATGACTCCGGCCGAGACCGCCTCGGCCGCCCCGCCCGCGAGCGCACCTTCGAGGAAAGCTTTTTCAATCCACGCGCCCGACTCGCGCGTGTCGCGCCCCGTCACGACGTGTGGCGCGCGCCCGAGGCTCTCCGCCAGGTGGCGCGCGAGCGAACGCCCCGCCGTGCGCACCGTCGCCGCGTCGAGCGGGAAACGTCCCGCCTCGCCGCGCATCCCGTCCGTCCCGAAAAGTCTCTTCATCTGTTGAACGTGAACTCCGAAGGGCTGGTGTTGACTAACTCTACTCTGCCCTGCGCGCTCGGGGGGAGTGCGAGGCGTGCGACGGGCTTTCCGTCTTCGCCGGGCGTGACGACGAGGCGCACGTCTTCGGGGCGCAGGGCCTCGACGACCGAACGCGGGCCGCGGAGCGTGACCGAGGCCGCGGCCGGCGAGACCGCGCCGCCCGACTCGGGGCGCACGGCGACGTTCGGGAAGCGCTGCTCCTTCTGCTCCTCGCCGATCTCGACGCGCACCGAGACGGTGGCGTCCAGAGGCACGACCTTGTGGTCGGGGATGTCGATGGCGACCTGCGGGAGCGTGAGCGGCTCGCGCCGGCCCGCGAGCGAGATGGTCTCGGTGAAGGCGCGCTCGACGGCCGCGACGTGGCTCTGCGGCCCGCGCACGCGGATGCTTTCGGGCGCGACCTGCGCGGGGCCGCGCGCGAAGCCTTCGGGCGGCTCGCCCTCGAAGCGCGCCTCGACGGGCACCTCGCGCTCGACGACGGGCTCCAGGTGGAGCGTCAGGCTGCGCGGCGTGACCTCGAGGATGCGGACGCCCTCGGGCAGCTCCATCAGGAAGTTCTTCTCGGTGAGCCGCGGGTTGCGGTCGCCCGGCTGGAGGCTCGTCACGTCCACCTGCGCGACGAGGTCGCGCGAGGTGAGGACGGCCAGCTTGTCCTGGCTGCCTTCGAGCATCACGTCCACCTTGTTCAAGGGGTCATTGCCGATGTCCACGTTGTCGGGCAGGAGGAATTCGAGCGGCACGTCGTGCAGGCGCTTGGTGGCCGGCGCGCGCTGCGTCGTCACGGCGTACCAGAGGCCGAGCGTGACGAGCAGGGCGAGCGCCTTCAGCGTCCAGTCTTCGAGGAAGAGCGCGCGCAGCCAACGCCGCGTGATGCCGCCCCGCTCGACCTCCTTCGTCGCCATCGTCAGCCCCTCGCCTCCGTCGAGAGCGAGTCGCCCTCGGCCTGTCGTTCGCCTTCCGGCCCGGCGTCGCGCGCGCCGGGCGTCATCGCGTCGAGGATGAAGGCGCGCAGGCGCGTGCCGTCGAGCCCGCGCTTGATCTGCCCGCCCTGCACGAAGGAGACGAGGCCCGTCTCCTCCGAGACGACGACCGCGACGGCGTCCGTGTCCTCCGTGATGCCGATGGCCGCGCGGTGGCGCGTGCCGAGGTCTTTCGAGAGCAGGGGGTTGAGGGTCAGCGGGAGGAAGCAGGCGGCGGCCGCTGCGCGGTGGCCGCGGATGACGACCGCGCCGTCGTGCAGGGGCGTCGCCGGGTTGAAGATGGTGACGAGCAGGTCGTAGGAAAGCTCGGCGTCGAGCCGCACGCCGCCCTCGATGACGTTGCGCAGGGAGACGCCGCGCTCGACGACGACGAGCGCGCCCGTCTTCGTCGAGGCGAGCGTCGTCGCGGCCAGCACGATCTCGTCGTAGACGCCCTCGCCGAACTGCCCGCGGTGGCGGATGAGGAAGGGCATCCGGAAGCGGTTGCCGAAGTGGACGAGCGCCTGCCGTATCTCGTTCTGGAAGAGGACGACGACCGCCACCGAGACGACGAAGGGCGAGAGGCGCAGGATGGATTCGAGCGTCGCCAGGTCGAACCGCACCGCCGCCCAGTAGAGCGCGCCGAGCGCCAGAAGCCCCGCCGCCATCGGCGCCGCGCGCGTGCCCCTGATGGCCCGCAGCAGCGCGTAGACCAGCAGGAAGACCAGCGCGATGTCCACGAGGTTCCGCGGCTCGCGCAGGGACTGCCAGTACTGGTTGTGCGCCTGAAGGAGCATTTTTGAATTCAGCTTTTTGATTTGCGATTTTTGATTTGGCTGAGAGCCGACGGCTTCGAATCGCAAATCAAAAATCTAAAATCAAAAATTCATCCGATGTGCTGCGGGATGGGGGCGTCGGGGCCGGGCTCGCTGCGGCGCGCCGTCTCCAGGAAGATCATGTCCACCATCGGCTCTGCGGCCTTGATCTTCTGCTCGACCTCGTTGATGGTCTGCTCGATGTCGTCGGTCGCCAGGTCGTCGCGGAAGTTGACGTGCGCGTTGATTAAAATCTGCTTCGGCGCGAGGTGCATCGTCAGCAGCTCGACCACCTCGCAGACGTTCGGGTGCGAGAGGATGGCGCCGCGGATCGCTTCGAGCGACTTCGGCGTCGCCGCCTCGCCGAGCAAAAGCCCGCGCGACGAGCGTGCCAGCGCGAAGGCGACGAAGGCCAGCACGCCGCCGATGCAGATCGAGGCGACGCCGTCCCAGTAGGCGCCGCCGCCCGGCCCCGCGTGGTGCTCGGTCAGGTAGAGCCCCGTCGCCGCGATGACGATGCCGACGAGCGCCGCCGAGTCTTCGAAGAGCACGGTCTTCGCCGTCGGGTCTTTCGACTCGCGCAGGTACTCCGCGAAGCTCATCCCCTCGTGGTGCGCCTCCCTCACCTCCTGGAAGATCGCCAGCGCGATGGAGCCGGACTCGATCAGGAACGAGGCGGCGAGCACGCCGTAGGCCCAGCCCAGGTTCTCCGGCGGGTGCGGGTGCGAGAGCTTGATGACGCCCTCGTAGATGGCGTAGGTCGCGCCGACGCCGAAGATGAAGACGGCCGCGATGAACGACCAGAAGAAGCGCTCCTTGCCGTGGCCGAACGGGTGCTTCTCGGAGGCCGGACGGCGGTAGAACCTCAACCCCAGAAGCAGAAAGACCTGGTTGGTCGTGTCGGCCAAAGAGTGCAGCGCCTCGGCCATCATGCCCGAGGAGCCGGTCATCGCCGCCGCGATGAACTTGAGTACAGTGATGACCGCGTTGGCGAACAGCGCACCGAGCACTGCCAACATAAGCGACCTCCGCCTTGTCTGGTTTGCACGCCTCCGCGTCAATTATGCGGCATAAACGGGCGCGAATCAACGGGGCCGTTTCCGGGGCATCGCGGGTGACGCGCGCACTGCGGCGTGAAGACGTAGGGCGCGGCCGGCTGCTGAATCTTGTTAAAGGGAATGAGGGCCTGCAAATCTCTTCAAGCGCGCGAGCGCGTGTGCTATCTTCCGCGCGTTCTCTCTCGAACGCGGTTAACGTCCGGGCGGCCCACGCTCGACCGCTCGGCCTCTCAACGAAGCCCCTTGACGACGCGGCGCCCCTCAACTTTTCGAGCGCCGCGCGAGGAGGATACGTCATGCCGGACAAACAGATCAGCGCGACCCTTTCGGAGGCCGACCGTCAGGCCGTCCTCGACGCCATCAACATCATCCGCGCGAAACTCCCCTTCCTCATAGACCTCACGCCCGCAGAGCGCAAGTCGCTGCCGAAGATGGGCAGCAAGGGCCGCGGCTTCGTGGACAAGGCGCTCGAAGTCGCGGAGCAGAACCCGGACATCGTGCCGCGCTCCTTCGACGTGGAGGAGATGCGCAGGGACGTGAAACTGTTCGAAGCGCTCCTGCCCCTCGTGACCGCGTTCGCGCAACTGAACGAGTTGCTGAACGACACCTACACGGCGGTCGGCAGCGAGGCGTTCGTCGCGGCGCTGCGCGTCTATCAGTTCGTGCGCGCGGCGGGCAAGGGCTCAGCGCTCGACGGCGCAATCGAGTCCCTCGGCCAACGCTTCACGCGCAAACCCCGCACGCGGCCCGGCAACAAGACGCCCGACTCCGACTCTTAAGAACCCGCCGCCCGCCTCCGCCCCAGGACGTTCCGGCCCGGAGCCCCGAATTTCCGGTTCCGGGCCGGGCCTTCGGAGTTACGGACAGGAACATTTCGGTTCCGAAGAGAAATATTCCGGTTCGGAACCGGAACATTTCGGTTCCGAACCGGAACATTTCAGTTCTGGACACGAACGTTTCTGTTCGGAACCGGAATTTTTCTGTTCCGAACTGAAATATTTCGGTTCCGAAGAGAAATATTTCAGTTCCGAACACGAATTTTTCTGTTCGGAACTGAAATGTTTCTCTTCGGAACCGAAATGTTCCTGTTCCGAACCGAAACTTTCCTCTTCGGAACCGAAATCTTCCTGTTCCGAACCGGAATGTTGGGGTTTAAAACCGCAAAGTTCCGGTTCCGAACCGGACTTTTCCCACTTATACCGACTTGCAAATGGAAATAAGGTATCTCTTCGCTGGGAGCGCGGGCATCCCTGCCCGCCATGAGCGCTAAAGCGCGAAGGCCAGCAGACTGTAATCCCGAGGTTGCGGTAGAGCGAAAGGTGGGAAGCGTGCCGGGGCACGCTTTGGCGGGCAGGGATGCCCGCGCTCCCAGCTTGAGGAGCCTTATTCTATTTCGCAAGTTGGTATTAGAACCGGAAGGCTGCTGCGGGTTGTTCGGGCGGGCGGGTTCTAGGCTCTGACTTTTTCGCGGCGTTTGATGCGGCCGCGCAGGAGGAGGCCGACGAGTTGACCGGCGTCGTCAACGACGGCCAGCGCCCCGGCGCCGTTCTCGTTGAGGAGGCGCTCGGCGCGTGCGAGCGGGGCCGTGGGCGGGACGAAGAGTTCTTCGGAGACGGGGCGCATCACCTCGCGGACGCGCGTCTGGTGCCAGCGCTCGCGCGGCAGCGCCTTGAGGTCTTTGAGCGTGAGGATGCCGTGGAGGCGCCCGGCGCGCGCGACGGCAAAAGCCTCCTGGCGGTGGAGCGTCAGCACGTGATCCACGAAGTGGCCGACCGTCGAGTCGGGCTCGACGGCGACGGCCGCGGTCATCGCGTCGCCGGCCGTGCGCAACTGTCCACGCCTGCGCGTGACCGAGCGCGCCGCGTCGAAGAGGAAGAGGCCGACGACGACGAGCCACAGCCCCATGAAAGGGTCGCCCGCGCGCCAGTAGAACCAGACGCCGAAGACGCCGAGCGCGCCGCCGATGAGCTGCCCCCCGCGCCCCGCCACGCGCGTCGCGTCCTCCAACTGCCCCGTCCGCTTCCAGAGGAAGGCGCGCAGCACGCGCCCGCCGTCGAGCGGGTAGCCGGGCAGCAGGTTCGACGCCGCGATGATGAAGTTCCAGAAGCCGATGATGGTGAGCCCCGCGCCCAACGCGTCCCAACCCGCGAGCTGCGAGACGTAGAAACCTGCGAACGACAACAGCCCGATCATGAAGCTCGCGCTCGGCCCCGCGATGGCGATGCGGAACTCGGCGCGCGGGTTATCCGGCTCGCGCCGCAGCCGCGTGAGGCCGCCGAACGGGTGGAGCACGATCTCGTCGCTCTCGATGCCTTCGGCGCGCGCGAGCAGCGCGTGCGACAGCTCGTGGCCGAAGATGGAGAGGAAGAGCGCGAAGGTCGTCAGCACGCCCGCCGCCCACGCCGCGCCCGCTTCGAGGCGGACGAACTGCGTCATCGTCGTCCCCTCGCGGAAGCTCACCGCGATGACCCACGCCGAGAGCGCGAAGACGAGGAACCAGCGGTAGTCGATGCGCACGGGGATGCCCGACACGCGCGCCACCTGTATCTGCCGGCGGAAGAGCCCGAGGATGTTCATACAGTGCTTAGACGCCGGTTCGGGCTTCGACGTTCAACGCCGCGGGAAGATAAACAGCGGCACGTCGAGGTACGAGCACGCGCCGCCGCGCACCTCCACGTCGTAGAAGACGACGTAGTGCTTCCGAGTCTTCAAGGTGCCGCCGACCTTATTCAGAAGGTCTTCCGTCCCCGCGATGGCGACATTGAGCGGAAGGTATATCCGCACCTTGTAATTCCCCGCCTTCGGCACGGCCAGCTTGAACCACCCCTCCTTGTCCGAGGCGGAGCGGTAGAGCCCGCCCCCGCCCTCCGCCGTGACCCTGACACCGTTCAGCCTCCGCTCGTGGTCGGCGAGGAGTCCCGTGATGAGTGTCTTCGGCGCGGCGGAGGCAAGGCCGTTGAGGTAAGCGAGGTCGGCCGACGCCTTCGACAACTCCGCCGTCCTTGAGCAGTAGGACGTGCTCAGCGTTCTGGTATTCGGATCGAGGTAGGCATAAACTAGGTAACGACCGCCGGCCGCAAAGCCGTAGCGGCAGGAGGTCATCCAGTCAAAGACCTCGACGCTGCCGCCTTCGACGCCGCGGAAAGCGCGCTCCAGCCTGAAGCTCACCCTCTCGAACGCCATCTTGTATTCATCGGCGGCCTTCGCCATGGACTGAGGGTCATCGTAGGGCACGATACTGGTGACCGAGCCGACGAAGACGGCGTCCGCCTCCGCGTACTGGGAGCAGGGCGGCTGGCGCTCGCGGCACTGGCAGGCGAGGACGGGGGCGACTGCGGGCGGGAGCAGGAGGAGCGTCGCCGCGACGATGAAGTGGCGGAGTCTCATACAATCTTCCGGCCGCCCGGCGCCGTGCCTACTCGAACGCGCCGGCCGTCTCGTCGAGGAGGTGCGACTGCTCGTTGCGCGCGACGCGGCGCAGGAGCAGCGGCTCGTCGAAGAGTTGCGAGAGGCCGTTGACGATGGCGTAGCGGGGGTCTTCGGGCATGCGCGCCGAGAGGTTCGTCTCGCGGCTGAGGAAGTCGGCCATGCCGTCGAGGAGCGCGCCGCCGCCCGTCAGGATGAGCCCGCGGTCGTAGAGGTCGGAGGCGACCTCGGGCTGCAACTCGCCGAGCGCGCGGTTGACGACGCGCGAGATGCGCTTGACGACGCCGTCGGCCGCGACGCAGACCTCCTCGCTCGAAACGTCCACGGCGCGCGGCGCGCCCGTCTGCACGTCGCGCCCCTTGACGCTCAAAGAGCGCGCGGGGCTCTGCGGCTCGACGGCCGACCCGAGTTCCTTCTTCAACGTCTCCGCGGTCGGCGCGCCGATGATGAGGCCGTGGTGGCGGCGCAGGCGGTTGACGATGGCGTCGTCGATGTCGAGGCTCCCGACGCGCTCGGCCTGCGCGTAGACGATCATCCCGCGCGCGACGACCGCCACGTTCGTCGTGCCGCCGCCGATGTCCACGACGGCCGAAGCGTTCTTGTCCTCGACCGAGACGCCCGCGCCGATGGCCGCCGCCAGACCCTCCTCGACCATGTAGACGCGGCCGATGTGCGCCGACTCGGCGGCGGCGAGCAGGGCGCGCTGCTCGACCTGCGTGATGCCGGAGAGGACGCTCATCACGGCGCGGCGGCTGAAGTGCGAGATGCCGCTGCGCGCGCGGCGGACGAACTGGTCGAGCATCTTCTGCGTCCGCTCGAAGTCGGCGACCACCCCGTCCACCAGGGGGTAGACGAGACTTACGTCGCGCGACTCGCGCCCGAGCATCTCGTGCGCCTCGCGCCCGACCGCCACGGCCTCGCCCGAGAGCTTGTTGACGGCGACGACCGCCGGCTCGTCCACGACCACGCCCTGGCCCCGGACGGCGATGATGACCGAGGTCGAGCCGATGTCAATCGCCATCGAGTCCGACACGAGGTCGCGCCACCCTTGCAGCGAGAAGAGCGAGCGCCGGCTGCGCATGAATGTGTTTGAAGACATAGGTGATGAGTGATGAGTGATGAGTGATGAATGATGAGTGATGAATGAAAGGCAGCGGGCTTCTCATTCATCACTCATCACTCATCACTCATCATTTTTTGCCTGCCTCCAGTCAACCTCGAAGATCGGGACGGGCTGGACGCGGTTCTTGACGGTGATGGGCGGGCGCGGGTGGAAGCCGCAGCCGGCCCCCTCGGCGGCGCGCGCCGTGGCGTCGCTCAGGATGATCTGGCCGGGCAGAGCGTTCTGCTCCAGCCGCGCCGCGAGGTTGACCGTGTCGCCGATGGCCGTGTACTCCGAACGCCGCTCCGAGCCGATGTAGCCGACGGTGGCGACGCCGGTGTGGAGCCCGACGCCGATGGCGATTTCGGCGAGCCCTTCGGCGCGGAGCTGCGTGTTGATCTCCTCCATCCGGCGCTGCATCTGGACGGCCGCCGCGACGGCGTTGCAGGCGTCCTCGGGGCTTGCGGTCGGCGCGCCGAAGAGTGCCATCAGCCCGTCGCCGAGGTACTTGTCGAGCGTGCCCCCGTGCGCGAAGATGATGTCCGACATCGCCGTGAAGTGGTTGTTCAAAAGCTGCACGACGCGCTCGGGCGGCGCGTGCTCCGAGAGCCGCGTGAAGCCGCGGATGTCGGCGAAGAGCACGGTCAAAGTCTGGTTGATGCCGCCGAGCTTGAACGAATCCGGGTTCTCCAGGATTTGCTGGACGACGTACTCGGGGAGGAACCGGCCGTAGTTGGCGCGCGCCACCTCCTCGCGCGCGAGCCGCGCGTGCGAGCGCGCGTTCTCGACCGCGACGGCCGTCTGCGCGGCGACCGCCGAGACGAGTTCGAGGTCGTCGCGCGTGAACGAGGTGAAGGGGTCGAGCCGGTCTGCGTAGAGCGCGCCGTGGACGCGCGTGTCGGCGACGAGCGGCGCGCAGATGGTCGAGTGCACCCCTTGGGCGACGATGGAGTGGACGCCCGCGAACTCCATGTCGGCCGCCGCGTCCTGCGAAAGGAGCGCCTGCCGCTCGCGCATCACCTTGCGCGTGATGGTGCGGCCGATGGGCTGCTTGCGCGCGCGGTCGGCGCGGTTCTCGTCGCGGACGCGCATCGCGACCACGTCGAGGTCTTCGTCGCCGTCCTGCTTCGACTCGTCGCAGAGCAGCGCGACGACGCGGTCGGCCGGCGTCGCGCTGAGGATGACCTCGCACGCCTTCTCGAAGATGGGGTCGAGGTCGAAGACCGAGCCGAGGGTCTTCGACATCTCGTAGAGCAGGGCGAGGATGCGCGCCTTGCCGCGCAGCTCTTCCAGCTCGGCGTTGAGCGCGGCGGCGAAGGAGCGCTCGGCCGTGGCGGGGACGGCGCCGCGCTGCTGCGCGCTCGACCCGAGCGCGGCGCGGATCACGTCGTTGGCCGAAACCAGCAGCTGCGTGTGGCCGAGCGGCCTGTCCTCGAAGCGCGCCTCGGGCTCCTTCCGGCGCTCGTCGGAGAGGTCGAGGCGCAGGCGGCTGGCGCCGATCTGCACGCTGTCGCCGTCGCGCAGGGGGTGTTCGAGCCTCTGCTCGCCGTTGACGAAGACGTGGTTGGCCGAGCGCTTGCCGTCGAGGCTGCCGTCGAAGAGGACGTAGGCGCCGTCCTGGAACTTGACGTGCGCGTGGTAGCGCGACGCGCGCGGGTCGTTCAGGACGACGCGGTTGTCCGGCGCGCGCCCGACGGTGCACACGCCCTGCGGCGAGAGCGGTACCTGCCACGTACGCCCGCTGGCGTCTGTGATGTGCAGAAGAGCCATAAGAGCCGAGACCCTGTCAGGGAGGTGTACTCTGACGCGGATTCTACATGCAAAGCCCGGGGGTGACAACGGGGGCAGGAAGTGGCTAGAAGTTAGAGGTTAGTTAACTGAAGGCGCGCCGTAATCCGCCGCTCCGCGCCGTTATTTGTTAAGCTCCGCGTAACCTTCCGTTCAGCGGTATGTGATATAGGGTTCATGACGTGCCGGCTTCTGCATAAATGTTTCTAGCCTTCCCGCGGGGCTCGGTTGTTGGTGGGATGACTCTTCACCGAAAGGATGATTCTTATGCGCCAGTTGATTCTACGCGCGTGCGCGCTCGCCGCGCTCGCCGCCTTCCCGCTCGCGGGCGCCCGCGCGCAAACGGCGGCCGACCCGGCGGAGAAACCCGCGACGCCCGCCGCCTCGCCCGAGGCGAAGACTTCGGGGAGCCTCTTCGCGCTCGAAGAGGTCGAGCGACAGTTGCACGCGCAGCGCGAGGAGATCGAGCAGCTCCGCGCGGCCGTCAAAGAACAGTCGCGCCTCATCAATGACCTGCGCACGCGCGTCGAGGACGCCGAGCGGCTCGCGGCGGGCGGCCGCAACGACCCGGCCGTCGTGCGCGATGCGGCCTACTCGGGCGCGGGCCTGGCGGCGCCCGCCGGGCCGCAGGCGGCCGCGAACGCGAAGCAGCCCGAAGGGCTCGAAGCACGCGTCGCGCGCGCCGAGAAGACGGCCGACGCGGTCTCCAAACAGCTCGGCTCGATGACCTTCTTCGGCGACATGCGCTTCCGCTACGAAGCCTTCTACGGGCAGGAGAACCTGTCGGCGTCGAGCGAGAACCCGGCCGTGCTCGGCAACCCGCTCACGACGCGCCAGCGGCTGCGGCTGCGCGCGCGCTTCGGCGTGCGCGGGAAGGTCGGCGACGAGTTCGAGTGGGGCCTGCGCCTCGCCACCGGCAACTTCGCCGACATGATCTCGACGAACACGACGCTCACCGACTTCTTCACGCGCAAGCCGGTCGGGCTCGACCAGGCGTACTTCACCTACAAGCCGAAGGCGCTCCCCGGCTTCCAGGTGCAGGCGGGCAAGTTCGACACGCCCTGGACGCGCACCGAGCTGACGTGGGACAACGACATCTCGGTCGAGGGCGCGAGCGAGAGCTACACGCGCGCCTTCAAGAAGTCGGCCTTCAAGAACTTCGGCCTCGTCGCGTGGCAGCTGCCGATGCTCGAACGCAACTCGGCCTTCGTGCTCGGCGCGGACGGGCACGTTGACCTCTCCGCCTCGGGGCGCGCCGGGCGCGACCTCGCACTCTACGGCGCGCAGGCGCGCACACAAATCGCCTCGAAGCACGTCGCGCTCAACCTCTCGGCCGCCGACCTCTACTTCTCCGGCACGCAGTTCGTCACGCCGGCGCAGGTCTTCGGCACGAACATCCAGTTCCCCGTCACGGTCGTCATCCCCGCCTCGGGCACGACCCCGGCGCGCACCGTCACGACGCAGGTCTCCGTCCCGCGCGACCTGCTCGTCGCGGGCAACGGGAACCTCGGGCTCTCGCTCGCGAACACGAACGCGGTCAACCGCGACGGCCGCCTCTCGTCGGGCTACAACCTCGTAGACCTCATCGCGCGCGCCGACGTCACCCGCAGCCAGAAGTGGCCCGTCATGCTCCTCTTCGACTTCGTGACGAACACGCAGACGCACGACGTGGTGACGGCCGGGGCGAACGGGGCGGACGTGCTGCTGCCGAACGACCAGGGGCAGGGCTACTGGGCCGAGTTCCAGGTCGGCAAAGACCTTTTGCGCGTGCCGGTGGACAAGATCGCGCGCGGCGACGCCTTCTTTAATTACACGTTCATCCGCGCCGAGAAGGACGCCGTCCTCTCGCCCTTCAACGGGAGCGACCTCGGGCTCTCGACGGACATGCGCGTCCACCGCATCTTCGCCGGCTACGCGCTCGACCCGCGGGTCACGCTGACGTTCACGGGCTTCTTCACGCAGCGGCCGACGGGCTTGCTCGGCGCCTTCGGCCAGACGCCGGCCGGCTCGCTCAACCGCACGCTGACGCGCTTGCAGTTCGACACCATCCTCCGCTTCTGAACCGGCCGGGTCGCGGGCGCGGGGCACGTTTGTACGAGCTTTCGTTCTCTTATCCCCCGCGTCGGACGGCGCGACCCGCGTGAAACGTTTGACGGCTTAACGACGTAGAAAACATTCTCCAATCTTCACGGGTCTTAAGCCGGCGGCATGTTCAAAGGAGCGTATGTGAGATGATTTTTAAGACGTTGCTCGACGACGTGCGTTACGGGTTTCGGATGATTCGCAAGAACCCCTGGACGACGGCCGTCGCCGTCCTGTCGCTGGCGTTAGGCATCGGCGCGAACGTTGCCGTCTTCAGTGTCGTCAACGCGCTGCTCCTGCGCCCGCTGCCCTTTCAAGACCCGGACGGGCTCGTCACCATCGACGAGACGCATCCCGAAATCCCCCGGCTCGAAGCCTCCGTGCCCGACTTTCAGGACTTCCGCGACCAGAGCCATTCCTTCAGCGCCGTGGCGGCCTACTCGTTCAACGGCTACAAGAAGTTCGTGCTCTCGGGCGGCGGCGAGCCCGAGCAGTTGGAGGGCACGCTCGCGTCGCAGAGCCTTTTCCCGCTGCTGGGCGTCGGCCCCGCGCTCGGCAGAAATTTTCTTCCCGAAGAGGACAAGCCCGGACAGGCCCGTGTGGCGATACTCAGCGACTCGCTCTGGCGTCGCCGCTTCTCTTCCGACCCGGGCATTCTCGGCAGGGCGATCCAGCTCAACGGCGAGAGTTTTACAGTGGTCGGCGTCATGGGGCGCGGCAAACAGTTTCCCTTCGGCAGCGACATCTGGATTCCGCTCTCGAACCTGTCCGACACGGACATGACGAGCCGCGTGTTCCATCCGGTCTCCGTGGTCGCGCGTCTCAGACCCGGCGTCACGGAGCAGGAGGCGCGCGCGGAGGTCGAGACCATCTCGCAGAGACTCCGGCAGTCTTATCCGGCGACCAACAAGACGCTCGGCGTGGCGCTCGCGCCGCTCAGTGAACAGTTCGTCGGCGACGTGAGGACGGCGCTCTGGGTACTTCTCGGAACCATCGGCCTCGTCCTGCTCATCGCGTGCGCCAACGTCGCAGACATCCTTCTCGCGCGGGCCGCGGCGAGGCAGAAGGAGGTCGCAATCCGCGCGGCGCTCGGCGCGGGCCGCGCACGACTGGTAAGACAGTTCCTGACCGAAAGCCTTCTGCTCTCCTTCCTGGGCGGCGGCCTCGGACTGCTGCTGGCCGCCTGGACGGTTCCCGCGCTGCGCGCGTTGCTGCCCGCGGTCGTCGAAAGTCAGTCGCCGGGCATCGGGCTGGTCGGACTCGACCTGCGCGTGTTCGGCTTCACGCTGCTGGTCGCGTGCCTGACCGGCCTCCTTTTCGGACTGCCCCCGGCGCTGCAATCGTCGAAGACTGATTTGAACGAGGCGCTGAAAAGTGAGGGGAGAGGTTCGATATACGCCGGGCGACGCAAGACGCGCCACCTGCTCGTCATCGGCGAAGTGGCGTTGGCAGTCGTCGTGCTCGTCGGCGCGGGGTTGTTGATAAAGACTTTCCGACACCTGTCGGAGGTCGATCCGGGGTTCCGCACAGACCACCTGCTGACGGTGCGCCTGTCGCTCCCCGAGTCGAAGTATGCGCAGCCCGAACAGGTAGACGATTTTTACCAGCGACTGATGACGAAGGTCGCGGCGCTGCCCGGGGTTAAAGGCGTCGCGGCGAGCAACGCCACCCCGTTCACCCCGACTCACGCACAGTCGCGCTTCGCGGTCGAAGGCGCGCCCGCGCCCGAAGCGGGACAGTATCCGGTCGCGCAGCTTCGCGGCGTAAGCCCGGGCTACTTCGAGTTGATGGGAATCCCTCTCAAGCGCGGAAGGCTTTTGACCGACGCAGACCTCGCGGACACGAAAAACTTCTACTTCGTCATCAACGAGACGATGGCGCGCCAGTACTTCCCCGGCCAAGACCCCGTCGGAAGAAACGTCCTGATGAACGTCCTCAGCAAGAACCCGACGCCCGTGCAAATCGTCGGGGTCGTCGCCGACGTGAGAGACCTCGGCCTGGACGCGCAGCCGCAGCCGGAACTTTATTACGCGGGCTTCAACAACGAGGCCACGCTCTTCGTGCGCACCGAGCAGGAGCCGCTCGGCCTCGCGGCGTCGCTTCGTCACGAAGTCCTGGACGTTGACGCCGGGCAGCCCGTCTATCAGGCGCGCAGCATGGACGAGCTGGTCTCCGCGTCTCTGGCGCGCCGGCAATTCTCGGCGACGCTGTTCGGGCTCTTCTCGCTGCTGGCGCTTGTTCTTGCCGCGGTCGGCATCTACGGCGTGGTCGCATACACCGTCGCCCGCCGCACGCGGGAGATAGGGCTGCGGATGGCGCTCGGCGCGCAGACGCGAGACGTACTACTTCTGGTGTTGGGTCAGGGGCTCAAGCCCGTGCTCGTCGGGGTCGCGTTGGGCGCGGCGTGTGCGCTCGGTTTGACGCGCGTGCTGTCGAGCATGCTCTACGGCGTGTCGGCGACCGACCCGACGGCCTTCCTGTTGGTCTGCGCCCTTCTGGTCTTCGTCGCGCTCCTGGCCGCCTACGTGCCCGCGCGCAGGGCCGTGCGCATCGACCCGCTCGCGGCGCTCAGGGACGAGTAAACCCGAGTCCGCACGCGTCCCTCCGGGCGACGACTCAGGCCGGCCGCGTGGTGACGACGCCGTTCGCCGCCGCCCAACGGGACAGGTCTCTGCGCGAGATGGCCGCGGCCATCAGTTCCGGGAAGAGTTCCGGCGTGCAGGCGAAGCAGGGGATGCCCAGCGCCGAGAAGCGCGCCGCCGTGTGGTGGTCGTGACTCGGCGCGCCGCGGTCGTCGAGCGCCAGGAGCGTTATCAACTGCGCCCCGCTGGCTACGATGCTCGCCGCCCTCTTGAGCAGCTCCTCATGGTTGCCGCCTTCGTAGAGGTCGCTGACGAGGACGAGGATGGTGTCGTAGGGCGCGCGCACGAGTCCCTGGCAGTATGAGAGCGCCCGGTTGATGTCGGTGCCGCCGCCGAGCTGCGTGCCGAAGAGCACCTCGACCGGGTCGGCCAACATGTGGGTCAAATCCACGACCGACGTGTCGAACACGACCATCGAGGTCTTCACGGAGCGGACGGAGGCCAGCACCGCCGCCATGATGCTTGAGTAGATGACGGACGGAGCCATCGAACCGCTCTGGTCAACGCAGAGGATGATGTCGCGCAGCGCCGCCGTCTTGCGGCCGAAGCCGACGCGGCGCTCGGGGATGACCGTCTTGTAACGGGGCTGGTAGTGCTTGAGGTTGGCGCGGATCGTCCGGTGCCAGTCGATCTCGTTGTGGCGCGGGCGGCGGGTGCGGGCGGAGCGGTTGAGGCTCCCCAACACGGCCTGCCGCAGGGGGTTCGCGAGCCGGCGCTCCAAATCCTCCACGACCTTGCGCACGACCGCGCGGGCGGTGTCGCGCGTCCTGTTCGGCATGACGCGGCTCAGAGAGAGGAGCGTCGCGACGAGGTGCACGTCCGGCTCGACGGCCTGAAGCAGCTCCGGCTCCAGCAGCATCCGCTTGAGCCCGAGCCGCTCCAGCGCGTCCTGTTGCATGACGCGCACCACGGGGGCGGGAAAGTATTCGCGGATGTCGCCGAGCCAGCGCGCGATGTTCGGCGCCGACGCGCCCAGGCCCGCGCCTCGTTTCGAACCCCCGCCGGGCGCGGCGTCGTAGAGCGCCCCGAGCGCGCGATCCATCCGGAGGTCAGCGCCCCCGAGGGTGAAGCCCGTCCCGTCCGCCCCTTCGCCGCCGAGGACGAGACGCCAGCGTCGCAGTCTTTCGTCGGTCTCAGTCATTGTCAATTCGCCCCCTCGCAAAGCCTTCCCCGCCGCTCGCAACGCCGCTACGCCCCGCCGCAACGCTATTGCGACGCGTCGCAACGCCGTTGCGATGCGACACAACGCTATTGCGATGCGACACATCGCCATTGTGAGGCGTCACAACGCCATTGTAAGGCGTCACAACGCCACTGCGACGCGTCGCAGTGGCGTTGTCTCTGCGGCGAACTCTTCCTTTGTCACATTAACCGGCCAGTTCGATGCCGAGCAGGCTGGCGCAGAGCGGGAGCACCTTGTCCGCCCGCGCCACGTCAACGTCGTCGTCTTGCGCGGCCGAGGAGCCTTGCGCGTGCACCGCCGGGCCTTTGCGTGCGCGCTCGCCCATCTGGCGGCGCTCGGGCGCGGGGAAGGTCGAGAACGTCCGGCGCAGCAGCGGGAGGAGACGTGTGAAGAGGTCGGGCTTGAGGGAGGCGACCCACCCGTCGAGAATCTCCCACAGCGCGGGGCTGTGCAGCAGCACGAGCCCGCTCCCGCGCAGGAAGCCGTCCACCCAGCGGGCCGCCTGCTCGGGCTCGCCCGCGTGCGAGAGTGCGAGCCCGACTTTCGTCGAGGCTTCTTCCGCGGTCAGCAAGCGCTGGTCGAAGAGGATGCGGCAGCAACGCCCGGCGATGAGTCCGTGCAACTGCCGCTGGTCGGCCATGCCTTTGAGCGTCGAGTGCCAGAGGGCTTGGTGGCCCTCGTCCTTCAGCGTGACGACAGCGCCGTTCACCGCGACGAGACGCGGGTACATCTCCTCGGCCGCCTCGTCGCCCAGCGACGCGCACGCGTCGGGCAGCCCGATGGCGACGCGCGTGATGAGCCCATCGACGACCGTGCGGACGAGCCGCGTGTCGGTCTGCCGCACGCTCCCGTAGCGCAGCACGCTCGCGAGCGGCGCGAGCGCGTCCATCGCGTGCGGGATGTCGCCGGACAGGGTCGCCACCTCCTGTAGGCGCTTGACGACGCCGCCCACGGCCTCGGCGAGGTCGGCCAGGAGAGTCTGCTCGACGAGGGCGGTCAGGCCGGGCAGCTCCTGCGTGCGCGCGGCCTGTTCGAGGGCGAAAGCGGTGGCCGCGTCACGTATCGTGTTCCCCCGTGTGCCCGCCTCGATGAGGGCCACGGTCAGCTCCGGCACCCAGCGCAGCCGCCACACCTCTCGGAACGTGCCCTTGCCGCGGGCGCGCTCCACGAGACCCCAGGGGACGCCGAGCAGCCGCAGGCGGTGGAGCAGGCGACTGCGTTCGAGGTCGTTCGGCTTGCGTAAATCTAAATCGAGGATGCGTTCGCTCGCCTCCGGCCGCAGACGGAGTCTCTTCTGTGCCCGACTCAGGTCTTGCTGAAGCGGGGAGCCCGGCGTCTCCTCGGGGACTTCTCCCAGAGTCTCGCCGACGATCAGCTTCTCCGCGACGAGCCGGAGCGGCGTGTCGTCCCCGAAGCAGAGCACCGCCCGCGTCGCGTCGTTCAACTCGGAGAGCCCCGGCACGGGCCGCCCGCGCAAAGCTGCGAGCGCTTCGGCGAGGCGGACGGCCTCGATGACGCTCGCGGAAGAGGCGTCCATGTCCTCGCCGCGCAGGAGCTGCGCGACCCGCGCCATCCAGCTCGCGGTGACGTTGGCCGGCGCCGACCAGAGGTACTGGTAGTAGCCGGGCGACTGGACGCCCGAGCCGTACCCGCTCCGGTAGGTCAGGCGGCCGTAAGTCCACGGCGCCCATGTGGCCGCCACCTTTCGTCTGGGGAGACCTTTGAGGAGCGCCGCGTCCTCGCGCTCCGAAGAAATGTTCGGCGAGAGCGCGGGCGCGTGCCACGCGCCGCAGACGGCGGCGATGCGCCCGAAGCCCTCACGCTCCGCGCGGCGGATCGTCTGCCGCATGTGCGCCTCGCGCAGCGCCTCCTTCCTGTCGGCCGAAGTCGTGTCCTTTGCCGTCTCTTCGCGGAGCGCCGCCATCAGTTCGAGGAGTGCCGCGAAGAGGTCGCGGCCGTCGCGGCGCTCCTCGACCAACTGCTCCCACCACAGCTCGCCGTCGCCGTAGCCGGCCGCCTCCGCGACGAGGCGCAGAGGGTCTTGGCGCAGAGTTTCAGGTTGAGTCTCGGTCTTCGGGTCGGGGCTTTCCTCGGTGGGCTCGTGCAGCGCGAGCTGGACGGCTTGGGGTAAGTCCATGAAGCGCACCGGGACTTCCATTTCAAGGGCGTAACGTATCGCCTGCCACTCGGGCGAGAACTCGGCGAAGGGGAAGAAGGCGCCGCGCTTCGGCTCGTCGGGCGGGTAGACGAGCAGCGCCACGGGCGGGCGCATGGATGCATGAGCGGCGAGCGCGAGCAGTTCGTCGGCGTCGGGCGGGCCTTCGACGAGCACCGCGTCCGGCTTCAGCTCGCGCAGCGCCGCCCCGACGCTCCGCGCGGAGCCCGGCCCGTGATGCCTGATGCCGAAGACCGTGACGCTCATAGTTCGCGGCAGGCGCGGTAGAGGTCTTTCCAGCCCTGCCGCTCCTTGACGACCGTCTCAAGGTACTCGCGCCAGACCGTCCTGTCCTGCACGGGGTCTTTGACCACCGCGCCGACGACGCTCGACGCGAGGTCGTGCGCCGTCAAACGACCGTCGCCGAAGTGCGCGGCCATCGCCAGCCCGTTGTTGATGACGGAGATCGCTTCCGCCGTCGAGAGCGTCCCCGTCGGGCTCTTGAGCTTCGTCTTCCCGTCTTCGGTCTTGCCCTCGCGCAGCTCGCGGAAGATGGTCACGACCCGGCGGATCTCTTCGAGCGCGGGCGGCTCGGCGGGCAGCTCCAGCGCGCGGCCGATCTCCTCGACGCGGAACCGCACGATCTCGACCTCTTCTTCAATCGTCTCGGGCAGCGGGAGGACGACCGTGTTGAAGCGGCGCTTGAGCGCGCTCGACAGCTCGTTGACGCCGCGGTCGCGGTCGTTCGCGGTCGCGATGACGTTGAAGCCTTGCACGGCGTCGATCTCCGCGTCGAGCTCGGGGATCGGCAGCGTTTTCTCCGACAGGATCGAGATCAATGCGTCCTGCACGTCGGCGGGGATGCGCGTGAGCTCCTCGACGCGCACGATGCGGCCTTCGCGCATGCCGCGCAGCACGGGACTCGGCACGATCGCGTTCTGCGACGGGCCTTCGGCAAGCAGCCGCGCGTAGTTCCAGCCGTAGCGCAGCGTCTCTTCGCTCGTGCCCGCGGTGCCTTGCACGACCAGCCGCGAGTCGCCCGAGATGGCCGCCGCCAAATGCTCCGACAGCCAGCTCTTCGCGGTGCCCGGCAGCCCGAGCAGCAGCAGCGCGCGGTCGGTGGCAAGCGTTGCGATCGCGATCTCGACCAATCGTCGGTCGCCGAAATACTTCGGCACGATCGTCGTACCGTCGTCCAGCGTGCCGCCGAGCACGTACGTGGCGACGGCCCACGGCGACAGCTTCCACTGCGCCGGGCGCGGGTGCGCGTCGGCCCGCGCAAGCGCCGCGAGTTCACCGGCGTATTCGATTTCGGCGGGCGCGCGCAGCACGCTCTGGGTCGTGG
>JAFAVK010000111.1 GCA_019242475.1 Acidobacteriota bacterium | reverse complement strand
CGGGAGCTGTTCGGGGCCATCAAAGCCTACCGCCTGATTCACACGGTCAAGGGGAACTCGCAAGCGGGCTACGAGGTGCGACTCGACGGCCCGGCCTCCATCTTCCAGCGCTCGCAGAAGTACGGCATCCAGATGGCCGTCTTCCTGCCCGCACTCCTCCTCTGCAAGGGCTGGCGCATGCGGGCCGAGATACAGGGGAGGCAGAACCGCGTCGCCTACTTCGAGCTGACGAGCGAGCAGACGCAGCTCCGCTCGCACTACGCCGAGGTCACCCCTTACGAGAACCCGGCCGTCGAAAAACTGGCCGCCGCCTGGGCGCGCGCGGGCACCGGTTGGACGCTTGAGCCGAGCAGCGTCGTCATCGACCTCGGCGACTCCGCCTTCATCCCCGACTACGTCCTGCGCCACGCCGGGACGGGCGCCCACGTCTTCCTCGAACTCCTCGGATTCTGGACGCCCGACCACCTCCGCGAGCGCCTGTTGGAGTTCGACCACGCCGGCCTCCACAACTTCATCCTCTGCGCCTGGGACGACCTCCGCGGCACGCGCGACCCCATGACGAACGTCCCGCCGAACATGATTGTCTTTAAGAGAAGTTTAGACCCCGCCGCCGTCTCCCTGATGGCGGACAGCCTTTTAGGAATTTGAAATTTCAAATTTGAAATTTCAAATCTCTACCCGCAGACCTCGACCTTCCAAACGTCTTCGGTCAGTTGTGTGGTCTTAATCTCGACGGGCAGGAACTTCTTGACGACCTCGATGTTGGTCGTGGTGTGGGGCGTGGGCGTGACGGTCGTAAACGAGCCGCCGCCCGCGAGGGCCAGGGGGATGAGGAGCTGGTCGGCGAGGTGTTCGCCGACGGGCGCGCCGGAGTCGAGGTAGGCTTGCGCCTCTTTGACGACGCGGGCGGCGATCTGTTCGGCGCGCACGCCGCGCTCGCCGACGCCCGTGAAGACCTCGGTCAAATTCTCGCTCTCCACGTCGATGGTGAAGACGTTGCCGGCGCTGAGGGCGTTGTCGGAGAGCTCCAGGTCGAGCTGGTCGGGCATGAAGCCGAGCTGCTCGCTCGCCACCGCCAGCTCGCGCTCGCCGACGTGCGCGGGCAGGTTGACGCAGAGAGCCCGCGCGCGTTGCGAGAGCACCGCGCCGCGCTCGACGAGGTCGAGGCGGCGGAGCTGCTGCGCGGGCTCGACGTAGACGTTGAAGCGGCCGCCGCCCGGCGGGTAGAAGCCGTAGCGCTGAAGCTCGACCGTCACGGTCGGCCCCGTCCGGTTGACGAGCGGCAGGAAAGACTTCCGGATGAACTCGAAGGGGGGCGCCTTGACGTTGTGCGTGCCGCCCTCGAAGAGCAGGAGGCTCGGCGCGTCGGCCAGCATCAGGGGCGGCAGGACGGCTTGCAGGACGAGCATCGTGCTGCCGGCCGTCCCGATGGTGAACTTGTACTCGCCGGGCTGGATGGCGCCGGGCTCGAAGCTGAACGCTGTCGAGCCGACGTGCGCGCCGTCGGCCTTGGCGGTGCCGATGGCGGCGGCGGCGGTGACGGCCGTCAGGTGCTGACGTTGCAGGCCGGGCTTGTCGCGCCGCGCCCTGACGTTGTAGACGCGGAACGGCCTGCCCGTGATGAGCGAGAGCGCCAGAGAGGTGCGGATGATCTGCCCGCCGCCCTCGCCGTATGACCCGTCGATGCTCAGCATATGAGACGCGCCCCGCGGGGCGCCGCAGTCTTTTACCACAGAAGCGGCGCGGGACAAACGCCGGGCCGTTTGTGGCGCCCGCGGCCGTTGTGTTGTAATCGAAAAAGAAGAAAGCGGAAGTCGCTGTGGGAGGTTTGGGAACGTTGTCACGCACCGTCGTCGTCGGCGACATACACGGCTGTTATGACGAGCTGCTGGCGCTCATCTTGACCGTCGGCCTGGGAGAGTCCGACCGGCTCGTCGCCGTCGGCGACCTCATCACGAAGGGCCGGAAGAGCCGCGAGGTGCTCGAACTCTTCATGAACGATTCGCGCCTCTCCTCCGTCCTCGGCAACCACGACCGCGCGCTGCTGGAATACTGGAAGGGCTCGCGCAAGAAGAAGGATTTGAAGCTGGCGCAGAAGCAGTGTGCGAAAGAGCTGGAGGACGGGCGCGACGTGTACGTGGCCTTCCTCGAATCGCTCCCGCCCTACATCGACCTCGGCACGCACGTCGTCGTCCACGCGGGCCTGCGCCCCGGCTCGCGCCTCGAATGGCAGGCGCTCGACGACCTGACGATGATGCGCACGCTCGGCCTCGACCGCGAGAGCCGCGACGGGACGCCCTGGTACGAGGTCTACGACGGCGAGCCCATCGCCCTCTTCGGCCACTGGCCCTCGCCCGAGCCCCGCCGCGGCCCGCGCGCCGTCGGCCTCGACACCGGCTGCGTCTACGGCCACCAGCTCACCGCCTACGTCGTCGAGACCGGCGACCTCCACAGCGTGTCGGCGCTGCGCGCGTACGCCAAGCCGTAGGCGGTGGGGAAAGTAGACAGTAGACAGTAGACAGTAGAAAGACAGGCGGCGCAGTTTCATCAGTCCGTGATGAGAACCGCGCCGTCTTTATTCTTCCCTACAGGCTACTGACTGCTGTCTACTCGTTTGTGGGCGGGACGTGGAACGGGGGGCGCCCCTCGCCGAAGCTTAGAGCGACCCCCCGATCCTTCCCCCTTGCTAATGTGTGAGAATCATAACGCCTGAGGGCGGCCGGGTCTGTACGTTCGGAAACTTTAAAGCGCGCCCAGGCTGTCGATAAAGTTGCCGTATTCCTCCGCCAGCAGGCCGTAGCATCCGCACGAAACTGCGCCGAGCCCGGGGGCGTCCTCGACGTGCACGAAGCCGCGCCCGTGGCTGACGAGACCCGCCTGCTCTAAGGCCGCGACGGTCACGGTCACGCCCGAGCGGCGCACGCCGAGCATGTGCGAGAGTGACTCGTGCGTCACGTAGACCGTCTCGCGGCCGAGCCGCATCCGCGCGAGCATGAGCCAGCGCGCGAGGCGCTGCTCGACCGTGTGCAAGGTGTTGCAGAGTGTCGTCTGCGAGACCTGCGACATGAGCAGCCGCGAGTAGCGCAGCACGCGCGCGCGGAAGCCGGGCAGCCGCTCGAAGCACTCGCGCGCCTGCGTCGTCTTCAGGCGCAGGGCGTCCGCGCCGACCCGCACGGCCGCCGTGTGCGCGGCCGCCTCCGACCCGAGCAGCATGAGCACCCCGCCCAGCCCCTCGCGCCCGAGGGCGCCGACCTCGATGGAGGCACCGTCCTCCAACGTCGAGAGCAGGGAGAGCAGGCCGCCCTCCGTGAAGTGTATGAACGGGACGACCTCTTCCGGCTCGTAGAGGCGCTCGCCCGCCTCCATGCCGACGCGCGCGAGCCGCGGCGCGAGTTCTCGGAACTCCTCCGGCGGCAGCGAGGCGAGGAGCAGGTTCCTGACCTCTTCCTGGCGGACGGCCAAGGGGTGCATGGCGTTGCTTCCCGGCGTTGAAAGTGAATCTCCCACGCCCGCTTCAGTAAGGCCCGGGCGCGGCGGAGTTTGTTGACGAGCGATGGCGGGATGTTATCAAAGCCGCGCGGGCGCGCGTTGTTCGGGGGCGTACGTTCTCACACCGCGACGCGTTCGAGCCAGCGCGCCTCTTCGCTGAGGGGCGCGTGGCAGGAGCAGGCGGCGGCGGTGAGCGCCCCGCGGCTGAGGACTTGGAGGCGCCCGCGCCTGTGCGCGATGGCGCCGCGCCCTTCGAGGTCGGCCACGCACTCGTTGACGCCCGCGCGGCGGACGCCGAGCTGGCGCGCGGCCGTCTCCTGCGTGACCGGGAGGTCGTCGGAGTCCGCGCGCTGGCAGAGCGCGAGGAGCCACGTCGCGAGCCGCCCGCACAGGCGGTGGCGCGTGTTGCAGACCGCGCGCCGCGAGATCTGCCGGACGTGCGCGCCGTAGAAGCGCAGCACCAGGCGCCGCCACACCGCGCTCTCCGCGAAGAGCGTGCGCAACGCCGCGGCCTCGACGCGCACGGCGTCGCCGGGCAAAACCGCGCACGCCAGCTCGCGCGCGCGCCGCTCGCCCAGCACGGCGCCCAGGCCCACGAGCCCCTCGCGCCCGACGAGCGCCGTCTCGACCGAGGCCCCGCCGTCCGCCGCGCAGGCCGCGGCGACGCAGCCGGCGGGGAAGTAGACGTGGCGCACGACCTCGCCGGGCGCGTAGAGAGTCTCGCGCGCTTCGAGGTGCACCATCCGGGAGAAGGCCAGCAGGCGGCCCGAAACGTCCGCGCCGAGCTGGTCGATGAGGGCGTTGCCCGTCATTCCCGCGTAGGCAAAGGCCGTAGTGTCCATGACGTTGAGAAGGCGTTCAGAGTGCGCGCACACGATAGCAGTAAAACGTGCGCGCGTCGAGGTGCTTGTGCGTGCGCCGCGGGCGTTGGCGGGCGGGCGGAGTTCCGTTGTATAAAAGTACGACTTATCCTGCTCCACACATCGAAGCGGAGAACTTATGAACTTCCACGAGAACGTCCTCCATCTCATAGGGCACACGCCGCTCGTCAGGCTCGGCCGGATGGCGCAAGGCATCAAGGCCACGGTGCTGGCGAAGATGGAGAGCCTCAACCCCGGCTACTCGGTCAAAGACCGCATCGGCGTCTCGATGGTCGAGGCCGCCGAGCGCGAGGGCACTTTGAAGCCCGGCGGCACCATCGTCGAGGCCACCTCCGGCAACACAGGCATCGGGCTCGCGCTGGCGGCCGCCGTCAAGGGCTACCGCTGCATCTTCGTCATGACCGAGAAGGCTTCGGTCGAGAAGGTGAGGTATTTGAAGGCGCTCGGGGCCGACGTGGTCGTCGTCCCCGCCACCGCCAAGCCCGGCACGCAAGACCACTACGTCGAGACCGCGCGCCGCATCGCGCGCGAGACGCCGAACAGCTTTTATCCAGACCAGTATTCGAACCCGAACAACCCGGAGGCGCACTACCGCACCACCGGCCCCGAGCTTTGGGAGCAGACCGAGGGGCGCATCACGCACTTCGTCGCCGGCCTCGGCACGGGCGGCACCATCTCGGGCACGGGGAGATTCTTGAAGGAGCAGAACCCGGACGTCCGCGTCGTCGGCGCAGACCCTTACGGCTCGGTCTTCAAGACCTACAAGGAGACGGGCCGCACGCACGAGGCGACGCCGTACCTCGTCGAAGGCATCGGGCAGGAGGTCGTCCCCGCGAACGTCCACATCAGGTACGTGGACGAGATCATCAACGTCACCGACCGCGAGTCGTTCGAGCTGTCGCGCCAGTTGGGTCGCAAGGAGGGCATCTTCTGTGGCGGCTCGACGGGGACGAACCTCGCCGCGGCCCTGAAGGTTGCAAAGGGTCTGGACGAGTCGGGCGTCGTCGTCTTCATCGTCTGCGACACGGGCGAGCACTACCTGACCAAGCACCACTCGGACGAGTGGCTGAAGGAGAAGCGTCTGCTGGAGCCGCGGAAGATGACGGCCGGCCTCATCAGCTCGACGAAGCCCGCGGGCGACCGTCCGCGCGTCCTCTCCGTCGCGCCGACCGAGACGGTCGCCGGGGCGCTCGCGCAGATGGACAAGCACGGCGTGACGCAGATGCCCGTCATCGAGGAGGGGAAGTCGGTCGGCTCCGTGCGCGAGAACCGGCTGCTCGCCAAGGTGCTCGGCGACCGCGACCTGCTCGGCGCGACGGTCAGCCAGTTGATGGAGGCGGGCTTCCCCGTCATCGACGTGGACGCCGGCTCCGCCGAGGTCACGCGCCAGCTCCGCCGCCACCCGGCCGTCCTCGTCGAAGAGTTCGGCCGCATCACCGGCATCATCACCCGCCACGACATGCTCGACGTGCCCAACAACGGCCGCTGACGGGCTCAACGCCACTGCCACGCGTGGAAATGCCGTTGTGAGCCCTCACAACTGACTTGTGAGGGCTCACAAGTGACTTGTGAGCCCTCACAAGTCACTTGTCAGGGCTCACAACTAAGTTGTCAGCCCTGACAAGTGACTTGTCAACCCTGACAAGTGACTTGTCAGCCTTGACAAGTGACTTGTCAGCCCTGACAAGTGACTTGTCAGCCCTGACAAGTGACTTGTGAGCCCTGACAAGTCACTTGTCAGCCTTGACAAGTCACTTGTCAGCCTTGACAAGTGACTTGTCAGGGCTCACAACGGTATTTCCGCGTGCTGGAATGGTATTTCCGCGTCGCGCGGCGGCGCGCGTCCGGGTGCGACAGCTATCCCGCTCAGGGGCCTGTGCGTTCGTAGGAGGTGACTTTGAGGCCGTCGCCGAGGTCTTGGGTGCCCGTCGGGCGGAAGCCTTCGAGGAGGCCGGGCGGCATGAAGGTGTCGGCGCCCTCGACGGCGAGCGGGACTTCGGTGACGAGCCAGCGGTCGATCTCTGCGCGGAACATCTCGAAGACCTGCGCGCCGCCGATGACGTAGAGGTCGCAGTTGAGGTAAGCCTTGAGTGACAGCACCGACTGCTTGTCGCGCAGCCAGACGACCGACTCGCGCGGCTCGACTTCGGCGCGCCGCGTCAGCACGACGTTGAGGCGGCCGGGCAGCGGCCTCCGCAACGTCAGCCAGGTCTTATAACCCATCACGCACGCGTGCCCGGTCGTCTGCGCCTTGAAGAACTTCAGGTCGGCCGAATAGTGCCACGGCAACCCACCGCCCTTCCCGATGGCCCCGTTCCTGTCCACCGCCACGATGCCGTTGATCGCCATGCTCTTCTTCTAAACCGCGACGGGCGCCGCGATCTTGCCGTGCGATTGGTAGCCGACGAGGCTCAGGTGCTCGTAGCGGAAGGCGAGCAGTCCTTCGAGGCCGCGGAGCGTGCCGCCTTCGTCGAGGATTTCCAGCCGGGGCAGCGGCAGGGGCTCGCGCGAGAGCAGCTCTTCGACCTGCGCGAGGTGGTTCCTGTAGACGTGCAGGTCGCCGAAGGTGTGGACGAACTCGCCCACTTCGAGGCCGCAGACGTGCGCGAGCATGTGCGTCAGGAGCGCGTAGGAGCTGATGTTGAAGGGGACGCCGAGGAAGGCGTCGGCCGAGCGCTGGTAGAGCTGACAGTGGAGCACGCGCCCGCGCTCGACCTTGAACTGGAAGAGCGTGTGGCACGGCGGCAGGTCTACCTCGTCCGCGACGCGCGGGTCCCAGCCCGTGACGATGAGGCGGCGCGAGTTCGGGTTCCTTTGGATTTCGTGCACGAGCCGCGCGATCTGATCGACGCCGTCGCGCGCGGGGTAGTGGCCGCCGAAGCTGCGCCAGAGGTAGCCGTAGACGGGGCCGAGGTCTCCGGCCTCACGCCCGAACTGCGAGGTGTGCCCCTCGTCGGCCCACTCCTTCCAGATGTCCACGCCCGCCGCGCGCAGCGTCGCCTCGTTCGTGTCGCCGGAGAGGAACCAGAAAAGCTCCTCGGCCACCCAGCGGAACGGGACGCGCTTCGTGGTGACGATGGGGAAGCCCTCGCGCAGGTCGTAGCGCGTCTGGTAGCCGAAGCAGGAGACGGTGCCGACGCCCGTCCGGTCTTCGTGCCCGACCCCGCGCGCGAGCACGGTCTTGAGAAGCTCCTGGTACTGTTTCATACGGCCGGGCCGCAAGTGTAGTCGAGCCGCCGCCCCTTGACAAACTCGCGCGCGAATAAGCGTTGACAACCCGCACCCGCTGGACTAATGTGCGCACACTTCGGCGAGTGAGGCCCGCACGCACGTCCGTCTCACTCCTCTCGGTTTCCTCTTCTCAACAAGGAGCGCCCCGATGAAAGTCTCCGACAACGTGGCCCAAGCCAAGCGCAACCTCGGCGGCCAAGACGCGGATGTCGAAACCCTCTTCAAGCTCGCTAAGGGCCTGAAGAGTGACCGCCAGTTCGACTACGCGCGCCGCATCCTGGCGCGCGCCCTCTCCCACCCCAAGATCGACGACTACGAGGGGAAGACCGAAGTCATCCAGCAGCACGCGCTCTGTACTTACAAGGATCAAGACCTGCCCGCGCACGAGCGCCTCGACGTGGCGCTCCAAATCCTCAAAAAGATTACGAACTACGGCGACAATCCGGAAGAGAAGGTCGAAACGTTTGGCCTCTACGGCGCCATTTACAAGCGGAAGTGGGAGGTGGACGGGCAGCGGCTCAACCTGGAGCGCTCGCTGCACTACTACCGCCTCGGGCACGCCTACGATGACCACTGCCGGATCAAGCAGGGCTATGCGTCGATCAACGCCGCCTACCTGCTTGAGCTGCTGGCGCACCAAGAGGCGTCCGAGCAGCTCGGAGACAAGCGGCTGGCTGCGCTCGCCGCCTCCGCCCCGCGATGGTGCGCGCCGCCCCAGCCCGAGGGCAACGGGGCCGCGCCCGCGTCCGCCGACACCGCCGCCATCCGGCGCGCCGAGGCCGACGCGATTCGCCGCCAGATAGTCGAGAACGTCCCCGAAGACGTTTCCGACCCGCCCGGCGACTACGACTGGTGGAAGATTGTCACGGTGGCCGAAGCCTACTTCGGCCTCGGGGATTACAAGGAGGCTGCCGTCTGGCTGACGAAGGGCGCCGACCTGCACGACCGTCTAAAGGGCGAAGGGAAGCCGCCTGTCCCAGACTGGGAGTGGGAGTCAACGCTGCGGCAACTCGTCTCGCTCGCGCGCATCCGCGGCGATCTGGCGGCCTCCGGCGGCGGCCGGGAGAGGGCTTGGGACATCCTCGATGACTTCATCGGCCGGCGGTTCGGCGCGACGGGCAACGGCGGCGGGAGTGACTGGCGACGCGCCGAGGGCGCGCGGCGTGCACGGGCGGCCCTAGAGTCGGCAAAGAACGGCAAGGTCGGGCTCGGGCTCTCGGGCGGCGGCTTCCGCGCCTCGCTCTACCACGTCGGCGTGCTGGCGAAGCTGGCCGAGCTGGACGTGCTGCGCCACGTCGAGGTGCTCTCGTGCGTCTCGGGCGGCTCCATCGTCGGCGCGCACTACTACCTCGAGCTGCGCCGCCTGCTCCAGCAGAAGCCGGACGCCAAGGTGACGCGCGAGGACTACGTGGACATCGTCCAGCGCGTCGAGCGCGACTTCCTCGCCGGCGTGCAGCGCAACATCCGCTCGCGCATCGCCGCCGAATTCTGGACGAACGTCCGGCTCGCCTTCTCGCGCACCTACACGCGCACGAACCGCGCCGGCGAACTCTACGAGCGCGAACTCTTCGCGCGCGTCGCCGACGGCGCGGGCGACGGCGAGCTGCCCGACCCCGAGCCGCTGGTGGACGCCTGGACGGGCGTGCGCGGCGACGGCCGGGGGGGCGAGGCGCGCGACCCCGCGGCGCCCATCGACGGCTGGACGGGTGCGCCTCGCTGGCTGGCGCGCCTCTTCGGTAAGGGCGACAGCCCGCGCTGGCTTAACGGGCTCTACATCACGCCGAGGGGGGAGGACGAGAAGAGCTTCAAGCCCAAGTACGACAACTGGCGGCGCGCGGCCAAAGTCCCGATGCTCGTCCTCAACGCGACGACCCTCAACACGGGGCACAACTGGCAGTTCACGGCCTCCTGGATGGGCGAGCCGCCCGCCGGCATCGACGCCGAGGTGGACGCCAGCGACCGCCTCCGGCGCATGTACTACGGGGAGGCGCCCGGGCCGTACCAGAGCGTCCGCCTCGGCTACGCCGTCGCGGCCTCGGCCTGCGTCCCCGGCCTCTTCGAGCCGCTCGTGCTCGACCGCCTCTACCCCGACCGCACCGTGCGGCTCGTGGACGGCGGCGTGCAGGACAACCAGGGCATCACGGCCATGCTCGAACAGGACTGCAACGTCGTCCTCGTCAGCGACGCCAGCGGCCAGATGGAGTCGGTCAAAGACCCGCGCTCGGGCTTCGTCGGGCGCATGTTCGGCGGCGTCATCGGCGTGCTGCTGCGCACCAAGGACGTGCTGATGGCGCGCGTGCGCGAGGCCGAGTACGACGACCTGGCCGCGCGCCGCCGCTCGTCGCTGCTGCGCGGGATGATGTACGTCCACCTCACGAAAGACCTCGACAACGACCCCGTGGACTGGATCGGCTGCGACGACCCGCGCTACGCGACCGAGGAGGCGCTGCCCGTCTCGCGGCTCGGGCCGCACACGCGCTACGGCACGCGCAAGGAGGTGCAGCGCCTCCTCAGCTCGATCCGCACCGACCTCGACTCGTTCACCGACGCCGAAGCCTACGCGCTGATGGCGAGCGGCTACCGGATGACGGAGTACGAGTTCCCGAGGGCGGTGAAGGACTTCCCCGCCTCTTCGGAGCCGACGCCGAACTGGAGGTTCCTGGCCGTCGAAGAGCGGATGCAGACGGCCGGCGACGACCCCGTCTACCAGTCCCTGCTCAAGCAGCTCAAGGTCGCCGGGAGCCTCGCCTTCAAGGTCTGGCGGCTCTCCCTCTGGCTGCAAATCCTCGCCGGGGCGCTCGCCCTCGTCGCCCTCGCCGCCGTGGTCTACGCCGCCTTGAGATGGCTCACGCCGCCCGTCCTCGGACAGAAGCTTTCGGCACAGCTCGTCGCTGCCCTGGCGTGGTGGAACCTCGACCCGACCTTCGGGGAATTTCTCTCCTTCCTCGGGGCGACGGCGTTAATGCTGGTGGTTGGGCTCTTCCTCGGCAACTGGGTGATGAGCATCGTGCAGTACAAGAAGACGCTGACGCGCGCGCTGATTCACGTCGGCATGTGCCTCTTCGGCTTCCTCGTCGCGCGCTTGCACGTGCACGCCTTCGACCGTCTCTACCTGCGCGTGGGCGGCGTCCGTCTCAATCCGCACGTCTTCCTCTGCTACGTGCACGAGGACGCGGCCCTCGCCGGCCAGCTCGACCAATGGCTCCGCGGGCAGGGGCTGAGGACGGCCGTTGACGGTAAGGACACGCTCTTCTCAAAGGCGCGCGCAAAGGCCATCGGCTGGCTCATCGAACACTCCAACGCGGTCGTCTTCGTGTCGAGCCCGCGCTCGAATCCTTCGAAGGTCTGCGCGCACCACATCCAGCACGCCAGCTTGCAGGGGGTGCGGGTCATCTACGCCGACATCTCCGGCCAGCCCGCGGGCGCCGCCGGCAACGGCGCGAACGGAGGCCGCCCGGCCGGGGCGGGGGATCGGCACCCCGTGGTTTACCTCGGCACCGACGAGGACGGCAATCTTGTCCTCGACGACCTGGATAGACTGCTCCGCCGCATCAAGGACGAGCCGGACCCACCCGCACAGCCCGCGCCCGACGGCAACGGGGCCGCCCCTGCGCACCCGGCAACGGCCGCCCCGGAACAGGCCGAGGCCGCGCCGGAACCGCAGGAGGCCGCGCCGGCCGCAGTCGAGACAACAAAGGCCGAGACAGAAGAGCCGGAGTCGCTCGCGAGAGATGATGCCGCGCCCGCGGCCGGCGTGAGAGAAAGCACGGCGCCCGACGAAGCGGCGCCGACGAACGCTGCCGGGAACGGCTCGAAGCAGAAGGTCGAAGCACCCTCCCAGCCCGAGCCCGTTACTCCAGAAGAAACCGCAGAGAATCAGACGCGCTGACCTCGAAAGGCTCCGCGCCTTTGGCGAAGACGCGCGCGGGCTTGCCGCCGAGCAATTTAATCTCGTCGCCCTCGACGCGGAGCATCGTGCCCTCGCGGATGCCGACGACGCGGACGCCGGGGTTGACGTGGACGAACTCGTTCAGGCGCTCGTCGCGCGTCTCGCCCATGTGGCCGGGCGGGTGGTAGTCGGTGTAGTGCGGGTTGATCTGGAAGGGGACGAGGTTCAGGGCGTCGAAGGTGGGCGGCTCGACGATGGGCATGTCGTTCGTCGTCCTGATGGTCGGGCAGGCGACGTTCGAGCCCGCGCTCCAGCCGACGTACGGCACGCCGAGCCCGGCGCGCTCACGCAGCAACTCGACCACCCCCGCCTCGTAGAGCCCCCGCAGGAGCTTGAACGTGTTCCCGCCGCCGACGGCGAAGGCGTCCGCGCGCTCGACCGCCGCGCGCGCGTCGCCGGCGTCGTGCAGAGACTCGACCTCGTAGCCGTGCGGGCCGAAGTGCTTGCGCACCCTGTCCCGGTACTCGTCCTCCGTGCGCGCGACCGCGGCGAAGGGGACGAAGAGCACGCGCCTGACGGACGTGCCGAGGAAGTCTTTGAGCGCGTTGTGGAAGAACTCGGTCGGGTTGTCGCCGATCAGCTCCGAGCCGTTGCTGATGAGCAGCAGTTGTCTGTTTGTCGTCTTCACGGGTCGGGATGATAACACCGCTTCAGCCCGCCTCGGGAGTCTCCATGCGCCGCAGCTCGTCCTGAAGCGCGCGCCGCTCGATGAGGAGGCGCAGGAAGAGCTGGCGGCGGCGCGCGAGCAGCAGCAGCGCCTTGAACCACCCGCGCATGTCGTACAACTCTTCGAGCGAGCGCAGCGCCACGTAGCCGCACAGGACGGAGAAGGGGAGCGCCACGACCGCCGCCTGCCAACCCCAGCGCACAAACACGAACGCCGACACGACGAGCCACGTCAGCGGCATGAAGAGCATCGCCGCCAGAATCTTCACCGTCGGCCCGATCTCGTCCACGCCGTGGCGCGGGAAGAGGCGCGCGAGCAGCGTGCAGACGAGGTACGCGGGCAGGTGCAGGACGGCGCCGACGACGGTTAAAGGTGAGAGCAGGAGCAGCACGGACGCGCGCAGGAGGAAGTGGCGCAGCACGTACCAGCGCGAATGTCTCGAAAGGGAAAGGTTCTCGGGCGCGATGCCGATGCGTTCAAGCTCCGCCTCGTGTCGGAGGATGCGGCGGCGTAAATCTTCCAGCCCCTTCGCCGCCGACAGGCGCGCGAAGAGCTGCGCCGAGAGTCCGCGCAGGAAGTCGAAACGCTCGGCCAGCGGCAGCCTCACGTTCAGCCCCTCGTAGACCGAAGAGAACAGCCGCTCGGCCTTGCGCGCCGCGTCCAACTGCTCCTTCGTCTCGACGTTCAGAGTCACGCCGAGCAAAGCCTCCTCGATGCGCGCCGACAACTCGCGCACGGCCTCGCGCGGCGGCTCGCCGCGCTCGTCCGGCTCAACTTGCGGAACGTCAAGCGGCTCGCCGAAGCGCAGCAGCGCCTCGCCGCGGAAGGAGGTTTTGGAAGTGTAGTAGAGGCCGACGGGCACGATCTTCAGCCCCGGCACCGCGGCCCCGAGCGCGATGCGCGCCGCGCCCGTCTTGACCGGCTGGAGCCTCGGCGCGTTGTGCGAGAGACCTTCGGGGAAGAGCGCGACGCAGCGGCCGCGGAGTAGAAGGCTGTGGCACGCCTCGAAGGTGCGCAGGTTCTGCGAAACGTCCTCGCCCGCGTCCGCGCGCCTGTAGAGCGGCAGCGCCTCGACCGTGCGCAGGAGCCAGCCGGCCAGGGGCAGGCTGAAGAGCGTTGACTTGGCGAGGAAGGAGATGCGCCGCGGCAGCGCCGCGAAGACGAGCCCCGGGTCGATCAACCCGTTCGGGTGGTTGAGGACGAAGACGAGCGCGCCCGACTCCGGGACGAGCCTGGCGCGGCTCGTCTCGATGCGCCGGAAGAAGAGGCGCAGCGCGACGCTGATGACGGCCTGGACGAGCCTCTGCGAGAGTGTTCCGCCGCGCCGCAGAACCATGTCGCCCAGCCGCAGGACTCTCGAACCCTCCGGCATCGCGCCTCATCGTCGCAAATGCGAGCGACATATACAAACTGAAGCGTGGGCGCCGGCAGTCTTGACTGCCGGCGCCCACGCTTCGATTTCAAACCCTATCTCTCTCGTCAGTCTCAGGCCGTAGACGCCCGGGTGGCAGCCCTACGCCGCCGAGACTTCTTGCCGGTCGTCAGCAGGTTCCGCAGCTTCATCCGAGCCTTGTGGAGCTGAGACTTGCTCGTCCCGACCGAGCAGCCCAACAGTCTCGCCACCTCCTCGTGCTCGTGCCCCTCCACGTCGTGCAAGACGAACACCGCGCGATACCCCGGCGGCAACTGGCTCACCGCCTTGTCCAACGCGATC